>NZ_JCAFVJ010000014.1:0-100821 GCF_059372295.1 Stenotrophomonas sp. YJH_SMC_33
CTGTGGCGACGAGCAACGGCTTTGACTGATGTGGAGGTCTTGCAGGCCTCTTTGGCGACCTGCAGTTTGAAACGAGCGTCGTATCTGTGCATGTATTCCTCGGGGTTGGATCTGGCGTCCAACTCCCGGGGGTCACTTCATCCATGGGGGCTTGGTCGCGGCATCCATGCCGCTCACACCCCCTCAACCGGACCCACCCCGCCTTCGACAGTTTCCTGCGGTCTGCAGTAGATCCACGCCATGCGTGGATGAGCGTGGAAATGATCGAAGTACGCTTTTGTAGAGTCGAGCCATGCTCGACTGCTTCTGGCTAGCGATTCAGGAACAGATCGACCGCTTCATCAGCCTCGTAGGCGGTTATCTGCCCAAGCATCCGCGCGACACCCGTGTTCTCATGGGCCAGGGCAAGCGCTGTCAGCAACGCTGAACTCATACTCTTGTCATGTTTATCGAGGATTACGCTTGCGGCGAAGCATGCAAGGTTCTGGAGCGCTTCTGAGTACTGAGGCTCCACGGATTCAGGAATTGAGATTCCAGCCTCCCTCCGCTCGACTTCGATCTTGACCGGCAGCCCAACAAAGTCAAACATCAAGAGCTCTGGCTGCTGCAGAAGCACGTCAACAATATGCGGCACCGCTGCAAACGAAGCGCTGTAGACATCCCCTTGATGGCACAAGCTACTCCACAATTCCTCCCAGGTGTCTTCAATCGAATCGTCTTCCGATCTCTCCCCCTTTGGAATACTCAGATTGGCCAACAGCTCCGGAATGTCATCCGCAGCCCCATAGGCATGCTGTAGTTCGGCCCAGCGTGGGTCATCCAGGGCGATAAGCGCCATGTGCCGGTTCCTGTGTCGTGGAGTAGCAACGCAGGATAGGTAGCGCCGACAGCGTCATCAAAGGGCAAATGCGACATCGGGGCGACCGGGGTCAGAGCCCGTTCCCGGTGGGAACGGGATCCGACCCCCGTTCAGAACAACTGGCCCTGCACCGTGGGTTGCTCGATGGGTGCCGGTGCTTCGGCCGCCTCTTCTGCACCCAGCCGCCAGGCCAGACCACCGAGGCGGCTGGCATGCCGCTTCAATGCGGCCTGCAGCACCTCTGCGCTGCCCGCCACATGCAGCACCTGGCGGGCACGGGTCAGGCCGGTGTAGACCAGCTCGCGCGACAGCACGCGGCTGTCCTGGCGTGGCAGCTGCAACCACACTTCATCGAACTCCGAGCCCTGTGCCTTGTGCACGGTCATCGCAAAGGCGCTTTCGTGCGCGGGCAGTGCTGCGGGGTGGAAGGCGCGTGGTTGGTCGACGGTATCGCCGGGGAACCAGGCCACCATCGCGCCGCTGCCATCGCGCAGGCAGATGCCGATATCGCCGTTGAACAGGCGGTGCCGGTAGCTGTTCTCGGTGACCAGCAGCAGGCGGCCCTGGAAGTAGCCAGGGGTGTTGCCTGCCAGCAGCTGTTCGATACGGCTGTTGAGCCCGCGCGCGCCCTGCGGGCCTTCGCGCAATGCGGTCAGCACGCGCAGGCGCCCGGCCTGCTGCAGGGCACTTACCGGATCAGCGGCCTCGGCCAGCGCGCGCCAGTGGCCGAGCAGATGCTCGCGTTGGCCACGCAATGGATCGGCTTCGCCTTCGTGGAAATGCACGCCCGCCAGAGACCCGCCGCGCAGCAGCTGCAATGCGGTGCTGCTGTCGCCTTCGCGCACGGCATGCGCCAGCGGCGCCAGGTCCAGCGCATCACTCTGACGGTAACCGCGCTGCAGCTGCACGCGGCGGCCAGCAAAGGCGCGTGGTGCCGCCTGCGGCTGCAAGGTGGCCGGCGCCAGCAGACCATGCAGTGCCTGCGCGTCGTCGGCGCGGGTGCCGATGCCATCGCCGCTGGCGCGCAGGATCGCGCTGAGTACGTCGCCGGCTTCCACCGACGGCAGCTGGTCCGGGTCGCCGAGCAGGATCAGCCGGGTGCCACTGGCGATCGCATCGACCAGCTTGGCCATCATCGGCAGATCGATCATCGACGCTTCGTCGACCACCACCACATCCACCGGCAGTGGATTATCAGCGTGGTGGCGGAAGCGCGGTGAATCGGGAATCACGCCGAGCAGGCGATGCAGGGTGGTGCCGGTACTGGGCAATGCCGCGCACAACGTCGCATCCACTCCTTGTTCCTGCAGCCGTTGCACGGCTACGCGGAGGCTCTCGGCCATGCGCTCGGCAGCGCGACCGGTCGGCGCGGCCAACGCCACCTCGGGCAGCGGCTGGCCGGCATGCCGGGCCTGCGCCGCCAGCAGCAGCAACAGGCGCGCGATGGTGGTGGTCTTGCCGGTGCCGGGGCCGCCGGTGACCAGTGCCAGCGGATGGCGCAGGGTCACGCCGGCTGCGCGTGCCTGGTGATCTTCACTGTCCAATGCCTGCGGGAACAGCTGCGCGAACAGCGGTACCAGCGCCGCCATGTCCGGCGCCGGCAGCGGATGCCGACCGATGCGCTGCAGACCGGCCGCCAGCTGGCGCTCGTACTCGCGGTAGCGGCGCAGGTAGAGCAGGCCGTTTTCCAGCACCAGCGGCGCATCCTCGGCGATGGCGTCAGCCTGCTCCGGTGTGGCCACCCATGGCGATGCGCGCAGCTGCGCCAGCCAGGCCTGCGCGGCAGGCCACTCGGGCACGCCTTCCAGCAACCGCTGCGGTTGCGCGGGGTCGAATGCGGCGTGGCCCAGCGACACCGCCAGCGAAGCCAGCGCGGCAGCCAGCGCCACGCTCTCGGGCGTGTCGTCGCGCAGCCGCTGCAGGCTGGTCGCCAATGCATGATCGAGAGTGCGCAGCTGGCCCTTCTGGTGCAGTTCCTTCAGCAGGCTCATGCGCTGGCTCCGCGGGCACGTGCGGCCAGTTCGGCCTGGGCCTGCTCGCCACCGGCAAACAACGCATCCAGTGCATCCACCAACGCCAGCGGGAAACGGTCCACATGCACGCCATTGCCGGTGCCATCCAGGCCGCGGCAGAACAGGTAGCGGATGCCGCCCATGTCGCGCTCGTAGTCGTAGGCCGCGCCCAGGCGGAAGCGCAGCCAGCGATGCAGGGCCACGGTGTAGATCAGCGCCTGCAGGTCGTATTCGCTGTGGCGCATGGCAATGGCCAGCAGGTCCGGGCTGTAGCCGGGCAGGCGGTTGGATTTGTAGTCGAGCACGTACCAGCGCCCGTCGCGCACGTAGGTCAGGTCGATCATGCCGGTCATCAGCCCTTCCAGGCGGCGGCGCTGGCCGAAGCCGCGCCGGCCACTGGAAATGCCGTGCGCATGCAGCACCTGCAGCAGGGCCGGCACCGTGGTTGGTTCGATGGCGAAATGGAAGTCGATTTCGGCGCGGCGCTCGCCTTCTCCCAGGCTGTGCAGCGCGCCGCCTTCGGGCAGCGGCACGGTCAGGGTGTGGCCAACCAGCGGCACCAGCACCGCCACGCCGTCGTCCAGGTCGACGTCGGCATAGCCTTCGTCGTGCAGCGCCTTGCGCAGTACCTCGGCCTGCCCCTCGGGCGCTTCCAGGCCCGGCTGCCAGTCAGCCCATGCAGCAAAGTCGACGTTCTCCATTGCCTCATGCAGCACGTTGCCGAAGCGACTGCCCATGAAGCGCGGATCGAGCGGGGCGTTGTCCTCGGCGGACGCGGTGGGTTCAGGCAGCGCCGGTTCCAATGGCAGTTCCGGGCCGGCCGGTTCGTCGGCGGCCGGTGCCGGCAGCTCGGTGGCGGCCGCTTCGATATCGCTGCCAACGCCTGCATCTGCGTGGGCCAGCTGGGTAAAGCTGTACACCCACCAGTCGTGCGGCACGCGCCGGGTCAGTGCACGCACGGCTGGAAGCTCACCTTCCACTTCGGCCGCCAGCTGCGGCAGCGTGGCCGGCGCCTCGCTGTCATCGATGTGCACATCGGCGAGCGCGCGCAGCGCCTGCAGGTCACCCAGCAGCGGCGCCAGCCGCGTCTTGCCCAGCCCGGCCAGATCACCCACGGCGATCCACAGCGCATGCTCGGCGCGGGTCAGTCCCACATACAGCAGGCGCGCATCCTCGGCGCGCTGCTCGCGTTCGCGCTGCGCGGTGGCCGCTTCCCAGGCCTCGTCCTTGTCCAGCTTCCAGTGCAGCTGGCGCTGGCCGCCCACATGCACCGTGCAGTGCGAGGCCGTGTTCGGTGCGCCGCCGTCGATGCCGACGAAGGGCAGGAACACCAGCGGATACTCCAGGCCCTTGCTCTTGTGCAGGGTGATGATCTGCACGCGGCGCGCATCCGATTCCAGGCGCAGCAGCTGCTGCTCGTCATCCTGGTCGGCGCTGGCCATCTGCCCCTGCAGCCAGTCCAGCAGGCCATGCATGCCCAGCGCCTGCGCCGAGGCCTCCTGCAGCAGTTCACCCAGCTGCAGGTAATTGGTCAGGCGGCGCTCGCCATCGATCAGCGCCAGCAGACGCTCGCCCTGCGCGGCACAGACATCGGCGATCACCGCGAACGGCCCGCCGCGCTGCCAGCGCTCTCGCCAGTGCAGCAGCTGCGCCTGGAACCCGCGTTGCAGGTCGCCGTCGCGTTCCATCGCCGCAATCGCACTTGCGCGCTGGCCGAGCAGTACCGTGGCCAGCGCTGCGCGCAGGCGGCCCTCGTCGGCCGGTTGCAGCAGTGCCAGCAGCAGCGCACGCAGATCACGCGCTTCAGGCGTGGAAAACAGGCTCTGTTTGCCGGCTGCCACTGCCGGAATGCCGACCGCGGCCAGTGCGCGCTGCACCAGGGTGGCCTCGCGATGCGAGCGCACCAGCACCGCGATGTCACCAGGCTGCACCGGGCGCCCACGCAACACGGCATTGCCCGCACGCGCCTCGACCAGGATCTGGTGAATCGCGGCCACGCAGGCCTGGGTCGCCGCATCGCGCGAGGCATCGGCGCTCATCGCCTTGTCACCGCCACTGCGCAGCACGCGCAGGGTGAGCGCCGCAGCGGCATGGCCGTCGCGCTGGTAGTCCGCATCGCTGCGCACGCCACCGGGCCGCACCGGCTCGAACTGGATGTCGCGTTCGAGGAAGGCGTCTTCGCCAGCGTTGTCGTACAGCGCCTGCAGCGCGCGCAGCACAGCGGGTCGCGAGCGGAAGTTCTGGTCCAGTACCGGCGCCTGCTGCGCCACCTGCTTGGCCTTCAGGTAAGTGTGGATATCACCGCCGCGGAAGCCGTAGATCGCCTGCTTGGGGTCGCCGATCAGGAACAACGCCGGTGCCAGGCCCAGCTCGCGCACCTCCGGCGAATCACCGAACACGGTGTGGAAGATGCCCCACTGGCGATCGTCGGTATCCTGGAACTCATCAACCAGCGCGATGCGGTACTGCGCGCGCAACTGCCTGACCAGCGTCAGTCGCTGCGGGCCTTCCAGGGCGAGCGCTACGCCATCGATCAGATCGTCGTAGGTCTGCACCCGGCGGACGCGCTTCAGTGCCTGCAGCCGCTGCGTGGCGTCGGCGCGAAGCGCGTGCAGGAAATTCAATGCGGTGGCACGCAACCAGGCATCGCGTTCGGCCAGCAGCACGACATAGCGCGCCAACGGTGCCTGCAATGGCGACGACGGCGTGCGCTCGGCGAATTTCTTGTTGGTCTTGGCGGCCAACGCCTCCGGCAGCAGCGCCGGCAGGCGTTCGCTGATCAGAAGCTCGCGCGGGTCGGCGCGCTCGGCCCAGGCCAGCAGCTGCCGGCCCAGCGGATGCAGCCAGCCCAGCTTGTAGGACACGCCGTTGAGCCACTTGTTGTCGACCGCATCGCAGAGGTCGATGAAGAACTGCTCGCCATGCTCGCGCAGCGCCTGCTGCAGTTCGGCGGCGGTGGCCTGCAATGCTGGGTGTGGATCGGCCAGCGCCACCGGCCGTGGCAACGGGTGCAGAGGCGGCGTAGCCAGCAACGCGCGCAGATCGGCCGCCAGCGCATCCGGGTTGGACCACAGCCAGGTCAGCGGCTCCAGCGTGGCCGGGTCGTTGGCATGCACGCGCCACAGATCGGCCGCGAGCTCCTCCAGCAGCTCACGGTCGCTGGCCAGCAGTTCCGGCGGATCAAAGGTGTGGCCGCTTTCCAGCGCATGCTCGCGCAGCACGCGGGTGCAGAAGCCGTGGATGGTGAAGATGGACGCCAGGTCGATCTCGTCTGCGGCCACCTGCAGGCGGCGTTTCAGTGCGGCGGCGCTCTCGGTGCCGCCCTGCAGATGGCGCTGCAGCACGTCGCGGGTCAATCGCACCTCCGGTGCTTCACCGTCGGCCGCTTCCAGGTCGACCAGGCGCGCGGCCAGCGCCAGGCGCTCACGGATGCGCTTGCGCAGTTCCTGGGTGGCGGCATCGGTGAAGGTCACCGCCAGGATCTGGCCGATGCGCAGGCCCTGCTCCACCACCAGGCGGGTGAACAACGTGGCCAGGGTGAAGGTCTTGCCGGTGCCGGCGCTGGCTTCGATCAGCCGGATGCCCTCCAGCGGCAGCGCCAGATAGGGATCGCGGCTGAGGGATTCGATGCCGTCTTCGGCGATGGCGGTGTTCATGCGTTGCCCTCCTGGCGTGCTTCGGCGCCGAGAGCGCGGCCTTCGCGCACCGCGCTGAAGACCAGCTGGCTGTTGCGCAGCAGGTCGGCGTAGCCGGCATCGGTGGCGAACGGGTCGGCACCGCGCAGCAGCAGCTGCCAGGCGTCGCTGCTGGATTCACCCCAGCTGCGGTCGCTGCCGTGCCACTGCTTCCAGCCTTCGCTGCGCTGCTTTTCTGCCGGCGCGTTGTACAGCACCCAGCCGGTGTACGGGGCAAAGCGCAGCGGCTCGCGCAGGCCACGCTGGCGCAGCTGCAGCAGCGCACGCAGCGCCGCACGTGCAGCGGGAACGCTCAGTGCCGGCAGTACATGCGGGCCGGGACCGGCGTCGCCACCATCATGGAACTGCACAAGCGGCAGCGCATCGCCCGCCGCGTTCGCCAGCAGCCAGTCCAGGCCGTGGCGGATCACTGCATTGCCATTGAGTGTGCCGGCACGCAGGCGCACCAGCCCTTCGGGATGCCGATCGGCCACGCGGCCATGCAGGCGCACGCCATCGATGTCCACTTCGTAGCGACGGCTTTCCAGTGGTTCGCCCTGCATCCAGCCCAGCAGCGCACTGGCATACGGGCGTGTCTTCAACTGCTCCACCTCGAACTGGCGCTCGCCCAATGGACCCGACGGCAGCAAGCCGCGCGCGCGCAACCGCGGGTACAACGGCTCGGCATCGCCGCTGAGCGTGGCGCGTACCACCGCCGCCTGCACACTGCGCTTTTCCGGTCCGCGCGCGGACAGCACCAGCGGTTCCAGGTCATCCACCTCCTCCACCTCGTCGGCCAGGCGCAGGCCCAGCGACTGAGCGAGGAACTGCCCGGCCGGGTCGCACAGGAAACGACGCAGGGTATCGAGTGCGACCTCGTCTTCCACCGCATCGTCGAGCGGCGGCGGCAACGGTGCATCGAACCACGGCTGCAGGTCGCCCCGCTGGCCGCTGAGGCGCCCGGCAGCCGGATGCCACTGGCGGCGATAGCTGAAGCGACGTGGATCGCCATCGCCGAAGGCAGCCGGTGAGAACGGCTGCAGTGCGTGGCGCACGGTGAAATCGCGGACCGCCGCCGGCGGATCGAGGTGATACCCGGCGGCGGCATCGATCAGTTCACTGACCAGCACCGACGGCTCACGCACGCTGCCATCGCGCGGATCGGCGCCGAGATAGCTGAGATAGAACACCTCCTGCGCGGCCGCGAACAGCTGCAGGAACAGGAAGCGGTCATCCTCGCGGGTGGAGCGGTCGCCCGGACGGCGGCGCGGCGTATCCTGCTCGGCGGTGAGCTGGTTGAGGCCCGCGGCCGGGTCCCGGCGCGGGAAATCGCCATCGTTGAGGCCGAGCACGCAGATCACCCGGAACGGCAGCAGCCGCATCGGCACCATGCGGCCGAAACTGATGCCACCGGTCAGCAGCGGTGCGCGCGTATCGGCCTCCCCCAGTACGCCGGCGAAGTGCGAACGCACCACCTCCGGCGGCACGCCGTCTTCGAAACCGGCCTTGGCGGCATCGTCGGCGAACTGGTTGAGCAGCTTGCGCAGGCGCTCCAGCGCGCGCTGGCTGTTGGGCGAGCTGGGCGCGGTGGGCAGCAGTGCATCCAGCAGCGACAGCAGGCGTTGCCGCCACTGCGCCGGTGTCAGCAGCTCGCCGAGGCGTCGCTGGTAGACCGCCAGCACGCGCAGCAGGCGCAGCAACCGGTCCAGCGCGTCCAGCGCGCCGCCTTCCAGTTCGATCCACGGCGCCACGCCGGCCACGTCGGCCTCGCTGCCGGTGGCATGGCCGAGTACCAGGCGATCCAGCGCGAACTGCCAGGTGTAGGCGTCGTCGGCCGGTGCCTGGTGCTGGTTGCGGTGTCTTGCGTCCAGGCCCCAGCGTGCGCCGGCCTGCTGCAGCCAGCCATGCAGGCGGTCGAAGTCCACCGCTTCCAGCCCGGCCGCTTCGGCCAGCGGCGCGCTGGCCAGCAGGTCCAGCACTTCGTTCAGGCCAAAGCGCGAGACCGGCAGGCCCAGCAGATGCACGAACACATCGGCCAGCGGCTCGCCCGCCAGCGGACTGCTGTCGGCCAGGGCATACGGAATGTGTTCCTCCTCGCCGCCGCGACCGCCGAACACCGCTTCCAGGTACGGCACATAGGGATCGATGTCCGGCGCCAGCACCGCGATCTCGCGCGCCTGCAGCGGCGGGTCGAAGCGCGGGTCCTGCAGCAGGCTGCGCAGCTGGTCGTGCAGTACCTGCAACTCACGCAGGCGGGTGTGGCAGGCGTGTACCTGCAGGCTGGGGTCGTCGCTGCGCAGGCCGTCGCGCAGTTCACCCGAGGGCAGCGCGCGACGGTGGAACAGGTCACGCTGCAGGCGATGCAGCAGGCTGTCGGACAGGCCACCTTCGTCCAGGCTTGGCCCGGTGTCCTCCTCCGGATCGGAATAGGCGGCGATTTCGCCGGCCGGATGCACCACCTCGTAACTGCCCAGCACCGCCATGAAGTCGCGCCCGGCCGCACCCCACGCTTCCAGCAGCCGGTTCTCGCCGGCCGCTTCACCGAAGGGATCCGGTGCGCCACTGCGCAGGCGCTCGGCCAGCGTCTGCAGATCTCCCCAGTACGACTGCACCGGGGTGGGCATGTAGAAGTGCAGCTCGCCTACCCGGGCCTGGGTGGCCATCACCCGCAGCACGTCGGGCGAGATGTTGAGCGTCGCGAACGCGGACATGCGCGGCGGCAGGCCTTGCGGCAGCGGCTGGCCGGCGCCTTCGAAGCGGTCCAGGTACTCCTGGATGCGGCGGGCGCGGTAGTCGTGGCCCCGGGTGATGGTGCGCCACAGGATTGCCTGCGGATCGGCCGGATCGGCCCCCGCCGCCCAGCGCAGCAGCCAGTCACGCCGCCAGGCCTGGTACTTCTCGAACACCGAGGCCAGCTCGCCGGCCAGCGCCCACGGCTTCAGAGCATCATCGCCGGCAAGATACGACTGCAGCGCGCGCATCGGTGGCTGCGCCAGCAGCGACGGATCGCGCAGCGCCTGGTACAGCTTCCAGTGCAGGCCGGCGGCGTCCAGATCGTCCTGCTCACCGCTGACGTTGGCCTTCAGCGCGCGCGCCACGAACTCGCCGGGGGTCAGGAACTGGAGGTTGGCGGCGACGCCGAATTCCGCGGCCAGTGTCGCCTGCAGCCAGCGCCGCATCGCCACCTGCGGGATCAGCACCACTTCCGGCGCCAGCAGCGGCTGGCCCTGCACCGGCACACGCACGTTGCGCGCCAGCAGCGCGGCCAGCACGTCCAGGGAATTGGAATGGTAGAGGCGGAAATCGCTGCCCGGGTCACTCATCATGCACAGTGTGCAGCACGGCAGGCAGTATTCAATGGTTGGCACGCCAGCGGTACGGATTGTTCCGGCCCGCCGGCCGATTGTCCCGGCCTACGCGAGGCCTTGCCGTGCAACAATACTGGACCGTCCAGTCTGCTTATGTTCAGCCGACGGGCCCGATCCTTCGATGTCTAAAAAACGTTAATGGTGCCCATGTCGGCTTCCACCTCCAGTCTGGTGCAGTTATCCAATGTCCGCATCGACCGGAGCGGGCGCACGATCCTGCGCGACGTGTCGCTGCAGGTGCCCAAGGGCAGCATCACTGCCGTGCTCGGTCCGTCCGGCAGCGGCAAGTCGACCCTGCTGGCGGCGCTGACCGGCGAACTGCGCCCGGTCGCCGGCGAGGTCACCCTGTTCGGCAAGCCGATCCCGCATGACAGCGGCGCACTGCTGGAAATGCGCAAGAGCGTGGGCGTGCTGCTGCAGGGCAATGGCCTGCTGACCGACCTCACTGTGGCCGAAAACGTCGCCCTGCCGCTGCGCACGCACACCCGCCTGCCGACCGCCGTGCTGCGCCGCCTGGTGGAAATGAAGCTGCATGCGGTGGGCCTGCTGGCCGCCACCGATGCCTGGCCGCGCGAGCTGTCCGGCGGCATGGCGCGCCGTGTGGCGCTGGCCCGTGCGCTGGCGCTGGACCCGCCGCTGATGATCTACGACGAGCCGCTGACCGGGCTGGATCCGATCGCCTCCGGGGTGATCATGAGCCTGATCCAGCGCCTCAACCACAGCCTGGGCCTGACCAGCATCATCGTCAGCCACCACGTGCACGAGACCCTGCCGATCTGCGACCAGGTGATCGCGATTGCCAATGGCGGCATCGTGTTCCAGGGCACGCCCGAGGCGCTGCAGTCCAGCCAGGACCCGCTGCTGCGGCAGTTCCTGCATGGCCAGCCCGATGGCCCCATCCCGTTCGATGCCGCGCCGCGCGCGAGGGTCGCCTGATGCCGTTCGTCCAAGCCACCCGTTCGCTTGGCCGCGCCGGCCTGTTCTCGCTGACCGTTTTGCGCGGTTCGCTGCCCACGCGTGATTTCCTTGCCGAGCTGACCCGCGAGATCTACAAGATCGGCGCGCGCTCGCTGCCCATCATCGCCGTCGGCGGTGCCTTTGTCGGCCTGGTGCTGACGCTGCAGGGCTACCGCACGCTGACCACCTTCGGTGCGGCCGACGCGCTGTCGACCCTGCTCGGCCTGTCGCTGTATCGCGAGCTGGCACCGGTGCTGACCGCGCTGCTGTTCATCGGCCGCGCCGGCAGCTCGATCGCGGCCGAACTGGGCCTGATGCGTGCCACCGACCAGATCAAGGCGCTGGAGCTGATGGCGATCGACCCAGTGGCCAAGGCGGTAGCGCCGCGCTTCTGGGCGGCGGTGCTGACCGTGCCGTTGCTGACCGGCATCTTCTGTTCGCTGGCGATCAGCGCCAGCTACTTCGAAGCCGTGCACGTGCTGGGCCTGGACAACGGCGTGTTCTGGTCGGCGCTGCGCAACAGCGTGGATTTCTGGGACGACTTCGGCGTGGCGATGCTGAAGTCGGCGATCTTCGGCGGCACTGCCGCGCTGGTGGCCGCCTATGTTGGTTTCCACGCCGAGCCGACCATTGAAGGCACTTCAGTGGCGACCACCCGTGCGGTGGTCAACGCCTCGCTGCTGGTGCTGATGTTCAACTTCGTGCTGTCGGCAATGTTGTTCACCTAACCCCTCCACCGGCGGTGCGCAGGCGCGCGCGGCCACCACGACTCGATCAGGTAATCCACATGGCCATCCGCGGTCCCAGACTTGAATTCTCTGTCGGCGCCTTCCTGCTGCTGGCTCTGGCCTCGTTGCTGGTGCTGGCCGTGGCCTCGACCAACCAGCGCTGGAGCTGGGGCAGTGAGGGCTATGACCTGAAGGCGCGCTTCTCCCAGGTCGGCCAGCTGCGCAAGCAGGCGCCGGTGAAGATCGGCGGCGTGACCGTCGGCCAGGTCGCTTCGATCGACCTGGACCCGGTGAAGTTCGAATCCATCGTGACGCTGCGCATGGACAGCAAGGTCAAGGACCTGCCGGCGGACACCTCGGCCGGCATCTTCACCAGTGGTTTGCTCGGCGAGAGCTATATCGGTCTGCAGCCGGGCGGTGACCCGGACGTGCTGAAGGCCGGCGACGAGATCGTCTTCACCCAGCCGGCCGTGGACCTGATCCAGCTGGTCGGCAAGTACATGTTCAGTGGCGGCGCCGGTGGCGGCACTGCTCAGAAGCCCAACGATGGCGCGCAGGCGCCTGCAACGGAACCGCAACCATGAAAATGAAACTGATCCCGGCCCTGCTCGCCTCGGCGCTGCTGGCGGCCACCCCGTTCCTGGCCCAGGCCCAGGCCGCCGCACCTGCCGCTGCCGCAACGCAGAGCCAGGCCGGCAAGGTGGTGATCGATGCCAGCAGCCGCATCCTGTCCACGCTGCAGCAGCGCAAGAGCGAGTTCACCAGCAACCCGGCCAGCCTGCGCAGCTACATCGACAGCGAACTGACCCGCACCTTCGACCGCGACTACGCCGCGCGTCTGGTGCTGGGCCCGCACGCCCGCGGCGCTTCCGACGCCGACATCAAGCTGTTCGCCGATGCGATGGCCGACAGCCTGATGCAGCGCTACGGCTCGACCCTGCTCAACATCCAGGGCAAGCCAAGCTTCCGCCTGAAGGGTGAAAGCCCGCTGCCGGGCAATCGTGGCGTGCGTGTCAGCACCGAACTGGTGCGCGCCGGCAACGAGCCGACTCCGGTCGAGTACTGGATGCGCAACGTGAACGGCCAGTGGAAGATCTTCGACGTCAACATTGAAGGCATTTCCTACGTGCAGACCTTCCGCAACCAGTTCGATACCCCGCTGCGCCAGAAGGGCATCAAGCAGGTGGCCAGCGAACTGCACAGCGGCAGCATGCAGGCCGGGCCCGCGGGCAATGGCAAGTAACGCACTGGCACTGCTGGAAGGCGACACCCTGCGCCTGCGCGGGGTGCTCGACCGTGCCGCGGTGATCTCGCTGTGGCCGCAGCTGCAGGCCCTGCCGGCAAAGCTGTCACGGCTGGAGCTGGGCGAGGTGGACCGCGTGGACAGCGCCGGCCTGGCGCTGCTGGCCGAGCTGGCGGCACGCGCGCGCAGGAGCGGTCACCCACTGGTCGTCTCCGGCGCGCCGGCCGGCTACAACGAGCTGAGCGCAGCCTACCGGCTGTCGCCCGATCTGGATTTCAACGCTACTTCTGCTGCGAGCTGACATGAACGTCGTACGCACTCTCCCCTTGATCGTCCTGGCCGCCGCGCTGACCGCCTGCGCCGGCAAGCCCGCACGCAGCGATGCACCGGCAGCCAGTACCGTGGTCCCGGCCAGCACCGTCGCCGAGGCCTCCGCCCCCACCGCCGATACCGCTACGATTGATGCCGCGCCGGCCGCAGCCGTGGTTGCCGCCCCTGCACCGGCCACGCCACCCTCCGTACCGGCCCGCGGCGCCGACACCGATGCGGCCAGGGCCGCAGCGGCGACCGCCCCCGGTGGTGATGACGACTTCGATGCCCTCTATGGCGGCAGCGGCAACACCGGCAGTGCGGCAGCCTACGACCCATGGGAACCGTTCAACCGCAAGGTGCACAAGTTCAACAACGCGGTCGACCGCGGCATTGCCCGTCCGCTGGCCACGGCCTACACCCACGTAGTGCCGCGCTTCGCCCGCACCGGCGTCAGCAACTTCTTCAGCAACCTGCGGGCACCGGTGACCATCACCAACCAGCTGCTGCAGGGCCGCGGTGCCGATGCCTGGGACAGCCTCGGCCGCTTTCTGATGAACAGCACGCTGGGCATCGGTGGCCTGTTCGATCCGGCCAGCAAGGCGATGGTGCCGCGCCGCAATGAAGACTTCGGCCAGACCCTGGGTGCGTGGGGCTGGCGGCGTTCGCGCTACGTGGAACTGCCGTTCTTCGGCCCGCGCACCGTACGCGATGTATTCGGCCTGGCCGGTGACATTCCGCTGTCGCCGATCCGCCGCATCGAGGAGGACAAGGTCCGCATCGGCCTGCAGGGCCTGCAGCTGGTGGATACCCGCGCGCAGCTGCTGGCGGTCGACGACCTGCGTGACACCGCCGTGGACGAGTACTCGCTGGTCCGCGATGCGTGGATGCAGCGCCGCAACTACCAGATCGAGAACGATCTGCGCAGCAAGCGCGACCGTGGCCACGACGATGCCAATTCGCCGATCCCGGTCGATGCGATGCCGATGCCGCAGTGGACGCACTGAGTCCAGCCTGCAGCGCATGAAAAACCCCGCTTCGGCGGGGTTTTTCTTTCCGGCAGATGCCAACCTCGGTTGGCACGCTTTCCTCAAGCCGCCAGCGCGGCCTCGATAGCGTCGCGCAGGCGCGCGTCATCGGCAGCCACGTCCGGGGCGAAGCGGGCGATGACCTCGCCGTCGCGGCCAACCAGGAACTTCTCGAAGTTCCACAGCACTGCCGGCGCTGCGTGGATCGGAATCTCCTTGCTCGCCAGGCGCTCACGCAGCGGACCCTCGCCGATCGACTGCGGCTGGGCGGCGGTCAGCTGCTGATACAGAGGGTGGGTGTCGTCACCGGCCACGCTGATCTTGGAGAACATCGGGAAGCTGACGTCGTAGGTAAGCTGGCAGAACTGCTGGATTTCCGCCTCGCTGCCCGGCTCCTGGCCGAGGAAGTTGTTGGCGGGGAAGCCCAGCACTTCCAGGCCCTGCGCGTGCTTTTCCGAATACAGCGCCTGCAGGCCTTCGTACTGCGGGGTCAGGCCGCACTTGGAGGCGACGTTGACCAGCAGCAGCACCTTGCCCTGGTAGTCGGCAAGCGAGGACGGCTGGCCGTCGATGGTGGTGAGGGAAATGTCCTGGATCGGGGTGCTCACGTGGGGCTCCGGCAACAGCGGGAAATGGCCCACCAGCATAGCGCTGTGCGCGCGGTTGTAGAGCCGAGCCTACGCTCGGCTGCTGTGGCATCAGCCGAGCGTGGGCCCGGCTCTACAGGCAGGATTCAATCCACGCAGATCGTGCCCTGCGCCTTGCCGTCATCAATGCGCTGGCGGCAACCGAAGTTCTGGCGCACGTCGCGCTGGCAGGTACCGGTGACGGCACTGCCGGCGGCCACGTCGCCCGTGGCCAGGCACTGGCCGCTGCAGTCGCTCTTGCGGCTGCAGGCCTTGCCGGCGTCGGCATAGGGAATCACGCACTGCTCGCGCTGCAGCCGGCCGAGCCGCTGCAGGGTGCCACCGGCGGCCTGGCAGTCCACGTCGCGCGCTTCGCGGTACGCCTCGTCCGCTTCGGGGGTGCTGGAGGCGGCCTGCGTGGTCGTGTCCACGGTCGTTGGCGTGCTGCTGCAGGCGGCGAGCAGCGCGGTCAGGACAAGGCTGGTGAAGCGGGACAGGCGCATGGCGGTACCTGGTCGAAGCGGACAGGCCGCCAGCATACCCATCGGCGATGCAGGCGGCGTGTCAGTGTGGCTCAGGCTTCGTCGCCCTCGCCGTCACTGCCTTCCTCCTCGGCCACCGCATCACCCTCGGCCAGGTCGCCGAGCAGCGACTGCGCCTGTTCGGACGCCAGCGACTCCACGCCACGCAGGCGGCGTTCGATGGTACGGGTCTTGCGGCTGGCCTCCCCGATGCTGCGGCCAACGGTAGTGATCTGCTTCTCGGCCTTTTCCAGGATGCCGGCGAACTTCCCGAACTCGCTCTTGACCGCACCCAGCAGGCCCCACACTTCGCTGGATCGCTTTTCAATGGCCAGGGTGCGGAAGCCCATCTGCAGGCTGTTGAGCAACGCGGTGACCGTGGTCGGTCCGGCCACCACCACACGGTGCTCGCGCTGCAGCAGGTCGACCAGGCCCGGGCGCCGGATCACCTCGGCATACAGGCCTTCGGTGGGCAGGAACATCACCGCGAAGTCCGTGGTGTGCGGTGGCACGATGTACTTGTCGCAGATCGACTTGGCCTGCACGCGCACCGCGCGCTCCAGCTGGATGCCCTGCAGGCGCACGCCCTCGGCATCGCCCTGTTCCTGTGCGTCCAGCAGGCGCTCGTAATCCTCGCGCGGGAACTTGGAGTCGATCGGCAGCCACACCGGCGTGTCGTCGCTGCTGCGGCCCGGCAGGCGCACGGCGATATCGACCATCTCGCCACTATCCGGGCGCACCCTCACCGCACGCGCGTACTGCTCCTGGGTGAGTGTCTGCTCGAGGATGTTCTCCAGCTGCACTTCGCCCCAGCTGCCGCGGTTCTTGACGTTGGTCAGCACGCGCTTGAGGTCGCCCACGCCGGTGGCCAGCTGCTGCATCTCGCCGAGGCCACGCTGCACCTGTTCCAGGCGCTCGGAGACCAGCTTGAAGGAGTTGCCCAGCCGCGTTTCCAGCGTCGACTGCAGCTTCTCGTCCACGGTGTGGCGCATCTGCTCCAGCTTCTGGGCGTTGTCGTTCTGCAGCGCGCGCAGCTGTTCCTCCAGCGTGGCACGCATCTCGGCGATGCGCTGCTCGTTGCGCTGGGTCAGTTCCTGCAGGCGCAGGCCCAGACTGTCGGTCAGGCGCTGCTGCGACTGCGCGCCCTCCTCGCGGCCCTTGCGTGCATCGTCCACCAGGGTCTGGCGCAGCGCCCCGAGCTGGGTATCGGTACGCGCAGTGAGCTCCTGCAGCTGCTGGCCAAACGCATGGATGCGTGCCTCCTGCTGCTGGCCGAAGGTCTCCAGCTGGCCGCGCAGTTCCTGCAGCCGCTGCCCCATCAACGCTGCGCCGCGCTGCTGGCTGTCGGCCACTTCAGCGCGGGCTTTGCGGGCATCTTCGCCCAGCGCTTCGCGCAGCAGGTCCAGGCGCTGGTCGGTGCGGGTGGACAGATCGGTCAGCGCGCGGGCGAAGCCATCGAGCTGTTCGCGCAGTTCGCTGCGCCCGGCGCGGGCCTCCTCGCGCACGGCCTGTTCCAGGCGGTCATGCGGCGGACGGCGCAGCAGGGCGACCAGTTGCAGGATGAGCACGGCCAATAGAAGGCCGGCAATGAGCAGGTATTCGGTTTGCATGGGGCAAGTGTAGGCTGGCCGAGTCTCAGCTGCTGCGTCAGGACCATGCCCGCTCTATACGGAAAGCCCACTTCCATCAACGTGCGCAAGGTACTGTGGCTGTGCGCGGGGCTGGATCTGCCCCTGCATCACGAGCCGGCCCCCCCGCCGGACCTGCTGGCCACGCTGAACCCCAACCGGCAGGTGCCGGTGCTGCGCGATGGCGACTTCGTACTGTGGGAATCCAACAGCATCTGCCGCTACCTTGCCGCGCGCGCCGGACGCGAGGATCTGCTGCCACGTGCGGCGCAGGCCCGTGCGCGGGTGGAGCAGTGGATGGACTGGCAGGCCAGCGATCTCAACAGTGCCTGGCGCCACGTGTTCATGGCGCGCGTGCGCCAGCATCCGGACTATCCGGACGATGCCCGCGCCGAGGCCAGCCTGGCGCAGTGGAACCGGCTGATGGGTGTGCTTGAAGCCCAGCTGGCCGCCACCGATGCCTATGTGGCGGGCAGCACCTTCACCCTTGCAGATATCGTGCTGGGGCTGTCGACCCAACGCTGGCGCAGCACGCCGGGCAGCAAGCCCGCGCTGCCCCACCTCGTCGCATGGTTCGAGCGCCTGCGAGAGCAGCCCGGTTTCGCCGAACACGTCGACAACGGCGTGGCGTGAGCGGTGGTTTCCGCAGCTGTTGGTAGGTGTCGACCCTGGTCGACACGGCTGATCCACGCCATGTGTGGATGAAGCTCCGTAGAGCCGAGCCTATGCTCGGCTGACGCCCACGCGCGAACGGCAGCCGAGCGTGGGCTCGGCTCTACAGGAGCCTTACCAGCCTTCCAGCACGATCTTGCCCTTGGCGCGATGGCTCTCCAGCAGCGCATGGGCACGGCGCAGGTTGGCCGCGTCGATGCGCCCGAAGTGCTCGCCCAGCGTGGTCTGCAGCACGCCGGCATCGATCAGCTCGGCCACCCGGTTCAACAGGTCGTGCTGGCGCTGCATGTCCGCCGTCCGGTACAGCGGGCGGGTGAACATCGATTCCCAGTGCAGTGACAACGCCTTGCGCTTGAGCGCCATCACATCCACCTGGCCCGGGTCATCGATCAGGCCGAACTGCCCTTGCGGCGCCAGCAGCTCCACGATCTGCGCGTAGTGCTGGTCGGAATGGGTCAGGCTGGCCACGTGCTGCACCTCGCTGATGCCCAGCCGCGCCAGGCCCTCGGCCAGTGGCAGGCGGTGGTCGATCACATGGTGGGCGCCCATCGCATACACCCAGTCCTGGGTCTCCGGGCGCGAGGCGGTGCCGATCACGGTCAGCCTGGTGAGCTTCCGCGCCAACTGCACCAGGATCGAGCCGACACCACCGGCAGCGCCGATCACCAGCAGGGTCTGGCCTTCGCCCCCGTCCTCGGGAATGCGCAGGCGGTCGAACAGCAGCTCCCAGGCGGTGATCGCGGTCAGCGGCAGTGCGGCGGCAGCGGCGTCATCGAGGCTGGCCGGCTTGCGGCCGACGCTGCGTTCGTCCACCAACTGGTACTGGGCATTGCTGCCCGGGCGATCGATGACGCCAGCGTAGTAGACCGCATCGCCGGGCTGGAACAGGGTCACCTCGCTGCCCACCGCATCGACGATGCCGACCGCATCCCAGCCCAGCACGCGCGGGCCGTCGGTGGCCACGCCTCGGCGGACCTTGGTGTCGACGGGGTTCACCGCCACTGCGCGCACCGCCACGCGCAGGTCGCGCGGGCCGGGCTGCGGCAACTCCAGTTCGAGGTCGATCAGGGCCTGGGGATCATCGATCGGCAGGCCGGCTTGGGTGTAGGCAATGGCGCGCATGGCAGCGGTCCAGTGGGGGAGGAGGCGACAGGTTGCGCCGCACGCGGTCTCGCAGAAAGGCGCAGAATCGGGCAGCACTTTCACTCTGGCGATGAAGATGATCCGCTTCGACGATCTGCAGCTGTTCGTCCGCACTGCTGCGCTGGGCAGCTTTTCGCAAGCGGCCCGCGAGGCCGACCTGCTGCCGGGGCAGGTCGCCGCGGCAGTGGCGCGGCTGGAACGCGAGCTGGACCTGCGCCTGTTCGTGCGCACCACCCGCAGCCTGCGCCTGACCGGCGAGGGCGCGCTGTACCTGCCCTACGCACAGGACGTGCTGGCCACCCTGCGCGAGGGCCAGGCGCGCGTGCAGGCCGAGGACGCCGAACTGCACGGCACCCTGCAGCTGTCGGCGCCGTCGGACCTGGGCCGCAACCTGCTGCTGCCCTGGCTGAGCGCGTTCCGCGCGGCCCATCCCCGGCTGCGCCTGCACCTGCGCCTGTCCGATGAAGTGGCCGATGTGTTCCGCGACCCGGTCGACGTGGCCATCCGCATCGGCCACTTCGACGACGCCAACTACGTCGCCCTGCCCCTGCTGGAAGGCAATCGCCGCGTACTGGCGGCCTCGCCCGATTACCTGCAGCGGCGTGGCACGCCCACGCGCCTGGAAGATCTGCGTGAGCACGATTGCCTGGTCTACCAGCTCAGCGGTCGTGCCTACGATCGCTGGTCTTTCGACGTCGATGGGCGTCGTACCGTGGTTGCCGTGCGCGGCCCCCTGGTCTGCGACGACGCCGATGTTGTAAGGCGCTGGGCCGTGGCCGGCGAAGGCATCACCTACAAGTCCTGGCTGGACCTGCGCGAGGACGTGCTGGCCGGGCGCCTGCAGCTGCTGCTGGGCGGTGTCGGCAGCGACATCCCGTTGCAGCTGGTGTGCCCGCACCGCAAGCAGTTCTCACCCGCGGTGCGGCAGCTGCACGCGCAGCTGCGCCAGCACCTGCAACCGCTGCTGTCTGGCATGCCGGTTGGCCCCACCGGCCCCCTGTCCTCCGCCGTGGTGCTGGCCGACAATGGCGGCCCCGCGTAAGAGAGAACACCGCCATGCCGTGGATGGGCATCCAGGACCTGTGGACGTTTCTGGTCGCCGTGCTGGTGTTTCTCGCCCTGCCCGGCCCCGGCACCTTCACCCTGCTGACCGCCACCGGCCGTGGCGGCGTGCGTGGCGGCTACACCGCATTGGCCGGCCTGCTGGTCGGCGACCAGATCCTGATGTGGCTGGCGCTGGCCGGCGTGGCCGCACTGCTCAAGGCCAACCCGCTGGTGTTCCACGCCGTGCAGTACCTGGGTGCGGCCTACCTGGTGTGGGTGGGCATCAGCCTGCTGCGCACGCCCAAGCACGAGGGTGGCGACGCTGGCCCGATCCGCATGCAGCCCGGCCGCTATTTCCAGCAGGCGATCCTGGTCAGCCTGCTCAATCCGAAGGCGATCCTGTTCTACATGGCCTTCCTGCCGCTGTTCATCGATCCGAAGGCGCACCAGGGCATCGCGACCTTCGCGGCCTTGGCCGGCATCATCCTGGTGGTCAGCATCGCCTACTGCTCGATGCTGATCGGCGTGGGCAACCTGGCCCGCCGCCGGTTGATCCAGCACCCGCGGATCAGCGATGCGCTGCGCCGCGTGGCCGGCCTGTTCCTGGTGGGGTTCGGCATCCGGCTGGGGTTGAATGGATGAACGGGCGGCTGCCGCTGCTCGGCCTGGCCCTGCTGTTCGCCGGCACCGCCTCTGGCGCCCCGGCCTGCTTTATGCCGATTCCGGCAGTCTGGTCGCGGTGCAGCGCGCGCGCCGGCAATCATGACCCCCGTCAGTGGTAATGCTGCGCTGCGTTCGGTCACACTCGGGAACTTGTCGTTCTAAGTCACCCCTTCCGAGGCCTGCATGTCCCTGTTCCGGCGCAAGTCCCTAGATTCCGTCACCGTCCACGAAGCCGGCAGGCGCCTGATCCCGACGCTCAGCTGGCCGCACCTGATCGCGCTGGGCATCGGCGCCATCGTCGGTACCGGCATCTACACGCTGATCGGCGTCGGTGCCAACCTGGCTGGCCCGGCCGTGCTGATCTCCTTCGCCATCGCCGGTGCGGTCTGTGCCTGCGCGGCGCTGTCCTACGCCGAGCTGTCGACGATGATGCCCGCCGCCGGCAGTGCCTACACCTACAGCTACAGTGCGCTGGGCGAGGTGTTCGCCTGGGTGGTGGGCTGGAGCCTGATCCTGGAGTACTCGCTGGTGGTGAGTACGGTGGCGGTGGGCTGGTCCGGCTACTTCGTCGGCTTCCTCGAATGGGTCCACACCCAGTTCGGCTGGAACGTGCACCTGCCGGCCTGGCTGGCGGCCGGCCCGCACGTGGAAGGCGGCATGATCAACCTGCCGGCGATCATCATCACCTGGCTGGTGGCCGGCATGCTGATGGCCGGCACCAAGGAAAGCGCCACGCTCAACGCCATCCTGGTGGTGTTCAAGCTGATCGCGCTGGCCATCTTCGTGGCCGTGGCCCTGCCCGCGTTCGACAGCGCCAACCTGCAGCCGTTCATGCCGTACGGCTTCGCCAAGTCGATGGGCCCCGACGGCGTCGAGCACGGCGTGATGGCGGCAGCGGCGATCATCTTCTTCGCCTTCTACGGCTTCGATGCGATCTCCACCGCCGCCGAGGAAACCAAGAACCCGGGCCGCGACCTGTCGATCGGCATCATCGGTTCGATGATCGGCTGCACCATCGTCTACGTGCTGGTGGCGCTGGCCGCCGTGGGTGCGATGAGCTACGCGGTGTTCGGCCACAGCGCCGAGCCGCTGGCGCTGATCATGCGCCAGCTGGGCCATCCGACCGCGGCGATGGTGATCGGCGTGATCGCGATCATCGCCCTGCCGACCGTGCTGTTGGCCTTCCTGTACGGCCAGAGCCGCATCTTCTTCGTGATGAGCCGCGACGGCCTGCTGCCGCGTCGCCTGTCCAAGGTGAACGCACGTACCGGCACGCCGGTGGCAACCACGCTGTTCACTGCGGTCGTGGTTTCCGCGCTGGCCGGCGTGGCGCGCCTGGACGAGATTGCCGCACTGGCCAACGCCGGTACCCTGGCCGCGTTCACTGCGGTAGGCATCTGCCTGGTGGTGCTGCGGCTGCGCGAGCCGGACCGCGCGCGCACGTTCCGCACGCCGCTGGCCTTCGTGGTTGGCCCGCTGGCCGCGCTGGGTTGCATCTACCTGTTCATCAGCCTGCCGCACACCACCCAGCTGTACTTCCTGTTGTGGAACGTGGCCGGCCTGGTGCTGTACCTGCTGTACAGCCGACGCCATGCGCTGATCGCGAAATAGACCGATCACCGGTAGTGCCGGCCGCTGGCCGGCACCACCGCAGGGCGTTTCAACCGCCCTGCTTTGCGGCGTAGTCCTGCGCCTGGCGCATCACCCGCAGCAGGTTGCCGCCCCAGATGCCGGCGATCTGCTTCTCGGTATAGCCCTTGCGCAGCAGCCACGCGGTGATCTTCGGCAGCTGGCTGACATCGGGCAGGTCACTCAGTCCGCCACCACCATCCCAGTCCAGGCCGATGCCCGCGTGCTCAGGGCCGACCACCGTGAGGATGTGGTCGAAGTGGGCGAAGAAGTCGTCCAGGCTGGCGTGCCGCACCGGGTGCTCGTGGTCCAGTGCCTGTTCGGCCTTCAGCAGGGCAACGCCTTGTTCGATGCCCATGCCTTCCCAGCCGCCCAGCTGCTTGCTCAGCGCTTCCTCGGCCTGTTTGCGCTCGGGCGTCTTCGCGGTGTCGATCAGGTAGCCGCCATAGGCGTTCACCTGGATCACGCCGCCGGCTTTGGCCAGCTTGCGCAGGCGCGCGTCGTCGAGGTTGCGCGGGTGGTCGTAGACCGCCTTGGCCGAGCTGTGCGACAGCACGAATGGTACCGGCATCATTGCCAGCAGATCGTCGAACACCGCATCCGATGCATGTGACTGGTCGATCACGATGCCCAGCTTCACCGCCTGCCGCACCAGCTCCTTGCCGGCCGGGCTAAGTCCTTTCCATTCCGCACCCTTGGGATCGGTGGCCGAATCGGCGAACTCGTTGTTGGCAAAGTGCACGGTGCTGAGCAGGCGCAGGCCGGCGCGGTGGTAGAACGAGAGCAGGCTGGGATCGGCCACCAGCGGGCTGGCGTTTTCCATGCTGATGTAGACCACACGCTTGCCGGCCGCCTTGATCCGCGCCGCGTCATCGGCGGTCAGTGCCAGCGCGAACCGCTCGGGGTTGGCGGCCAGCATCTCGCGTATTTCCAGCAACCGCTGCAACCCGTGGTCACGTTCGGCCAGGTGAGCGGCGGGGCTGCGGTCGCCCTGGTCGGTGTAGATCGCCCAGAACCCGCCGTCCAGCGCGCCTTCGACCATGCGCGGGTAGTCCACCTGCGAGAGTGCGTTGCGGTCGTGGCGCTGTTCGATGTCGAAGCCGGTGCGGCCGAAATTGGCCGGCGTATCCAGATGGCTGTCGAGGGTGACCAGGCGCTGCTGCAGGGCCTTGGCGCGGGCCAGCTCCTGCGTGCTGAACTCGATGGCGTGGGCGGACAGTGGCGCGCACAGCGCCACGGCAAGCACGAAGGACAGGTGGCGCAACGATGGCATGGGCTCTCACCGGTGTTGGGAAGAGCCCGACCATAGCGCTGCGGCCCGCCGTTTTGTAGCGCCGGGCATGGGCTCGGCTGCCAGACAGATCAGCCGAGCGTGGGCTCGGCTCTACAGAGATCGGCAGTCACGCGGTCAATCCACCACGCGGCAGAACACGGCCTTGAGGTAACGCGATTCCTGCACGTGGGCCATGAACGGATGGTCCGGGCCGGCGCCGGCGACCTTCAGGATCTGGATCGTGCGGCCGGAGAAATAGGCCGCGCGGCGCAGCATGTCGAGGAACTGGTCCTCGGCCACCAGGCCGGTGCAGGAAAACGTGGCGAACAGGCCGCCCGGCTTCACCACGCCAAGCGCCAGCTTGTTCATGTCCAGGTACTTCTTCAGTGCGGTGATGACCTGGTCGCGGTCGCGGGTCATCTTCGCCGGGTCCAGGATCACCACGTCGTACTGCTCACCGCGGTTGGCGGCGTCGCGCAGCCACGGGAAGATATCGGACTGGATGAACTTCGGGCGCACGTTGTTCAGGCGCGAATTGCCCTTGGCGATCTGGATGACGTCCTCATCAATGTCGATGCCGACCACTTCCGAGGCGCCACGCGCTGCTGCGTACACGGCGAAGCCACCGGTGTTGCAGCACAGGTCCAGAACGCTCTTGCCTTCCACCTGCTGGCTCAGCCACTCGCGGTTCTCGCGCTGGTCGGCGAAGAAGCCGGTCTTGTGTGCACCGGCCGGGTCGGCGCGGAACTTGATGCCGTACTCGGTGATCACCGCCGCTTCGGTGGTGGTGTTGCCGTGGAAGTCGAAGCTCTCCTGCTTCTGCACGTGTTCGTCGGCGAAGCTGTGGAAACGGCAGCCCGGGAACTGCTCGCGCAGGGCGTCGTAGATCCATTCGCGGTGGCGGAACATGCCGGCGGCGAAGAACTCGACCACCACCAGGTCGCCGTAGCGATCCACCACCAGGCCGGACAGGCCGTCGCCTTCGCTGTGCACCACGCGCCAGGCGTCGGAGACCGCGTCGAGCTTCAGCACCTCACGGCGCAGCGACACCGCCTGGGCGATCTTGCGCGAGAACCAGCCGGCATCGACCGGCACGTTCTGGTCGGTCTCAAGGATGCGCACGGCAATGCGCGAGTGCCCGTTGTAGAACCCGCGGCCAATGAACTCGCCATCGATGCCGACCACGTCGACGATGGAACCGGGCTTGGGCCGGACGGTCGGCTTCTCGACCAGTTTCTGGAAGATCCACGGGTGGCTGGAACGCCACGCATTCTTGAGGCGGACAATCGGAAGGGGGGTATTCATCCGGTCATTGTAGCCGGGGGGCACCGGGGGCCGGAAATCCAGGGCCCGGCGCGGCATTTGACGGCGGCCCGGCCAGGCCGCAGAATCGGCAGCAGAAGGGGAGTAGCTCCCAGACGTTGTCGCCGTCATTTCGAGCCCGCAGGCTCCGGTGCAACGGCAGTTCCAGCCGACTGGAACTGCGAGCGAGACCTTCGCCGTACTGGCGAAGCTCTGTCCCTGGATCCCCCTCCCGATCCTCCGTTGCAGATCCTCGCCGTCCGGCCTGGCATTCATCTTTCCAACGGACATTCCCAATGCAGACGATCGGTAACGTGTGGTTGTGGGGCGGCTTCGCAGCGGTGGTGGTCATCGCCCTGCTGGTCGACCTCGTGTTGATGCGCCATGGTGGACCGCACAAGGTCACCTTCAAGGAGGCCCTGTGGTGGTCCATCGGCTGGGTCGCGCTGGCCCTGCTGTTCAATGCCGGCCTCTGGTACTACCTGAATGAGACCGCCGGCCAGGTGGTAGCGAACAAAGTCGGCCTCGAATTCCTGACCGGCTACCTGGTCGAGAAGGCGCTGGCGGTCGACAACATCTTCGTGTTCCTGATGATCATGAGCTACTTCGCGGTGCCGGATGAGCAGCGCCAGAAGGTGCTGATCATCGGCATTCTGGGTGCGATCGTGCTGCGTACGATCATGATCTTCGCCGGCAGCGTGCTGATCAGCCAGTTCCATTGGCTGCTCTACGTATTCGGTGCTTTCCTGCTCTTCACCGGTTGGAAAATGTGGTTTGCCGCCGGCCAGGAGCCGGACCTGGAGACCAACCCGGCCCTGCGCTGGATGCGCAAGCACCTGCGCCTGCTGCCGGACTACGCCGGCAACGCGCTGAGCGTGAAGCGCGACGGCGTGCGCTGGTTCACCCCGCTGTTCGCGGTGCTGATCCTGATCGCGGTCACCGACGTGATCTTCGCGGTGGACAGCATCCCGGCGATCTTCGCGATCACCACCGACCCGTTCATCGTGCTCACCTCCAACGTGTTCGCGGTGCTGGGCCTGCGCGCGATGTTCTTCCTGCTGGCCGGCATGGCCGACCGCTTCCACCTGCTGCCGTATGGCCTGGCGCTGGTGCTGGGCTTCATCGGCATCAAGATGATGATCATCGACCTGTTCAAGATCCCGACCCCGGTGTCGCTGGGCGTGGTCGCGGTCATCATCGCCGCCACCGTGGTACTGAGCCTGAAGTACCCGCCGAAGGAAGGCTCCGGCCACGCCTGATCATGGCCGGCCGGCGGGATTGTCCCGCCGGCCGCACCCACTCTCCCGCAGCGGTGGCCTTGGTTTCGCGCCAGTCACCGCCATTGCTGAGGTATGGACAACAACGCGCCCCTGCCCGCCGGCGACGTGCCGGCCCCTCGCGATGACCGCTCGCGCATCCTGCGGGCGTTCAATCTCAGCCTTGCCGCTGTGCTGGTGCTGGTGGCCGTGTTCGCCCTGCAGGGCACCTTCGACTGGCGGCCGTGGGCGGTCGCACCGCTGGAAGCCAAGGGCCTGCTTGGCCTGATCGGTGGACCGATTCTGCATGCCTCGGTCGAGCACATCGCCGCCAACAGCATCGCGATCCTGATCCTGGGCACGCTGGCTGGCAGTGTCTACCCGAAAGCAACCGTACGCGCCCTGCCCCTGCTGTGGCTGGGCTCGGGCATCGGCGCGTGGATGCTGGGCAATCCGGGCAGCGTGCACCTGGGCGCCAGCGGGGTGACCCACGGCCTGATGTTCCTGCTGGCCAGCCTGGGCCTGCTGCGCCGCGACCGCACCGCCATCGCCACCGGCCTGATCGGCATGCTGTTCTACGGCGGCATGCTGATGACCATCCTGCCACACGCCGATGGCGTGTCCTGGCAGTCGCACATGGGCGGCGCCTTCGCCGGCATCATCGCCGCGCTGCTGTTCCGCAACGCCGACCCGCTGCCGCCGCGCCCGCGCTACAGCTGGGAAGACGAAGAAGACGAGGCAGAACCGCTGGCCGACGACGAGCTGGAGCCGCCGTCGCCACAGCGCGTGCCGGTGCTCTGGCAGCCGCGCGAGGGCCAGGACTACGTGGTGATTCCGTTCCGCCGGCCGGACGAACCGCGCGGTTGAGGTGAGGGTAGTGCCGGCCGCTGGCCGGCAACCTCATGAATCGGTAGTGGCCGACCTTGGTCGGCGCGGTTGTTGTGTGCCAACCAAGGTTGGCACCTACCAGAGCACACCGGCCCCCGGGTAGCGCCGGGCCATGCCCGGCGCGTTGATCGCTCAGTTCCCCGCCGCGCCCATCCCATCCACCGCTTGCCGGCCGAGCGCCGGGTCATCGGTGAAGAACGCATCGATGCCGGTCGCCAGATAGGCGTGCATCTCGGCAATCGAACCTTCGGGATTGCGCGCGGTGTCGGCGCCCTTGCGCAGGTTGCTGGCCTGGAAGTGGTTCTCCGGACGGAAGGTGTACGGAATCACCATCAGCCCCACTGCATGTGCGTCCTGTACCAGCGTGGTCGGCGTGCTCAGCGCGCCCTTGGCATCCAGCGGAATGATCGAGCGCAGTTCCGGGCCGATGCCGTCGGCGTAGCTGGCGATGTCCTTCAGTCCGGCCGGGGTCATCATCTGCGCGTAGGTCAGCGTGCCACCGGCCTTGGCGATGTCGGCCGGCTGGGTGCCGCCCTTCCACAGCAGTTGCAGCAGGCGGATGTTGCTGCCGCGCGGGATCTTGCCGCGCAGGTAGCGCAGGTTGGCGGTCTCGAACGACTGGATGGTGACCGGGCCGACGTTGGTATAGGCATTGCCACGCAGCGCGGTCAGGAGCTTGTCTTCCATCGGCAGGCCGATCGACTGGAAGTAGGTCGGGTGCTTGATCTCCGGCACCAGGCCGATGCCACGGTTGGCACGCCCGGCCTGCTGCACCAGGAAGGCCAGGATCTCGTCCAGGCTGGCGATGCGGAACTGACCGTCGTAGGCGGTGCTGCGCAGCTCCGGCAGGCGCTCGCGCGCATACAGGGTCTTCAGCTCGGCCAGGGTGAAGTCTTCGGTGAACCAGCCATCGACCTTCTGGCCGTCGATGACCTTGCTGGTGCGGCGGCTGGCGAACTCCGGATGCGAGGCCACATCAGTGGTGCCGCTGATCTCGTTCTCGTGGCGGGCCACCATCATTCCGTCCCTGGTCATCACCAGGTCCGGCTCGATGTAGTCGGCGCCATCGGCGATTGCCTGCGCATAGGCGGCCAGGGTGTGCTCGGGCAGCAACGCGCTCGCCCCGCGATGGCCATAGACCGACACCTTGTGCGCGGCCGGGGTGGAGGATTCAGCACTCATGGCCACCGATGGTGCCACGGCCAGCGACAACAGCAACGCACAACCCCACGACTTCACTGCGACTTCCCCAAGCGGTATGTGATGGGCGCCAGTATGCGGCGGCAATGTGACAGGTGGGGGAAGCCCGCACCTGTAGAGCCGAGCCCATGCTCGGCTGATTGGAAGAACAGCCGAGCATGGGCTCGGCTCTACAGTTACTTCCCGATGCAGAAGCTGGAGAAGATCCGTCCCAACAGGTCATCGGCGCTCATCTGCCCGGTGATCTCGCCCAGCGCGTCATGCGCCAGCCGCAGCTCTTCGGCGGCCAGTTCCAGGTGCTCCTGCGCCAGCTCGCCATCGGCGCGCTGCGCGTGCTCCTGCGCACGCTCGATTGCATCCACATGCCGCGTGCGCGCGGAGAACTCGCCATCCGCCTGCTCCCCTGCCCCGGCCGAAGCGATCAAACGCAGGCGCGCGTGCAGATCCTCCAGGCCGGCACCGGTCGCAGCCGAGACGAACACACGGTCCGGGTCGTCCAGCATCGGCAGCGCATCCAGCAGGTCCGACTTGTTGTGGATGTAGACCTTGTGCGGCACCGCCGCCACGGCCTCGCCCAGCGCCGCTTCGCCGGCCGCCGGATCGCGCGCATCCAGCACGATCAGCGCCAGGTCGGTGCGCTCGATTTCCACGTGGGCGCGGCGCATGCCTTCGCGTTCGATGGCGTCACCGCCGTCGCGCAGGCCGGCGGTGTCGACCAGGGTCAGCTCCAGGCCGTCCAGGCGGATGGTCTCGCGAAGCGTGTCGCGGGTGGTGCCGGCGATGTCGGTGACGATGGCGCGTTCACTGCCGGCCAGCGCATTGAGCAATGAGCTCTTTCCGGCATTGGGCGGACCGATCAGCACCGCGTGCAGGCCATCGCGCAGGCGGCGACCGCGTTCGGCATCGCGGCGCAGCAGGGCCAAGTCGCTGCGCGCCTGTTCCAGCCCGCGCCGCACCTGTGCGCCACCGAGCGTATCCAGCGGTTCGTCGGCGAAGTCGATGGCCGCTTCCACGTGGATGCGCAGCAGCACCAGCTGATCGACCACGGCCTCGATGCGGCGCGAGAACACGCCATCCAGTGAACGACGCGCCGCGCGTGCGGCACGGTTGTCGCCGGCGGCGATCAGGTCAGCGATGGCCTCAGCCTGGGCCAGGTCGAGCTTGCCGTTGAGGAACGCGCGTTCGCTGAACTCACCCGGCCGCGCCTGGCGCGCACCGAGCGCGATGCAGCGCGCGACCAGCTGCTGCAGCAGCACCGGGCTGCCATGGCCCTGCAGTTCCACCACCTCTTCGCCGGTGAAGCTGTTCGGTGCCGGGAACCACAGCACGATGCCATCGTCGATGACCTCGCCGTCGGCATCACGCAGGCGCGCGTAGTGCGCGTGGCGCGGCCGCAGCGCGGGCGCCCCCAGCGCATTGGCAATCGCCGCTGCGCGCAGACCGGACAGGCGCACCAGGCCGACACCGCCCGCGCCGGGGGCACTGGCGATGGCCACAATGGTGTCGGTGCGGATCGCGTCGTTCATGGCTCAGAGCTTCTCCAGCTGCGTGCGTGCCTGCGCGGCACCGCTGCCCTGCGGCTGCAGCGCCAGGTAGGTGGTGTAGGCCTGCTTCGCCTTGGCCTTGTCGCCGGCGTTGAAGTAGGCATCACCCAGGTTGAGATAGGCCACGGCGCGCGATGGGTCGATCTTCAGCGTGTTCTCCAGCCAGCGCGCCGCTTCGGCATAGCGCTGCTGGCGGTAGTAGACGAAACCGAGGTTGTTGGCGGCCTGGGCAAAGTCCGGACGCAGCTTCAGTGCTTCGGTGAACTGCGCGACTGCCTCGTCGTACTGCTTCTCGCGGTACAGCTGCAGGCCACGGTCGTTGGCCTGCTGCGCGCGCTGGCGGTCGGACGCCGGGCCGGCGGAGGGCACTACCAGCTTGGCCTTGCCGCCCTGCAGGTCAGCCACCGTCACCGGCGCCTGGCTGCCCTTGGCCTCGCTGGCGGCATCCACCTTGTTGTTCAGTGCGATTGCATCGGCGGTCAGCTGGCGCGTATCGGCATTGAGGAATTCCTGGCTGTCCGGCACCTGGAACACGAACTCGCCGCCCTGCGAACCGGGCAGGCTGCCGAAGGCCGGGGTCTGGTGCGAGACCGCCGATACGGCCGGCGCCACGTAGGCGGCCAGCTCGGTACCGGTGATCAGGCCGTCGCCGTTGAGGTCACCCTTGCCGGCCAGCGCCTGCAGCAGCACCCAGGTGAACACCGAGTGGCCGTTGGGGCCGGCATCGGCCACCTGCTGGTCGGCGCCACCGGCGGTCAGCATCTGCCGCGCGCTGCGACGCGCGTTCTCGCGCAGGAACGACGACGACGACGGGCCGCCACGGGTCAGGCCCAGGCCGCTGTAGCAGGCATCCATCACGAACATCACGTGCTTGGCCTGCATGCTCTCGGCGATGTTCTGGATATCGGTCATCGCGATGGCATCGGTAGCGAATTCCTTCGGGTCCGAATCAACCGGGATGATGTAGCCGAGGTCGCGCCCTGAGGCGAGCTGGCGGGTCGCGCCGTGGCCGGCGAAGAACACGAACACGCGGTCGTTCCTGCCAGTGCGGTCATCGGCCAGGCGGTCGTGGAAGGCGGCCAGGATGTTGTTTCGGGTGGCCTGCTCGTTCTTCAGCACGATCACCTGCGAGGACGGGAAGCCGAACTGCCCGGTCAGGGTATCGGCCACCGCCTGCGCGTCGTGGCTGGCGTATTCCAGCTTCGGCCACTTGGCGTAGTTGTCGATGCCGACCACGATCGCCCACGACTTCTCGTAGCCGGTGGTGACGGTGGCGGCGCTGGCGTCACCCTTGCGCGCACGGGCGACCGTGAAGTCCCGGCCATTCCAGCCGGCGAACTGGTAGCCATCGGCGATCAGCCGGTCGAGGATCTGCGGCAGCGCCTTTACCGCACGATCGTGGATGTCATGGAACAGGATGATGCCGCGCTGTTCCTTGTTCACCTGGTCGAGCACGCGCTGCACGATCGATTCCGGCACCGGGTCGGCCCAGTCCATCGAATCGATGTTCCACATGATCGACTTCAGTCCGGCCTCGTTGAGCAGCTGCAGGCCTTCGGCGTTGCGCGCGCCATAGGGGAAGCGGAACAGCGGCGCGCGCTTGCTGTCGACATCCTTCAGCAGCGTGTCGGTGTCGAGCACCTGCTGGCGCAGCGCGTCACCGGTGGTGCGCGACAGTTGGGCGTGGGTCAGGCTGTGGTTGCCGACCGCATAGCCTTCTTCCATCAGGTTGCGGCTGATCTTCGCCATCGGGCCGAGGCTGACCTTGCCGTCGGCCTCGACCTTGCCCAGGTTGCGGCCCACTTCGAAGAAGACACCCGGCACGTCATAGCGCTTGAGGATGGCCACCACTTCATCGGTATAGGCCTTGTGCGGACCGTCGTCGAAAGTCAGCACCACGGTCTTGGCCGGCAGGTCGCGGCCGAAGATCTCGCGGTCGCTGTCCTTCATCGACATCGGGTATGGCTCGATCACGCCGTAGTCGCGCAGGATCGCTTCGCGGCTGTAGTCCTTGTGCAGGTGGGCGATGTAGTCCTCCCACTTCTCGCGCTTCAGCGCGATGGCGCGGGTGCGCTCGAAGCGGCTGAAGATGCGGGTCAGTTCCTGGTTGTAGTTGCGCTCGATCTCATCGAGCGCCTCCAGGTCCTCGCCGATGCGCTGGTGCAGCTTCACCGCCGGCAGCGAGGAATCGGTGCTGACCCGCTCATGCAGATCACGCAGTACTTCGCGGAAGGCCAGGCGGTCGGCGTCGAACAGTTCCGGCGCCGACTCGATGTAGTCCAGCACGGTGCCGAGGGTGGCGAAGCGCTGCGGGCTGGAGCCGCGCAGCAGGGTGTCGAACTGCGCGGCGATCGCCGTGCGCTGTTCCAGGCCATCGTGGAACAGCTGCTGGCCCACACGCGTGGAGGTGCCGCGGTCGGCGGCCGACTGCTGTTCCTCGTCTGCCAGCAGCACGATGATCCGGCGGTAACCGTCGAGCTGTTTCTGCAGGGCCACCAGCATCGGTGCGGCCGCGGGATCGGCGGCGGCCGCGGCCTGCGCGCTCGCCTGGGTGACGGTGGTCGCCGGCGCCTTCGCATCCTTGTCGCCACAACCGGCAACGACCAGGGTCAACAACAGCGAGGGCAGGAACAGGCGGAACGACGACGCACGCGGCATGGCGGACTCGAGGGCGGGAGGGACGATGTGCCGGCGATTCTAACGCCGCATGCGAAAAGCCCGCCTTGCGGCGGGCTTTTCGCGTCGATCGGGGCGGTAGAGTCGACTGTGGGTCGACTGCTCATCCGCCAGTCGACTAACAGTCGACTCTACAAAGCAGGTGACCTGCGGTCGGGATTACTTCTTCTTGACCGGGGCCGGAGCGGTGGTGGCCGGGACCGGCTCGCCGCCATGGCGCTTGGTCATCCACCACTGCTGCAGCAGGCCCAGGCCGCCGTTGACCACCCAGTACAGGACCAGGCCGGACGGCATGAAGGCCATCATGACGCCGAACACCAGCGGCATGAACTGCATCATCTTCTGCTGCATCGGGTCCATGCCCGGTGCCGGGGTCAGCTTCTGGGTGAACCACATCACTGCCACGTTGATGACCGGCAGGATGAAGTACGGGTCGCGTGCGGTCAGGTCCTGGATCCAGCCGAACCAGGGCGCCTGGCGCAGTTCGACCGATTCCACCAGCACCCAGTACAGGGCGAAGAAGATCGGCATCTGGATGAGGATCGGCAGGCAGCCGCCCATCGGATTGATCTTTTCCTTCTTGTACAGCTCCATCATCGCGGTCTGGAACTTCTGGCGGTCATCGCCATAGCGTTCCTTCAGCTGCGCGATGCGCGGCTGGAAACGACGCATCTTGGCGCCGCTCTTGTACTGGGTTGCCGACAGCGGGTACAGCACCAGCTTCAGCAGCACCACCAGCCCGACGATCGCCCAGCCCCAGTTGCCGACCAGCTTGTGCACCTGGTTGAGCACCCAGAACAGGCCCTGGCCGATCACCGCCATCATCGAGAAGCGGCTGTAGTCGACCACGCGGTCCAGGCCCGGCACATCTTCCTTGGCGATCAGGTTGACCAGCTTCGGGCCGACCCACAGGCGGGCTTCGGTGCTGGTCGACTGGCCCGGCGCCACGGTGAAGGCCGGGCCACGCGCTTCGATCAGGTCACGACCGGCCACCTGCGAGAGCACGTAGTGTGCGGTCTGGTCCTTCTGCGGGATCCAGGCGGTGAAGAAGTGGTGCTGCAGCATCGCCAGCCAGCCGCCGGTGATGTTCTGGTTCAGCGTGCCGTCTTCCAGGTAGTCCTTGAACGCACGACGCTGGTACTTCTTGTCATTGTCGTACCAGGTGGCACCGTTGAAGCTGAAGGAATCCGGGTTGGTCATGCTCCGCGACAGGATGGTCGGGGTGCGGTCCAGGGTGCGGTAGACGTAGCCGTTCCACGGCGCGGTGCCGGCGTTGCTGACTTCGTCCTTGAAGCGCACGGCGTACTCGTTGCGCGAGACGGTCAGGGTGCGCTTGATGGTCACGCCGTTGTCGGCGGTCCACACGAACGGGATCTGCAGTTCGTTCTGGCCCTTGGCCAGCACGAAGTCGGTGGTGTCACCCACCAGCTTGAAGCCGTCGGCGCCGGGAACCGGGGTGTTCTTGTGTTCGCTGGCCCAGCCACTGATCGCGCTGTACGGGTGGGCGGGGTCTTCGGTCAGCAGGCGGACCGGCGGACTGCCTTCGTCCTTGGTCTGCGGGAACTGCAGCAGCTCGGCGTCGAGCACGCGGCCGCCGTCGAGCACCAGGCGCAGCACGTCGGTGGTGACCGTCACTCGCTGGCTGGCCGGGGTAGCGCTGGCCTGGGCCTGTGCGGCGGCCTGGCCGGGGGCGCCCGGCATCTGGGCGCTGGGGATGGCGCCGGGGTTCGCGCCCGGAACACTCTGTGCGGCGGCCGGGGCCGACGTGGTGGTTGGTGCCGGGGTCGGAGCAGCCTTTTCACGGCTCCACTCCATCCACAGCAGCACGGCCACCATCAGCCAGGCAAAAATGAGGAATACGCGGGTCTGGTTCATCAGCGGACAGGCTCGGCGGGGCCGGGACGCGATGCCGGCTCGGTCAAAGAAGGAGTTGCGATGCCATCAGGCGGCGGCATTGTGCCGTCCACGCCCGGCGTGGGCAATGCACGCAGGCGACGCAGCAGGCGCAGGAAGGCCTGGCGGATCTCGTCGTTGCTGGCGGAACGCGCAGCACTACGAGCCACGACGACAAAGTCGCCTGGCTGGATGTCGGTACGTGTCTGACGCAGGATGTCGCGCAGGACGCGCTTGATCCGGTTACGCCCGACGGCGTTCGGATCGACCTTGCGGGAAACCGCCAGACCCAGCCTGGCCGGCCGGTCAGCCGGCAGCCAGTGCAGGGTCATCAGCGGATCGGACACACGGCGGGCGCCGTTGAAGACCGTTGAGTATTCGGCACGCGTGCGAACCCGCGCAGAGCGAGGGAATCGCTTGCGCGGGTCTGCAGTATTCACTGTCGAAGGGATTGCGTCTGCCGCGATGTGCGGCATGGCAATCAGGCGCTCAGGACTTTGCGGCCCTTGGCGCGGCGACGCGACAGGATCTTGCGGCCGTCAGCGGTCTTCATACGGGCACGGAAGCCGTGGTCGCGCTTACGCTTGAGGTTGCTGGGCTGGTAGGTGCGCTTCGTGGCCATTGGGGGCCTCTCGTATGAATGGGACGGAAAGAACCGGAAATTCTAGAGAGGTCTCCCCCCTCACGTCAACCCCTGGGGACTACGCGAATTCACCGGGCTGTGCAATAGCTGTGGATGTTTTTGTGAATAAGTAGGGGACAAGCATTCCGAAGGCGGGCGCTCGGTGGTAGTCTGAGCCATCCATTTCCCCCCTTTCCGGCCTGTGTCTGGGCGCCTTGTCGCGTCCATGCACCGGCCACCGGACGATTATTGCTGATGGATGCCTGGTCCCGTAGTCTCGAGCGCCTCGAAGCGGAGTTCCCGCCGGAAGACGTTCATACCTGGTTGAAGCCGCTGCAGGCCGATCTGCGCGTGGACAGCCTGGTGCTGTATGCACCCAATGCCTTCATCGTCGACCAGGTCCGCGAGCTGTACCTGGCCCGGATCCGCGAACTGCTGGCTCACTTCGCCGGTTTCAGCGACGTTTTTCTTGAAATCGGCTCGCGCCCGCGCCCTGTAGAGACGCAGAACGCGCCGGTTTCCACGTCGTCGGCGCCTGTGTCCAGCGAACCGCAGGTGCCGTTTGCCGGCAATCTGGACAATCACTACACCTTCGCCAACTTCGTCGAAGGCCGCAGCAACCAGCTGGGCCTGGCCGCCGCCTTCCAGGCAGCGCAGAAGCCGGGCGACCGCGCGCACAACCCGCTGCTGCTGTACGGAGGCACCGGCCTGGGCAAGACCCACCTGATGTTCGCCGCCGGCAACGCCATGCGCCAGGCCAATCCGGGCGCGAAGGTGCTGTACCTGCGTTCGGAACAGTTCTTCAGCGCGATGATCCGGGCCCTGCAGGAAAAGACCATGGATCAGTTCAAGCGCCAGTTCCAGCAGGTCGACGCGCTGCTGATCGATGACATCCAGTTCTTCGCCGGCAAGGACCGCACCCAGGAAGAGTTCTTCCACACCTTCAACGCGTTGTTCGATGGCAAGCAGCAGATCATCCTGACCTGCGACCGCTATCCGCGCGAGGTCGAAGGCCTGGAAGCGCGCCTGAAGTCGCGGCTTGCCTGGGGCCTGTCGGTCGCGATCGAACCGCCGGACTTCGAGACCCGCGCCGCGATCGTGCTGGCCAAGGCGCGCGAACGCGGTGCCGAGATTCCCGATGATGTTGCGTTCCTGATCGCCAAGAAGATGCGCTCCAACGTGCGCGACCTCGAGGGCGCGCTCAATACCCTGACCGCCCGCGCCAACTTCACCGGCCGCGCGATCACCACCGAATTCGCCCAGGAAACCCTGCGCGACCTGCTGCGCGCCCAGCAGCAGGCGATCAGCATTCCCAACATCCAGAAAACCGTTGCCGACTACTACGGCCTGCAGATCAAGGATCTGCTGTCGAAGCGTCGGACCCGCTCGCTGGCCCGCCCGCGCCAGGTCGCCATGGCCCTGACCAAGGAACTGACCGAGCACAGCCTGCCCGAGATCGGCGACGCCTTTGCCGGTCGCGATCACACCACGGTGCTGCATGCCTGCCGCCAGATCCGGACCCTGATGGAAACCGACGGCAAGCTTCGCGAGGACTGGGACAAGCTGATCCGGAAGCTGAGCGAATGATGCACGGATGCCGATGAGGCGTCATCGCACAAAACGGTGCAGAATCCGGTAGCAAGCGCGGGACACGTTGTGGATAAAAATGGCGTTTGAAATCGCGCTGGAGTTATCCACAGCTTTCCCCACCCTCTGGGGGTCGGTAATACAGAGGGTTTCGAGGCCAGAAACTCTTTTATTTACAAAGACTTAGCGTTGTTTTCCAGCGATTCTGTCTCTACCAGCACCACCAAGCTTTTGATTTATTCCACATTTTTTAAAGCATAGGGGCACGGAACCACATGCGTTTCACACTGCAGCGCGAAGCCTTTCTCAAGCCGTTGGCACAGGTCGTCAACGTGGTCGAACGCCGCCAGACCCTTCCGGTTCTGGCCAATTTCCTGGTCCAGGTGCAGAACGGCCAGCTGTCGCTGACCGGTACCGACCTGGAAGTGGAGATGGTGTCGCGGATCGCGGTTGAAGATGCCCAGAACGGCGAAACCACCATTCCCGCCCGCAAACTGTTCGAGATCATCCGCGCCCTGCCCGACGGCAGCCGGATCACCGTCTCGCAGACCGGTGACAAGATCACCGTGCAGGCCGGTCGCAGCCGCTTCACCCTGGCCACCCTGCCGTCCAATGACTTCCCGTCGGTGGACGAGGTGGAAGCCACCGAGCGCGTGGCCATCGGCGAAGCAACCCTGAAGGAGCTGATCGAGCGCACCGCGTTCGCGATGGCCCAGCAGGACGTGCGCTACTACCTCAACGGCCTGCTGTTCGACCTGCGCGGCGATGCGCTGCGCACCGTCGCCACCGACGGTCATCGCCTGGCCCTTTGCGAAACCGACCTGGCCAAGCCCAGCGGTTCCAAGCGCCAGATCATCGTGCCGCGCAAGGGCGTGACCGAGCTGCAGCGCCTGCTGGAAAGCGGCGATCGCGAGATCGAGCTGGAAGTTGGCCGTAGCCACGTCCGCGTCAAGCGCGACGATGTCACCTTCACTTCGAAGCTGATCGATGGCCGTTTCCCGGACTACGAAGCGGTGATCCCGATCGGCGCCGACCGCGAAGTGAAGGTGGACCGCGAAGCCCTGCGTGCCTCGCTGCAGCGCGCTGCGATCCTGTCCAACGAGAAGTACCGCGGCATTCGCGTGGAAGTCTCGCCGGGCAACCTGAAGATCAGCGCGCACAATCCGGAACAGGAAGAAGCCCAGGAAGAGATCGAGGCCGACACCACGGTCAGCGATCTGGCCATCGGCTTCAACGTGAACTACCTGTTGGATGCCCTCTCCGCCCTGCGCGACGAGGAAGTGATCATCCAGCTGCGCGACTCCAACTCCTCGGCGCTGGTGCGTGAGTCCAGCAGCGAGAAGTCGCGCCACGTGGTGATGCCGCTGCGTCTCTGACGGAAACGCTGTTTCACGTGGAACCCAGAAGCGCCCGGGACCTCCCGGGCGTTTTTTTATGTTCCACGTGGAGCATTGTCGAAACAGATCGGAGAAAGTCCGGACGCGCCCTGCTTGGCTCCAGACCAACTCGATCTCGCTTGCTCGAAGCAACTCAGGATCCAGGACCCTGGGGGGGCGCCTTGCAGTGCTCGTCGGGCTCCATGTTTTTGGGGTTCTGGCAGCGAGTTCTTCGCATATCCCACTTCGCTGTCCTGATCTTCACTGCTGGAAGCAGCAGATCCTCTTCCTGGAGGAGGTCCTGCGCTTCTGCAAACGGCACTGTCCACAGACCGGCTCGGGGGCAATTTGGGGAAATCCTAGCTTCTAAATCTGGGTATAAATCTAAAGCGTGGTGGTGATGGTAGAGCCAGATTTCGTGGAAAAATGTATTATCTAGTTGTTTTTTAAGGAGTTTATGAGTCTGAAACCCCCTGTATAGAGGGTCCTCGGGCTGGGGGGGAACCTGTGGATAGTTTTGAGCGCTTAACAAAAGGGCTTTTTTATCCACAGATTGCCCATACCTTGTGTATAAGTCATACATTCCTGCTGTGGACAGCGTGGAACGAGCGTCCTGAATTTCTTGAAATCTGTGGAACCCTCCAAGGCATCGGATCGCAGATTTGAAGGAATCGGCGGGGTCATCCGTCGGAGCCACCCGCGAGGTGTCCAGCGGGCGGCCCTGCAGTGCTCGCGAAATCGGCGAAATCCGAGGGCCTGGACGCTGGAACCTCGCGCAGATTTGAAGAAATTTCGGGCCTTTGCAGCCCGGAACGTGCGAGCGCGTCATCCGCATTCCACGTGGAACGCGTCCATCGATGGGTGCAGAAGCTGCACCTTCGGCTCGACCGGCCTGCCACCGCGCCCGGCTTGACCGATGCAGTAAGCTGATGGATTCCCTGCCCCTCTACCGCCTCGTGCGGATGGTCTTTCGCGCCCCATGCAGATCCGCCGCCTCGCCTTGCATCAACTGCGTCGCTTCAGTGCAGTGGACCTGTCGCCCCAGCCGGGATTGAACCTGCTGACCGGTGACAACGGTGCCGGCAAGACCAGCGTGCTCGAAGCCCTGCATCTGATGGCGTATGGGCGGAGCTTCCGAGGCCGGGTACGCGATGGTCTGGTGCGCCAGGGCCAGGAAGCCCTGGAAATCTTCGTCGAATGGGACGAACAACGCGCGAACCACCCGCCGCACCGCCGGAAGGCCGGGTTGCGCCACAGTGGCCAGGACTGGAAGGGGCGATTGGACGGGGAAGATGTCGCGCAGCTGGGCAATCTCTGCGCAGCACTGGCCGTGGTGACGTTCGAGCCCGGAAGCCACGCACTGGTCAGTGGTGGTGGCGAACCCCGCCGCCGCTTCCTCGATTGGGGCTTGTTCCACGTGGAACCGGATTTTCTGTCCTTGTGGCGCCGCTACTCCCGGGCGCTGAAGCAGCGCAACGCCCTGCTCAAGCAGGGCGGGCCGTTGCGGATGCTCGATACCTGGGATCACGAGCTGGCCGAGGCCGGAGAACCGCTGACCAGCCGCCGCCAGCACTACCTGGAGCGTCTGCAGCGGCGCACTGTAGCTTTGGCCGCCAACCTGGCGCCGCAACTGGGCATCCAGGGATTGGACCTGAGCCCTGGCTGGCGGCGGCATGAACTTCCGTTGGCCGACGCCCTGCTTCTGGCCCGGGAACGCGACCGGCAGGCCGGGTATACCTCGGTCGGCCCACACCGGGCAGACTGGAGCGTGGATTTCCAGAGCATTCCTGGTCGCGATGCGCTGTCCCGAGGCCAGGCCAAGCTGACGGCATTGGCGTGCCTGCTGGCGCAGGCCGAGGACTATGCGGAACAGCGCGGGGAATGGCCGGTGATCGCGCTGGACGATCTGGCCTCGGAACTGGATCGCACCCATCAGTCCAGGGTACTGGAGCGCCTGCTCACCGGACCGGCACAGATTTTCATCACCGCCACCGAAACCCCGGCAGCGCTGCAGGCGCTGACCCATATTGCCCGGTTCCACGTGGAACATGCACAGATCGTGGCTGTGCCATAGTGGGCACACCAGGGCCGCTCGACCCCGGCTGGTATAATCGGGTTGGAATCCTTTCATTCTCGGCACACCGCTCCACGCGGTGGCCGACCTGCGGAGCCTACGGCAAGCGCAATGAGCGACGAACAGAACACCCCGGCAAACAACGGCAACTACGACGCCAACAGCATTACGGCCCTGGAAGGCCTGGAGGCTGTCCGCAAGCGTCCCGGCATGTACATCGGTGACGTGCATGACGGTACCGGTCTGCACCACATGGTGTTCGAGGTGGTCGACAACTCGATCGACGAGGCGCTGGCCGGCCACGCCGACCACGTTGCAGTGACCATCCACGCCGATGGCTCGGTCTCCGTGTCCGACAACGGCCGTGGCATTCCGACCGGCAAGCACGAGCAGATGAGCGCCAAGCTTGGTCGCGAAGTGTCCGCTGCCGAAGTGGTGATGACGGTCCTGCACGCAGGCGGCAAGTTCGACGACAACAGCTACAAGGTTTCCGGCGGCCTGCACGGCGTCGGCGTCAGCGTGGTCAACGCGCTGTCGCAGAAGCTGGTGGTGGATGTGTTCCAGAACGGCTTCCACTACCAGCAGGAGTTCAGCAACGGCGCCGCCGTGACCTCGCTGGCCAAGCTGGAAACCACCACCAAGCGCGGTACCACGGTGCGCTTCTGGCCGTCGACCGTCGCCTTCCACGACAACGTGGAATTCCACTACGACATCCTGGCCCGTCGCCTGCGCGAGCTGTCGTTCCTGAACTCCGGCGTCAAGATCGTCCTTGCCGACGAGCGTGGTGATGGCCGTCGCGATGATTTCCACTACGAAGGCGGCATCCGCAGCTTCGTGGAGCATCTGGCCCAGCTGAAGACCCCGCTGCATCCGAACGTCATCTCGGTCACTGGCGAGCACAACGGCATCGTCGTGGAGGTGGCGCTGCAGTGGACCGACTCCTACCAGGAGACGATGTACTGCTTCACCAACAACATTCCGCAGAAGGACGGCGGTACCCACCTGGCCGGTTTCCGCGGTGCGTTGACCCGCGTGCTCAACAACTACATCGAGCAGAACGGCATCGCCAAGCAGGCCAAGATCAACCTGACCGGCGACGACATGCGCGAAGGCATGATCGCGGTGCTGTCGGTGAAGGTGCCGGACCCGAGCTTCTCCAGCCAGACCAAGGAAAAACTGGTCAGTTCCGATGTGCGTCCGGCGGTGGAAAACGCCTTTGGTGCGCGCCTGGAAGAGTTCCTGCAGGAAAACCCCAACGAAGCCAAGGCGATCGCCGGCAAGATCGTCGACGCCGCGCGCGCGCGTGAAGCCGCGCGCAAGGCCCGCGACCTGACCCGCCGCAAGGGCGCGCTGGATATCGCCGGCCTGCCGGGCAAGCTGGCCGACTGCCAGGAAAAGGATCCGGCGCTGTCCGAACTGTTCATCGTCGAGGGTGACTCGGCAGGTGGTTCGGCCAAGCAGGGCCGCAACCGCAAGAACCAGGCAGTGCTGCCGCTGCGCGGCAAGATCCTCAACGTGGAACGCGCGCGTTTCGACCGCATGCTGTCCTCCGACCAGGTCGGTACGCTGATCACCGCGCTGGGCACCGGCATCGGCCGCGACGAGTACAACCCGGACAAGCTGCGTTACCACAAGATCATCATCATGACCGACGCCGACGTCGACGGCGCTCACATCCGCACCCTGCTGCTGACGTTCTTCTACCGTCAGATGCCGGAACTGATCGAGCGCGGTTACGTCTACATCGGCCTGCCGCCGCTGTACAAGATCAAGCAGGGCAAGCAGGAGCTGTACCTGAAGGACGACCCGGCGCTGGACAGCTACCTGGCCAGCAGCGCGGTGGAAAACGCCACGCTGGTGCCGGCCACCGGCGAACCGGGCATCGAAGGCCTTGCGCTGGAGAAGCTGCTTCTGGCCTACGCGGCCGCGCTGGATTCGATCGAGCGCAACGCACATCGTTACGACCGCAACCTGCTTGAAGCGCTGGTCGATTTCGTGCCGATGGACCTGGAGAGCCTGCGCAGTGCGGGTGAAGGCGAAGGGCTGGATGCACTTGCCAAGCGGCTCAACCAGGGCAGCCTGGGCAGCCCGCGTTTTACGCTGGAACTGCAGGAAGCCAACGACGAGCGCCCGGCCGCTGTGCTGGTGACCCGTCGCCACATGGGCGAACAGCACGTCCAGGTGCTGCCGATGTCGGCGTTTGAAAGCGGCGAACTGCGCGCGATCCATCAGGCCTCGAAGCTGCTGCACGGCCTGATCCGCGAAGGCGCCACCATTTCCCGCGGCGCCAAGTCGATCGAAGTGGACAGCTTTGCCAAGGCACAGAACTGGCTGCTCGAGGAGGCCAAGCGCGGCCGCCAGATCCAGCGATTCAAGGGCCTGGGTGAAATGAATCCGGAGCAGCTGTGGGACACCACGGTGAATCCGGAGACCCGCCGACTGCTGCAGGTGCGCATCGAAGACGCTGTCGCTGCCGACCAGATCTTCAGCACGCTGATGGGCGATGTCGTCGAACCGCGTCGCGACTTCATCGAAGACAATGCGCTGAAGGTCGCAAACCTGGATATCTGACACAATCCGGACACGGCCGGCGCGCGGGGAGGCGCGCCGGCTTTCGACTCTTGAACGCAGGTACCTGATGTCCGCATCCGCCCCGGTTTCCGCTCCGCCCCCGGTTCCGCCGTCTTCTGTCGCGCCGCGTGCGGTTTCGCCGTTGGCGGGGTTCTTCATCGACCTGGGCATCGCCGCTGTCACGTTGTTCGGCCTGAGCCTGATCAGCGGCGTGCTGTGGGGCCTGTACCGTGGCGTGGTGGTCGGTTACGCGACCGCGCAGGCCGGCGCTGGCGCACCCGACGCCAGTTCGGTGGCGGCGTCATTGGGCCAGCCCGGCGCACTTGCGCAGATTCTCATGGCGCTGTTTGCCACCGGCGGCGCCGCGCTGCTGCTGTACTTCTGGCGACGGCCGGCCAACGCCGCCGAACGTCATGCGTCGCGCCAGGCACTGCGCCGCCCCTCCACCTGGGGCTGGACCCTGCTGGTGGCGACCCTGATCGTGCTGGGCAGCAACGGTATCGCCTTCCTGGCCAAGCAGTTCGGCATCGAACCGGTCCCCACCAACCTGGCGCTGATGCAGAGCGCGATCGCGCGCTTCCCGTTGTTCCTGATGCTGTTCGCGGTGGTACTGGCACCGGCCTACGAGGAACTGCTGTTCCGCCGCGTGCTGTTTGGACGCCTGTGGAAGGCGGGGCGCCCGTGGCTGGGTGTTGTACTGAGCAGCCTTGCTTTCGCCCTGATCCATGAAATCCCTGGCACCAGTGCAAACGGCCCGGCCGAAATCGCACAGCTGTGGCTGGTCTATGGCGGCATGGGCGCCGCGTTCTGCTGGTTGTACCAGCGCACCGGCACGCTCTGGGCCGCGATCACCGCGCACGCCCTGAACAACGGCGTGGCGCTTGCCGCGCTTGTGTTTTTCGGGACAACGTAACGCCGTGTCCGCTTGACGAAAGATTAAGCCGCTACGCTACACACTGCGCATATGAACACGGGGGTGGACCCATGAAACAACTGCTGCTGGCCCTTGTCATCACCACCCTGGTCAGCGCCTGCGCGACCACGACCTCCCCTACCGGCCGCCGGCAGATGGTGGGCGGTGTGTCGCAGGCACAGCTGGACCAGCTCGGCGCACAGGCGTTCGCCGAAACCAAGCAGAAGGAAAAGATCAGCACCGACGGCCGCCAGAACGGTTATGTGCAGTGCGTGGTCAACGCTCTGGTCGCGCAGCTGCCGCCTCAATACCGTGGCGTACGGTGGGAGACGGCCGTGTTCGTCGACAAGGAGCCCAACGCCTTTGCCCTGCCCGGTGGCAAGGTTGGCGTGAACACCGGCATCTTCACCGTCGCCAAGAACCAGGATCAGCTGGCTGCCGTAATCGGCCATGAAATCGGGCATGTCATTGCCCGTCACCACGAAGAGCGCATCACCCGCCAGATGGGCGCACAGACCGGACTGGCCGTGCTCGGTGCGTTGGCCGGTGCGGCGTACGGTGAAGGTGCCGCCAGCACGGTCAACCAGCTTGGCGGAATGGGCGCGCAGGCGGCCTTCCTGCTGCCCGGCTCGCGCACCCAGGAGAGTGAGGCCGACGTAATCGGCCAGCGACTGATGGCCCAGGCCGGCTTCAACCCGGCGCAGGCGGTCGATTTGTGGCAGAACATGATGGCTGCCAGTGGTGGCCGCAGCCCGCAGTGGCTGTCCACCCACCCTGATCCGGCCAACCGCATCCAGGAACTGCGGCGCGATGCGCCGGGGCTGACGCCGGTCTACCAGCAGGCGCAGGCCGCCGGGCTGCGGCCAAAGTGCGGATGAGTGCGCAGTTCTATGCTGTATTGCAGCACATAAAACGATTTCTCACGCCATCTGTTTCTGATACGTTTGGCGGCTCAGATTTTTCTGACAGTCCGACTTTGCCGCTATCCGGCGGTTCGATCGAGGTGAACGATGATTTTCCGTAACCACAAAGCTGTGCTTTCCGTCCTCGTCGCGACCGCCCTGACCGGCGCCGTGGTCACTGATGCCTTCGCGCAATCCTCGCGTTCCTCCGAGCGTGGCAACCGCGGCGGCAAGCAGGCCAAGGCCGAAGCGCTGTACCCCAACGCGACCCGCCAGGAGCCGACCGTCAAGGCATCGGCCAAGCTGGGCAGCAAGCTTCAGAAAATGATTGACAGCTACAACAAGGAAAAGTTCCCGGAGACGCGCACGCAGGCCGACGCGATCCTGGCTGACAGCGCCGCGAACGAGTATGACAAGTCGCTGGCCGCGCAGCTGGCGTCGCAGGCTGCCTACCAGACCGACGATACCCCGGCTGCCATTGCCTACCTGAAGCAGGTCCTGCAGTTCAACGGCCTGGACAACAACGGCCACTTCCAGTCCATGCTGATGCTGGGCCAGTTGCAGCTGCAGGAAGACCAGACCGCCGAAGGCTTGGCGACCCTGGACAAGTACTTCGCCGAGAGCAAGTCGACCAAGCCGGAAGAGCTGATCGCCAAGGGCCAGGCGCTGTACCAGCTGGAGCGCTACCAGGAAGCGATCCCGGTGCTGAAGCAGGCCATCGCCGGTGCCACCGAACCGAAGGACAACTGGAACCAGCTGCTGATGGCGGCTCTCGCCGAAGCCGGCCAGTCCGGCGAAGCGGTGAAGGAAGCCGAGGCTCTGGCCGCCAAGAACCCGAACGACAAGAAGGCCCAGCTGAATCTGGCCAGCATGTACATGCAGGCCGACCAGATGGAAAAGGCCGCCGCGGTGATGGACAAGCTGCGCAGCAGCGGCCAGCTCACCGAAGAGCGCGAGTACAAGCAGCTGTACTCGATCTATGCCAACACCGAACACAAGGAAAAGGACGTCATCGCGGTCATCAACGAAGGGTTGCAGAAGGGCATCCTGAAGCCGGATTACCAGGTCTACCTGGCGCTGGCCCAGTCCTACTACTACTCCGACCAGGTGCCGCAGGCGATCGATGCGTGGCAGAAGGCTGCCCCGCTGTCCAAGGACGGTGAGACCTACCTGAACCTGGCACGCGTCCTGCATGCCGAAGGTCGTATCCCGGAGGCCAAGCAGGCCGCCCAGCAGGCGCTGGCGAAGGGTGTGAAGAACCAGGCTGATGCCAAGAAAATCATCAACCTGAAGTAAGTAGGAATAACGCCTGAATGCCTGCACAGTTGATGCGCAGGCGCTCAGGATTGGTATAAGCTTGGAGGTTCCTGCGGTGTCATGCACCGCTGATCAGGGATTCCGCCCCCGGCATCCCGGCCCCACTATTGAGCTCTTGGCGCATGACGGAACAACTAGTCGTTCACCGGTACGAACAACCCGATGACAAGGGGCTGAGCTGGCCTCGCATCGTCGGCATCGCGTTTGTAATTGCCCTGCATCTGGCCGCCTTCATGATGCTCCTCATTCCCGCCGTGGCTCCCAAGGCCGTTGCGGAGAAGGAGCGCAACGTCATGGTGACCATCGTCGACGCACCGCCGCCGCCGCCCCCGCCGCCGCCGCCGCCGCCGCCGACGGATACTCCACCGCCGCCGGTGAAGAATCTGTCGCCGCCGAAGCCGTCGCCGGTCCCGCCGCCGCCGCAGGCGCCGGTCGTGGACGTGCCGGAGCCGCGCCCGAACGACATCGTCACCCCGCCGTCGCCGCCGGCACCGCCGGCACCGCCGACCTCGATCGAGGCCAGCGTGGACATCTCGTCGAAGGCCATGAATCCGCCGCGCTACCCGCCGGCAGCCTTCCGCGCGGGTATCCAGGGCGAAGTGATCCTGATCATTGATGTCGATGCCAGCGGCAACGTCACCAATGTCACGGTGGAAAAGTCCAGCCGTAACCGCGACCTGGACCGTGCTGCGATGGAAGCGGCTCGCAAGTGGCGCTTCAACGCCGCTGAAGCAGGCGGTAAGAAGACGGCAGGTCGCGTTCGCGTTCCGGTCAACTTTGCGCTGAACTGATGCGCCCGGGTGGCCGCCGGCCACCCCCGCTCCCGGTTCGATTGTTTAGCTTAGCTACACCCTTTATCACCACACACAACAAAGGTAAGCGTCATGCTGCAGGAAATTTTCATCGCCGCTGCTGCCGGGGGCAATCCGTCCAACGCCCTGTCGCAGATGGGCTTCGAGCACCTGATCCACGAAATGACCACCAAGCCGGGTGATTTCGCGGTTTCCTGGGTCGTGCTGCTGACCCTGGTCGTCATGTCGGCCATGTCCTGGTACTGGACCGTCATCAACATCTTCCGTGCTACCCGCCTGAAGAGCGCCGCCGATCGCGTCGTCAGCCTGTTCTGGGACACCCCGAACGCGCAGGACGCCATCCGTGCGATGGAAGAACAGCCGGCTTCCGAGCCGTTCTCGAAGATCGCCCTGGACGCTGCCCAGGCGGCTGCCCACCACCAGCGCGCTGAAGGCGGCGCCACCGGCGGCGTGGGTGAGAACCTGAGCCGTTCGGAGTTCGTCGACCGCGCCCTGCGTCAGGCCGTGACCCGCGAAAGCAACAAGCTGCAGTCGGGCATGACCCTGCTGGCCACCGTCGGTGCAACCGCTCCGTTCGTCGGTCTGCTGGGTACCGTGTGGGGCATCTACGGCGCGCTGATCAAGATCGGTGCCACCGGCTCCGCTTCGATCGACGCCGTTGCCGGCCCGGTGGGTGAAGCGCTGATCATGACCGCGATCGGTCTGTTCGTCGCGATCCCGGCCGTGTTCGCCTTCAACTTCTTCAGCAAGATCAACAGCGCGACCATCAGCAAGTTCGATACCTTCGCGCACGACCTGCACGACTTCTTCGCCACCGGCTCGCGCGTCCGCTGATTGCGGCGCGCGTCACCCAGCGACGAACGTAAGTAGTCACCAAGATCTAGACGGAGCCCGTTATGGCTTTCAGTAGTGGTAACAGCGGCGGCCCCATGGCCGACATCAACGTTACGCCCCTCGTGGACGTGATGCTGGTGCTGCTGATCATCTTCATCATCACGGCGCCCCTGATGTCCCACAAGGTCAAGGTGGATCTGCCGGAAGCCAACCTGATCCAGAAGCCGGAAGACGCTGAAAAGCGTTCCGGACCGATCACCCTGGCAGTCAAGGAAGACGGCTCGATCTACTGGAACGACGAAGAAATCAACAAGCAGACTCTCGAGTCGCGCTTGGCGACCGCCGCCCAGCAGACCCCGCAGCCGCCGCTGAACCTGCGTGGTGACCGCACCACTAAGATGCGTGTCATCAACGACCTGACCAAGGTCGCGCAGGAGCAGGGCATGCTTGACGTCGGCTTCGTCGCGACCAAAGAAAAGGGGCAATAAGCCATGGCATTCAGTAGTGGTGGTGGCAAGGGCCCCATGGCAGACATCAACGTCACGCCCCTCGTGGACGTGATGCTGGTTCTGCTGATCATCTTCATCGTGACCGCGCCGATCATGACGTACCCGATCGCCGTGGACCTGCCGCAGCGCGTGCTCAACCCACCGCCGCAGCTGGTCGAACCGCCGCCGCCGATCGAACTGAAGATCGACGCCAGCAACCAGGTCTCGTGGAACAACAGCCCGATCAATACCAGCGAGCTGCAGCAGCGGATGGAGCAGGAGGTCCAGCGTGACCCGACCAACCAGCCGGAACTGCGCATCGACGCCAGCCCGGATTCCGAGTACGACGTGATGGCCAAGGTTCTGGCCGCTGCGAAGAACGCTCAGATGAAGAAGATCGGTTTTGTGCAGCAGTAATCGCTACACCGCAACACAACAGTCATGACGCGACTGCAGACGCCCCTGGAAACAGGGGCGTCTTTTTTTTGTTCTCGTCCTGGCACACGGGTCGAGGTTGGATCCCATCGGGTGGCATGCGCCGCTATGATCGGCGGATGCTCGCCCTCTTCGACTCCCTGCGCCACTGGCTGGACGGCGTTGCCCACCTCGGTACCATCCTGGCGGTGGCCTATCTGCTGTACCTGCTCGCGCTGACCGGCTGGATCATGCTGCAGAAGCGCGAGCCGGTGGCCACACTGAGCTGGATCCTGTCACTGGCGCTGCTGCCCTACCTGGGTCTCTTCATCTATTACCTGCTGGGCCCGCAGAAGGTGAAGCGGCAGCGCCTGCGCCGTGGCCGCGCGCGGTCGGGCATGGAGCACTACAGCGACGTCTGCCCACCCGACGCCGACTGCACCGAGCTGGCCAAGATCGCCCAGGCCACGACCGGGCTTGCGCCGAGCAGCGCCACCGAAGTGACCTGGCTGGTGGACGGCGCGGCGACCTACGCGGCGCTGCTTGAGGCCGTCGCACAGGCACGCGACCACGTGCATCTGGAGTACTACATCTTCAACCCGGACCATGCCGGAACCGCCCTGCGTGACGCGCTGGTGGAACGTGCACAGGCCGGCGTGCAGGTGCGCCTGCTGCTCGATGCCGTAGGCTCTTCCGCCCTGCCCCGCCGCTTCCTGCAGCCGCTGCTCGACGCCGGTGGCGAAGCGATCTGGTTCCACCCACGGCAGCTGCTGAAGCCGTTCAAGCGCCCGTGGTTGAACCTGCGTACCCACCGCAAGCTGGTGATCGTCGATGGGCGCCTCGCCTTCACCGGTGGCATCAACATCACCGACGACGAGGACGAAAGCCGCAGGGCGGATGCCTACCGCGACCTGCACATGCGCATCCGCGGCCACGTGGTGCGCAGCCTGCAGCTGGTGTTTGCCGAGGACTGGCTCTACGCAAGTGGGCAGGATCCCTCGCGCATGGACATCGCCCGTCTGTGGCCGGCCGACATGCCGCTGCGCGGCGATGGTGCGATCAACGCCCAGGTGCTGGTCTCCGGTCCGGACTCGGGCTGGGAAACGATCCATCGCCTGCACGTGGCGGCGATCCAGGAAGCGCATGAGCGTGTCTGGCTGGTCACGCCCTACTTCGTGCCGGGCGAAGCGGCGCGGATGGCGTTGACCTCGGCCGCGCTGGGCGGCCTGGACGTGCGCCTGCTGGTGCCGAAGATGAGCGATTCCTGGTTCGTCACCCAGGCCGCCCGCTCCTACTTCGATGAACTGTTGCACGCAGGGGTGAAGATCTACGAGTACGGCCCGCGCATGCTGCATACCAAGGCCTTCATCGCCGATGATGATGTCTGCATCGTCGGCAGCGCCAACTTCGATCACCGCAGCTTCCGGCTGAACTTCGAGCTGTCGATGATGATCAGCGACCGTGACCGGGTGGCTGCCCTGGCCGAACTGCTGCAGGGCGAATTCGACCGTTCCACGCGGGTGCACGACCAGGCCGGCCGTTCGCTGTGGCTGCACCGCCTGCCCGAGGCCTTCGCCCGGCTGGCCTCGCCGCTGCTCTGACGCAGCGCTACACTGCGGCGATCATCCGGGGAGCCCGACTATGTACTGGTTGTACCTGCTGCTGGCGCTGGGCTGTTTCGCCTTCGCGCTGAAGACCCCCAGCGCCGGGCTGATGACTCTGTGCCTGCTGGCCGCCCTCGCCTTCCTGCTGGCCTGGGTGCGAGGCCGCTACGTGGCCCGCTTCGGCGATCTGCAGCGCGACCCTGCCACCCTGGTCGATGCCGAGGAACTGCGCCGCCTGCGCGAGCGGGCCCAGGCCCGCCCTGGTGACGACCACAACGACCACGATCCATCCCCTCTTTCCAAGTAGTTCCGTTCCATGACCCAGCTCAGCGTCAACGTCAACAAGATCGCCGTCCTGCGCAATTCGCGCGGCGGTGCCGAACCGGACGTGGTGCGTGCCGCCCAGGCCTGCCTGGATGCCGGCGCGCATGGCATCACCGTGCATCCGCGACCGGACCGCCGCCATATCACCGCCGAGGACGTGCTTGCGCTGTCCACACTGACCCGCGCGCGCGGTGTCGAGTTCAACATCGAAGGCAACCCGTTCGCGCCGCCGCGCGAGGGTTACCCCGGCCTGCTGCCGCTGTGCGCGCAGACCCGCCCGGCGCAGGCCACCCTGGTGCCTGACGGGGACGGCCAAATCACCTCCGATCATGGTTTCGACTTCGAGCGGGATGCCGAGCGGCTGCGCCCGCTGATTGCCGAACTGAAAGCGATGGGTTGCCGCGTCAGCCTGTTTGTCGACGCGGGCAACCCGCTGCTGGAGCAGGCGGCCGAAGTCGGTGCAGATCGTGTCGAGCTGTATACCGGCCCCTACGCCGAAGCGCACGCGGCTGGCGACGCTGCGGCGATGCTGGAACTGTTCGCCACTGCGGCGCGGCGGGCGCAGGCGGTGGGCTTGGGCGTCAACGCCGGCCACGACCTGTCGCAGGACAACCTGCGCGATTTCCTGGCCCACGTGCCGGACGTGCTGGAGGTGTCGATCGGCCATGCGCTGATCGGCGAGGCGCTGTATGACGGGCTGGATGCAACCGTGCGCGGGTACTTGGCGCTGCTTTGATGTATTGCAGCCGAGCGTAGGCTCGGCTCTACAAAAGGTATCCGTATCCACTGTAGAGCCGAGCCCACGCTCGGCTCAGACTTGCCCTGAACCCTTCAGGCAGCCGTCGCAGCCATTGAGACGGCTGCGGCGTAACCTGCCGCAATGGGTATCGCGATCAAGGGCAGAGGTTCCACGTCCCACCTTGCCGGGCGCTTTGAGAGCACCGTCAGCGAGGCGGTGGACGACGGCTGGGCGGCCGACGAGAGCGAAGAATTCCTCGCCCCGCGCCTGCGCACCGAAGTACGCGCCGAAACCGCGCGCACCATCATCACCCGCAACAATTCACCGGACGTGGGATTCAGCCAGTCGGTGAATCCGTATCGCGGTTGCGAGCATGGATGTTCCTACTGCTTCGCGCGCCCCTCGCACGCCTATCTGAACCTGTCGCCGGGCCTGGACTTCGAAACCAAGCTGTTCGCCAAGACCAATGCGCCGCAGTTGCTGCGCAAGGAACTGTCGAAACCGGGCTACGTGCCGCAGCCGATCGCCCTGGGCATCAACACCGACGCGTACCAGCCGATCGAACGCAAGTTCAAACTCACCCGCCAGCTGATCGAGGTGATGCTGGAAACCAAGCATCCGTTCTCGCTGATCACCAAGAACGCGCTGGTCGAGCGCGATATCGATCTGCTTGCACCGTTGGCCGCGGAGAACCTGGTCAGCGTGCATTTCTCGGTGACTTCGCTGGACCCGCATCTTTCCGCAAAGCTGGAACCGCGCGCATCCGCACCGCATGCACGACTGCGCGCGATGAAGCGCCTGCATGAAGCGGGCATTCCGGTCGGGGTGATGGTGGCGCCGGTAATTCCGTGGATCAACGACAGCGAGCTGGAAGCCGTGCTGGAGGCCGCACACGATGCAGGTGCGAGCACTGCCGGCTACGTGCTGCTGCGCCTGCCGCTGGAAGTGGCGCCGCTGTTCCGGGACTGGCTCGATACGCACCATCCCGATCGCGCCGCGCATGTGATGAGCACCATCCAGCAGCTGCGCGGCGGCAAGGACTACGACAGCCAGTTCGGCACACGCATGCGCGGCCAGGGCGTGTATGCGGAGCTATTGAGCAACCGCTTCAAGCTGGCGCGCAAGCGTCTGGGTTTCAATGCGCAGAACAGCCATTGGCCGAAGCTGGATTGCAGCCGGTTCGTGAAGCCGTTGCCGCCGAAGAAGGATTCGCCGCAGGGTTCGCTCTTCTGAGGCGTGTACGTCTGCTGGCGAATGCATCAGCGATTCGTCGCGCTGTGCTGTACCCAGCTCATTGATGGGCAATGCACGAAAAACATTAGGTGCCTCCATTGCACCGTTACAGCGTGCTGTCATAGACTCGTTACAAACATGAATTCCCGATGACTGAATGAGTCGGTCTCGGATGAGGAGCTAGGCAAGCGCATGACGCACGTTGCAACGCGGAACACCCTGCAGTCCCGTCTTCTTCTTCTGCCGCTGCTTTGCCTGCCGATGGCATTGGCAACCGCGGCAAACACTCTCGAAACCGTTCAGGTCACCGCCAAACGCCCTGCTGGAGGTAGCGGTGTAGGTGGTTTTGGATTTGGCGGCGGCAGTGGTGTCCACCTGTCCGAGTCTCAAATGGACAATGGCGGCGGCGGTGCAATTCCGACCGAAACCGCGAAGGAGCAGCCGACCGATGACAAAGAGAAGGATTGCAACGGCCGCAAGGGCAATCCTGTCGTTCTCTACAGCGGCAACAAGGTCGAACCAGAACTTGATTTCGCCAGCCAGGGCGAAATGGGCCTGTTCCTGCAGCGCAACTACAATCACTACTGGAGCGCGACCGGGCTGTTCGGCAATCACTGGCTGAGCAACTTCGACTATTCGCTCGCATTCACCGATGCAAATCAGCTGGCGTGGGTGCAACGGCCCGACGGTCGTCGCATCAAGTACCTCAAGGATCCGGCCAGCGGTCGCTGGTATGAGGACAAGGCCCAGCCCATCGCGTACCTGTCCGCGAACGGCAATGGCACGTTTACGCTTCGAAACGAAAACAACGGTACGGAGACCTACAACGCCGAGGGCTATATCACCCGACTCAGCAATGAGCAGGGCGTGAGCTGGACGTTCTCCTATGCTGACCGTTACTTGCAGAAGGTGACGCACTCCTCTGGACGCAGCGTCAGCTTTGGCTGGGCCAACGGACAGGTCAGCCAGGTGACCGATCCGGCCGGCAACATCTATCGCTACACCTATACCCCCAATGTGTTCGGGAACGGACGTGGGCGGCTCGCCAGCACGACGCTGCCTGGCACACCTGCAACGACGATCAGTTACCACTACGAAGATGCCCGCTTCCCGGGTGCCCTGACTGGCAAGTCTTTTAATGGCGTGCGCTATTCCACGTTTGCGTACGACGCGGAGCGCCGCGCCATCAGCACAGAGCACAATGGTGGCATTGAACGGTTCCGCTTCAGTTACGCCGTACGCAGCACCGAACCGGTGCTGCCGCCCCCCGCTCCGACTCGACCCGGGGGTCTCCGCGCCGATGAGGAGCGTGGATGGTGCGAACAGCGCACCGGAGGCACACGCATCTGCTATCAGCCGCGCTCACTGCCTGTTGGCTCGCTGCCGATGGAGAGCGCACTCGGTATGACCGCCGCCGCTGCGCCGAGCCTTACGCGGCCCGTCGATATTGATGTCACTGTGATCAACCCTCTTGGCCGTAGCACCACCTACACGTTCAAGGACGGAAAGATGGTATCGACCAAGGGTGATCCCTCGCCGAACTGCCCTGCCAGCTACAAGGAGCAGAGCTATGACGCCAACGGATATCCTGATCTGGTCCATGACTTCCAGGACAATCTGACCAACTTCGACTACAGCGCACAGGGTTACCTGCTGAAGCGGGTGGAAGCGGTCGGCAGCTCGGCCGAACGTACGACGTTGCAGGAGTGGGATACCACGCGCAACCGACTCCTCAAGACAACGGTGGTGGGTGATCTTGAAGTTGCCTATTCCTATGATGATCGCGGAAACGTGGCCAGCGCAACCGAGCGCAATCTGACGGCACGTGGAGTGCCCAGCCAGACGCGAGTGACCCGAAGCACGTATACCTATCACCCAAACGGATTGAAGGCCTCCATCAAAGTCGATGGACCGCTTGCGCAGGACGACGTCACCTCCGTTTTCAACAGTCAGGGCGATCTGACCAGTGTCACCAACGCGCTTGGTCATACGATCAGCTATTCCAACTACAACGGGCTGGGGCTGCCGGGGCGCATCGTCAACGCGAATGGTGGTGTGCGAGAGTTGACGTATGACGGCCGTGGCCGCGTTGTATCCGACAGAACCAGTTCGGGAACCGGCTGGGCGACGACCGCCATTGGCTACACCGCTGCAGGTGACATCGCATCGCTTACCCAGCCTGATGGCGTGACAGTCCGCTACGGCTACGATGCAGGGCGCCGCCTGACACAGGAAGTCCGTTCGATGGGGGACGGCAAGTGGGCGTGGACCCATCATAGCTACAACAACGCTTCCAATCGCACGCGCACCGAGGTTTCACAAACCGACTATCCAATGGGTTCGATGGTGAGCGGCGTGATTGACGAAATCACTCATGATGCGCAGTGGAACTGGTTCGTACGTGGCTGGGCTTGTTCCACTGGCTCGGCTGGGTCAATCCAGGTGGACGGTTACGCCGACGGCAACGTCTATCTGGGTAGCACTCAAGCAAACCTTGCCAGCGAGCCAGGAGTTGCAGCCGCTTGCCAAGCATCAGGGAGTGCCTATAGGTATCAGCTGCCGATATCGCTAGCCCAGAGGCAACAGTTGGGCGGTCGCAAGTTCTCCGTCTACGGCCAATCTCCGCAGGGCCGCGGCCAGGATCGACCGCTCGCGAACTCAGGCGTGTTTGCGATTCCAACGGCAACCATCGTTGGTGACATCGGCGGCGTGACCCAGGACGGCAACTGGAACTTCTTCATTGAAGGCTGGGCCTGCTCAGTTGGCGTGGACGCCTCGATCGACGTACACGTCTATGCCGGTGGCGCAGCTGGTGGCGGTACATTCGTCGCTTCGGGCCGCGCCAACTTGGCGACCGACGGAAACGTTGCCAACGCGTGCCAGGCACGCGGAAGTGCCTATTGGTTCAAGATTCCTCTTGACGGCAACGTACGATCGAATCACGGGGGCAAAGCACTATACGTGCACGGTATCTCGCCTGTTGGCGGTCCGAACCTGACCATCAATCGCTCGGGCACTTTCACCGTTCCGGCCGTTGTGCGGAGTGCGGAGTTCGTTTCCTTCAACGCCTATCCCACCAACATCACCAATGGACGGCAAAGCACGTTGACCATACAGGTCCGCAACACAGGCAACGTCGTATGGGACGGAAACACCTACCTTGCATGGGGCCAGGACCAGCTGGATCAATCCCGAGCACTGGCTGGGCCAGTATCCCCTGGAGGGATTGCATCGTTCAGCATCGACGTTGCGCCCTACCACGATGGCATCGGGATCAGGAGCTTTGCATATATTGCCCAGATGGCGACCAGCGGTAGGGCTTGGGGACCCCGGCCCTACACCATGATCGCGGTAGAAAACGCGGATTGGTACTGCCCGCCAAACAGCACCACCTGCGAGGCGCCGATGTGATGACCACACTGACCTTACCCCTCATCCCATCGAATGCTGTTATCCAGAGGGTGAACTACAGGTACTGCGCGAGAACTGCGTCCGGTGGTGCGGCTTGGGCCGTGGAAGCAAACGTCTTTCAGTCGGTCGAGAACAACAAGGGAAGTTGCGGTCGCAGCGTCTGCGAACGCCCTCGGTAAGAAAGGACCATCCATATGCCAGCACTGACGCTTGCCCTGATCGGGCTGAACGCTGTTGTCTCCGTCAACACATATGAGTACGACGAACTGGGCCGCGTGATCGTCGAGCGCGGCAATGGGGTACAGAACGTACGCTATGCCTATGACGCGGAGGGACGCGTCACCCAGGTGACCGATTCGCAGAATCGCGTCACCCGAATGAGCTACGATCCGCGTGGACGCCTGATCAAATCAATCGACGCCGCCGGGGGCACGACCCAGATTGCCTACGACCTGGCAGATCGCCCCATCCGTGTGAGCGATCCCCGCAATCTCGTTACCACCTACGAATTCGATGGTTTCGGCCAGATGTGGAAACAGGTGAGTCCGGATACGGGAACGACACAGCACCAGTACGATGCTGCAGGTCTGCGGACATCGACGGCGCGGGCCGATGGCAGCGTCGTCTCCTTCGGCTACGACGGTCTGGGACGAATGACTTCTGCGAGCGCAGAAGGCCGAACAATGGGTTATAGCTACGATTGGTGCGGCAACGGTAAAGGTCAGCTGTGCGGCACTTCAGGGCCCGGAACCGCCACCCATTTTGCCTATACACCGAACGGACAGCTGCAGATACGGCGCGACTTCACCGATTTGTCTGGTCAGAAGACGGACTACAGCACCACCTATGGATACGACGGCATCAATCGCCTGAGCCAGATCACCTATCCCAACGGTGACAAGGCGACCTACACATATGGCTCCCAAGGAAAACCAAGTGCGTTGATGGCGACGGTCGACGGGACTCAACGCTCAATCATCTCCCAGGCCAACTGGAAGGTCACGGGAGCGCATGAGTGGCTGGCCTATGGCAACGGGCTTGCCCGGGGCTACAACCATGATCAGGAGGGGCGGCTGACCGCAATGTCGGTCTGGGGACCCAATGGCAGCAAGGTCAGCTATTGGGACTATCAGTACAGCGGCGATGGCGAAATCACCGCCATTGTCGACGCTGTCGACCCGAACATGACCCAGTTGATCGGCTACGACGCGTTGAGTCGTATGACCAAGCTGACCCGCTTCGGTGTCATCAACAATCTTTCCTACGATGCCGGCGGCAATCACGACCGCTATCAGGCAGGCAATCAGCTGACCCAATACAGCATCGACCCGGGGAGCAACCGGGTGCTGAACTACACCAACCAGGACGGCAGCCGTCAGTACCAGTACGACGCATTGGGAAATCGTATCAGCGAGACCGCAGGCAGCCGGATCAGCACCTATGAGTACAATGCATTCAATCGCATGAGCCGCAGCAACATAGGTGGCACTGCGACTGATTACGTGCTCAATGCGCAGGGGCAGCGCGTTGCAAAGATCAACCAGAACACCAACAGTCGCTACTTCTACGTTGGCCAAAACCAGCTTATGACCGAGCTGAACAATGGCGTGTGGACCAACTATTTCTGGTTCGAAGGTGAACTGGTGGGTTTGGCTCGCAGCGGGCAGCACAATTATGTGCATACCGATCATCTTGGACGCCCGGAGTTCGTCACCAGCCCGAGCCAGCAGACCGTCTGGAAGGCGTACAACTACGCCTATGGGCGCAGTGTCCAGAAGGATGAGATTGGCGGGTTGAACATTGGCTTCCCGGGCCAGTACTACGATGTGGAAAGCGGCCTCTGGTACAGCGGCTTCCGCGACTATGACGCGAGCATCGGCCGGTATGTGCAGAGTGATCCGATCGGGTTGGCAGGTGGCGCCAACACCTACGCATATGTTGGTGGCAATCCCATGAGCAATGTCGATCCTCTCGGGCTTATCGCATATGCATGTACCAAATCAGGAAATAATGTTGGCATCGCTTTGCCTATCAATTTCCAGAATGGAAGCAATGCTCAGGCGGCTGCGATGGCCAGTGCAATCGAAAAGGCATGGACTGGGAGATTCGGGAAGTACCAGGTCACGACGGTTGTCATGCAAATGGACAAGTACGATCCTGTCAGAACCAACGCCGTGTCGATTCGCCAGGGCGATCATGAGTCTTGGGTAAATCGGGTGTGGATGAATGAGGGCGTATGGTATCTGCCTGGACAGTGGGGCGCAGCCACCTTCGCTCATGAAGCAGGGCATCTGATGGGATTGCCTGATTACGGAACCGGAATCATGGGCAGAGTGATTAACATGAACTCCGTCAATGAAAAAAACATAGAAGACGTATTGAAGGTGGGCAATGAGGCAATTATCAAAGGGTGTGGGTGCAAATAGGACCGCCATACTGTGCTGTTTAGTCGCTTATATGATGCTGGGCTGCCACGCCAAGGAGCTGGCCCCAATAAGTAAGCGATTCAACGTATGCGCAGAGGTTCAATCTGGCATGCGCTTTCAATCCGACGCTCCTGGGCCTGACTTTGAAACCGGGGTGTTCGTAGACGGGAAGCGCCGTATTGACGTACTGATTGGTGGACATCCCGGCTTCACAATCGGCGAGCGCCGCCGTGGAGAGTACGCCAAAGGCGAGTTCACGCTGATTGCAGTGCACGATGGACCAGAAGGTCAGAGTGCGCTGTTCGCGATGGCAACTGGACAGCCCCAGGGGCCACTTTTTGTTCGCCTAACGACGAATGGCAGTGCGCAAAGGCCCAACGAGTTCAGAGATGGATTTATTAGGAAGTGCCGGTCAGACGGGAACAATCAACATTAGTCGCTGCCAATTCCCATATCTCTATACAGAGTGGAGCACAGCATTAGGCTACTGAGGGAGTGGCCATGCAGTGCCGGAGACGAATACGGGCTGGGACGATGTGTCCTCGATTCGAAAGGCTGCATTGAATCGAGGACACATCATTCGATCTACAGTGCACATGTCGATGCAAGGAAATCTCTGTCGAGAAGGCCAAGTGTATGGCAAGGCTGGGTCTCCAATCCCTGGCTATCCCTTGTCCCTCCCAATAGTCGGGTGAATCAGTCTACGCCCAGCAACTTTTCCGTGCTCTGGACATGTTGAGGTTGGAAATCAAATTCCTGAGGTTTCATTTACGGCTGGACGAAGATGAATTTTTCTCCAGAGGTGAGGGCGCAAGGTGTAGCTCCCGTCCAAGGATCTCTCAGCAGGAGCATTGTTTCCATGGATCGGTCGGCTATGGATGAGGCCAGCGTAAGAGAGCTGATTTCGATGTTTCGACACCATGGAATAGACATGCGCAAGCTGCGCGAGCTAGAGACGAAAGAGTTCAGCATCATGGATGCGAAGCATATCCGCCTACTGGTTCAAGTCGATGCTTCCGGATCCATGAGCGCATGAAATGAAGATCATCTACTGGCTGGGCATCGCGTTCCTGTGGATGCTCCCATTGAACTTTCTTCTACTGACAGCGGCCAAATTGCTGTCAGCGGATCCGCTAGGCAGCGAAGAGCTGGTCGGCCTCGGCATGGCCGTATTTGGTGGGGCAGCGGGAGGGATCCTGTATCGACGTCGTCCTCGCAAGCGACCCGGTCCGTCGAGCATCAATGATCCGGTGCTCGGTGCAAAGACGACTGAAGCCTTGCGGGATTCAAGTGGCGGCGAACAACGGCAGTCGGGGAATGGGCCATGAAAAAGGTACCGCTGCGCCATCTGCTCCTGTGCGCTGTCATTGCGGGCCTGATAGGCGGTACCTATCTTTCAATGTTCGGATCCACCGGAGGTGCCGATTGGACCGGAAAGCCAACAGAAGCAGAACTGCGCGCTGCTACCGAGACCTTTGAACTTCCTTCAGGGAGCCATCCCACGAACGTTAAGTTCTTACCGAAGGTCACGTTCTTGGGGCCGTCTTCGACGCCGAACTCGAATCTGATCCAGAGCAGATCGCCGCTTTCTTCATCAAACAAGCCGCAGAGAAGCGGTGGCGACTGCAGAAAGACAAACGGCAGCGCCATTACAGATTGATGGTCTTCTGCGAGGATCGCCTGGCGCGCTCGGTAGAGCTGACGACAAGGGGCAGTACGGTGAAGCTCTATGGAGGAACCTACTGGGACTCGGACAGGGGCGGCGACTACTACTGCTATCCTGAGGCCCGGTAAACCACCGACGGCATAACGAACTTGCCTGGATATCGGCTCCAATCGGGAGAAGTACGATGACCTCACCCTCCCCCAAACAACTTCTGCGCGCTCTGGAACAGGATCCAACTCGTCGCGATGAACTTGTCCCCGCCCTGCGGGCGATTGCCACGATGGGTATGGGTGAACGCCGTCGGCGCAATCAGCAGGCTGCCGGTGCGTGGTGCGATCTTCCGCCCCTGGAACAGGAACTCGGTCTCGCCTTCGTCAAAGTCGTCGTTGAGGTACAGCGTCCACAACACGTGTCGGTGCAGAGTCTCGGCCTGCGCATCCTTCGGGTACAGCTCGCAGTGCCAGTACGGATAACCGCCCTCGCCCGCTGCGTACCACTGCAGGTTGATCGCACCCGGGCGCAGGCAGGTGCGGGCCAGGTCGGCCAGCTGCTGCGGCGGCATGTCAGGGAAGTCCTCGGCAGACAGGCGTCGCGGTTGGCCGTTGCTGTCCTGGATCTGCAACATCAGCGGCGCAATCAACGCCTGTGGATAACGGCGTAGATAAGTCAGCAGGCCGTTGAACACCGCGATCTGCAGCTGCTGGTCGACATCCTGCCAGCCGTCCAGGCCACTGATGCGCAGATCCTTGCTGTGCTTGAGTTCCGGGAACACGCCACTGCCCACGGCACCGGGCTGCAGGCCACGCGTGGCGCGCAGGCGTTCAACGATGGCCGCGCAGACCTCGCTGGGGACGGCGTTGTGGATGACTTCGATGAAATCGACCGGGCCCTGCTCGTGCATGCGTGCATTCCTTAGGCGGCAACGGCTTGATGGTGCCGTTTGCCGCCCTTGGTGTCACCCCACGGTCATGTCATCGAACTGCCATGACGTCTGTCAGGCGATAGGCCGTCAGCCCTGTGCGTCGTCGTGCGCGTGGTGGTAGCGCACGGCTTCGGCCACTTCCTCGCGCGAACCCAGGAACACCGGCACGCGCTGGTGCAGGTGGTCGGGCTGGATGTCGAGGATGCGCTCACGGCCCGTCGAGGCGGCACCGCCGGCCTGTTCGACCAGCAGGCCCATCGGGTTGGCCTCGTACATCAGGCGCAGCTTGCCGGCCTTGGACGGATCCTTCTTGTCCCACGGGTAGATGAAGATGCCCCCGCGGGTCAGGATGCGATGCACGTCGGCCACCATGCTGGCGATCCAGCGCATGTTGAAGTTCTTGCCGCGCGCGCCTTCCTTGCCCGCCAGCAGGTCGCTGACGTAGGCCTGCATCGGCGCTTCCCAGTGACGCTGGTTGGACATGTTGATGGCGAATTCCTGGGTGGCCGCCGGAATCTGCATGTTCTCGGTGGTCAGCACGAACTCGCCCTTCTCGCGGTCCAGAGTGAAGGCGTGGCTGCCATGGCCGACGGTCAGCACCAGCTGGGTGCTGGGCCCGTAGATGCAGTAGCCAGCGGCGATCTGCTTGCTGCCCGGCTGCAGGAAGGCGTCATCGCCCGGCAGTTCGACATTGGTCGGGCAACGCAGCACCGAGAAGATGGTGCCGACGGAGACGTTGACGTCGATGTTGGAGCTGCCATCGAGGGGGTCGAACAGCAGCAGGAAATCACCGCGCGGATAGATGTCCGGCACCGGCTGGCTGTGGTCCATTTCCTCCGAGGCGCAGGCGGCGAGGTGGCCACCCCAGGCGTTGGCTTCAAGCAGGATCTCGTTGCTGATGACGTCCAGCTTCTTCTGCGCTTCACCCTGCACGTTGCCGGTACCGGCATCGCCGAGCACGCCACCGAGGGCGCCCTTGCTGACGGCGATGGAGATGCTGGTGCAGGCGCGGGCCACCACGGCGATCAGCTGGCGCAGGTCGGCATTGATGCGGCCGGCGTGCTGTTCCTGGATCAGGAAGCGGGTCAACGAAGTACGGGACATGGGCGGGCAGGTCTCGGCAGCGGGAAAACGCCTATTGTCGCCCGTATGGCGGGGGCGTGCGTGAGCGCGGGAAGGCGTAATCGTTTCCAGATGCGTTGCGCTCGTGGCGCCTTCCTTTTGTCGAGGCTCGCGGGAGGGGAAGGCGATGCAGGACACGCTGCAAGTACGTCCCTGTAAGCTCGATGGCGCCATCCATGGCGCCAACGGTCCTGCATCGCCTCCCCCTCCCGCGAGCGTCAGGGTTCCCCGCGAGCGCGGTGGGGATGGCAAAGGCAAGAGCAGGAGCAAAAAACAAAGGCGCCTTTCGGCGCCTTTGTCCTCAAGCCACTGGAGCGTTGCTTCAGCCCTTGGCGACGGTGGCCACGGCCTTGGCGACGTATTCCAGGTTGTTCTGGTTCAGCGCGGCCACGCAGATGCGACCGGTGCCGACGGCGTAGATGCCGAACTCGTCGCGCAGGCGCTCGACCTGCTCACGGCTCAAGCCGGAGTAGGAGAACATGCCGGCCTGCTCGTTGATGAAGCCGAACTGCGGGGCACCTGCAGCGGCCAGCTTCTCGACCAGGCCCTGGCGCAGGGCATGGATGCGCTCGCGCATCTCGGTCAGCTCCTGCTCCCACATCGCGCGCAGTTCCGGGTGGGTCAGCACGCCGGCCACCAGCGCAGCACCGTGGGTGGATGGGCTGGAGTAGATGGTGCGGATCACGCGCTTGACCTGCGACTGCACCGCCTTGGCGTCAGCGGCGGTCGGCGCCACCATCGACAGCGCACCCACGCGCTCGCCATACAGCGAGAACGACTTGGAGTACGAGTTGGCGACGATGAAGCTGTCGATGCCGGCTTCGGCGATGATGCGCACCGCGGCGCCGTCCTGCTCGATGCCCTTGTCGAAGCCCTGGTAGGCCATGTCGATGAAGGGGAACAGCTGCTTGTCCTTCAGCAGCTGTGCGACCTGCTTCCACTGGGTGACCGTGAGGTCGGCACCGGTGGGGTTGTGGCAGCAGGCGTGCAGCAGCACCACGGTGCCGGCTTCCAGCTTGCCCAGGTCCGCCAGCAGGCCGTCGAAGTTGACGCCGTGGGTGGTCGGATCGAAGTAGGTGTAATCCAGCACCTCGAAGCCGGCCGCGCTGAACACGGCGCGGTGGTTTTCCCAGCTCGGGTTGCTCAGCGCAACGGTGGCGTGCGGCAGCAGCTTCTTCAGCACGTCGGCGCCGACGCGCAGCGCACCGCTGCCACCAACGGTCTGCGCGGTGGTCACGCGGCCAGCGGCCAGCAGCGGCGAATCCTTGCCGAACACCAGCTCACGCGTGGCCTGCGTGTACGCCGGCAGGCCATCGATCGGCAGGTAGCCGCGCGGTTTGGCTTCAGCGGCGAGCTGCTGCTCGATCTGCTTGACGGCGCGCAGCAGCGGAATGCGGCCGCTCTCGTCGTAGTAGATGCCCACACCCAGGTTGACCTTGGTCGGGCGGCTGTCGGCGTTGTACGCCTCGGTCAGGCCCAGGATCGGGTCGCCTGGGACCAGTTCCACGTTTGCAAAGAAGGACACGGCGGTACTCGTTCGGTAGACGGAAAGGGGGAGGAATTGCGCCACGCGGTTCGCGGCTTTTCGGCCGGAAACAGCCCATCGTAACAAAGCCTGCCGGGGCTGGCCGCCGCCATCGTCATCCGCGGCCCCGTACCATGGCGTGCGTTGCCGCCCGATCCATCAACCTGAATCATGAATCCCGCCGCACGACGCTGTTGCCTTCCGCTGTCTGCCCTGCTGCTGTCGCCCTGGACAGCGGTGGCCGAGCCTGCGCCCACCGCCCTGCCTGCGGTGCAGGTACAGGCCGCACGGGTGCCGGGCATCGACCCGTTCGCGCTGCCGGCCAGCCAAGACACGGTCTGGATCAATGCCAGCCGCGCTGGCACCGGCGCGCAGCTGTCCGAGGCGCTGGCCGGGGTACCGGGGCTGCTGGCGCGCGACCGGCAGAACTTCGCGCAGGACACGCAGCTGTCGATCCGTGGCTTCGGCGCGCGCTCGACCTTCGGTGTGCGCGGGGTGCGGGTGTTGATCGACGGCGTGCCGGCCACCATGCCCGATGGCCAGGGCCAGCTGTCACACGCCAGCCTGCTGGGCGCCGAGCGCATCGACGTGCTGCGCGGGCCGTTCTCGGCGCTGTACGGCAACTCCTCCGGTGGCGTGCTGCAGGTCTGGAGCGCGCAGGGCCAGGCCGGCGACCCGTGGCGGTTGCGGCTCAACGCTGGCGCCGACAACACGCTCAGTGTCGGCGCGCAGCTGAAGGGTGCCGGCCAACTGCTGGACTACAACATCGCCGCCAATCACCTCCGCACCGATGGCTGGCGCGACCACAGCCGTGCGCGCCGTGAATCGCTCAACGCACGCATCGGTGGTGCGCTGGGCGGTGGGCGGCTGGAGCTGTTGCTCAATGCGCTCGATGCCCCCGATGCACAGGATCCGCTGGGCCTGACCCGTGCCCAGGTGGCGGCTGATCCGCGCCAGGCCACGGCGGTGGCGCACCCGTACAACACCCGCAAATCGGTGCGCCAGCAGCAGGCCGGCCTGCGCTGGACCCGTGAAACGGGAGCGCAGCGCTGGCAGTTGATGGGCTATGCCGGGCAGCGCGCGGTGACCCAGTTCCTGCCCATTCCGCCCACGGCGCAGGCCAATCCGCTGCATGCCGGCGGCGTGATCGATCTGGACGCCGGCTACGGCGGGCTGGACGCGCGCTGGGGCTGGCACGGCGATCTGGCCGGGCGACCGCTGGACCTGGTGGCCGGGCTCAGCGCCGACCGCCAGCGCCAGCATCGGACCGGCTACGAGAACTTCATCGGCAGCACGCTGGGCGTACGTGGGCGCCTGCGCAGAGACCAGATCGACACCGTGCATAACGTCGATCAGTTCGCGCAGGCGTGGTGGCAGTGGAGTCCACGCTGGTCATTGCTGGCTGGCCTGCGCCACAGCACCGTGCGCTTCGAATCCGACGACCGCTACATCATCGGCCGCAACCCGGATGACAGTGGCCGCCGGCGCTACCAGGCCACCACGCCGGTGGCCGGGATCAGCTTTGAGGCCAACCCGCAGTGGCGGCTGCATGCTGCGGTCGGCCGCGGTTTCGAAACCCCCACCTTCAACGAACTGGGCTATCGCGCCGACGGGCAGGCGGGATTGGCACTGGACCTGGCGGCCGCCCGCAGCCGCAATCTGGAGATTGGCAGCAAGTGGCACGCGCAGGGCGGAATCCAGCTCGATATCAGCCTGTTCCGTGCAGATACCGACGATGAGCTGGCCGTTGCCAGCAACACCGGGGGGCGCAGCACCTATCGCAACATTGGCCGCACCCGCCGCCAGGGCGTGGAACTGCAGTACCGACAGCCGCTGGCCGAGCAATTGGAACTGCAGTTGGCCTGGACTTGGCTGCAGGCGCAGGTGCGCTCGCCTTACCTGACCTCGAACAACGTGGTCGCGGCGGGCAGTCGCTTGCCGGGTGTGCCGCGCCAGCAGGCGTTCGCACGCCTGCAGTGGAGCCCCGCCGACTGGCAATGGGCTCTGGAGGCCACGGCCAGCAGCGATACCGTGGTCAACGACGTCGCCACCGAACGGGCGCCGGGCTTTGCCCTGTTGCACGTGGAGGGCGGACGCCGCTGGACCCTGCCCAGCGGTGAACTGCGTGCTTTCGCGCGGCTGGAGAACGTGCTGGACCAGGCCTACATCGGCTCGGTGATCGTCAATGACGGCAACGGGCGCTTCTATGAGCCGGGACCGGGACGGCGAGCCAACGTCGGCCTGCAGTGGTCGTGGCGCTGAGTTGGTAGTGCCGGCCGCTGGCCGGCATCGCTTTGTGTAGGGCAGCCCAGACGTTGCCGGCCAGCGGCCGGCACTACCGGTCAGTCGGGGGCCTTGGCCGGCACGAACGGCGAGGTCGGGTCGCTGGCCGGGAACGTCTCCTCCAGCGCCTCGTCCTGGTTGTCGCTGGCGCGCTGCTTGCGCTCGCGGCGCTTGAGCGGGCTCTCCTGGCCACCCCGGTGGCGGTCACCGCCATCCTTGCGGTCCTGGGCGGCCTGTTCAGCCTCGTGCTTCACCGGCAGGTGGTCGTGCTCGGCATCGAAGAACGGCGCGCCGGTGCCGCGGTAGTCGGCGTTGTCGGCATCGCGCTTGCCGCGCTGCTCGCCGGGAATGGGCGGGTGGTTCTCCCGCAGCGGGTCTCGCGAGGTCTCTCGGCTCATGGTCTGGTACCTGCCCTTGGGGGGATTCCACTACACCGCCCCGCAGGTAAAGCCGTTGCGAACCTGGCGTCATGAACATCTCGCTCACCCCCCGGTAACGGCACCGCGCGTATTCCTGCCCACCCGCCCCCGCTGCAGGAGCCGTCCATGCCCCGTCTTGAACGACCCGCACCGTCCGTGTTCAACGCCCTGCTCGATCCACTCGGCCAGCGCACTGCCCAGCGCCGCACGCGCCGCCAGGAAGATCCGCAGGCGGTGGCGCAGGACTACCTGCAGTACATGATCAGCGACTACGAGGAGAGGCGTGGCCAAAGCCACCGCAACTGGCGCGATCTGTGCCCGGTATATGCCTTCGCGCTGACGACCCATGCTGCGGATTGGCCACGCGGTGATGCTGCCGATACCTGCGAGGAACTGGCCGAGCATTGGGAACAGATGCGCGGGCAGTCGCGGCTGGGCTGGTCGCAGGCACGCCCGGTCGTGGAGGACGCCTGGCGCGCGCTGGACCATATCCCGGCGGCGGCGGTGAGGCCGTTGCTGCAGTAGTGGCGGGCACTTGAAGCAGCCGAGCGCGGGCTCGGCTCTACAGCCAAGTGGTCGCGCCACCTGACGTGCACGGCACGGACACGGTTGGTTTACGCCCTCCGGCCCACGCTGGGCACCCTGCCCCGCCAAAGGTACGCCCATGGCCCGCCCGATCTGGACTGGCACGCTCTCGTTCGGCCTGCTCAATGTGCCGGTGTCACTGATGTCCGGAGAGCGCAAGGTCGATCTGCAGTTCCGCATGCTCGACTCCCGCGATCGCAAGCCGATCCGCTTTGAGCGGGTCAACGCCGATACGGGCGAGGAAGTTCCCTGGAAGGACATCGTCAAGGCCTACGAGTACGACAAGGGCAGCTATGTCGTGCTGGAGGAAGGCGATATCCGTTCGGCGGCACCAGAAAGCCACGAGGCCGTAGAAGTGGAATCGTTCGTGGATGCATCGCAGATCGATCCGCGCTACTACGAGAAACCGTATCTGCTGGTGCCCGGCAAGAAGGCCGAGAAAGGCTATGTGCTGCTGCGCGAGACCCTGCGCAGCACCGGCAAGGTCGGTATCGCGCGGGTGGTCGTGCGCACACGCGAGTACCTGTGCGCGGTGATGCCGCATGAGGACGCACTGGTGCTGATGATCCTGCGCTATCCACAGGAACTGGTGGATCCGGAGGAGTACAAGCTGCCCACCGGCAAGCTGTCCGACTACCGCATCACCAGCAAGGAAACGGCGATGGCCGAACAGCTGATCGAGTCGATGGCCGGCGACTGGGATCCGTCGCAGTATCACGATGAATTCCGCGAGCGCCTGCAGCAGGTGTTGAACAAGCGCATCAAGTCCAAGGGGGGTACCACGCGGGTCGACGATGAGCCTGCACCGCGCGAGGACGCCAGCACCAATGTGGTCGATTTCATGGCGCTGCTGCAGAAGAGCCTGGATGCCAACAAGCGCACGCCAGCGAAAAAGACGGCAACGCGGAAAGCAGCCACCAAATCCACGGTAAAGAAGGCAGCCAAGAAGGCTGCGAAGAAAGCTGCAAAGAAGACCGCTGCACGCCGCAAGGCAGGTTGAGCATGTCGTTGGAGCAGTACCGGCGAAAGCGCCGACCTGGCGGCGGCGCAGGGCAGACGCCGGCGCCTGACGACACGCCCGCGCAGGGTGATCCGACGCGGCGGCCTACCTGCGCCAGGCTGGTTTCAAGCGGCTGCGCAGCGACACGCCGAAGGAGGACCTTGGAATGAACATCGCAGATACCGAAGCTGGAGGCGAGGTCCAGATTACTCATCCGGAGCGGGTGGTTTTTCCAAAGCAGAAGCTGACCAAGGGCGCCGTGGCCGACTACTACCAGCGCATGGCGCGCTGGATCCTGCCGGAAATCAGCGCGCGTCCGCTGTCACTACTGCGCTGCCCGGACGGCGTCGGCAAGGCCTGCTTCTTCCAGAAGCACCATGGTGCCGGCCTGGGCGATGCGGTACATGCGGTGCCGCTGCAGCAGAAGAGCGGGCGCGAGGATTACGTTTACATCGACGACGCACGGGGCCTGCTGCAGCTGGTGCAGATGAACACCCTGGAGTTGCATCCCTGGGGTGCAACCGTCGCCGACCCCGAGCATCCGGATCGGCTGGTGTTCGATCTTGACCCTGGAGAAGGCGTCAGCTGGGCACAGGTGAAGGCCGCTGCGCGTGACGTCCGTGACCGCCTGCAGGAGGCCGGCCTGAAGAGCTTCGTGCGGTTGTCCGGTGGCAAGGGCGTGCACGTTGTGGTGCCGCTGAAGCCCAGGGCCGACTGGGAACAGGCCAGGGTGTTCTGCGAGGCATTTGCCCGGGCGATGGCGGAGCGCGCGCCGGACCACTACGTGGCGACCATGAGCAAGGCCAAGCGTGGCGGCGTCATCTTCATCGACTGGCTGCGCAATACGCGGGGCGCCACCAGCGTGTGCTCGTGGTCGCTGCGTGCGCGTGAAAGTGCCGGTGTGGCGGTACCGCTGCGCTGGGAGGAACTGGCACGCGTCGGTGCGGCCGATGCGTTTTCGATGGCCAAGGCGCTGGCGCGCGCGAAGCGGCTGAAAGCGGATCCGTGGCAGGGCATCGATGCGCTGAAGCAGACGCTGCCGCGGATGGACCTGTAGAGCCGAGCCTATGCTCGGCTGCCTGTGTAAATGTGCATGAAAGCCGAGCACGGGCTCGGCTCTACAGGGGCGGCATCACCTTGCATCGCGCGAGGGACGACGGCCAAACCACCAGCCGGCCAGCAATTGCAGCGGCAGCGACGCCAGCAGCGAAATGACGAACCAGAGCGGGAAATCCGCACTCGCCGTCCACATCGCGTAGCCGCAGCCCAGCGCGATCAGCGACCAGATCGAGAAGCCGTGCGAACGCGGCCAGCAGGGCGCGTAGTAGGTAGCAAAGGCGATACCCGCGATGCCACCGAGCACGCTGAAGGCCAGGTCCCAGCCCAGCTGCGCGCTGTTGTTGTCCGGCGGCATGCCCAGCAGCGGCGGCAGCCAGCTGGCGACGCTGCTCACCAGCGCAAGTGAAAGTACACCGCCGAGCAGGGCAACGATGGACAGGAACAGGATCTTGAGCACGCCGGGCATGCGCGCATTGTACGGCCGCGCGGGTGCCCGCTGGCGATGAATCGGCATGGCCGCCGCGTCCGTGGGAGAGGGGGACGGAGCGGCGGCGGCCATGCACGGAGGGTCAGGCGGCGAAGTCCAGTACGACGCGGCCTTCGATGGTGCCTGCGTGCATGCGTGCGAACACGTCGTTGATGTTTTCCAGGCGATCGGTGCTGACGGTGGCGGCGACCTTGCCCTCGGCAGCGAACTGCAGCGATTCCTGCAGGTCCAGGCGGGTGCCGACGATCGAGCCGCGCACGGTGATGCCGTTGAGCACCATGCCGAAGATATCCAGCGGGAAGTTGCCGGGCGGCAGGCCATTGAGCGAGACAGTGCCGCCGCGGCGGACCATGCCCAGTGCCTGCTCGAACGCCTTCGGCGACACCGCGGTGACCAGTGCACCGTGTGCGCCACCGATCTCCTTCTTCAGGAAGGCGGCCGGGTCGGTGGTACGCGCGTTGACGGTGACCTGCGCGCCGAGCTTCCGCGCCAGCGCCAGTTTGTTGTCATCCACGTCCACCGCCGCCACGTTCAGGCCCATTGCGCGGGCGTACTGCACGGCCATGTGGCCCAGGCCACCGATGCCGGAGATCGCCACCCAGTCACCGGGCCTGGTGTCGGTGACCTTCAGGCCCTTGTAGACGGTCACGCCGGCGCACAGCACCGGCGCGATCTCCACGAAGCCCACGTCCTTTGGAAGCAGGCCGACATAGTTGGCATCGGCCAGTGCGTACTCGGCGAAGCCGCCGTTGACCGAGTAACCGGTGTTGCGCTGCGTTTCGCACAGCGTTTCCCAGCCCCCCAGGCAGTGTTCGCAATGGCCACACGCCGAGTACAACCAGGGGATGCCGACCCTGTCGCCTTCCCTGACGTGCCCGACCCCGCCACCCACGGCCACGACGTGCCCCACGCCCTCGTGACCGGGGATGAACGGCGGGTTCGGTTTGACCGGCCAGTCGCCCTCGGCGGCGTGCAGGTCGGTGTGGCAGACACCACAGGCCTCGATCCTGACCAGTACCTCGCCCGCCCCCGGGCGTGGTACCGAGACTTCCTCGATGACCAGTGGCTTGCCGAACTCACGCACGACAGCGGCCTTCATGGTGGAATTCATGTTCGGATCTCCGTAGTGCGCTTGCCCACAGAATGACGCCGGCACGAGGCCGGCGCTTTGATCACGATCAAACCTTTGAAGATCCGTGCGTCGGGTTCAGCTGGCCAGCACCGAGGCCTCGCGGGCGAGGCGCTCGATGGCCTCCCAGTCGCGGGTCTGCAGCAGTGCCGGCGTGGTCAACCACGAGCCACCCACGCACAGCACGTTGGGCAGGTGCAGGAACTGCGGCGCGGTCTGCGCGCTGATGCCACCGGTCGGGCAGAAGCGCACGTCGGCGAATGGACCGTGCCAGGCCGCCAGCAGCGCGGCACCGCCGGCCTGCACGGCGGGAAAGAACTTGAACGTGTCTTGGCCGTGCTCCAGGCCCAGGATCAGGTCCGAGGCCGTGGCCGCACCGGGCAGGTACGGCAGGTCGGCATCGCGCGCGGCCGCGTACAGTGCCGGCGTGGCGCCGGGGGACACCGCGAAACGCGCTCCGGCCTGCTTCGCCGCCTGCATCTGTGCCGGGGTAAGCACGGTGCCGGCACCGATCACCGCGTCCGGTACGGCCTCGACCATGGCCGTGATCGCGTCCAGCGCCTGCGGCGTGCGCAGGGTCACTTCGATCACCGGCAGGCCGCCGCGGAACAGGGCCTGGGCCACTTCGACCGCGTCATTCACGTTTTCGGGGGTGTACACCGGAATCACCGGTGCCAGTTTCAGGACCGCGCGTACGCGCGGATCAGCGGCGGACATCGAATCGCTCCTCGCCCATCAGGGCCAGCACGTCAGCTTCGCTGACAGGATTGAAATCGCCGGGGATGGAGTGCTTCAGCGCCCCGGCGGCCAGGCCGAACCGCACGGTGGCGTCGGCATCAAGGCCGGACAGGATGCCATGCAGGATGCCGGCCGCGAAGGCATCACCGCCACCGATGCGGTCGACGATGCCCTGCAGATGACGCAGTGGGGCCTGTGCGCGGGTTCCGTCGCAACCCAGCAGCACAGCGCCCAGCACATGGTGGTCCACGCTCAGCACCTGCCGCTGCGTGCAGGCCATCCACTGCAGTTGCGGAAAGGCACCGAACGCGGCGGCAGCGGCCGCGTCGATCCGCTCCATCAGGTCCGGCTGGGTGAAGCGGGTGCCCAGTACGACCTCCATGTCGCGGTAGTCGGCGAACACGATGTCGGCCTGCGCGAACAGTTCGCGCAATACCGCCTGCGCATCGCCTCCCCAGCGCTGCCAGAGGCGGGGCCGGAAATTGCCGTCGAAGGAGACGCGGACACCGGCCTGTCTTGCCGCGCGCGCCGCCGCCAGCGTGGCCGCCGCCACGTGCGGGCCCAACGCCGGGCTGACCCCGGAGACGTGCAGCCACTGCGCGTCCTGCAGCAGCGCTGGCCAGTCGTAGTCGGCTGCAGTGCTGCGCGCGAACGCCGAATCCGCGCGGTCGTAGACCACTTCGCTCGCGCGCTGTACCGCGCCGGTGGTGAGGAAGTACAGGCCCATGCGGCCCTCGGCGTCCTCGCGCACACCGCGCGTATCCACGCCGTGCCGCCGCAGTTCACCCAGTACATGCGCCCCCAGCGCATTGCCGGCCACGGTGCTGACCATGGCCACCTGATGTCCAAGCCGGGACAGCGAGACACCCACGTTGGCTTCGGCCCCTCCCACATGGACCTGGAGTTGCGGCGACTGCAGCAGCAGTTCGTTGCCGGGGGCACCCAGGCGCAGCAACAACTCTCCAAAACACACGATACGACCCATCTCAGCTCCTTCACGCGTGCCACCAGCATGGGACACTGCATGGCGTGTAAGTGGACCACGCGAGGGGCGTGGCGATTGGCTAGCGGTGTCATTCTAGACCGAAGACGCCTTGAGAGCGCTTGGGCGATATGTCGAAACCTTTGTCCTGCAAGCGTCTTGGAGACATTGCAAATCTGTTGCGGTGCAAGATGCCCGATCCCGGTGGTGCTGCTAACGTCGGTTTTGACTAGCGGTGTCATTTCGCCGCGCAGCTGCGATACCAGACCTTTGGGAGAGGGGAAAGGCATGCAATCTCGGATCCATGGAAAAAAGACACCGGTTACCTTGCTGGCCCTGGGGGTGGGACTCGCCCTGTCCACCAGCGCGGCCGCCCAGCAGCAGACCGCTACCGACCTGGACACGGTGAACGTCACAGGCTATCGCGCCAGTGTCGAAAAGGCGCTGGACATCAAGCGCGGCGAGGCCGGTGTGGTCGATGCCATCGTCGCCGAAGACATCGGCAAGTTTCCCGACCTCAATCTGGCTGAATCGCTGCAGCGCATTCCGGGCGTGGTGATCACGCGCGAAGCCGGCGAAGGCCGCAACATCTCGGTGCGCGGCCTGGGCCCGGATTTCACCCGCGTGCGCATCAATGGGATGGAAGCGCTGACCACCGTCGGCGCCGGTGACCAGAGCGGTGGTACCAACCGCGGCCGCGGTTTCGACTTCAACGTGTTTGCCTCGGACCTGTTCTCGCAGCTGGTGGTGCGCAAGACCGCCTCGGCCGACGTCGAGGAAGGCTCGCTGGGTGCCACTGTCGACCTGCGCACCGCGCGCCCGTTCGACTACGACGGCTTCACCTTCGCCGCAAGCGGCCAGGCCGGCTACAACCAGATGGCCGAAAAGGCCGACCCGCGGCTGGCCGCGCTGGTCTCCAACACCTTCGCCGATGGTACCTTCGGCGCTCTCCTGTCGGTGGCCTACTCCGAGCGCCAGGCACTGGAGGAAGGCTCCAACACTGGCCGCTGGGCCAACGGCCCGAGCAATGGCAATTTCGCTGCGTCATCGCCGTTCGCCGCCGCACGCGCCGCTGATGTATTCCACCCGCGCTTCCCGCGCTACGTGCAGATGGAACACGAGCAGAAGCGCCTGGGCGTGACCGGCTCGCTGCAGTGGAAGCCCAGCGATGCCAGTGAAGTATCGCTGGACATGCTGTACTCGAAGATCGATGCCACCCGCGACGAGCAGTACATCGAAGCGATTTCCTTCAGCCGTGGCAGCAGCAGCACCCCGCGCCTGGTCGGCAAGCCGAGCACCATCGTCAGGAACGGCGAGATCCGCAACGGCGCGCTGCTGTACGGTGAATTCGACAACGTCGACATCCGTACCGAGAACCGCCACGACGAGTGGAGCACCGAGTTCAAGCAGATCAGCCTGAACGGCCAGCACCGTTTCGGCGACGACTTCACCGTGTCCGGCAAGCTGGGCATCTCGCGCTCCAGGCACGAGAATCCAGTGCAGACCACCGTCATCATGGACAAGTACGACGTCAAGGGCTACAGCTACGACTACCGTGGCAACAGCCGCTTCCCGATCCTAAACTACGGCATCGACCCGACCGACCCCAACGGTTGGGAACTGGCGGAAATCCGCCTGCGCCCGCAGTACGTGGACAACGACTTCGATACCGGCCAGATCGACTTCAACTGGAACATCAGCCCCGGCTTCCGCCTGAAGGGCGGCGTGCTTGCCAAGGACTACACGTTCAAGACCACCGAACTGCGCCGTGCCAGCGAACTGGCCGTGCCGACCTTCGCCAGCGGCAGCAGGATCGTGCCCGTGGACATGATCAACCAGGCCGGCCTGAAGGGCATCAATGGCAATCCATCCAACTGGGTGGTGCCGAACCTGGATGCAATCGCCGACCAGTTCGACATCTACAGCAACAGCGGCATCTATGCCGTCGCGCCGCGCGCCAACAACGTGCGCAGCGTGGAAGAGAAGGACCGTGGTGCCTACCTGATGGGCGAGTTCAGCACCGAAATCGGCTCGCTGCCGCTGTCGGGCAACTTCGGCGTCCGCTACGTGCGCACCAGGCAGACCTCCACCGGGCTGTCGACGCTGGCCAGTGGTACCACCTCCACCACCGCCACCCGCACCTACGATGACACCCTGCCCTCGTTCAACCTGGTGGCCGAGGTCACGCCCGATTTCCTGATCCGCCTGGGTGCGGCCAAGGTCATGACCCGCCCGGGCCTGGGCAGCCTGACGCCAGGTGCAACCGTGGCCGTGGCCGGTGGTGCGCGCACCATCTCCAGCGGCAATCCCAACCTGGACCCGACGCGCGCCACCAATGTCGACCTGGGCTTCGAGTGGTACTTCGCCGAAGGCGCGATGGCGGGCCTGGGCCTGTTCTACAAGGACATCGAGACCTCGGTGCAGACCCTGCGCGAGAACCGCCCGTACACCGACAGCGGCCTGCCTGCCGAACTGCTGACCGGTACCGGCGCCTCGCCCACCGACGACTTCACCTTCACCCGGCCAGTCAATACCCCCGGCGGTGAGCTGTACGGCGCCGAGGCGAACTACACCCAGCCCTTCACTTTCCTGCCGGGCAAGTGGTCGAACCTGGGCGTGCAGCTGAACTACACCTGGGTCGAATCGAAGATCCAGTACATCAACTCGGCTGGCCAGCCGGTGATGAAGAACGATCTGCTGGGCCTGTCCAAATCGTCATGGAACGCAACGCTGTTCTACGAAGGCGAGACCTTCGCTGGCCGCGTCTCCGCCACCAACCGCGATGACTACCTCACCCAGGTGCCCGGTCAGGAAACCGGCTTCAACCTGGACGGCTACCACGGCATGACCGGCACCACGGTCATTGATGCGTCCATCCGCTACAAGATCAGCGACCAGCTGGAACTGAGCCTGGAAGGCATCAACCTGACCAACGAAGCCTCGGATGAATGGGTGTACTCGCCCGCCACCGGCCGCCTGCCACTCCAGTACACCGAAACCGGCCGCCAGTTCCTGCTGGGCGTGCGCTACAAGTTCTGAGCAACGCCGGCGGCGCGTACCGATACGCGCCGCGGTTCGCCATGACCGCTGCTGCGCCGCAAGGTGCCGCTGCGGCGTGGCCTTGCTACGGTCCGGCGGCCCGCCGCCGGCCGTCGCCCGTTGAAAGGAAATGTCTCCATGCCGCACCGCACGACCGTGTCCCGCTGCCTGCTGCTGGCAGTGGCCCTGGCTGCAGGCCCCGCGACGGCCGCCGCCGATGTCCCCACCCTGCTCTTCCATGTGGATGCCAATCACGGCCTGCAGGCCGTGACCGCTCACGGTGAGGCCGTAGCGAACTTTCGCGACAAGGTCGCGGTGGTCGACGACGGCCAGCATGGCAAGGCCATCCAATGGGAAGACGACGGCGTGCTTGCCTGGGACGCGCCGGGCAACATCCTGGCCCAGCGCGGCACGCTGGCCTTCGACTGGCGTTCACGCTACGCGGTGGGTGAAGCGCCGTTCGTGATCTTCCGCGTCGGCTACGCCGACCACAGCAGCTGGGACATGGCCTGGCTGCGCATCGACTGGAACGGGCACGGCTTCGATGCCTTCGTCACCGATGCCAACCTGGCACGCACACGCGTGTCGTTCCGCATGGATGCACTGCCGCGTCCCGACCAGTGGTTGCACCTGGCCTTCGCCTGGGATGAGGACCACGGCGTGCGCCTGTTCATCGATGGCCGCGAAGTGGCGCGCGCGCAGGCCACCGGCAATTACGATGCCGCGCTGGACCAGCTCGGCCTTGCCGGGCGGGTAATGGCACCGTACCAGGTGCAGAGTCGCTACAACTTCCTGCGTGGGAGCGATTTCCAGCACATCCGGGTCTACGACCGCATGCTGGATGCGCCGGCGGTGGCAACGCTGGCGCGCGGGCGCGAGCCAGCCAGCGCCGTGGCGATCGGCGATCGCACGCGCGCCTGGCGCCACCGCTTCGGCTGGGAAGGGGCTGCACCCCCAGCGTTGGCGGCCGGCGGCACCCGCATCCGCAAGATCGAATTCGCCGACACCCGCGACCTGAAGGCGTGGATGTGGAAGGCCACCGATGGCATCGCCGAAACCACCTGGCCGGGCGTGTACAACCGCTCGCGCCTGCCCGGCCGCAATGACTACTTCCAGCTTCCGGACTGGAACACCTATGTGGAAGGCGGCCAGCACCTGGACCTGACCCTGCCGGCCACCGAAACGGTGAACCGGGTGGAGATCCGTGGTGCGGCCTTCGGCACCCTTTCCCACGGGCCCGACGCCGGACATGCCACCGACGTGCTGGTCACGCGCCCGCGCGGCGTGGTGCGCAGCGTCGACGACATTGCCGCGCAGCGCGGCGGCGTGCTGCGTTTCAGCAACGTCGAGCAGGAAACACCGATCCAGGAAATCTGGGCCTACCACGTGAGCGAGGGCACCGAGCCGGAAGGCACGGTGAAGCAGACCTACATCATCGACAGCCGGGCGCTGCCCGACTACACCAACCTGGACGCATTGCGCCGCTACATCGACGGACGTTTCCCGGCCGCCGAACGCAGCACGGTGATGGCGCTGCCGAAGGGCGCTGGTTCCCGCCGCCGGGATGCCGGCACCCTGCCCGCACATCCGCAGCCGATCGTGCACGTGCTGATTCCTTCCGGGGTGGGTGACGCGCCGGCCAACCAGCCGCTGATCCGCAGCTGGGCCTACAGCTGGGAGAACATGCACGACGGCCTGGACGGCGTGGCCATCGACCTTCCCGCGCTGGACCTGCCGCCCACCCACGATGGACTGATCCCGCTGAACATCCGCATCAAGGATCCGATCTGGCCGGCGCGCGACATGATCGATGTATCGGTGTCGGTGCCGCCACGGCAGGCGCGCACGCTGTGGCTGGACCTGCGCGATCGCATCCTCACCCCGGACAGCCTGTGGCTGAGCATCGCCTCGGCCGCACCAGGCTTCGATGCCGATGCCCTCGACGGTGCGCAGGTCCGGCTGGTGTTCAAGCCGCGTGCCGACGCGCTGAAGGAGCACGTGGCCGACCGCTTCAACCAGGTCCGCGACAACTGGGGCTTCCTGGTGGAAGAGCACACCACGTCCAAGCGCCAGCGCCTGTACGCGCGCGTGTACGCGGACCTGAGCGACCTGCTGCGGGTGGATCCGGACCATGAACTCGGCCGCCTGTACTGGAACTACATCAGCTACAACAGCCAGGGCCGCCCGCCCTACACGGCGCCTGCCGTGCCCAGGGGCGTGCCGGCGTGGGCATTCAACCAGGTGCAGGACCTGGCGCAGGTGCGGCAGTTCGTCGACTGGTGGATCGACGAACGGCAGGTGGCCTACGGTGACTTCGGTGGTGGCATTTCGGACGATTCCGACCTGACCCAGCAGTGGCCGGGGCTGGCCCTGATGGGCGTGCAGCCGGATCGATTGAACGCCTCGCTGACCGCGCTGTCCGACGCGGTGTACCGCAACGGCATGTTCAGCAACGGCTTGAGTACCATCGAGACCGACGAGCTGCATTCCTATGAGGAAGGCATCAACACCAACAGCGCCATGCTCTACCTCAACTGGGGCGATCCGCTGACGCTGGAACGCCTGATGGAAACGGTGAAGGCCTTCGACGAGCGCATCATCCTGCGCAACCCGCAGGGCCACCTGCTGTTCTCCAGCAACTGGTTCGGTGGCAACAAGGTCTACCGCGAACCGAACTGGCAGTGGCAGAAGCCGTATTCTTTCCCGGTGCTGCACCCGGCGTTCCTGCTGGGCCAGTACAACGCCGATCCCACCGGCCGCGGGCTGGTGATCGGCCTGGCCGATGGCTATCTGGCCCACGCAGGCAAGGACGACAAGGGACGCTTCACCCTGCCCAACGAGATCAACTGGGCCAGCGGTGCCACCCGCGGCGGCGAGTTGAACAACGGCTCCGGCAGTGGCGACACGATGCACACCTTCTGGGCGGCGTGGCGCTGGAGCGGCGATGCGAAGTACCTGCAGGCACTGGACTACCGCGTGGCCCGTGGCGGTCCGGGCGCACTGGCCAACCTGGGCGAGAACGTCGTGGACGTACTGGGCCGGCAACAGGACTGGTATCCGCTGCTGCGCGCCGAGGCCGACGCGGGAAAAACCGGCTTCGCCAGCCTGATGGCCTGGCAGGCCAGCGGCGACAGGTCATACATCGCCGCCCTGCATGCCGACGGCCTGCAGGCGAAAGTGCAGCGCGCGTACATGAACACCGAGGGCCACTGGTGGTCCGACCGCGTGGAAGCGCCCAGTGAATTCCTCCAGCGCGCACGCCTGGGTGGGATCGCGCTGAAGCGCAACCAGAGTTGGCCCGGCCACACCGTCAGCTGGCGCTTCGACCGCGATGGAGCGGCCGAACAGGTCGCCCTGCTGGTGCATGCGCCGTCGCGTGAACGTTTCACCGTTACCAGCTACAACCTGGGCACGCGCACCATCGGCGCCGACATGACCGGCTGGAACGTGGCCAGCGGGACCTGGCGGATACGCAGCGGCGTGGATGCCGATGGCGATGGCCACATCGACGGCACGCCCGCCGAACGCCGCGTACAGCTGGAAACCAGCGCTTCGGTGGCGCTGCAGTTCCGTCCCGGGCGTACCGAGGTGTTCGAGTTCGAACGCGTGTCCGAGGGAACACCGGTGGAAACACGGCCGGACCTGGGCGTGGGTCGCGGCGACGTACGCATCGACGGCAGCCAGCTGCAGGTGACCGTGCACAGCCTGGGCCATGTCGGCACCGGCGTGGCCGTAGCAATGCTGGAAGACGCGCGCGGTCGCGAGATCGCCCGCACGGACGTGCCGGCACTGGGGGCACCCCGTGACCTGCAGCCGAAGACCGTGCAGGTCTGGCTGCCGTTGCCGGCCGGTGACCGCAGCGGCCTGCGCGTGCGCGTGGCGCTGGCCGACGGTGGCGAGGAAGTGACCCGGCTCAACAACGTGGTCGGCGTGCCGCGATGATGCCTGCATTACGCCGGGCGTGATCCGGCGTGGGTCAGGACGCCTCGGTCTCCAGCCGTTTCATCCGGCGCTGGTACCAGCCATCATCCAATGGCTCGAACACCGCGCTGCGTTCCATCACGCCCTCGTAGACATGCAGCGACACGGCCACGTCCGCGTCGCTGGCGTTGCACAGCGTGTGGTACTCGTGCGGCGGAATCAGGCTGCCGGCACTACCGCAGTGGCCGTACAGCGTGGGCTGGGCGGCAAAGCGATGACGTTCGCCATCCTGTTCAATCAGCGCATAGGGAGTGACGATCAGTTCGCCCTGCCAGACGCCTTCCACGCACCACATCGCATCGTGGTCGTGCAGCGGCGTGCCCTGGCCTGGGCCCCAGCACATGGCGATGACGCTGTAGCCCAGGGTCGGGCTGCGGTGCAGTTCACGGCGTGCGTAATGCCCTTCGACCGGGCGCCGCACGCAGGGGGGCAGCTGGATGGACGGATCGACGATGGCCTCGCGCAGCACCTGCTGCAGCGCACCGGTGATGGCCTCCGGCGTGCCCAGCATCACCGCGGCATCGATCGCAGCGAACAGCCGCTCCCGGCCGGTGAATGACGGTGGCAAGGACATCGTTCCCATGCCCCGACTCTAGCCGAGAGGGGTTAACAGAATGTTTGCACCGCGGTGTCATCACTGCGTGCCGCGCTGCACGAACGGTACTTTTGCATACAGCGCACGTTCGCCGGCACGAGGATCGTCCACCACGCTGCTCTGGCGATCAAACAGCATGGTCTGCCGCCGGGGCAGCGCGTAGGGGGGCCATTGCGGCATTCCGCGATGATTGGGGTCGCCGTTGCGCGCGAAGGCGATCAGTGCGTCGCTCATTGTCGCCGCCAGCGTATGCGCGTCCGCGCCGCCACCGGTGCGTGCGCCGGGCAGGCCGGCGTTGTCGAACACCAGCGGGATGTCCAGCGTGTGGAAGGCGCGCAGCCGGCCTTGCTCCACCGGTGAGCCCCAGTCCAGCTGGTAGGCCCAGGTGGGCGCGGCCCCGCTGGGCTGGCGCGCACGCGCTTCCAGCTCCTCCACTGCGCCGCGCCAGGAACGTCCTGCGGTAGTGGCCGCGAAGAACACCTCCGAAGGCGTGTAATGCGGGTACAGGCGCCGGTACTCGGCGATCACCGTCTGCGGCAGCAGATCCACGAACTGCTGGCGTTGCAGCTGTGCCGGCAGCGTCTCCCAGGTCAAGGTGAAGTTGGCCGGATCGTTGCCGAGGAAGGCACGGGTCTCGTCGCGCGTATTGCCGATGACCATCGGAATGCTGGCCGACTGCCGCGGCGCCTGCGGCCAGAACGGATGCACCGGAAGGGAGACTTCGTCCAGTACCGGCCCGAAGTACAGCGACGTGCTTTCCACCCGCGATGGATCGCGGGCACGGGTGGCTGCAAGCAGATCCGTGGCCGGGAGCCGCAGCAGGGCAGACAGGTCCTTTGCACCCACTGCCTCCATTGCGATGGCAGCGCGCTGCGCGGCGGCACGCGGGCCGGCCGCGGTGACCTGCTGCCCGCTCATCGTCCACGCGCGCTGGAACAGGCCGCGTGCCGCCGGCATCGCCATCAGCGTGGCGATCTTGGCGCCGCCCCCGGACTGGCCGAACACGGTGATGTTTCCAGCGTCACCGCCGAAGATCGCCGCGTGCTCGCGCACCCACTGCAGCGCCTGCACCAGGTCGAGCTGGCCGACATTCCCCGACGCGGCGTAGCGTGCGTCGCCAAGTGCGCCCAGGTACAGGTAACCGAAGGTGTTCAGCCGATGATTGAGGGTCACCACCACCACATCGCCGCGGCGGCACAGCGCACTGCCGTCGTACAGCGGATCGCTGCCGGAGCCGTTGTTGAACCCACCCCCGTGTATGTAGACCAGCACCGGGCGGCGACCGCCATCCCCCAGTGCGGGGGTCCAGACGTTGAGGAACAGGCAGTCTTCGCTGCCGGGGCCTTCCGCGCCGCCCTGCGGTGCGGCCGCGCCATAGTCCAGTGCATCGGCGATCCCGTTCCATGCCGCTTCCCGGCGTGGTGGCTGGAAGCGATGGGTGCCGGTATCGGCGCCGTAGCGCACGCCGCGGAATACCAGCACGCCTTGTTCATGCTGGCCGCGCAGGCGCCCCCCGCGCACGCGGACGATCGGCAGGCGTTCGTCGCGTGCAGCGGGCATCGCCGCTGCCGGCAGTGCCACCAGCGTGGCCGTGGCCAGCGCCCAGCGCGCGCTGTCGCGCAGGAAACGGCGGCGCTGCAGATCGTCGGGTGCTCCCGTCATCGGCTGCGCTCCGCATCCTTTCCTGCTGTCAGCCATGCCTGCGCCAGCGCTGGCCACTGCGCCAAGGTGGAGCCGGGCTGCAGGCGCATGCCGAAGCCGTGGCCACCATGGGCGAACACATGCAGTTCGTGCTCGACGCCCGCCCTGGCCAGCGCCTGCGCCATCACCTCGCTGTTGTGCACGCTGACCACGCGATCGTCGTTGGCATGGATCAGCATCGTCGGCGGCATGTCCGCACGCACGTGCTCCTGCACCGAGTACTGCGTCGCCAATGCGGGGTCAGGGCGCTCGCCCAGCAATCGCCCGCGCGAACCACTGTGCGCATGCGCGCCCATGTCGATGACCGGGTAGACCAGCACCGCCCGTGCCGGGCGCGCGCTCAGCTGATCGATCGCATCGCGTGCGGGATAGACCGGCGCATCGAAGCCGGTGGCCAGCCGCGCAGCCACGTGGCCGCCGGCGGAAAAGCCCATGACCGCCACATTGTCCGCCTCCAGGCCGCGGCGCGCGGCCTGGTCGCGCACGACCCGCAGCGCACGCTGGGCATCGGCCAGCGCCGCCTGGCGGTCCCTGCCCGGCTGCGGCAGGCGGTAGCGAAGCACGAACAGGGTGAAGCCTGCCCGCTGCACCCAGTCCGGCACCAGCGCGCTGCCCTCCTTGTCGATTACCACCCGCTGGTAGCCGCCGCCCGGAATGACCAGCACCGCCTGCCCGTTCGGACGTGGCGGCGCGTGCACGATCATGTATGGCGCATCGATCCCGTCCACGAACCGGTCCGGATGGGCCGGATCGGCGCTGCGCTCAACCACCCGCGCCTTCCGTGCCGGAGCGCTCTGGCCAGGTACCTGGCCGTCCGGCCACAGCGGCAGGCGTTCGCCCGCCACCTCCCCGGCAAGCCGCTGGCCGTCGCGCAGCGGGACGTCGCTGGCACGTGCCGGGGCAAGCGTCAACAGAACGCACAGGAACAGCACAAGAGGGGGCAGACGCATGGCGGACCGGGCTCCAGCGAAGGGTGGGCAGCGTGCCGCAGGCGCCCCGGAAGCGGGTGTGATGCGCTGCGGCTTGCGTGATGACACCGGTTTACCATATACACCTCCTGCAGACGCTGTCGATGGGCAGTGCAACAACGCAGAGGGAGACCGTTCTTGAGCAACGAACACGGCACACAGGGGCAGAGGCCGGCGCCGGACGGTGCAGCCGCCATCGCCCGCGCCTTCACCGATGCACGCCGCGCAGGCAAGGCCCTGCCCGCGTTCCCCGGAGAGATCCCCGTCGATCTGGTGGCTGCCTACCACGTGCAGGACCAGGCCATTGGCCTGTGGAGCGATACGGTGGTCGGCTGGAAGGTGGGTTACATCGCTGCCGAGCGCCGCGACGGCTCCGGCGATGAGCGCCTGCTGGGGCCGATCTTCAAACGTCAGCTCTGGAATGATACCGGTGGAACAACCGACATCCCGGTCTTCGTCGGGGGCTTCGGCGCAGTCGAAGCAGAGTACGTGCTGGAGCTGTTGGAGGACGCGCCGGCCGGAGAGCTGGACTGGTCCCCGGAACAGGCCGAAGCGCTGCCTGCGCGCCTCTATATCGGCGTGGAAGTGGCCAGCAGCCCGCTGGCCACCATCAACGAACTTGGTCCGCGCGTGGTGGTGTCCGACTTTGGCAACAACAACGGCCTGGTGCTGGGCCCGGAGATCGTCGACTGGACCGCACGCGACGAAAACTCGCTGCGTGCCGAGACACTGATCGAAGGTGAGGTGGTCGGCACCGGTGGCGCCACCCGCCTGCCCGGTGGCCTGCGCGCGGCCTATGCCTTTGCGCTGTCCCGTTCGGCCCTGCGTGGCCGGCCGCTGCGCAAGGGCGACCTGATCGCCACCGGCAATGCCACCGGCATCCACGATATCGAGGCAGGACAAACGGCGCTGGTGCGCTTTGCCGGCTTCGGTGACATTGCCTGCCGGGCCGTGCCCGCGGGATGACCGCGGGGCTGCCCTGGTGAACACGCGCGGGAGGGCGCAGATGATCACACGACGTAACTTCCTGGCCGGTGGCGCTGCTGCCCTGGCCACCCCGATGCTCGCCGCCTGTGGCCGCGGGCCGGGCGGCGATATGGCCGGTGGCGCGCTGTTGACCGCCACCGACGTGCATGTGGCCGACTACCCTACCGTCACCGCGGTGAAGTGGATCGGCGAAACGCTGCAGCGCGAAACCAACGGTCGCCTGCGCCTGCGCCAGTACCACTCCGGCCAGCTGGGCCGCGAATCCGAGGCGATCGACATGGCGCGCTTCGGTGCCATCGATATCACCCGCGTGTATGCCGGTGCGCTGAACAATGCCTTTCCGCTGACCCAGGCGCTGTGCCTGCCCTACGTGTTCACGTCGGTGGCGCACCAGCGTGCCGCGCTGGATGACGGCGTGGCCGAAGCCGTGCTGCGCGGCTTCCAGGGCCGCGGCCTGGTCGGCCTGGCGATCTACGATTCCGGTGCACGCTGCTTCTACAACACCAAGCACCCCATCGTTTCGCCCAAGGACCTGCACGGCCTGAAGCTGCGCGTCGCCTCATCGGACATCTTCATCCAGCTGATGCGCCTGCTCGGCGCCAATCCGACGCCGATGTCGCTGGGCGACACGTTCTCCGGGATGGAAACCCACATGATCGACGGCGCCGAGAACAACATGCGCAGCTTCCATTCCAGCCGCCACTTCGAAGCGGCGCACTACTGGTCGCAGAGCGACCATTCGTACGCGCCGGATGTGTTGCTGATGTCGCGCGCCAGTTTCGAACGCCTGTCGCCTGACGACCGCCAGCTGCTGCTGCAGACCGCGCGCGCGTCGGTGAAGGTGATGCGCGAGCAGTGGGATGCGTCGGAGGACGCCGCACGCCGCGCCGTCCTGGCCTATGGGGTGAAAGCCAACGAGGTGGACATGCCCGCCTTCCGCACCGCCGCCCAGCCGCTGCTGCAGCAGTACCTGCAGCAGCCGGAGATTGCCGCGCTGGTCGACCGCATCCGCGCCGCCTGAGGACACTGCCATGATCGAGACGACGACGCCCGCCACCGGGCCTGGCCAGCGCCTGCTGGACCGCATCGCCGACATCGCCATCTACGGCGCCGTTGCTGCCCTGCTGGGGCTGGTGGTGGTGCAGGGCTGGCAGGTGTTCGCGCGCTACGTGATCAACGATTCGCCCAGCTGGACCGAGCCGGTCACGCTGCTGCTGCTGGCCACGGCGATGAGCCTGGGCGCCGCCTGCGGTGTGCACACCAACCGCCACTTCGGCTTCTTCCTGCTGCATGCCTGCCTGGGCCCCGGCCTGCGCCGTGCGGTGGACGTGCTGGTGCAGCTGGTGGTGGCGGTGCTGGGAGGCTTCATCGCCTTCTGGTCGGGTGATCTGCTGCTCGACGGCCTGGACATCAAGACCGCCGGCGCCGATCTGCCGCAGAGCATCAACTACCTGCCACTGGCGGTGGGCGGCGGGCTGATGCTGCTGTTCGCGCTGAACCGTGCGTGGAACGCGCTGCAGGCCCGCGCCACCGGCGCCGAAGACGCTGAAGGAGATCGTTGATCCATGGGTATCACCATCCTGTTCTCCGTGTTTGCCGTGCTGCTGCTGCTCGGCGTGCCGGTGGCCTACGCGCTGGCCGCTGCCGCGCTGGCCACCCTGCTCTACCTGGATATCCCCAGCATCGTGCTGGTGCAGCAGATCTCGGCCGGTACCGGCTCGGCCTCGCTGATCGCCATTCCGTTGTTCATCTTCGCGGGCGAGATCATGATGCGCGGCGGCATCTCCGAGCGCCTGATCGCCCTGGCCTCGTCGCTGGTGGGGCGCTTGCGCGGTGGCCTCGGCCAGGTCTCGATCCTGTCCTCGCTGTTCTTCGGCGGCGTGTCCGGCTCGGCCATCGCCGACGTTTCGGCGGTCGGCGGCACGATGATCCCGCAGATGGTCAAGCGCGGCTACGACCGCGATTTCGCCGTCAACGTCAGCATCACCGCCGCGCTGGTGGCGCTGCTGGTGCCTCCGTCGCACAACCTGATCCTGTTCTCCGCTGCCGCCGGCGGGGGCCTGTCCATCGCCGACCTGTTCGCCGCCGGCATTGTCCCTGCGCTGCTGATGACGCTGGCGCTGATGGTCACCGGCTATGCGGTCGCACGTCGCCGCGGCTATGGCGTGGAGGTCTTTCCCGGCTGGCGTGCCGTGGCCCTGCGCATCGTCTCCGCCCTGCCCGGCCTGGGCCTGGTCGCGCTGATCTTCATCGGTATCCGTGCCGGCATCTTCACCGCAGTGGAAAGCGCAGCCATCGCCGTGGTCTACGCCTTGCTGGTGACCACCGTGCTGTACCGGCAACTGCGCTGGCGCGAGTTCTTCGACACCGTCATCCACGCTGCGCGCAGCACGGGCGTGATCCTGTTCGTGATCGCCACCGCTGCCGTGTTTGGCTGGCTGCTGGCCTACCTGCAGGTGCCCGCAGCCGCCGTCGAGTTCCTGCGGTCGTTCGCGCACAGCCAGTTCATGGTGCTGCTGATGATCGTGGTGATGCTGCTGCTGCTGGGCACCTTCATGGACCTGGCGCCGATGATCCTGATCTGCACGCCGATCTTCCTGCCGGTGGCGCGCGCCTACGGCATCGATCCGATCCACTTCGGCCTGGTGCTGGTGCTCACCGGTGGCCTGGGTCTGGTCACGCCCCCGGTGGGCTCGGTGCTGTTCATCGGCACGGCCATCGGCAAGATCAGCGTGGGCCAGAGCATGCGCACGATCTGGCCGTTCTGGTTCGCCGCGCTCGCCGTGCTGCTGGTCGTGGCCTTCTTCCCCTCACTGTCGTTGTGGCTGCCCGCCGCGCTGCGCGGCTGAGCCACGAGGAGACTGCCATGCGTGCACTGTGTATCGCCGCCACCATCACTCTGCTTGTGCTGTTGCTGCCGGCACGGCCTGCACCCGCGGCGGAGCCCGCGCGCGCGCCGGCGCAGTGGGCGCGGGGGCTGGAACACCAGCGCCAGGCGGACCGGGGCGATGGCACGTTCCTCAATCCGGTGCTGGCCGGTGACCATCCGGATCCCTCGGTGCTCAAGGACGGGGACGATTACTACCTCACGCTGTCGTCGTTCGACGCCTACCCCGGCCTCCCGATCTGGCACTCGCGCGACCTGGTGAACTGGCAGCCGCTGGGACATGCGGTCACTCGCAACGTGGGGGCGATCTGGGCGCCGGACATCGTCAAGCATCGGGGGCGCTACTTCATCTACTTCCCGGCCCGCACCGGCGAGCGCCGCAGCAACTTCGTGGTCTGGGCCGATGACATCAAGGGCCCGTGGAGCGCGCCGATCGACATCGGCCTGGGTGGCTACATCGATCCCGGCCATGCAGTGGGTGAAGACGGCAAGCGCTACCTGTTCCTCAGTGGCGGTGATTACGTGCAGCTGGCCGACGACGGGTTGAGCGTGGTCGGCACGCCGAAACACGTCTATGACGGCTGGCGCTACCCGCAGGACTGGGACGTTGAGGCCTACGCGCAGGAAGGCCCGAAGATCCACGTCCGCGACGGCTGGTACTACATGACCACGGCAGTGGGCGGCACCGCCGGTCCGCCGACCGGGCACATGGTGATCACCGCGCGCTCGCGTTCGATCCACGGACCATGGGAGAACGCGCCCAACAACCCGATTACGCGCACGCAGTCGGCGGCCGAGCCCTGGTGGTCACGCGGCCACGCGACGGTGATCGAAGGGACCGATGGACGCTGGTGGATGATGTACCACGGGTACGAGAACGGCTTCTGGACGCTGGGTCGGCAGGCCCTGCTCGAACCGATCGAATGGACCGCTGACGGCTGGTTCCGGGCCACGGGCGGAGACCTTGGTCAGCCACTGCGCAAGCCGGCCGGACAGGCGCTGTCGCCGCATGGCATGGCGCTGTCGGATGATTTCCGCGGCAGCACGCTTGGCCCGCAGTGGGCGTTCTTCAACCCGGCGCAGGATGAGTACCGCCGGCTGGGTTTCAGTGGCAACGGCCTTGTCCTGCAGGGCAAGGGCAGCACGCCGCGCGACGCCTCGCCGCTGACCACCATCGCCGGCGACCGGGCCTATCAGTTCGAGGTGGAGATGGAGATCGCCCCCGGTGCCGTGGGCGGCGCGCTGCTGTTCTACAGCGACCGGCTGTACGCGGGCGTGGGCAGCAACGGCGAGTCGTTCATCATGCATCGCTACGGCGAGGAGCGCCCTGCCCGACCGGCCCCGGGCCGCGGCGGCCGGCTGTGGTTGCGGGTGACCAACAACCGCCACATCGTCACCTTCCACTCCAGCACCGACGGGCACACTTGGCAGAAGTATCCGGTTCAGATGGAAGTGTCCGGTTACCATCACAATGTCGCGGGCAGGTTCCTGGCGTTGAAGCCGGCGCTGTATGCGGCCGGCGACGGTGCGGTAACCTTCCGCAACTTCCGCTACCGCGCGCTGGACTGAGCGCGGAGCCGGAATCCCCAGACTTACCGGGTTCAAAACATGTCAGTGCGCAACAAGAACGATGCCGCTACGCCGGCATTGGCGAAGGGCAAGGCAGCCACCATCAACGACATCGCGCGACTGTCGGGTGTATCCAAGAAAACGGTTTCAAGAATCATCAACAACTCGCCACTGGTGCGCAAGGACACGCGCGACAAGGTGGAAGCGTTGATGCGTGAAGTGGGCTATACGCCCGATCCACTGGCCCGCGGGCTGGCGTTCCGCCGCTCCTTCCTGATCGGCATGGTCTACGACAACCCCACCGCGCAGTACATCGTGGACATGCAGTACGGCGCGCTGGATGCATTGCGTGGATCCAGTTTCGAGCTGGTGGTGCATCCCTGTGACAGCCGCAGCCCCGGCTACATCGAAGGCGTGCGTCGCTTCGTGCAGCAGCAGAAGCTGCACGGCGTGATCCTGGTGCCGCGTGCCTCGGAAGACCAGGCGCTGGCGGACATGCTCGATGAGATCGGCTGCCGGTTTACCCGCGTGGCAGCGCTGCCGCTGGACGAAAGCTCGCAGATGGTGGTCACCCATGACCGCGATGGTGCGGCCGAAGCCGCCGACTACCTGCTCTCGCTCGGCCACCGTGACATTGCCCTGGTGACCGGTCCCAGCGCCTACCGTTCGGCCCATGAACGTACCGCCGGCTTCATCGACGCACTGTCGCAACGCGGTATCGAGCTGCCGAAGGACCGCATCATCGAGGCCGGCTACACCTTCGAATCCGGTGTCGCCGCTGCCGAGAAACTGCTGCTGGGCAAGCGCCGCCCGACCGCCATCTTCACCGGCAACGATGAAATGGCCGCCGGTATCTACAAGGTGGCGCTGCGCGCGGGCATCAACATTCCGCGCCAGCTGTCCATTGTCGGCTATGACGACAGCCCGCTTGCCTCGCGCCTGTGGCCCTCGCTGACCTCGGTGCGCCGGCACACGCGCGATACCGGACGCACCGCCGCGGCGATGCTGATCCAGCCCGAAGGCCAGGCCGCGCTGCCCATTGCCAGCGTGCGGCCGCACCTGATCGTCCGCGATTCCTGCCAGCCGCCGGAGGATTGATCCCCAAGGATCAATCCTGCAGGTCACGACCTCTGGTCGTGACACGCCCCTGCCCCATCCACCCGATCCACCCCGCCATGCCCGGGCCATCCCGGCATCGTGCGACGCAAAATGACACCGGTTTCCTGTCTGGCTAGAATCGACCGTGAACCGCGCCGGGGCCGACCCGTCGGCCCGCCCCCCGCTCTGGAGACGCCATGTACAGCAAGACCCATTACGCCACCCATCCCGATGCCATCCACGGTGCCAGCAACGACCAGCTGCGTGACCTGTACCTGCTCGATGGCCTGTTCAACGCCGGTGCCGTGACCCTCAAGTACACCCACTACGAGCGCTTCGTGATTGGTGGCGCCGCCCCGGTGGACGCACCGCTTGCGCTGCCCACCCAGACCGAACCCGCTTCGGCCGCAGGCCACCCGTTCCTGGAGCGCCGGGAACTGGGCGTGATCAACGTCGGCAGCGGCACCGGTACGGTCACCGTGGATGGCACCGGCTACACGCTGGGTCCGAAGGACGGTCTGTACGTGGCCATGGGCAGCAAGGAGGTCGTGTTCGCCTCGCAGGACGCCGCCAACCCCGCCCAGTTCTATCTGGCCTCGACCCCGGCCCATGCCCGCTTCGAAACCAGGCAGCTGTCCATCAAGGACGCCGTTGCACTGGACCGCGGCGCGCTGGAAACCAGCAACGAGCGCACCATCTACCAGTACATCGTGCCGGCCACCTGCCAGTCCTCGCAGCTGCTGCTGGGCCTGACCGTGCTCAAGCCGGGCAGCGTGTGGAACACCATGCCGCCGCACCTGCACGACCGTCGCAGCGAGGTCTACTTCTACTTCGACCTGGGTGACAGCGACCGCGTCTACCACTTCATGGGCGAGCCGGCCGCGCAGCGTCACATCGTGATCCAGAACAACGAAGCGGTCGTGTCGCCGCCGTGGTCGATCCACATGGGCGCCGGCACCAGCAACTACGCCTTCATCTGGGCGATGGGTGGCGAGAACCTGGACTACACCGACATGCACGTGCTGGACATCTGCCAGCTCAAGTAAGCCCGCCTGGCCGCCGCGCACCGTGTGCCGGCCGTCGACACCGCTCGTCTCTATCAAGGAACGCATACGCAATGGCTAATCCCTTCAGCCTGGAAGGCAAGGTCGCTCTGGTAACCGGTGGCAATACCGGTCTGGGCCAGGGCATCGCCGTGGCACTGGCCGCCGCTGGTGCCGACGTCGCCGTGGCCGGCATCGCCCCGCCCACCGATACCATCGAAAAGATCACCGCGCTGGGCCGCCGCTGCCTGGCCATCGAAGCCAACCTGATCAGCATCGAGCCGGTGGCGCGCGTGGTCCGCGAGACCATCGAAGGCCTGGGCGGGTTGGACATCCTGGTCAACAACGCCGGCCTGATCCGCCGCGCCGATGCGGTGGACTTCAGCGAGCAGGACTGGGACGACGTGATGAACGTCAATCTCAAGTCCGCGTTCTTCATTTCGCAGGCCGCCGGCCGCCACTTCATCGAACAGGGCCACGGCAAGATCATCAACATCGCTTCGATGCTGTCCTTCCAGGGCGGTATCCGCGTGCCGTCGTACACCGCCAGCAAGAGCGGCATCGCCGGCATCACCCGGCTGCTGGCCAACGAGTGGGCGGGCAAGGGCATCAACATCAATGCCATCGCCCCGGGCTACATGGCCACCGACAACACCGCCCAGCTGCGCGCCGACGAAGCGCGCAACAAGGCGATCCTGGAGCGCATCCCGGCCGGTCGCTGGGGCACGCCGGATGACCTGGCCGGTGCGGCGGTGTTCCTGGCCTCGTCGGCGTCGGATTACATCAACGGCGCCGTGCTGCCGGTCGATGGTGGCTGGCTGGCGCGCTGACGCGTGATCCGCGGTAGTGCCGGCCGCTGGCCGGCGTCCTGGCAATGCTTCCGCCGTTCATGAGGTTGCCGGGCAGCGGCCGGCACTACCGGAGACCGGACATGCGCACCCTGTTGCCTTTGTTGTTGCTGCTGTCGTGCACCACCGCGCAGGCGGCGCCCGTGCGGGTCTTCATTGCCGGTGACTCCACTGCGGCCGCATACGGCCCCGAGCGCGCGCCGCAGGCCGGCTGGGGCCAGGCGCTGCAGAGCTACCTGGACCCGGCGCGCTTGGAGGTGCACAACCACGCCAAGGGCGGGCGCAGCACGCGCAGTTTCATCGAGGAAGGGCGCCTGGAGGCCATCGCCGCCGAGCTGCGCCAAGGCGACGTTCTGCTGATCCAGTTCGGCCACAACGATGCGAAGTTCGAAGACCGCACGCGCTACACCGATCCGGACAGCGACTACCCACGCCTGCTGATGCGTTACGTACAGGTGGCCCGCGCAAAGGGCGCCACGCCGGTGCTGGTCACGCCGGTGGCGCGGCTGCTGTACGACTTCGGTTCACTGCTGGATACGCATGGCCGCTACACGCAGTCGATGAAGGCGTTGGCCGCGCGCGAGCAGATTGCGCTGATTGATCTGAATGACCGCAGCATGCGCTGGATCCGCGCGCTGGGTGAGGAGGGCGCGCGACCCTACTTCCTGTTCGTGCCCGAACAGAACAAGGCCGACGGCACCCATTTAAGCGTGGCCGGCGCACATGCGGTGGCCTGCCTGGTATTGCACGAGGCGGTGCCGCTGCTACCCGCGCTGCAGCCGGCGCTGGTGCGGGATATCGACTGCGACGTGGTGGCGGAAGGGCAGGGTAGCGACCCAGCCCTGCCCTCGCAGGTGGTGCACGAAGACAGTGTTGTGCGCACGCAAGCAGGCCCGCACGGCGGTGCCGGCCCGACCACGGCGTATCCGCTCTTCGCCGATGCCGAAGGGCTGCCGTTCGTGCTGCGCAAGCGTGTGCTGCACAAAGGCGCGGGCATCGGCCTGCATCCGCAGCACAAGGACGAGATCTATTACATCGTCAGTGGGCAGGGCAGTTATGTGCTGGATGGCAGGCAGTACGACGTGCACGCCGGGCACGCGCTGCTGACCCGCAAGGGCAGCCACCATGCGCTGCAGCAGGTGGGTGAGGAGGATCTGGTGGTGCTGCTGGTGTACCCGCGCTGATAGAAACGTAGCCGAGCATGGGCTCGGCTCTACAGAACAGCGCCGGCGTGCATGGTCATCGTCGTTCGACAGGCTCCGGGCCGAAGTGCTTCAGCCCCAACCTGGCCAGGTCTTCCGGTCGCTCGAAATAGGCTTCGTCGAAGGCGTGCAGCGCCTCCTGCTCCTGTTCGGTCATCGCGCCGTACAGGTCGGTCAGTTGCTTGACCGCCGGGTCATCTTCCAGCCGGTCGACCAGCCCGCGCATGCCGGCCAGGATCGCGTGGGTCTTCGCCGCGCCCATCGCCTGCAGCGCACGCAACGCCAGCTGGCAGGTCGGGTCGCCCCAGTTGCACAGGAACTGCATGAAGCCGCCGTTGTTGATGTCGGCCTCCATGCGCCACAGCGCCACCAGCTGCTGGTCTTCGTCGGACAGCGCATCCAGCGTCCACGCGGCTGCCTTCAGTCGCGCCAGCGCGGCCTCGTAGCGGTCATCCCAGACCTGGTTGAGGATATCGACCACGCCAGCCTCGCGCGCCGGCAGCAGCGCCGGCCAGTTCACGCCCAGGCCATCGGCGGTGGCGACCCACCGCGCGCGTTGCCCTGCATCGGCTTCGAACAACGCAGGTACCCAGCGCAGCGGCTGGCGGGTACGGCGGCCATCGGCCAGGGTCAGCAGGATGAAGTCGTCGTCGAAAGCGACATCGGTTACGCGCAGCGAAGCAAATGCATCAGTCATGCCGTGCAGGATAGCCGCGCGGCAGCGCGCATCACACGTCGCCGCCGTCCGCCCAGCCTTCACCCGTGCCGGCCTGGAACACGTGATCGTCAGCCTGCACGTCACCGGCAGGCAGGTGCGCCTGGTCGGCCAGTGCCGCGTAGATCGGGGTGAAGTCCGGCGACGTCGCCTGCATCAGCTGTTCAAAGCTGTCGATGACGAAGTAGGTCTTCTGGAAGGTGTCGATGCGGTACTTCGTTCGCATGATCCGCTGCAGGTCGAAACCGATGCGGTTGGGTGCGGCCGATTCCAGCGAGTACAGCGACTCGCCCTTGGACGACACGATGCCGGCACCGTAGATGCGCAGGCCGTCGAGCGTGTCGATCAGGCCGAACTCCACCGTGTACCAGTACAGGCGGGTGAGGTTCTGCAGCGCGTCCGGGCCGATCGCGTGGGCTTTGACGCCGCCACGGCCATAGGCCTCCATGTAGTCGGCGAACACCGGGTTCATCAGCAGCGGCACATGGCCGAACAGGTCGTGGAACAGGTCCGGCTCGGCGATGTAGTCGATCTGGTCCGGGCGACGGATCCACCAGGTCACGGGAAAGCGGCGGTTGGCCAGGTGGTCGAAGAAATCCAGTTCCGGCAGCAGGCCTTCGACGCCGACCAGGGTCCAGCCGGTGGCCGCGCCCAGCACTTCGTTGAGCTGGTCGAAGCGCGGAATCATGTGCGCGTTCATGCCCATCTCGTCCTGCGCGTCCAGGAATTCCTGGCAGGCACGGCCGACCAGCAGCTCGCGCTGGCGCTGGTACAGCGTGCTCCAGGTGGCGTGGTCGTCGGCGCTGTAGGTGTCCCACGGCTGCTCGACGAGCGCGGTGGTGTACACCGGCACGTAGCCCTTGTCGGTCTGCTGGTGTTCGACGCGGCGGGGCTGGGCGAGGTCCATGGGGCACTCCTTGAAGGGATAGCCACGATGCTAGGGCAGGGCGCGCGCAACAGGGTTGCAAAAGTTGCGCCGATTGGCATTGTTGGCGCAATATCCTTGCGCAGTCACCATGTTGCGGAGCAGCAATGGCCGGAGAAGTCCAGTTTGATCGCACGGATATACGCCTGCTGGCTGAAATCCAGCGGGATGGGCGCGCCACCAACGCGGAGCTGGCGACTCGGGTGAACCTGTCGCCCTCGGCCTGCCTGCGCCGCCTGCAGCGGCTGGAAAGCGAGGGCGTGATCGTCGGCTACGGCGCGCGGCTGGAGCCGCGGCAGCTGCGCCTGGGCCTGCAGGCCTTCGTGCGCGTGCAGTTGGAAAAGCACGACCAGGCCGCCATCGGCCACTTCGTGGACAGCGTGCAGGGCTGGGACGAGGTGGTGGCCTGCCATGCGCTGACCGGCGACATGGACTACCTGCTGCACGTCTACGTGCGCGACCTGGAGCACTTTTCGCACTTCCTGCTGGACCGCCTGCTCAACGCCGGCGGCGTGGCCGACGCCAATTCCAGCTTCGTGCTGCGCACGGTGAAGGGTTTCCAGGCATTGCCGTTGTCGCAGCTGGAATGAGCGCAGCGGCGATTTGACGCGGCCGGGCGGGTAGCCGAGCATCACCGCCCTGCGCGCGCCGCAGCGTTCCTTTCCGGTTCCACGCATGTCCGAACTCCAGCACCCGGTGCCCACCACCATCTTCCTGCCGCTGCAGCGCAAGTCGCTGGCACGTTACATCGCTCACGGCACGCCGCCGCAGACGGCAGTGGAGCAGGCCGGGCTGATGGCCGCGCAGTTGTGCCGGACGCGCCTGCATCCAGCGGCCGAGATCGAACGCCTGCTGCATGATGCCTGCGCGCTGTTTGCCGGCAACGAAGGCGCCGCCGCGGAGCTGGCCGGCCCCGGTGGCGGAGGCCAGCCGGAGCTGGATGCCTGGCTGACCGCATTGGCCGCCCACGGCGTGCTGCTGGCGCCGGCGCAGATCCTGCAGGACGTCATCGCGCAGTCGCCATTGGAGTATCCGGGCCTGGCCCTGCAGCAGGCCTGCCAGGAAACCCTGACCGAGCATGAGATCCGCTTTCCCGCCACCTTTTCCAGTGACGAGGCGCTCACGCAGGATGACGTGGCCGCCGAGGACGCGCGTGCGGTCGAACACCATGGCCTGTACACCTCCGAGCAGGCCCGCGTGCTGCGCGCCATCGCCGCCAACCCCGATGAGCTGATCGACCTCGATGGCTATGCCGGCACCGGCAAGGGCCACCTGGTGCTGGCGCTGATGGAGGCGCGGCCCGGCCGCTACACCTACGTGGCGCCCTCGCGTGGGCAGGTGGAAGCCTTCCGCAGCCGCGTGCCGGCCAGCACCGCGGTGCGCCTGCTGACCCAGATCGAGTTCGCCAACCGCGTGGCGCAGCATGCCGCGCGCAGCGGCCACACCGGTGGCTTCGTTGCCAGCTACCGGCGCAGCACCCGCACGCCGCGCGAGATTGCCGGCCGCATCGGCCTGCAGGGCATCGGTGGGCGCAGCCCGGAGCAGGTGCTGCTGACTGCGTTCGAGGCCATCAACCGTTGGTGCGCGTCGTCGGCACCGGGCTTGGCGTTCCAGCATTTCGACCGTTCGGTGCCCGCCGCGATGCTCGACGTGTCGCCGTACATGGCGGCTGCCGAGCACGTCTGGCGCTGCATGTTCGACGCCGAGCTGCAGCGGGGCACGCTGCTGAGCCTCAGCCCGGCGCACATCGGCAAGTGGTTGGCACTGCGCGGCGTTACCCCGCCGCTGGACATGGGCATGCTGCTGGTGGACGAGGCGCATGACCTCAGCCCGTCGTGGAAGCAGTTGCTGGCCGGCCATGCGCCTGGCGTGGTCAGTCTGGGCGATCCGCATCAGTGCCTGTCCGGCACGGTGCCGCGCTGGGGCGCGTCGAAGGTGCTGGAAATGCACCAGTCGGTGCGCCAGGGCAACCAGGTCGAGGGCCTGGTCAACCAGACCCTGGCGCTGGATGGACTGGGCCAGGACAGTGGGCCGTTCGTCGGTGCCGCCGACCGCGCCACCGGTGTGCTGCATTACCGCCACTGGGCGCAGGTACCAAGCGAGGGCCTGCGCATCCATGGCAGCGTCGCCGATCTGGCCCTCGATGCGGCGCAGCTGCAGGCGCTCGGGCTGCGGCCCTACCTGCATCCGGCATCGCTGCGCGCGCTGCGCGGTGTGTTGCAGCGCCCGCTGGATGCGTGGCGCCGTCGCCACGCCAGCGCATCGGACCCGGAGTGGGAGCGCTTCCTGGCCACGCAGGCCGACGAAGGGCAGGGCGCGCTGGTCGAACTGTTTGCGTCTGCCGATCGGGTGCAGTCACTGCTGCAGGCGCTCGATGACCAGGACACGCCCGCTGAAGGGCGGGTGGCGCTGTGCCTGGCCGAACACGCGAAGAACCTGCAGTTCGACGTGGTCTCGCTGTCACCCGGTTGCTTCAGTGCGGGGCAGGGCGGGCGCATCTGGCACAACCCGGTGCGCGCGGTCTATCTGGCACTCACCCGTGCGCGACGCCAGCTGCATGTGCCGGCCGATGGCATGGAACAACTGCAGCACACGGCGACACTGCAGGAGCAGGCCCGTCAGGCGCGCAGGCGCGAGCGGCAGCAGGCCAGCGGTTACCGGCCTGCGCGCTAGAACGCGCGCGTCGCTGTCTGGCAGCGACACGCCGGCTCAGCTCAGCACTTGTCCTTGCGGCCCATCAGCCTGCCCAGGCGCGAGGCTTCCTCGCACTTCGGCGCGGCCACGGGTGCCGGTGCGGCGGCCGCGGCGCGTGCACGCTGCAGCTGCTGGATCTTCGCGCGGATCTGCGGCATCGCGGCCATTGCGGCCTTTTCGCCCTCCAGGATCGCGGTGCCACGCTGGCTGAAATCGGCGGCGCCGATGTCCAGCACCTTCGGGCGGATGACGATGTCGGCGCGTGCCAGTTCCTGCTCGCCCAGGCGCTGGCCCATGATCGAGATGGACTGGTTGACGATGCCCAGCATGTCGGTCGGCGCCTTGCCGCTGGCCTTGCTGGAGATGTCCACGGCGATCACGAAGTCGGCGCCGAGCTGGCGCGCGGCATCGACCGGCACCGGGCTCACCACGCCGCCATCGATGTAGTTGCGGCCACCGATCTTCACCGGTTCGAACACGCCGGGAATGCTGCTGGAGGCGCGCACGGCCTGGCCGACGTTGCCGCGCACGAAGATCGCGCGCTCGCCTGTTTCCAGCTGGGTCGCGACGGCGGCGAACGGCTTCTTCAGGCGCTCGGCGGGGCGGTTGGCGACCTGCTCGTTGACGTAGTCCTGCAGCTTCTGGCCCTGCACCAGGCCACCGGAGAACAGGCGCACGTCGCGGATGCTGGCTTCATCCAGCGCCACTGCCTTGCTCTGCATCTGGAACGCATCCATGCCGCTGGCATACAGCGCGCCGACCACGCTGCCGGCACTGGTGCCGGACACCACGGCCGGTTCGAAGCCATTGGCCTCCAGCATCTTGATCACGCCGATGTGGGCGAAGCCCTTGGCTGCGCCACCACCGAGGGCGATACCGATCTTCACCGGCTTGGCCTGCGGTACCACGGTTGGCGCCGGCGGCGGCGCAGGGCGGACCGGGTCGCCACCGCAGCCGGCCAGCAGGCCGATCAGGGCGACGGACAGCAGCATGCGGGGTCGGAACAGGCTCATCGGCAGTGCGCTCGCGGCGCCGGATTCAGGAAAGGGCGCCAGCATACCGAAGGTGCCGCAGGGCGGGCAGGGTAGGTCGGCCCGCCCATTCATCGGATGCTTCGGGTAGTGCCGGCCGCTGGCCGGCACCCTCGTGAAACAGCCGGCCAGCGGCCGGCACTACCGCGAGGCGGTCAGAACCGGTTGTCGCCGTCCAGCATCCGGCCCAGGCCGCCCAGCACCGAGCCTTCGCCGCGGTTCTGGCCGCCGCCCTGCGGCGCGGCCATCCACATGCGGCCGGCCAGGCGCGAGAACGGCAGCGACTGCAGCCAGACCTTGCCCGGACCGGTCAGCGTGGCCAGGAACACGCCTTCGCCGCCGAACAGCATGCTCTTGATGCCGGCAACACGGCGCACGTCCATGTCCACCGTCGGGTGATACGCCACCACGCAGCCGGTATCCACGTCCAGGCGTTCACCGGCAGCCAGCTCGCGCTCGACCACGCAGCCGCCGGCGTGGATGAACACCCAGCCGTCGCCCTCCAGCTTCTGCATGATGAAGCCCTCGCCGCCGAACAGGCCGGTCATGATCCTGCGCTGGAACTGCACGCCGATCTGCACGCCGCGCGCGCCGGCCAGGAAACTGTCCTTCTGGCAGACCAGGCGGCCGCCGTGCTGGTCCAGCTTCATCGCCAGCACCGTGCCCGGGTAGGGCGCGGCGAAGGCGACCTTGCCCTTGCCGTGGCCGCTCTGGGTGTAGACGGTGGCGAACAGGCTCTCGCCGGTCAGCACGCGCTTGCCGGCGGCCATCACCTTGCCCATGAAGCCGCCGCCCTGGTCGCCGTTGGCGGCGCCGAACACCGTGTCCATCTGTACCGTGGCGTCCTTGAACATCAATGCGCCGGCCTCGGCAATGGCGCTCTCGCCGGGGTCGAGCTCGATCTCCACGAACTGCATTTCATGGCCGACGATGCGGAATTCGATGTCGTCGGCGCGGCCGCTGGCGGAGGGGACCGGCGGCGGGCTGTTCGGCATGCCCGGGGCCGCAGATTGCAGCTCCGGCACCTCGGCAATCGAGGTCCATCCGCTCATGCCCTGGCACCAGGCCAGCGCGCGCGGGTTGGCCCGCGCATAACGGCGCGCAGCCTGGTCATCAAGCGGGCCGATACGCTCGGCCTGGGCGGAGGCATGGAAATACCACTGGGTCATCGCGGCGGCTCCGCAGGGCTGGAAACCCCCGAGTCTAGCGAGGGCGCCCGGGCCGGGGCGACAGGCCCATGAACGGCGGGCATTTGCGGGGCAGGTGCTGTATTGCAACAATTATCTGGTAGCGCCGTTTTACCACCCCTCCAAACACAGCCTACCGCCATGTCCCCGACCCGTACTTCCCGTGGCCGCCTTCCGGTCGCGCGCCCCCTCGTTGCCGCTCTTTCCGCCCTGCTGCCGCTGGTTGCGGCCGCCCAGGAAACTCCCGCTGCCAAGGATCCGGTTGCCCTCGATGCCCTGCAGGTGACCGCGCAGCGGCGCGTCGAGAACGCCAAGGACGTACCGGTCGCACTGAGCGCGATCCAGGGCGAGAAGCTGGATGTGCTCGGCTCGGCCGGCGATGACATCCGCTTCCTGGCCGCACGCGTGCCCAGCCTCAACATCGAGTCGTCCTACGGCCGCGCCTTCCCGCGCTTCTACATCCGTGGCCTGGGCAACACCGATTTCGACCTCAATGCTTCGCAGCCGGTGTCGCTGGTGTATGACGATGTGGTGCAGGAAAGCCCGCTGCTGAAGGGCTTCCCGCTGTTCGACCTGGCCAACGTGGAAGTGCTGCGTGGCCCGCAGGGCACGCTGTTCGGCCGCAACACCCCGGCCGGCGTGGTCAAGTTCGATTCGGCGCGTCCCTCGCAGGATGCCGACGGTTACGTGCGCGTGGGCTACGGCAGCTACAACAGCTGGAACGTGCAGGGCGCCTACGGCGGCCCGCTGACCGACCGCTGGTCGGCACGCGTCTCGGCCATCTACCAGCGCCGCGACGACTGGGTCGACAACACCCGCGCCGGTGCGCCCAACAGTGGCTTCGAAGGCTATGACGAAGCCGCCGGCCGCGTGCAGTTCCTGTACGAAGGCGACGACTTCGAAGCACTGTTCAACCTGCACAAGCGCAAGCTCAACGGCACCGCGCGCCTGTTCCGCGCCAACATCATCCAGAAGGGCGGCAATTCGCTGGTCGAGAACTTCGACCGCGACAAGGTGGCCAACGACGGCGTCAACTTCTCCGACCTGGAGACCTGGGGCGGCAGCGCGCGCCTGCAGTGGAACCTCGGCTCGGTGACCCTGCACTCGATCACCGGCTACGAGACCGCCGAATCGCTCAACCGCGGTGACATCGACGGCGGCTACGGTGCGGCCTTCCTCGGTGCCGGCAACTACGGTCCGGGCCTGATTCCGTTCTCGTCGGAGTCGGCCGACGGCCTGCCGCACCACCGCCAGTGGACGCAGGAAGTGCGCATCGAGTCCAACGAATGGGGCCGCTTCGACTGGCAGGCCGGCGTCTTCTACTTCGATGAAGACGTGACCATCAACAACTTCAACTACGACTCGCTGACCCCGGGCAATCCGCAGACCGGCCACGTGGTGCAGAACCAGCGCAACAAGGCGTGGGCGGTGTTCGCTTCGGGCGACTTCGATGTCACCGACCGCTTCAAGCTGCGTGCCGGCGTGCGCTATACCCAGGACAAGAAGGACTTCAGCGCCAGCGTGCTGCAGGCCGTTCCGTTCGGCACCCCGGTCAGCGGCCCGTACCTGGCCAACTCCGACGTCAACGACGTCAGCTGGGACGTCAGCGGCGTGTACAAGCTGACCGACGACATCAACGCCTACGCCCGCGTCGCCAAGGGCTTCCGCGCGCCGTCGATCCAGGGCCGCCTGGCCTTTGCGCCGGGCCTGTCGCAGGCCGATTCGGAGAAGGTCATCTCGTACGAGGCCGGCATCAAGGCCGACCTGTTCGAGCGCCGCGCGCGCCTGGGCCTGAGCGTGTTCCGCTACAACGTTGACGGCCAGCAGCTGATCGCCGTGGGCGGTGCCAACAACACCGCCACCCTGCTCAACGCCGACAAGACCATCGGCCAGGGCGTGGAACTGGACCTGGAAGCCTACCTGGCCGACAACGTCCTGCTGACCTTCGGCAGCAGCTACAACGACACCGAGATCAAGGACAAGAACCTTGCGGTGGCGATCTGCGGCGGTGGCTGCACCATCAACGACCCGACCACGGTCATCAACGGCGGCACCTATGCGCTGGTGAACGGCAACCCGCTGCCGCAGGCGCCGAAATGGATCCACAACGCGACCCTGCGCGTGGGCTTCCCGCTCAGCGATGGCAGCGAGCTGTACGCCTACACCGACTGGGCCTACCGCAGCGCGGTGAACTTCTTCATCTACGAGTCGCCGGAATTCCGCGGCCGCAGTTCGCTGGAAGGCGGCCTGCGCCTGGGCTACAACTGGGATTACGGCCAGTACGACGTGGCGGTGTTCGGTCGCAACCTGACCAACCAGACCCGCGTGGTCGGCGCGATCGACTTCAACAACCTGACCGGCTTCCTCAACGAGCCGCGTACCTGGGGCGTGGAGTTCACCGCGAAGTTCTGATGCGGTGGTTGCGTTGATGCAATGCAGAAGGGCCGGCGCACTGCCGGCCCTTCTGTTTCCTGCTTCGTGTAGAGCCGAGCCTGCGCTCGGCTGCTCTGAGCCGAGCATGGCTTGTATGTTCCTCCCGGCTCCTACGCGGTATGTAGGAGCCAGGGTGGAGGGACCGTCAACATGATATCTGCGGATAGCAGCCGACAGACGAGCCGAGCGATCCCCATCCCGCACCTTAACGTCGATAA
>NZ_JCAFVJ010000015.1:0-87604 GCF_059372295.1 Stenotrophomonas sp. YJH_SMC_33
GTCGCCGATCATGGACCTCTACAACGGCGAAATCGTGGCTTATCAGATCAAGCGCCAGCCCGTGTTCGATCTGGTAGGTCAGATGCTGGAGGAGGCCATCAAGAAGCTTTCGCCGGATGAGCGCCCCATGATCCACTCCGATCAGGGCTGGCAGTACCAGCATGAAAACTACCGGCACATGCTGGAAAAGCACTCTTTGAAACAAAGCATGTCCCGGCGTGGCAACTGCCTGGACAATGCAGCGATGGAGAGCTTCTTTGGGACGCTGAAGTCGGAGTTCTTTTACCTGAACAGCTTTGACAGCATCGAGAGTCTGGAGGCGGGGCTGGTGGAATACATCCAGTACTACAACCAAGAGCGAATCAAATTGAAATTGAAGGGCCTGAGCCCGGTACAGTACCGGGAGCAGACCCAACAGGCCCAATCGGCCGCCTGACCCCTGTCCAAGTCTCGGGGGTCACTTCATCCCTGGGGGCTTGGCCGCGGCATCCATGCCGCGGACACTCCCGCAACCGGACCCACCCCGCCTTCGACAGTTTCCTGCGAGCTGTCGGAATGGCTCCTGGGGTCAGATCCGTTTTCCGCAGGAAAACGGATCTGACCCCGGATTCAATTCGAGATCCGACAGATTTCATCCACGCATGGCGTGGATCTATTGGCCACCGGGAATCTGTCGGGGGTGCGGCGGTGTCGGATTGCGAGGTGTCAGCCGCATGGATGCGGCTGCCAAGCCTACATGGACGTACTTGCGGCGTCCCCGCAATCCGACACCGCCCCGCCATTACACGGAATGCCCGCTTTTGACGTTGCCGTTGCCGTTGCATGCAGCCTCTGCAGGTGCAGGGCGCAGCCCTGCCGACCCCCTTAACTTGCCGGTGGGCAGTACGCCTTGATCGCGGCCTCCGCCAGCCCCTTCTGCGCGGTGCGCTGCTCCGGGCTCAACGGGGTATCGGCCTTGCCATCACCATCGGTGTCCTGCATCACCTGGCCGCCACCATCCAGCAAGGCCAGGTTGGCACGGGCGGTGCTGCACTGCTCGGGCACCGGTGCAGCCGGAGTCTGGGTGCTGGTTGCAGTCTGCGGGCTGCGCGCCTGCTCCCGGGTCTCGTACTTTTTGCCGGCCGGCGGGGTCTCCGAGTACTGGGTCACGCCATGGGCGTCCTTCCATTTATAGACCGGGCCAGCCACGGCGCTGGCACTGGCCAGCAGCAGGCATCCAAGGCAGGACAGGGCACGCATGGCAAACTCCGCGGAATGGGCGTAGAACGCCGATTGCAGCATTGGCGCCGAGCACTGGCAAGTCGATTAAACTGGATTCCATGGACCCGATCACACCGCCGCCGCGTTCGCGCACGATTTACCTGCTGCCCAACCTGTTCACCACTGCCGGACTGTTCGCCGGCTTCTACGCGATCATCGCCGCGGCCAATGGGGATTTCGTCAACGCCAGCATCGCCGTGTTCGTGGCGGCGGTGATGGATGGGCTGGATGGGCGCGTGGCGCGCCTGACCGGCACCAGCAGCGAATTCGGCGTGCAGTACGACTCGCTGGCCGACCTGGTCAGCTTCGGCATGGCTCCGGCGCTGGTGATGTATCACTGGTCGCTGTCGTGGCTGAAGTTCGACGATCCGCTGCTCGGCCGCGTTGGCTGGGCCGTAGCGTTCCTGTACGCGGCCTGCGCGGCACTGCGCCTGGCCCGCTTCAATACCCAGGTGGCGGTGGTCGACAAACGCTGGTTCGTCGGCCTGGCCAGCCCGGCCGCGGCCGGCCTGATGATGTCCTTCGTCTGGGCGTTCGCAGATGGCAACCTGGGCTGGGACGGCAACCAGTTGCGCTACGTGGCGCTGGCGGTGACGATCATCGCGGCGCTGCTGATGGTCAGCCGCATCCGCTTCTGGAGCTTCAAGGGCGGCGGCGCCAAGGGTACCCGTTCCGACCGCGTGCCGTTCCTGGTGCTGGCCCTGGTACCAGTGGCCATCGCCATCGCGGTCATCGACCTGCCGCGCGTGCTGTTCGCGGTGGGCATCCTGTACGCCCTGTCCGGCCCGGTGATGTGGGCCGTGCAGCGCCTGCGCAAGAAGCCCGAGGCCGCGTGAGCCAGGACCTGCCCGTGCTGTGGTCTCCGGCCCAGCAGGCCTGGCTGCAGGCCATGGGCTACACCGTCTATCACGACGGCCAGCTGGCCGCCGAGCTGGACGCCGCGCTGCAGCTGAGCGTGGCCGAAGCCGAGGCGGCTGCCGCGCCAGCGGTGGAGCAGGCGCGGGCACCCACCGCGCCCGCGCGCGAACCTCTGGCTGCGCCAACACCGGTTTCCCGGCAGGAACGCCAGGCGCCACCACGTCGCCAGACCCCGGTCAACGCACCGGATACCGCGCCGGCGGCGGCCCGCCCGCTGCCCGGCGGCAATGCCCGGCAGCCGGTGGTGCGGCTGCCGGATCGCCTGCAGATCGCCTTGCTGCGCGCGTCCGGCTGCAATCCCAATGATCCGGCCACGCAGGCGCTGATGGACAGCTGGCCGTTGGACCAGCTGCGCCAGGATCCCGCCGCCAAGCGCGCGCTGTGGCCGCAGCTGCGTGCCCTGCGCAAGCGGGGCGCACCGTGAGTGCGGTCAGCCAGCCTGGTCCGGTCAGCCTGCGCGCGCTGCGCGAGAGTGACCTCAACGCGGTGATGGCGATTGAGGTACGCGGGTATCCGTTTCCGTGGACCCGCGGCATCTTCGTCGATTGCCTGCGTGCGGGCTATCCCGGCCTGGCCATGGAGCGCGATGGCCAGTTGATCGGCTATGGGGTGCTCAGCATCGCGGCCGATGAGGCACATGTATTGAACATCTGCATCGATCCGCTGGCGCAGTCGCGTGGGCTGGGTCGTCAACTGCTGCGCGCGCTGGTACAGCTGGCTGGCGACCGGGGGGCACAGCGTGTGTTCCTCGAAGTGCGTCCGTCCAATACGCCGGCGCTGGCGCTGTACCACAGCGAAGGCTTCAACGAGATCGGCCGCCGCCCGCGCTACTACCCGGCCGCACAGGGCCGCGAGGACGCGGTGGTGATGGCGATCGAGCTGGTCGATGGTGACCTGCAGGCGATGCCGCCGTTGTGACGGAGAAGGGTGCCGGCCAGCGGCCGGCACTACCGCTAGCCGCCAACCTTGGTTGGCACGCTTCTCTCACGCCATCCGCAGTGCGAGCACGCCACCCACAATCAACGCCGCTGCCAGCCAGCGCGCACGCGGAATCCGCTCGCGCAGCACGAATACCGAGATCAGCAACGCGAACAGGATCGAGGATTCGCGCAGCGCCGAAACCATCGCCACCGGTGCCTGGGTCATGGCCCACAACGCCATCGCGTAGGAGGCGGTGGTGCCGACGCCACCGGCCAGGCCCAGTGGCCAATGCTGCCGCGCATAGTCCAATACCGCGCCGCCGCGGGTGTACAACGCCCACAGCGGCAGCGGAATGCCCGACAGCAGGAACAACCACAGCGTGTAGCTGAGCGCGCTGCCGGACTGGCGCGCGCCGTGCGCATCGACCAGGGTGTAGGTGGCGATCATCGCCGCAGTCAGCAGCGGCAGGCGCAGCTGGCCGCCACGTGCACCCAGTGCCATGCACAGGATGCCGGTGCTCACCAGCACCACGCCCAGCCACGCCGCCGGGGGCAGTTGCTCGCCCAGCAGGGAGCCCGCCAGTGCGACCAGGATCGGCGCGCTGCCACGCATCAGCGGATAGGCCAGGCTCATGTCGACCCGCTGGTAGCAGCGTGCGACCAGCCCGTAGTAGGTCACCTGCAGCAGCACGGACGCAGCCAGCCAGGGCCAGCTTTGCGCGGCCGGGAACGGCAGGAAGGGCAGGGCCACCGCCGACAGCAGCGCAGCGCTGCCGGTCACCAGCACGGTGCCGAGGAACTTGTCCGGCCCGCGTTTGACGATTGCATTCCAGCTGGCATGCAGTGCCGCGGCGGCGAGGACCAGCAGGAAGATGGAAAGCGGCATCCGGTGATGATGCCATGCCGGGAAAATGTTCCGGGTTTGGTGGGTGCCAACCTTGGTTGGCACCCACCAGGGCGAGGTGTTACAGCTTCGCGCGCTGTTCGCGCAGGCCGGCCAGCTGGGTGTTCCAGTCGGCCAATCGCACGCGCTCCTGCTCGACCACCGCCGGTGGAACCTTGTCGGTGAACCTGGCCAGCTTGGTTTCGCTCTTTTCCTGCTCGCCTTCCACGCGCTTGATCTCCTTGTCCAGGCGTGCGCGCTCGGCGTCCAGATCGACCAGGCCTTCCAGCGGCACCAGCAGCTTCAGCTCGCCCACGATCGCGGCGGCCGCCGGCGGTGCGCTTTCGCCTTCGGCCAGCCATTGGACGCTGTCCAGCTTCAGCAGGAACGACAGCGAGGCGCTGAAGCGTTCAATACGCACGCGGTCCTGCGCCAGGCCGGCCTGCAGGCGGAGCGGCACCAGCTTGGACGGCGCGACGTTCAGCTCACTGCGCACGCGGCGCACGGCACTGATCACCGCCTTCAGCCATTCCACGTCGGCCTCGGCCTGGGCGAAATCGCCTTCGAACTCGGCGGCGGTCGGGTACGGGCGCAGCGACAGCGTGGTTTCGGTCAGGCCCAGGCGCGGGGCCAGCTGCTGCCACAGCTGTTCGGTGATGAACGGCGTGAGCGGGTGCAGCAGGCGCAGCAGTGCTTCCAGCACGTACAGCAAGGTGTGGCGGGTGCTTTCGGCGTCGGCGGCGTCTGCACCGTTCAGTGCCGGCTTGCTCAGTTCCAGGAACCAGTCGCAGAACGCGTTCCAGGCGAACTCGTACAGGCACTGCGCCAGCAGGTCGAAGCGGTAGGCGGCGAAATGGCCCTGCGCTTCGGCGGTGGTGGCGGCCAGGCGCGCGAGGATCCAGCGCTCGGCATCGGTACGCGGCTTCGGCACGCCGGTGAACGCAGCGCCTTCGGTGTTCATCAGGGCGAAGCGGCTGGCGTTCCACAGCTTGTTGCAGAAGTTCTTGTAGCCCTCGGCGCGGTTCATGTCGAACTTGATGTCGCGGCCGTGGGTGGCCAGCGCGGCGATGGTGAAGCGCAGCGCATCGGCACCGTGGGCAGCAATGCCGTCCGGGAATTCCTTGCGGGTGGCCTTTTCGATCTTCTCGACCATCTTCGGCTGCATCAGGCCGCCGGTACGCTTGGCGACCAGGTCGTCGATGGTGATGCCGTCGATGATGTCCAGCGGGTCGAGCACGTTGCCCTTGCTCTTGGACATCTTCTGGCCCTGGCCGTCGCGGATCAGGCCAGTGAAGTAGACGTCCTTGAACGGTATCTTTCCGACCAGGTTGTCGGTGGCCATGATCATGCGCGCCACCCAGAAGAAGATGATGTCGAAGCCGGTGATCAGCACCGACGATGGCAGGTAGCGGTCGAAGCCGCGCTCGGCCATGGCCTGCTCATTCGGCCAGCCCAGGGTGGAGAACGGCCACAGCTGCGAGGAGAACCAGGTCTCCAGCACGTCGCTTTCCTGGTTCAGCACCACGTCGCTGCCGAGGTTGTTCTTGGCGCGCACTTCGTCTTCGCTGCGACCGACATAGCAGCTGCCGGTGGCTTCGTCGAACCACGCCGGAATGCGGTGGCCCCACCACAGCTGGCGGCTGATGCACCAGTCCTGGATGTTGTTCATCCAGTGGCGGTAGGTGTTGATCCAGTTCGGCGGCACGAAGGAGATCGAACCGTCCTCGACCAGTTCCAGGCCACGCTTGGCCAGGTCGTCCATCTTCACGAACCACTGGTCGGTCAGGTACGGCTCGATCACCTGGCCGGTACGGTCACCGCGCGGCACCTGCAGCTTGTGCGCCTTTGTCTCGACCAGGATGCCGAGGTCTTCCAGTTCGGCCAGCACCGCCTTGCGCGCTTCATAGCGGTCCAGGCCCTGGAAGCGCTCCGGCGCGTTTTCGTTCAGCGCTGCCACCGGCGTGAACAGGTTGATCATCGGCAGGCTGTGGCGCACGCCCACTTCGTAGTCGTTGAAATCATGCGCCGGGGTGACCTTGACCACGCCGGTGCCGAACGCGCGGTCCACGTAATCGTCGGCGATCACCGGCACGCGGCGGCCGGTCAGCGGCAGCACCACCTGCTTGCCGATCAGGTGCGCATAGCGCTCGTCTTCCGGATGCACCATCACCGCCGTATCACCCAGCAGGGTTTCCGGGCGGGTGGTGGCCACCACCAGGTAGTCGCGGGTCTCGCGCAGGGTTTCCACGCCGTCGGCATCGCGCTCGACGTGTTCGTAGCTCAGGCCGTCATCGAGCGTGTAGGCGATCGACCACAGGAAGCCGTCTTCCTCGGCGCTCTCCACTTCCAGGTCGGAAATGGCGGTCTTCAGCACCGGGTCCCAGTTGACCAGGCGCTGGCCGCGGTAGATCAGGCCCTGCTCGTACCAGCGCACGAAGGCTTCGTTGACCGCCGCCGACGGCTGCGGGTCCATGGTGAAGGTGCTGCGCGACCAGTCGGCGGAGGTGCCGAGGCGGCGCATCTGGCGTTCGATGGTGTCGCCGGACTGCTGCTTCCACTCCCAGACCTTGCCGATGAAGCCTTCGCGGCCCAGCGAATCACGGGTCTCGCCCTTGCCTTCCAGCGCCAGGTTGCGGCTGACCACCATTTCGGTGGCGATGCCGGCGTGGTCGGTGCCGACCTGCCACAGCGTGTCGTAGCCGCGCATGCGGTGGTAGCGCACCAGCGCGTCCATCAGGGTCTGCTGGAACGCATGGCCCATGTGCAGCGTGCCGGTCACGTTCGGCGGCGGCAGCAGGATGGTGTAGGGCTCGCCCGTGCCGGACGGCTTGAAGTGGCCGGCCTTCTCCCAGGCCTCGTAGAGGTCGGTCTCGAAGGACGTCGGGTCGTAGCTGGAGGCGAGTTGGGTCATGCGGGGGAACCAGGAGGTAATCGTTGAAGGATCAGGGCGCGGCGGCGGCCCATCAAGGGACCGGGGCGCGCTTACATGTCGTGCTTGTTCAGGTCGTAACCGGCGGCCTTGTACTGGCGCCAGCGTTCGCGCAGCGGTTCGCGCGCTTCCGGATCGGCCGGAACCACTTCCAGCACGCGCTCGCACTGGCCCAGCCAGGGCTCGTCGCGCAGGTTGATCACCAGCGGACGCACCGGTGCCTCGGTGCCGGGCACGGTGATCAGCACCAGGGCTTCTTCCTCGTCCATGTCTTCGCCGGCAATCTGGTGCGGGATGTAGGCATCGTTGTCGAACGCCCACAGCAGTTCGTCCAGCTCCTCGGCCTGGGCCTGGTCGCGGGCCAGTACCAGGGTGAACAGCCCGGCATCGTTGGCCTTGCGCGCCAGCTCGCAGACCAGGCGCAGGGGCTCGGTCAGGAAACGGGGCTTGGCGATCAGGTAGAAGTCGGCGCGGGGCATGGCAGGGTCCGGGGCAGGCAGGGTTCCGGCGGTGCCGGGCGAGGCCCGGGCCGGCGTCTGCCGGCCAGGGTCGGGTACGGCATCAGGCGCGGGCGGCCTGGTCCAGCAGCCACTGGCTCAGCAGGCCCACCGGGCGGCCGGTGGCCATGCCGCGCTTGCCTTCATCGCTGGCCACGCCGGCGATGTCCAGGTGGGCCCAGCGCTGGCCTTCGGCGAAGCGCGACAGGAAGCAGCCGGCGGTGATCGCACCGGCCCAGCGGCCGCCGATGTTGTAGACGTCGGCGAAGGTCGAATCCAGCATCGGCTGGTATTCGTCCCACAGCGGCAGGCGCCAGGCGCGGTCGAATACCTGCTCGCCGGCGGCCAGCAACTCGTTGGCCAGGTCGTCGTGCTTGCTCATCAGGCCGGCGGTCTGGTGGCCCAGGGCGACCATGCAGGCACCGGTCAGGGTGGCGACATCGACCAGCGCCGCCGGTTCGAAGCGCTGCGCGTAGGTCAGCGCATCGCACAGGATCAGGCGGCCTTCGGCGTCGGTGTTGCCCACTTCAATGGTTTTGCCCGACATCGAGGTGATCACGTCGGACGGGCGGTAGGCATTGCCGTCAATGGCGTTTTCCACCGCCGGCACCACCACCACCAGGTTCAGCGGCAGCTTGGCCTTGACCGCTGCGACGAAGGTGCCGATGACGTTTGCGCCACCGCACATGTCGTACTTCATCTCTTCAATGCCGCCCTGGGTCTTCAGGTTGACGCCACCGGTATCGAAGGTGATGCCCTTGCCGACCAGCACGTACGGCTTGGCGTCACCGCCATTGTTCCACTTCAGCACGACCAGGCGCGGGCGGTTGGCCGAGCCACGGGCCACGGCCAGCAGCGAGCCCATGCCCAGCGCTTCCATCTGGTGCTCGTCGAGGATCTCGGCTTCGGCACCGTCATGCTCGCCGGCGAACTTCACGCCCACCTCGGCCAGGTAGGCCGGGGTGCAGTAGTTCGGCGGCAGGTTGCCCAGCTCGCGGGCGAACTCGACACCGGCGGCGATGGCCTGGCCCTGGGCCAGGGCCTGCGCGTCGTCACCGGCGATGGCCAGCTGGGCCAGGCCGGCGTCGTCGGCCTTCTTCTTGCCCAGGGTGGCGGTGTAGCGGTAGGCGGCGTGATCGGCGGCGATCACCGCCTGGCGGATCGCCCAGGCCGCGTCGCGGTCCTTCACCGCCACTTCGGACAGGGTGAACAGTGCGCTGCGGGCAGCGCCGGCCTTCAAAGCACGCACGGCGTCGCCCACGGCCTTCAGGTACTGCGGCACGCCGAAGCGGGCGGCGTCGCCGAGGCCGACCACCAGCACGCGCGGCGCGCTCACGCCCGGCAGGTCGTGCAGCAGGGTGGTGGCGCCGGTCTTGCCGGACAGGTCGCCACGCTGGGCCAGGGCAGCCAGGCGGCCACCGCTGGCGGCATCCAGCGCCTGCGCGGCCGGGGTCAGGGTATGGTCGGCATACGCGCCGACCACCAGGCAATCAACGGTGGCGGCGGCCGGAGCAACGTGGTTCAGGGTGAATTCGAGGGCCATTGAGCAGATTCCATTGGCGAGTCCGTACAATCGCAGGCCGTTTACGCCCAGACAGTAGACTGGGCGGCACCGCGAACGAACCCCAGAGTTTAAACCACCGCCCCATGCTGAAGCTCGACCGATACCTGCTGGGCGATTTCGTCCAGAGTTTCCTGGCTACCCTGATCGTCCTGCTGGTGGTCAGCGTGGGCGGCGTGCTGGTGGACATCCTCGGCAACATCGCCGACGGGCGCCTGCCGGCCAAGCTGCTGTTCTCGCAGCTGGGCCTGCAGTTCATCGCCTACCTGCCGCTGATCCTGCCGCTGGCGCTGATGCTGGGCCTGCTGCTGGCCATCGCCCGCCTGTACCGCGACTCGGAGATGGCGGTCATCACCGCGATCGGGGTAGGCCCAAAGCGGCTGCTGCGGCCGCTGCTGATGCTGGTGGTGCCGGTGGTGCTGCTGGTCGGCGCCTGCTCGCTGTGGCTGGGCCCGTGGGCCGGCCGGGTGGCAGAGCAGATGGTCATCGAGGCCAACCGCAGCGTGCTGATGGCCGGCCTGGAGCCGGGCCGTTTCACGCCGCTGCCCAACGGCGGCGTGGTCTACCTGTCCTCGATCTCGCCCGACGGCACCCAGCTGGGCAAGGTGTTCCTGCAGCGGCAGAAGGATGATCGCCTGGAAGTGGTGTCGGCCAACAGTGGCCGCATGTACTTCGAGGGCACCCGCCAGCGCTTCCTGGAACTGGATGATGGCCACCAGGTGGAAGGGCCCGTGGCCGGTGGGCTCGACTACCGGCTGGCGACCTTCGCCCGCAATGACGTGGCCCTGCCCGACGGCGCACAGACCCGCACCGAGGACGACCCGGAACTGATGCCGACCCTGAAGCTGATCGGCGATGCGCGCCCGCAGGCGCAGGCGCAGCTGCACCGTCGCATCGCACCGCCGCTGATCGCGCTGGCGTTCGCCCTGCTGACCGTGCCGCTGGGCCGCAGTTCGCCGCGGCAGCAGCGCTATGGCCGCATGATGCTGGCCCTGATGGCCTACATGGTGGGTACCAACCTGATGTTCATCGGCAGTGGCTGGATTGCCAACGGCAAGATTCCGGCCGCGCTGGGCCTGTGGTGGTTGACGGTGCCGCTGCTGGCGCTGGCGATCTGGATGTATGCACGTGATGGCCGCCTGGGCCACCCGAAGGGAGCCCGCGCATGAGGCTGCGCCCGATGCGTTTCGACCTGTACCTGGGCCGGTCGGTGTTCACCACGGTGCTGCTGACCTGGGCGGTGCTGGTCGGCCTGGACGTGGTGATGGCCTTCTCCGGCGAGTTCAAGGACATCGGCAAGAACGGCTATACGCTTGGCCATGCCGCCGCCTGGGTGCTGTACACGGTGCCGCGCCGCGCCTACACCATGTTCCCCACGGCCGCGGTGATCGGCGCACTGATGGGCCTGGGCCAGCTGGCAGCGACCTCTGAACTGACCGCGCTGCGTGCACTGGGCCTGTCGCGCAAGCGCCTGAGCGTTTCGGTGGCGATCGCGCTGTCACTGCTGACCGCGGTGATGGTGCTCAGCGCCGAGACGCTGGGCCCCTGGGGCCAGGACCGCGCCGATGCGCTGAAGTCCAGCGCCAAGTGGGGCCGGGATATCGCGACCAGCCGCTACTCCGGCCTGTGGGCACGCGAAGGCGATACCTTCCTCAACGCGCAGAGCGGCGAGGAGCAGCTGGTCGGTGACAAGGGCACCCGCCTGATCCTGCGCGACGTGCGTCTCTACCGCATTGCCGGGAACGGAGGGATCGCCTCGTTGACCCATGCCGCCACCGCCGAGCACGACAAGGACGGCTGGGTGCTGACCGGGGTGCGTCGCGACACCTTCGGCGAGCGTTCGGCGACCCGCCAGGAAGTGGCGCGCGAGCCGTGGAACTCGAATCTCGATGCGGCGGCACTGGCTACCGGCATCGCCAAGCCGCGCAACCTGAGCGTTGCCGAGCTGAGCACCAGCATTGCCTACCGCCAGCGCAACGGGCTGGATGCGCGCGATTTCGAGGATGTCTACTGGAGCCGCTGGTTCTACCCGGTGAACGTGCTGGCACTGTGCCTGGCGGCGGTGCCGTTCGCGTTTGGTTCGCTGCGCAGCGGCGGCATGGGCAAGCGCCTGTTCCTGGGCATCCTGTTCGCGCTGGGCTTCTGGCTGCTGCAGCTGTTCTTCGGGCGCATGGCCGGCGCGTTGAAGTTCGACTACCGCATTGCCTATGCGTTGCCGCCGATCGTGATGCTGGCGGTGTCCGGACTGTTGTTCCGGCGCAAGTCGGGCTGATTCTGGTAGCGCGGGGCCATGCCCGGCGCTACCGGGGCAATCCACCGCTTCGGCATCCGTGCCAGGACCACCAGCATCCCGGCCCAGCGTGCTGGATTCTGTAGAGCCGAGCCCATGCTCGGCTGCTTTTTGCGCACCGCCTGCCAGCCGAGCATGGGCTCGGCTCTACAGGTCGTGCATCACCGTTTCGGCATGCGCACCAGACGGGTGCCGCTGGCGCGGTCGTGCCAGGTCAGGCGTTGACGGTCGACCCACGCCCACCAGAATCCCAGCCCGCCCAGCAGCAGTGACAGCGTACCTACCGCAAAGCGCAGCCACAGCTGGTTGCGCCGCAGTGGCGTGCCATCGCTCGATTGCACTTTAAGCCGCCATGGACGCATGCCCAGCGTCTGTCCGCCGCGGCGCCAGCTGGCCGTGGCGTACCACCCCGTGATCGCCCAGCACACCGCCCACAGCAGCCACTGCCAGGCACTGAATGGCGCGATGTTCTCGCGTTGCGCGTGGCCGCTGAGGGTGTAGGCGAGGGTGAACAGCGTGCCGGCGAGCATCCACAGTGCCAGCACCGGCAGTGCGTCGTAGACCATTGCCAGCATGCGCCACAGCAACAATGCGCGCGGATGGGGCATTTCGGTAGCAGCGGCAGAGGCCGTGTCGGTGGCAGGCTGGGACATGCGTCGAGCATACGCAAAGCTGGCCGTGCCCGCAGTGGCCCCCGTATCCTGCACGCATGGCCCATGTTTCCACCCCCGCCGAACGCCGCCAGCTGGTCCAGCAACTGCCCGAACTGCGCGCCGACGACAGCGCACGCATCCAGCGCTTCCTTGATGCGATCTGGGCCGAGAACGGCCTGGCCCGCGCCACCCTCGACAGCTACCGGCGCGATCTGGAAGGGCTGGCGCGCTGGATGGATGGGCGCGACGGTGGCCTGGCCGGCATCGAGCGCCCCGGACTGTTCGAGTATCTGGCCTGGCGCACCCGGCATGGCTGGTCGCCGCGCAGCAATGCGCGCCTGCTGTCGGCGTTGCGGGCGTTCTTCGCCGATGGCGTGCGCCGCGGCGAACGCAGCGAGGATCCCAGCGCGCTGCTCGACCCGCCGAAGTTGCCACGGCTGCTGCCCAAGGCGCTGGCCGAAAGCCAGATCGACGCGCTGCTGGCAGCGCCCGATACCGACAGCGCATTGGGCCTGCGCGATCGCGCCATGCTGGAACTGATGTACGCCGCCGGCCTGCGCGTGAGCGAGCTGGTGCTGCTGCCCGCGACTGCGGTCAACCTGCGCCAGGGCGTGCTGCGGGTCACCGGCAAGGGCAGCAAGGAACGGCTGGTGCCGTTGGGCGAGGAATCCCAGCACTGGCTGGAGCGCTACCTGCAGCACTCGCGGCCGCAGCTGGTCGGGAAGGGCAAGGTGCAGGCGCTGGCCGATGGGCAGACGCCGTTGTTCATCGAGCCGTCGCTGCATGCGCTGACCCGGCAGGCGTTCTGGCACCTGGTCAAGCGCCATGCGCAGGTGGCCGGCATCGACCCGGCGCGGATCAGCCCGCACGGCCTGCGCCACAGCTTCGCCACCCATCTGCTCAACCGTGGTGCCGACCTGCGCGCGTTGCAGATGCTGCTCGGCCACAGCTCGCTGTCCACCACCCAGATCTACACCCTGGTAGCGCGCGAGCACCTGCAGAAGCTGCACGCCCGCCACCATCCGCGCGGCTGAGCAGGCCCCTGAATCCCGGCCACAAACCATGGGCGGTGCCGCTGTCCGGTACCGCCGGCTGTGTCAGAATCCAGGGTCTTCTTCTGTCGCGGATCATTCCATGCTCCGATTTGCCATCGCCGCCGTGTTCGGTGCGCTCAGCCTGACCGCCTGCGCCCAGCCGGCCCCGCCGGCCGCCAAGGCGCCTGCTGCTGCCGCTGCGGCCAAGGCCGCCCCCGCCGCCAACGCGTCGGCCGACCAGGCGGTACGTGCCGCGTTGACCGCGCTCAATCCCGGTTTCCAGGTGGATTACATCGGTGCCGCACCGTTCCCGGGCTTCCGTGAAGTGGTGGTCTCCGGCCAGCTCCTGTACGTGTCCGATGATGGCCGTTACCTGTTCCAGTCGCAGCCTTACGACACCCGTGCCAAGGGCCCGGCCAACAGCGAAGGCCTGCTCGGCTACCGCCGCGATCTGCTGGCCAAGGCCAACCATGGCGACCGCATCGTGTTTGCCGCACCGAACGCCAAGTACACCATCAGCGTGTTCACCGACATCGAATGCGGCTACTGCCGCAAGCTGCACCAGGACATCGCCGAGCTCAACCGCAACGGCATCTCCGTCGAGTACCTGGCATTCCCGCGCATGGGCCTCGGCAGCAAGGACTACACCGACATGATCTCGGTCTGGTGTGCGGCTGATCGCCGCCAGGCACTGACCAACGCCAAGCGCGGTGGCAGCGTGCCGGCCAAGAACTGCACCAACCCGGTGGCGATGCAGTACGCACTGGGCCAGCAGCTGGGCGTGAACGGCACGCCGGCGATCTTCGCGCCGGACGGCACCCAGCTGGGGGGCTACCTGCCTCCGGCACAGCTGCGTGCGGCGCTGGAAAAGCTGTCGGCCAAGCGCTGACGCGACCGACCTTGTTTCTGTAGAGCCGAGCCCATGCTCGGCTGATGTTTCCGCAGCCGAGCATGGGCTTGGCTCTACAGGTAGGAAGCCGGGGGCGCGCAGCACCCCCGGCTTTTTTCTTACTTCAGGCCATCACTGACCGCCTTGGTCAGCGTGCCCTGCGCATCGTCACCACTGAACTCCCAGACGAACGCGCCGCCCAGGCCCTGGGTCTTCACGTAGCCCATCTTGCGGGTGATGTTGGCCGGGGTGTCGAAGCTCCACAGCGTGCTGCCGTTGTAGATCCAGGTGGCACCTGCGGTGTTGTCGGTGTAGCCCGGCCACGCCAGGTTCTTCAGCACCTTCCAGTCTTCGATGCCGGCTTCATACGTGCCCGGGGCAGCGCCGGTCGCGGTCTGGTACAGGCCGTTGTTGGCGTTGGCCACACCGGTCCAGCCACGCCCGTAGTAGCCGATGCCCAGGTTGAGCTTGGCCGCGGGCACGCCGCGGCTGATGAAGGCTTCGATGGCGTCGTTGCTGTTGTACAGCTTCTGGTCGCCGGTGGACGGATCATTGGGCGAATCGAACAGCGCCGACTGGTGATTGGTCTTCGCATCCCACGCGCCGTGGAAGTCGTAGGTCATCACGTTGATGTAGTCCAGGTACGGGTGGTACGCGGCCGGATCGGTGACGCGGATCTTGTCGATGCCGGCGCCCACCGCCACCGTCAGCAACAGGCCCGGACGCACCGCATCGAGCTGGCGGCGGAACTCGGCCATCAGCGCGGTGAAGTTGGCGTTGTCTTCCGGCTTGCCGCATTCGATGCCGCAGGCCACCGGGTATTCCCAGTCGATGTCGATGCCGTCGAACACACCCAGCGCGGCACCGGCACCACCGGCACCGTCGGTCACTGGCAGATTGCCCTTGATGTACGCGTCGATGCACGAGGCGACGAAGGCCTGGCGGTTCTCCGGGCGCGCTGCGCTGGAGAAGCCGCGCGACCAGGTCCAGCCACCCAGCGAGATCAGTACCTTCAGGTTCGGGTACTTGGCCTTGAGCTGCTTGAGCTGGTTCCAGTTGCCGCGCAGCGGCTGGTCCCAGGTGTCGGCGCTGCCGCTGACACTCTCGGCGGCACTGAAGGCCTTGGTGTAGTCGGCGAAAGCATCGCCACCGGCACCGCTGTTCGGATCCGAGGGTTGGGTGACGCCCACTTCGCAACGGTTGTTGCGCACGTTGCCGAACGCGTAGTTGATGTGGGTCAGGCGCGCGGCCGAACCGCTGCTGTCGATGTTCTTGACCCGGTAGTTGCGGCCGTAGATGCCCCACTGGGTGAAGTAACCGATGACCCGCTTGCCGGTGGTTCCGCCGTCGCCGGCCAGCGTGGTGGCGCTGATCTCGGTGCCCTGCGCTGAGGCATTGCCGGCATTGTCGCGGGCGCGTACGCGATAGCGGTAGGTGGTGGATGCAGTCAACCCGCCATCGACGTAGCTGGCACTGGACGGTGAACCGACCAGGCTGCCGTTGCGGTACACGTCATAGCCGGCCACGCCGCTGCCACCGGTGTTGTCGGTGGACGGGCTCCAGCTGAGCGCGATGCTGTTGGCGGTACGGGTGCCGACCGCCAGCCCGCCCGGCACGCTCGGCGCGGTGGTGTCGCCGCTGGCGGCGTTGACGGTGATGGTGATGGTCGCCGTGCTGGTGGTGGCGTTGTTGTTGTCGGTGGCCACCGCGCGCAGGGTGTGGCTGCCGGCGCTGGCGTTGGCCCAGCTGGCCGCATACGGCGCACTGGTGGCCACGCCGAGCGTGCTGCCATCGCGGAAGAACTCGACCTTGGCGACGCTGCCGTCTGGATCACTGGCGGTGGCGGTCACGTTCACCGTGCTGCCGGCACTGAAGGTGGCACCGTTGGCCGGCGAGGTCAGGCTGACCACCGGCGGCTGGTTGGCGCCGCCGCCATCGCAGGCGCCGAGGTTGGTGTAGTAGGGCGCGCCGGCCGGATGGTCCGGCGGCGCGTTCCAGATGTCCTGGTTCGCCCGATAGAGGACGCCTCCTTTCTGCAGGGTATCGCCGGCCCGGTAGATCTTGGCCTGGTCCCATTCGGCCACCCCGGCACAGCTGGCGGCCTGCGCCAGGCCGGGCAGGACGGCGGCACCGGCGGCGAAGGCAAGCAGCCAGGCCAGGCGGCGGGGACGACAGCTTTGGGTCGAACGTTCGGCACTGCGCACAATCGGGTCGTACATGGGTAAGTCTCCGATCAAAGGGCGCGCGGGCCCCGATGGCGCCGCGCGTGACGCAGGTCCGGGCATCGCCGGGGAAGGCGACGGAGGGGCCGGACGGAGGGCACCTGGGAGGCCGGGGAGAGAGTCCGGCACCAGGTGGGGACAACGTTGTCATCAATTGCGTGGTCAATCCGTGAGCAAGCGCATGGTTCGGGGAATCGGGCGGAGAGCGCGCTGCGCGCGGTCGGCGGCCATCGGCGGGGCCCCTCGTGGCTGGGGCTTTCCGCGAACAGCGGATTTCTGGGGGTTGGCCGGGCGGGTGGGCTGCGCAGGGGACGCTGCAAGTACGTCCATGTAAGCTCGGTCGCCGCATCCATGCGGCTCACGCCCTGCGCAGCCCACCCGCCCGGCCACGGACAGGTTCCTGCGCGGCCAGCCACGAAAGACAGAACAAAAAATCAAAGGCAAAAGCCGGTCGCTGCGCTCTTCAATGCCTGATTTCTGACATTTCCTGGGTGCCGGCCAGCGGCCGGCACTACCGGGGAGCATTCACGCATGGCCGCAGATCGCGGAAATCTGTCGGGGGCGGGGTGGTGGGGGCCAGCAGGACCGTTGGCGCCATGGATGGCGCCATCGAGCCCCCATGGATGGGTTTACGGCGTGTCCTGCTGGCCCCAACCGCCCCGCCAGCCCACAGGAAGCCAGCTCTTGCTGTTGCTGTTGCTGTTGCCGTTGCCCTGGCCTCGGCGGGTGCCGGGCGCCGCCCGGCCAGAGCCCTTCCCCCGCTTCCGGTACAATGTCGGGCCCGTTTCCCAACTACGGTTCCCCGGACATGATGGTCCTCGAGGGCGCGCCCGCCCTGTCGCTGTTCCGCCGCGAACGTCTTGAATCCCGCCTGCAGTCCATCGCTCCCTCCCTGCGCATCAGCGGTGCCTGGCACGTCTACTTCGTGCAGCCCGAAGGCAGCGCCGCCCCCGACCTGACCACGCTGTGCCGCATCCTCGAAGCGGCGCCGCAGGCCGAAGCCGTGGCCGAAGGCGCAGTCAGCCGCATCGTGGTGCCGCGCCTGGGCACGCTGTCGCCGTGGTCGAGCAAGGCCACCGAACTGGTCCGAGGTGCCGGCCAGCCGGTCAGCCGGGTCGAGCGTGGCCTGCGCATCGACGTGCAGGGTTGGCCGGCCGATGCCGCCGCACAGCAGGCGCTGGTCAAGGCGCTGCACGACCCGATGACGCAGTCCGTGCTGGAGACCGTGGAACAGGGCCAGGCGCTGTTCTCGGCACCGGCCCGGGGTGAACTGGAGCGCGTGCCGGTGGACCAGCTGGAGGCCGCCAACCAGCGCCTCGGCCTGGCCATGGCCCAGGACGAGATCGACTACCTGCGCGAGCGTTTCACTGCGCTGGGCCGGTCGCCGTCGGACGTGGAACTGATGATGTTCGCGCAGGCCAATTCCGAGCACTGCCGCCACAAGATCTTCAACGCCAGCTGGACCATCGACGGCCAGGAGCAGGACCGCTCGCTGTTCCGGATGATCAAGAACACGCACCAGCAGACCCCGCAGCACACGCTCAGCGCGTACAGCGACAACGCCGCGGTGATTGAAGGCCATCCGGCGTCGCGTTACCGCCCGGATCCGGCCAGCGGCGAGTACCGCCGCGAGCCGCAGGTGCCCAGCGCGTTCCAGATCAAGGTGGAAACGCACAACCACCCGACCGCGATCGCGCCATTCCCGGGCGCCTCGACCGGTGCCGGTGGCGAGATCCGCGACGAAGGCGCGACCGGCCGCGGCGGCAAGCCCAAGGCCGGCCTGACCGGCTTCTCGGTTTCGCACCTGCGCATTCCGGAACTGCCGCAGCCGTGGGAGGCGCCGCGCGCGCTGAACCCGCGCATGGCACCGGCGCTGGAAATCATGACCGACGGCCCGCTCGGTGGCGCGGCGTTCAACAACGAGTTCGGCCGCCCGAACCTGCTCGGCTACTTCCGCAGTTTCGAACTGCCCGAAGGCGCCGATCTGGTGCGCGCCTACGACAAGCCGATCATGCTGGCCGGTGGCCTCGGCGCGATCGACCGCGTGCAGGTCGACAAGATCCCGCTGCAGGCCGGTGATGCGGTCATCGTGCTGGGTGGCCCGGCGATGCTGATCGGCCTGGGCGGCGGTGCCGCCAGTTCGGTGGCCTCCGGTGAAAGCGCCGAGGACCTGGACTTCGCCAGCGTGCAGCGCGACAACCCGGAAATGGAACGCCGCTGCCAGGAGGTCATCGACCGCTGCGTGGCGATGGGCGCCGACAACCCGATCAAGTTCTTCCACGATGTCGGCGCCGGTGGCCTGTCCAATGCCATCCCCGAACTGCTGCACGACTCCAGGGTCGGCGGCGTGATCGATCTGGGCAAGGTGCCCACCGATGATCCGTCGCTGTCGCCGATGCAGCTGTGGTGCAACGAATCGCAGGAACGCTACGTGCTGGGCGTGGCCCAGGAGCGCCTGGCCGAGTTCGCCGCGCTGTGTGCTCGTGAGCGCTGCCCGTTCGCTGCAGTTGGCGTGGCGACCGCCGAGGAACATCTGGTGGTGGCCTATGGCGCCGTGCCGGGCCACACCCCGGCCGACGCACCGATCGACCTGCCGATGGACGTGCTGTTCGGCAAGCCGCCGAAGATGCACCGCGACACTGCGCACCCGCCGGCACCGCGCTGGCCGGCGCTGAAGACCGGTGGCCTGGATCTGCAGGAAGCAGGCCTGCGCGTGCTCGCGCACCCGACGGTCGCCTCGAAGAACTTCCTGGTCACCATCGGTGATCGCAGCGTCGGTGGCCTGACCGCACGCGAACAGATGGTCGGTCCGTGGCAGCTGCCGGTGGCCGACGTGGCGATCACCCTGGCCGACTTCGACGGCGTCGCCGGCGAAGCGATGTCGATCGGCGAGCGCACCCCACTGGCCCTGCTCGATGCGGCTGCTTCGGCACGCATGGCGGTGGGTGAAGCGCTGACCAACCTGTGCGCGGCGCCGGTCGATGCGCTGGATGAGATCAAGCTGTCGGCGAACTGGATGGCCGCGGCCGGCCACCCGGGCGAAGACGCACTGCTGTACGACGCGGTGAAGGCAGTGGGCATGGAGCTGTGCCCGCAGCTGGACATCAGCATCCCGGTGGGCAAGGACTCGTTGTCGATGCAGGCGCAGTGGCACGACCAGGGTGAGGCGCACAAGAGCGTGTCGCCGGTGTCGCTGGTGATCTCGGCGTTCGCGCCGGTGGCCGACGTGCGCCAGCAGTTGACCCCGCTGCTCGACCGGGAGGTGGACAGCGAGCTGTGGCTGATCGGCCTGGGGGCCGGCAAGCAACGCCTGGGTGGTTCGATCCTGGCCCAGGTGCATGCCGACCACAGCGAACTGCCGGCCTTTGCCGGTGCCGCCCCGGACCTGGACGATCCGCAGCGCCTGCGGGGTTTCTTCGAACTGATCCGCGATGCGCGCCAGTCCGGCCTGCTGCTGGCCTATCACGACCGCAGCGACGGCGGTGCCTTCGCCGCGTTGTGCGAAATGGCCTTCACCTCGCGCCTGGGCCTGGACATCACCCTCGATGCCTGGGGTGACGATCCGTTCCGCAGCCTGTTCAACGAAGAACTGGGTGCGGTGGTGCAGATCGCACGCGAAGACCGCGCCGCGTTTGCCGACCTTGTCGAACGCCATGCATTGACCGAATGCGCGCAGCGCATCGCCAAGCCGACCACCGCACCGGTGGTGCGCGTGTCGCTGGGTGGCGAAAACCTGGCCGAATGGCGCTGGGAAGCGTTGTTCGACGCGTGGTGGTCGGTTACCCACGCGATGCAGAAGCGCCGCGACAATCCGGCCAATGCCGACGCAGAGCGCGAGGTGGCACGTGCCTTCAACGCACCGGGCCTGAAGCCGAAGCTCAGCTTCGATCTCAACGAAGACGTGGCCGCACCGTTCATCAGCAGCGGTGCGCGCCCGCGCGTGGCCGTGCTGCGCGAGCAGGGCGTCAATGGCCAGATCGAAATGGCCAACGCCTTCGAACGCGCCGGCTTCCGCGCCTTCGACGTGCACATGAGCGACCTGATCGAAGGCCGCGTGGCGCTGCAGGACTTCACCGGCCTGGTGGCCTGTGGTGGCTTCAGCTATGGCGACGTGCTCGGTGCCGGCCGTGGCTGGGCTACCTCGATCCTGGAGCGCAGCGCACTGCGTGATGCCTTCGCCGCGTTCTTCGCACGCGAAGACAGCTTCGCGCTGGGCGTGTGCAATGGCTGCCAGATGATGAGCCAGCTGAAGAACATCATTCCGGGTGCCGAGCACTGGCCGCAGTTCCGCCGCAATGCCAGCGAGCAGTTCGAAGCCCGTACCGCACTGCTGGAAGTGGTGGAGTCGCCGTCCATCCTGCTGCGTGGCATGGCCGGCTCGCGCCTGCCGGTGGCGGTGGCGCATGGTGAAGGCCAGGCAGTGTTCGACACGGCCGTCGACCAGGCCGCGGCCCGCGTCTCGCTGCGTTACATTGATGGCCATGGCAACGTTGCCAGCCAGTATCCGCTGAATCCGAATGGTTCGCCGGATGGCATCACCGGCCTCACCAGCAGCGACGGCCGGGTCACCATCATGATGCCGCACCCCGAGCGCACCCCGCGCGCGCTCAACATGAGCTGGGCGCCGGCCGAATGGCAGGGTGATTCGCCGTGGATGCGCATGTTCCGCAACGCACGGGTGTGGTGCGGCTGATCGCAGCATTGCGCGCACGGCGCAATGCCATCGCGTATGGAAAACCCGCCGCGTTGCCGGCGGGTTTTTCTTTGCGCGCGCGAAACCCTTGTCGCGTCCGCTAGTTACATCGGTTTTCATGCGCCAGCAGTTCGTCACGTGTGCATAACGAAGTTCTTTTATAAACACGCGAAATGGTGAACTGCTTCACGGCAATAGGATTTGCCGTGTCAAAGTCTTGACGATCTGCAAAGTTGCCGTTAACACTTGAAGCCCGTTTCAGAATCATTCATTTCGCAGTAACCGCTTGGCGCATGCGCTCGGGTTTCTGTCGCTGCGCGCCGTTCGGCATTACCCGCAGTAAATCACGCGAATAGACGCCCCCAGGGGACGCTGGGCCAGAAGGCTCGGCGATGGCGTCGCTTTGCCCAAAACCAGTCCAATCAGGAGCCGTACCGATGAATCGGATTTATCGCAAGGTCTGGAACAAAGCATTGGGTCAGTTGGTGGTGGCCTCGGAGCTGGCCTCCTCCGACAGCAGCGGTGGTGTTGTCGACCAGCGCCGCGATACGACACAGGCCACGCCCGCGCTGTTGGCGGTGGCACTGGGCCTGGTATTGGGATTGGGCATGAGCAGTTCCGCCGCTGCACAGTCGGTGCAGATCGGTGGCAGCGCCACCTGTGTGGCACTCAGCGGCAAGCTGCTGGAAAAGTGCCTGGTTGAAGGCACGGCCAGTGCCAAGGGCAGCAACGCGGTGGCGATCGGTGGCAACAGCAGCGCCAGTGCAGCCAACAGCGTTGCGCTGGGCGCAGGCTCCAAGGCTACGCGCGCCAACACGGTGTCTGTCGGCGATGCCGGCAAGGAACGGCAGATCACCAACGTGGCCGCCGGTACCCAGGCCACCGATGCGGTGAACAAGGGGCAGCTGGATGCGCAGGCGCGCGCCACGCAGGCCGCGCTGGCGGATGTCGCCGCAGCTGGGGACCGCTACTTCAAGGCTGATGGCGCAGGTGATGACAGCGACGCGGCCAAGATCGACGGGCAAGGCGCGGTAGCCGCCGGTGCCGGCGCCCAGTCCTTGGCCAATGCCACCACCGCCGTCGGCACCCAGGCCATTGCCGCCGGTCTCGGCGCCAGTGCGTTCGGACAAGGCGCATTGGCGATCGGCGATGCCAGCGTGGTGGTCGGGCAGAGCGCCGCAGCGTTCGGTCTCGGTGACACCGCCGTTGGCGCCAGCGCCTATGCCGCCAGCGAGAACGGCGCGGCCACCGCGCTGGGTGCGTTGTCCGAAGCAAGCGCCGACGGCGCCACTGCCGTAGGTGGTGGCGCTGTGGCGATGGGCCCAGGCAGTTCCGCACTGGGTCGAGGCGCCACTGCCGCAAACGAAGCCTCGATTGCGGTGGGTGCATTCAGTACCGCCGTGGGCGAATACAGCACCGCACTGGGCTCCAATTCGGCGGCGGTTGCCACCGGCAGCGTGGCGCTGGGCGCAGGCTCGCTGGCCGACCGTGTCGATACGGTGTCCGTCGGTGCGACCGAGTACGGCCTGACCCGGCAGATCACCAGCGTTGCGGCAGGTACTGAAGATACCGACGCGGTCAATGTCGGCCAGCTGAAGGACGTGGCTGCCGTGGCCGATGCCACCGCCAAGCGGTTCCAGGCTACTGGCAGCAGCAACAGCGATGCCGGCGCGCTGGCCGAAGGTGACGAGGCACTGGCGGCCGGCGAGGCGGCCAACGCCATCGGCAACGGCGCCACCGCTGTGGGCGCGGGCGCCAACGCCATTGCGCAGAATGCGACCGCCGTGGGCAACAACGCACTGGCCTCGGGCCAGAACAGTGCCGCGTTCGGCAACAACGCACAGGCCAACGGCCCGGGCAGCGTCGCCGTCGGTGGTGCCGCTGTTGATGCCGATGGCAATCCGCTGATCACCAGTGGCGGCGTACCGGTGGAAACCGGCGCCACCAGTGCCGGTGTCGGTGGCACCGCGGTGGGCGCCAGTGCCGAAGCCAGCGGCTTTGCGGCGTCGTCCTACGGGGTAGGTGCCTATGCCGCCGGCGCGCAGGCATCCGCGTTCGGTGCGGTCGCCAACGCCATCGGTGATTACTCCACGGCGCTGGGTACGCAGAGCAACGCCACCGGCACCAGCAGCGTGGCCATCGGTGGCCCGGCCGACCTGATTCCCGGCCTGGGTTTCTTCGTGCAGACCCAGGCCGGCGGCGAAGCGGCGACAGCCGTCGGTGCCGGTGCCATCGCAAGCGGTGACCGCGCGGTGGCCAACGGCAGCCTGACCGAAGCCTCCGGTGCGGAAGCCACGGCCGTCGGCTACTTCGCTTACGCCCCGGGTGAGAATGCCAGCGCACTCGGCGCGCAGACCTGGGCCAGCGGCGCACAGAGCACGGCCGTCGGGTACTACGCCACCGCGCGTGGCGCCAACAGCGTCGCGCTTGGCGCGAATTCCGAAGCGGTGCGCGCCAACAGCGTGGCCGTCGGCAGTGCCGGCAACGAACGGCAGATCACCAGCGTCGCTGCCGGCAGCGAAGCCACCGATGCAGTGAACAAGGCGCAGCTGGACGCCGTGGCCAGTACCGCGGACAACACCGCGCGCTTCTTCCAGGCCCAGCCGGAAGCGGGCAGTAATGCCGGTGCGCTCGCCGAGGGCGAAGGCGCGGTGGCGGCCGGTTCGTCGAGCAATGCGATCGGCGCCGGTGCGGTTGCACATGGCGCCGCCGCTTCGGCGATCGGTGATGACAGCGTGGCGGTGGGTCGCAACAGCAGCGCCACCGGCAACGGCGGTGTTGCCATCGGTGGCCTCGGCCAGGCCTACGACGAGTACAACCAGCCGATCATCGGTGCCGACGGCACGGCGCAGCAGGTAGGCACCACCGCCGTCGCCAACGCCACCGCAGTGGGCAGCGGCGCACAGGCCACCGGCGCCGCCAGCAGCGCGTTCGGCAATGCGGCCAAGGCCAGCGGGGACAACAGCTTCGCTGCTGGCGGCACGTCGCGTGCAACCGGCAGCTATGCGGTCGCGGTTGGTGACAGCGCCTTCGCCAGCAGCGATGACAGCACCGCGGTAGGGGGTTACAGCTGGGCGACGGCCAGTGGCGCAGCAGCGTTCGGTTCGGGTGCGTGGGCCACCGCCACCAACGCGTCGGCCTTTGGCAACGCGGCCTGGGCCAGTGGCAGCGGCGCAACCTCCATCGGCTACAACAGCTGGGCCAATGGGGCCAGTTCCACTGCGGTCGGCCGCGGTGCGTTCGGCTATGGCGACAACAGCGTGGCACTGGGCTTCCAGGCGCTGGGCAACAGCATCAACAGCATCGCCATCGGTACCAATACGGTGGCCGGCGGCGAAAGTGCGATCGCGTTGGGCGCCGGCAGCAACGCCAGCGCCAGCAATGCTGTCGCGCTCGGTGCCGGTTCAGTTGCCAGCCGTGCACGCACGGTGTCGGTGGGCAGCAGCGGCAACGAACGCCAGGTCACCAACGTCGCTGCCGGTACCCAAGCCACGGACGCGGTGAACAAGGCACAGCTGGATGCAGTGGCGACCACCGCCACCACCACCAGCCGCTTCTTCCAGGCCAGCGGCAACGGCGACGACGTGACTGGTGCCCTGGTGGACGGTGACAACGCGCTGGCCGCCGGTGATGCGGCCAACGCCATCGGCAACGGCGCCACCGCGCTCGGCAGTGGTGCCAATGCGCTGGCCAACAACGCGCAGGCGATCGGCTTCAACGCGCTGGCCAGCGCCGCCAACGCCAGCGCCGTCGGTGCCAACGCGCAGGCCACCGGTGAGTACGCCACCGCACAGGGCGCGGAAAGCGAAGCCAGCGGCGAGCAGAGCGCGGCGTTCGGCGCGGCCAGCGTTGCCAGTGGCGCCGGAAGCACTGCCAATGGCGTTCTGTCCGAAGCGTCCGGTGAAGAGGCCGTAGCCGTGGGCTACTTCAGCAATGCCAGCGGCGATGCGGCCACCGCTGTCGGCAGCGAGAGCGTGGCCAGCGGCACCGCGTCGGCAGCGTTCGGCATCGGTGCAGAAGCGACCGGTGGCTACAGCACCGCCATCGGTGGCTATGCGCAGGCCTCGGCGTTCAACGCCACCGCCTTCGGCAACTTCGCCAATGCCTCCGGTTCCAACAGTGTGGCAGTGGGTGGCGATGCGGAAGCCTCCGGTGCCTACAGCACGGCCACCGGCCAGGGCAGCCTGGCCACCGGCACCAACAGTGTTGCCGTCGGCGGTTCGCTGTTCGGCGTGCTGGCCACCGAAGCATCGGGCAACTACTCCACCGCCGTCGGTGGTGGCGCCTGGTCCGGTGGCATCAACAGCACCGCACTGGGCAACGCCGCCGAATCGCGCGCGGCCAACAGCGTGGCGCTGGGTGCCGATTCGATCGCCGACCGCGACAACACCGTGTCGGTGGGCGGTGGTGGCAATACCCGCCAGATCACCAACGTGGCTGCTGGCACGCAGGGCACTGATGCGGTCAACAAGAACCAGCTCGACGCCGTAGCCGCTGCAGCGGAAAAGACCAGCAGGCAGTTCCAGGCCAGTGGCAACGCCGATGGTGAAACCGGCGCCCTGGTTGAGGGCGACAACGCGTTGGCCGCCGGTGATGCGGCCAACGCCATCGGCAACGGCGCCACCGCACTCGGTAGCGGCGCCAATGCGCTGGCGGCCAACGCCACGGCGGTGGGCCTCGATGCGCTGGCCACCGGCGACAACGCCGCAGCGTTGGGCAGTGCCGCACAGGCCACCGGCGAAGACAGCCTTGCGCTCGGCACCGGCGCCAGCGCCACCGAGCTGGGTGCCAGTGCCGTGGGTGCGCGTGCACAGGCCAGTGGTGCATACAGCACCGCGACCGGCACTGAATCCAACGCCAGCGGCACGCAGGCACTGGCCAGCGGCTTCCGCAGCGCCGCCTCGGCCGATGGCACCACCGCCGTCGGTGGCTATGCCGAAGCAAGCGGACGCCTCGGCACCGCGTTGGGCTATGGCTCGGCGGCCAGTGGTGCCAACACCACGGCAGTCGGCTTCGGCGCTGCCGCGGCCGGTACCGGTGCCGTGGCCGTAGGTCAGTCCAGCGAGGCCAGTGGCGAGGAGAGTGTGGCCATTGGTGGCAGCACCTTCTTCGGCTTGATCCCGTCGCGTGCCAGCGGCACTGGTGCAGCGGCATTCGGTGCGGGTGCGTGGGCGACCGAAGACTACGCGACCGCGATCGGCTGGAACTCGTGGGCGGATGCGGCGGATGCCACTGCGCTGGGTGCCGGTGCCACCGCCAGTGGGTTGAACAGCGTGGCGCTGGGCGCCGGCTCCAAGGCCGAGCGCGACAATACCGTGGCTGTGGGAACCGCGGGCGGTGAGCGCCAGGTGACCCATGTTGCAGCCGGCACTGAAGCCACCGATGCGGTGAACAAGGGCCAGCTGGACGCGGTGGCCAGCGTTGCCGACAAGACCAGCCGCCAGTTCCAGGCCAGCGGCAATGCCGATGGCGAAGCAGGCGCACTGGTGGAGGGTGACAACGCGCTCGCCGCTGGCAATGCGGCCAATGCAATTGGCAACGGCGCTACCGCGTTGGGCAGCGGCGCAACGGTGGTCGCTGCCAATGCCACGGCGGTCGGCGTCGACGCACTGGCCACGGCCGAGCAGAGCGTGGCCATCGGCAGCGGTGCCAGCAGCACCGCAGACAGTGCCGTTGCGCTGGGTGCACAGAGCAGCAGCGGCGGCGCCGCCAGCATTGCGATCGGCGCGCAGTCGCAGTCGCAGGGCATCGGGGCGACCGCTGTCGGCGGCATGGCCGAGGCCGCCGGCCTTGCGGCTACCGCAGTGGGCTACGGCGCGATCGCCGATGGCCGCGAAACGACCGCAGTCGGCAACTTCGCGCAGGCCAGCGGCTGGCGCGCCACGGCGTTTGGTGCAGGTGCCAGCGCCGGCTTCTTCGGCACCGCCGTAGGCAGTGCTGCGCAGGCCGCCGATGTTTCCACGGCGGTGGGCCAAGGCACCATCGCGCAGATCGCCGGCGCCGGCTTCGGCGTGCAGGCAAAGGCTGGCGAGTACGGCACCGCTCTGGGCAACAACGCCGCCACCGGGTTGAACGGCGTGGCGGTCGGCTTCAACGCACTGGCCGGACAGGATGCCGCCAGCGCCAGCGCCGGCCAGTTCACTACCGCCATCGGCAGTGAAGCGTGGGCCACCGAAGATGGCGCCACCGTGGTCGGTTACAACAGCTATGCGCAGGCCAGCAACGCGACGGTGCTCGGCAGCAACACCTGGACCACCAAGGACGCCGGTAACAGCGTCGCGTTGGGCGCGGGCTCGCTGGCCGACCGCGCCAACACGGTGTCGGTGGGTGCTGCGCAGGAGTGGGTCGATGCCGCCGGCGTCACCCACAGCGCGATCAACCGCCAGCTCACCAATGTCGCGGCGGGTACGCAGGCCACCGATGCGGTGAACAAGGGCCAGCTCGATGCAGTGGCCGCCACCGCCGATGCGGTCGGCCAACGCTTCAAGGCCAACGGTTCGGGTACCGCCAGTGCCACCGGCACCGATGCCGTGGCCATTGGCGGCAACGCCAACGCCAGTGGCGGCCGCAGCAATGCGTTGGGCAGCGGTGCCGCGGCCATCGGCAATGCGACGCTGGCACTGGGTGCCAACAGCGGCGCCAGCGGCAACAACTCGGTGGCATTGGGTGCCGGTTCGCGCGCGCTGGAGGCCAACGTGGTCTCGGTCGGCGGTGGCAACGGCACCGCCGGTCCGGCCACGCGGCGCATCGTCAACGTTGCCGACGGCCGCATCGCTGCCGGCAGCACCGATGCGATCACCGGCTCCCAGCTCAACGTCACCAACCAGCGGGTGGGAGCAGTGGAAACCCGCGTGGGTGACTTCGACTCGCGCATCGCGACGGTCGAGACCACGGCGGCCAGTGCGGTCGGCTACGACGACGCCAGCCGTGACCGACTGACCCTGTCCGGTTTCCAGGGCACCACCATCGACAACGTCGGTGCCGGCAGCATCGCCGCCGGTAGCCGCCAGGCGATCAACGGCGGGCAGCTGTTCCAGTCGCTAAGTGATGCCGCCAGCTTCCTCGGCGGTGGCGCCAGCGTCGGCATGCAAGGCGTGTTCGTGGCACCGAACTATGTGATCCAGGGCGCTACCTACAGCAACGTCGGCGATGCGCTGGGCGCGCTGGACCGCAAGGTCAGCGAGATCGACCGTCGCACCGCCGGTGGCACGCGTGCCGGAACCGCCAGCCTGCGCGCGATGAGTGCCTCGCTGGATGACAGCCCGCTGGCCAGCGCCGCGGATGCGCGTGCAACAGCCGATGCAGCACCGGCCGGCACCGCGCGGGTGCAGGGCACGCCGACGGCCGCCGCGGCGGGTGCTGGCATTCCGGTCGGGACCCCGGCGACCGGCGCCAATGCGGTGGCCATGGGCGAGGGCGCCGTCGCCAGCGGCGCGTCGTCCACCGCCGTCGGCCAGGGTGCCAGTGCCACGGCTGCCAACGCCGTGGCACTGGGCCAGGGTTCGGTCGCTGATCGTGCCAACACCGTGTCGGTCGGCAGCGAAGGCAACGAACGCCAGGTCACCAACGTCGCCGCCGGCACCACCGCCACCGACGCCGTCAACAAGGGCCAGCTGGACCGTGGCGTGGCCACGGCGAACAGCTACACCGACAGCCGCGTCCAGGCCGTCGCCGACAGCTTCGATGTGTTCAAGGGTGAAATCGATGGACGCCTGCGCCACATGGACCGCCGCATCGACCGCCAGGGTGCGATGAGTGCGGCGATGCTCAACATGGCCACCAGTGCCGCCGGTATCCGCACCCAGAACCGGGTCGGCGTCGGCATCGGTTTCCAGGGCGGCGAGTCGGCGTTGTCGCTGGGCTACCAGCGTGCGATCAGCGATCGCGCCACGGTTACCTTCGGCGGTGCCTTCAGCAGTGACGACAGCTCGGTTGGCGTCGGTGCCGGCTTCGGCTGGTAAGCCAAACCACTGCGCCGGCGGCCACCCACGCCGGCGCCAAACCTGCAAACAGGGCCTGGGGGGAGGTCACGGCAATCCCGGCTGGGCCGGCCGGGAGTCGTCAAGGAATGATGGCCGCAGTGTTGGTTCGATCCATGACCCAGAAGAGGAATTCGACGTGATCAAGAAGCAGAACCTTCGCATCAATGTGCTTGCCGCCGCCGTGCTGTCGATGACCGCCGTCGGTGCCGTCCACGCCGCCGGGTTGCCGACCCGTGAACCGGTGCGCCAGGCCAGCACCGCCGAGCCGGGCACCCAGCGCATCATCGTCAAGTACCGTGCCGGCACCACTGCGGCGGGCGACCGGTCGGCCAAGCTGTCCACCGTGCAGTCCGCGCTGACCCGCGCCAGCCTGTCCGGTGGCACTACCCGCGCCAGCGCGCTCGGCCCGCAGGTCGTGCGCAGGCTGGGCGTCGGTGCCGACCTGATCCGCCTGCAGGGGCGCCTGGCGCCTGCCGAACTGCAGCGCGTGCTGAAGGAACTGAAGGCCGATCCGTCCGTGCAGTACGCCGAGGCCGATGTGAAGCTGCGCCGTACCGAGCTGCGTGCCGGTGACGTGCAGCCGGCGCTGGCGCCGAATGATCCCTACTACCAGCAGTACCAGTGGCACCTGCACAACGCCACCGGCGGCATCAACGCACCGTCGGCGTGGGATGTATCGCAGGGCGAAGGCGTGGTGGTGGCGGTACTCGACACCGGCATCCTGCCGCAGCACCCGGACCTGGTCGGCAGCCTGCTGGAAGGCTACGACTTCATCAGCGATGCCGAGACGTCGCGCCGTGCCACCAACGACCGCGTGCCGGGCGCGCAGGACTATGGTGACTGGGTCGAGAACGACAACGAGTGCTACACCGGCTCCGTCGCCGAGGACAGCTCCTGGCACGGTACCCATGTGGCCGGTACCGTGGCCGAGCAGACCAACAACGGCGTCGGCATGGCCGGTGTCGCGCACAAGGCCAAGGTGCTGCCGGTCCGCGTGCTCGGCAAGTGCGGTGGCTACCTTTCCGATATCGCCGATGCCATCACCTGGGCCTCCGGCGGCACGGTGGCAGGCGTACCCGCCAATGCCAACCCGGCCGAGGTCATCAACATGAGCCTCGGCGGCAGCGGCAGCTGCGACGGGACCTACCAGGAAGCGATCAATGGCGCGATCTCGCGTGGCACCACCGTGGTCGTGGCGGCCGGCAACGAGACCGACAACGCCTCCAAATACCGTCCAGCCAGTTGCGACGGCGTGGTGACCGTCGGCGCCACCCGCATTACCGGCGGCATCACCTACTACTCCAACTACGGCACCCGCGTGGACCTGTCCGGTCCGGGTGGTGGTGGCAGCGTCGACGGCAATCCCGGCGGCTACGTCTGGCAGTCCGGTTCCGATGCGGCCACCACGCCGGAGTCGGGCAGCTACAGCTACATGGGCATGGGCGGCACGTCGATGGCCTCGCCGCACGTGGCTGCCGTCGCTGCACTGGTGCAGAGCGCGCTGATCGCCAAGGGCAAGGATCCGCTGGCCCCCGCCGCGATGCGCACCCTGCTGAAGGAAACCGCGCGTCCGTTCCCGGTCAGCATCCCGACCGCCACTCCGATCGGCACCGGCATCGTCGATGCCAAGGCGGCGCTGGCAAAGGCGCTGGAAGAGCCGTGCACCGAGAACTGTGGACCGGTGGCGACGCCGCTGACCAACAAGGCCGCCGTGGGGGGGCTGAACGGCACGGCCGGCAGCAGCCGCCTGTACAGCTTCGAGGCAGCCGCTGGCAAGCAGCTCAGCGTGATCACCTACGGTGGCACCGGCAACGTGTCGGTCTACATCGCCCAGGGTCGCGAGCCGAGCGCCAGCGACAACGATGGCAAGTCGACCCGTCCCGGCACGTCCGAAACGGTACGGGTGAACAAGCCGGTGGCAGGCACCTACTACATCAAGGTGGTGGGCGAAGCGGCCTACAACGGCGTGAGCATCCTCGCCACGCAGTAAGCCTGACGTGTCGTAGTTGAACGGCCGAGGCCCGTCATCCTGTGTGACGGGCTTCGTCTTTTTACGAAAGCTGGCCGCAGGGCGGCGGAAATCATGGCTTAACTGCTAAAGTCGGTCCGATTGACAGGAGAGTCACGTGAACGCGCTCGCTGCAACCGTTACCGACGATGCCGAAGGCCGCATCCTGGATGCGCTGCTGGCACGCGGCCGGCTCAAGGAAGGAGACCTGGCGCGCGCGCGGCCGTTGCACGCCGAGGCCGGCGGCAGCCTGCTGGGCCTGCTGGTGCGCCTGGGCCTGGTGTCTGAACGCGACCAGGCACAGACCAGCGCGGAGGTGCTGGGCCTGCCGCTGCTGGAGGGCAGGCAGGTGCCGGAGGCCCCGCCACAGGCACTGGCCGAGGGCATGCCACTGTCGCTGCGCTTCCTGAAGCAGTTCCATGTGTGCCCGCTGGAGTTGAATGAACACGGGGTGCGTCTGTGGCTGGCCGATGCCCACGATGCCTATCCGCAGCAGGCCGTGCAGTTGGCGCTGGGGGTTCCGGTGACACCGGTGCTGGGCATGCGCGCGGAGATCGATGACCTGGTCGAGCGCTGGTTCGGCCAGGGCCGCAGCGCGATGGGCGCGATCGTGGAGACCGCAGACGGCGAGGGCGGCGCGGTCGACGATATCGAGCACCTGCGCGACCTGGCCTCGGAAGCGCCGGTGATCCGCCTGGTCAACCTGGTGATCCAGCGTGCGGTGGAACTGCGCGCGTCGGACATCCATGTCGAACCGTTCGAGAGCCGCCTGAAGGTCCGCTACCGTGTCGATGGCGTGCTGGTGGAGGGCGAAAGCCCGCCGGCCAACCTCACCGCAGCGGTGATCAGCCGCATCAAGATCATGGCCCGGCTCAACATTGCCGAGCGCCGCCTGCCGCAGGACGGCCGCATCATGCTGCGCGTGCAGGGCAAGGAGCTGGACCTGCGCGTGAGCACCGTGCCGACCGCGCACGGCGAAAGCGTGGTGATGCGCCTGCTCGACCGCGAGACAGTGGTGTTTGATTTCCACCGGCTGGGGTTCACCGATGCGTTCCTGCCGCAGTTCCGCAAGGTGCTGGAACAGCCGCACGGCATCCTGCTGGTGACCGGCCCGACCGGCTCGGGCAAGACCACCACGCTGTACACCGCGCTGAGCCAGCTCAATACCGCCGACGTCAAGATCATCACGGTCGAGGACCCGGTCGAGTACCAGATCGAGGGCATCAACCAGATCCAGGCCAAGCCGCAGATCGGCCTGGACTTCGCCAACGCGCTGCGCAGCATCGTGCGCCAGGATCCGGACATCATCATGATCGGCGAAATGCGCGATCTGGAAACCGCGCGCATCGCGATCCAGTCGGCACTGACCGGCCATCTGGTGCTGTCCACCCTGCACACCAACAATGCCGCCGGTGGTATCACCCGCCTGCTCGACATGGGCGTGGAAGACTACCTGCTCACCTCCACCATCAACGGGATTCTGGCCCAGCGCCTGGTGCGCCGGCTGGAACCGACCCACGCCGAGCGCTACGAGGCTTCGCCGGAGGAAATCAAACGCTTCGAGCTGCGCCGCCTGCAGCCGGAAGGGCCGATCCATCTGTTCCGCCCCAGGCCCTCGGCGCTGGCGCCGACCGGTTACCTCGGTCGTACCACCATCATGGAATTCCTGGTGATGAACGATGCGCTGCGGCGTGCGGTGATGCGCCGCGACGGCATGGGCGAGATCGAACGCATTGCCCGCGAAGCCGGCATGCGCACGATGTACGAAGACGGCCTGTCCAAGGCCCTCAGTGGGCAGACGACCATCGAGGAAGTCCTGCGTGTCACCGAGGAAAGCTGATGCGCGCAGGACGACGGGGCTGACATGCCGACCTACCGTTACAAGGCACTGAATCCGCACGGCGAGATCTTCGACGGGCAGATGGAAGCGGCCAGCGAGGCCGAGCTGGTCGCGCGCCTGCAGGACCAGGGCCATCTGCCGATGGAGACACAGCTGGCCGATGGCGGTGCGATCGGTGGCGGTACCTGGCGCAACCTGTTCCGCCAACGGCCGCTGCAGGGCGCGGCATTGCTGCAGTTCACCCAGCAGCTGGCGACACTGCTCGGTGCGGGCCAGCCGCTGGACCGCGCGCTGTCGATCCTGCTCGGGTTGCCCGAAGACGATCGTTCGCGTCGCGCGATCACCGACATCCGCGATGTGGTGCGCGGTGGCGCGCCGCTGTCGATCGCACTGGAACGCCAGCATGGGTTGTTCTCGCGCCTGTATGTGAACATGGTGCGTGCCGGTGAGGCCGGCGGCAGCCTGCACGAAACCCTGCAGCGCCTGGCCGACTACCTCGAACGCAGCCGGGCCCTGCAGGGCAAGGTGATCAACGCGCTGGTGTACCCGGCCATCCTGCTGGTGGTGGTGGGTGGTGCGCTGCTGTTCCTGCTTGGCTACGTGGTGCCGCAGTTCGCGCAGATGTACGAGAGCCTGGACGTGGCGCTGCCGTGGTTCACCAACGCAGTGCTGCAGCTGGGCCTGTTCGTGCGTGACTGGTGGGTGCTGCTGCTGGTGGTGCCGGCGCTGGTGGCGCTGTTCTTCGAACGCAAGGCGCGGCAGCCGGCCTTCCGGTTGGCGCTGGATGGTTGGCTGCTGCAGCGTCGCGGCATCGGCCGCCTGCTGGGTGAACTGGAGACTGCCCGGCTGGCGCGCACGCTGGGTACCCTGCTGCGCAATGGCGTACCGCTGCTGGGTGCCCTGGGCATCGCCCGCAACGTGCTGGGCAACCGCGCGCTGGCTGCCGATGTGGAAACCGCCGCCGATGAAGTGAAGAACGGTGCCGGCCTGTCGCTGGCACTGTCGCGAGGCAGGCGTTTCCCGCGCCTGGCCCTGCAGATGATCCAGGTTGGCGAGGAGTCCGGCGCGCTCGATACCATGCTGTTGAAAGCGGCTGACACCTTCGAACAGGACAGCGCCCGCCGCATCGACCGCCTGTTGGCGGCGATGGTGCCGGCGATCACCCTGGTGCTGGCCTCGGTGGTGGGTGCGGTGATCGTTGCCGTGCTGGTGCCGCTGTACGACCTGACCAATGCCATCGGTTGACGATGGATCCCTACGCAACCCCGACACTCCGCAACTGAAAGGACCGACCATGATTGCTTCCCGTCGACCGATCCGCCTTTCCTTCACCGCAGCGCGCAACCAGTCGGGCATGAGCCTGCTGGAGATCATCATCGTCATCGTGCTGATCGGCGCGGTGCTGACCCTGGTCGCCAGCCGCGTGCTGGGTGGCGCCGACCGCGGCAAGGCCAACATTGCCAAGGCACAGGTGCAGACCGTCGCATCCAAGGTCGACAACTACCAGATCGATACCGGCAAGCTGCCCGGCTCGCTCAATGATCTGGTGACTGCACCGGCTGGCGTGGCTGGCTGGCTGGGGCCCTATGCCAAGCCGGCCGATCTGAACGATCCGTGGGGCCATGCGCTGGAATACCGCACGCCGGGCGAGGGCCAGCCGTATGAGCTGATCAGCCTGGGCAAGGACGGCAAGGCCGGTGGCAGCAGTGTCGACGCCGACATCCGCTACCAGCCGTAACCGGGCATGTCGCGTTTCCTGCCGCGCCGGTTGCAACGCCCGCGCCTGCCCGGCAGGCGCGCAGCGGGCCTGTCGCTGCTGGAAATGCTGCTGGTGATCGCGCTGATCGCCGCGATCGGCCTGATCACCGCTGCCGGCCTGTCACGCGGTTTCGCTGGCATGCAGCTGCGCAGCGCCGGCAAGGACATCGCCAACCAGCTGCGCATGGTGCGCGCGCAGGCGATCACCCGCGGCGAGCCGCAGCGCTTTGTCATCGAGCCGGCCAAGCGGCGCTGGGAAGGCGCCAACCAGCGCCACGGTGACGTGCCGGCACAGCTGCAGGTGCAGTTCGAAGGCGCCGCGCAGCTGGCCACCGCGCCGGGGCAGGGCGTGATCGAGTTCCACCCCGATGGCGGCTCCAGCGGTGGCCGCATCCGGCTGCAGCGTGACGACGCCGAATGGCGCATCGACGTGGGCTGGCTGACCGGTGAGGTCCGCTCTGGCCCTTGGCGGGCGCAATGAAGCGGCGCGCCCGCGGCTTCACCCTGCTGGAAGTGATCATCGCCTTCGCCCTGCTGGGCCTGGCGCTGACGCTGCTGCTGGGCAGCCTGTCCGGCGGCGCAAAACAGGTGCGCGATGCCGAGCTGCGCACGCGCGCGGTGCTGCATGCGCAGTCGCTGCTGGCCGAAACCGGCGTCGCCTCGCCGCTGCAGGCAGGCAGGCAGCAGGGAGACTGGGAGCAGGGGCGCTACCACTGGGAATTGCAGGTCCAGCCGTGGGCGGAGCCGCGCGCAGGCAATGTCGCGCAGGCAACGTCACCGGGAACCCCCTGGCTGGCCGAACTGCAGCTGCAGGTGCGCTGGGGTGACAGCGAGCGCGAACAGCTGCGCTGGCGCAGCCTGCGCCTGTTGCCGCCCGACCTGGAGAATGCGCGGTGAAGCGCCGCGCCGCAGGGTTCACCCTGGTCGAAGTAATGCTGGCCACCGTGCTGCTGGCCGGCGGCCTGGCATTGGCCTTTGCCAGCGTGCGCTCGGCGATGGCGGTCAGCCAGCGCGGCGAACAGATCGCCGCCGAAAGTGAACGCATGCGGGCGGTCGAGTCTCTGCTGCGCAGGCAGCTGGCCGGCGCACTGCGCACCCCGCTGGAGGTCCCGGACCCCACCCGCGAACCGGTGTTCTTCCAGGGCGAAGAACAGCGCATGCTGTTCGCCGCCGACCTGCCCGGCTACCTCGGCCGTGGAGGCTCCTACCTGCACGCGCTGCAGGTGGACGGACGCGAGGGGCAACAGCGCCTGCTGCTGGACCTGGTGTTGCTGCAGGAAGGCGAGCGCATCGCCGAGAATCCGCCACGCCCGCCGGAGGTGTTGGTTGAGAACCTGAAGTCGGTGCAGCTGCGCTATCGCGGCATCGATGCGGGCACCGGTCAGATGAGTGACTGGATGCCGCGCTGGGACGATACCCGGCGGCTGCCGATGCTGGTGGAGATCAGGATCGTGCCCGCCAAGGGCGCGCCCTGGCCATTGCTGGTGGTGGCACCGCGCGCCGGTGGCAGTGGAGGTGCGCGATGAACCGGCAACACGGTGCGGCGCTGGTGCTGGTGCTGTGGCTGATTGCATTGATGACCGCGCTGGTCGGTGCGTTCGCGCTGAGCGCACGGGTCGAGCATCTGCAGCAGCGGGTACTGGATGACGAGGCACGCGGGCAGGAACGTGCGCGCGCCGGCCTGGAGTACGCGCTGCTGCGCCTGTCCGCTGATCCGCTGCGGGCGCCCTGGCGTGCCGATGGCCGCACCTACCGCTGGCAGTTCGATGACGCCAGCATCGAGATCAAGGTGCTGGACGAGAATGGCAAGATCAACCTCAACCTGGCCGACGTGACCCTGCTGACGGCGTTCCTCAAGGCACTCGGTGAAGACGAAGGCGCTGCCCGGCAGATGGCCGGCGCCATTGTTGACTGGCGTGATGAAGACAGCCTGCTGCAGCCCGGTGGCGGTGCCGAAGCGCCGGACTACGCGGCGGCCGGGTTGCCGTATGGCCCGCGCAACAAGCGCTTTGAGACACTCGGCGAACTGCAGCGGGTGCTGGGCATGCGCGGCCCGCTGTACAAGGCCATGCTGCCCCACCTGACCCTGTACAGCCGCCAGGCGCGCCCGGATCCCCAGTTCGCCAGCGCGCCGGTGCTGACCGCACTGGGGCTGGATGCGGATACCGTGCTGGCGCAGCGCGCCCAGCAGGAGCGTGACGCAGATACCGCTGGCGGTGCGACAACGCTTGCCAGCAGCAGCGGCACCTATAGTATCGAGTCCCGTGCAACCGACAGCAGTGGACGCCGGTCGGTGTTGCAGGCAGTGGTACGCAATGGCTCGGGCGGGGTTCCCGGGCGGTCCTACACAGTGCTTCGCTGGGAGCAGGGAATGACAGCAAGATGACGGCATGGCAGGACAGTGTGCGGCAGGTGCAGGGCCGGATCGGCCCGGGCGCCGGTCGTTTCCTGCGCTGGTGGCGGCAATCGCTGCTGGCGTGGGTGCCGGCCCGTTGGCAGTGGGCGCTGGGCTGGGCACAGGCGCGCCTGCTGCTGCAGCGCCAGGGTGACCAGCTGCAGGTCTGGCGTGAGGCCGGTGAACGCCGCGAAGCGGTTGCCAGCGTGCCATGGCCGCTGTCGCCGGTGGAACTGGACCGCGTGCTGGAACCGCGGCTGCGCAGCCTGCCACGGGTGTGGCTGCTGCCGGCCAGCGAGGTACTGCGTCGTCATCTGCGCTTGCCCGCGGCTGCGGCCGACCGCCTGCGCGCCGTGGTCGGTTTCGAGATCGACCGCCAGACGCCGTTCGAATCGAGCCAGGTCAGCTTTGACGTGCGTGAGCTGGGGGGCGCAGCCGAGGGCCAGCTGCAGGTCGAACTGATCGCCTGGCCGCTGCGCCAGCTGGAAGCGTGGCGGGCCAGCGTGGGCGAGTGGGCCGATGCACTGGCCGGTGTCGATGCCATCGACAGCGAGGGTGAGCCTCTGCAGGTGAACCTGCTGCCACCGGCGCAGCGCCAGTTGCGCGCGGATCCCATGCGGCGCTGGAACGTGCTGTTGGCCGTGGCCGCGCTGGTGATGCTGGTGCTGGCCGCCGTGCAGCTGCTCGACAACCGCCGTGACGCTGCCGATGCGCTGCGTGCGCAGGTCGAGCGCAGTGCACGCAGTGCGCGTGGTGTCGCCAGCGAACGCGCGCAGCTGCAGGCGCTGATCGATGGTGCCGCATTCCTGGAAAAGCAGCGCAGCCAGCGTGCCGGAACGGTGGAAATCTGGAATGAACTGACCCGGCGCCTGCCGGAGGGCACCTATCTGGAAAAGCTGGCCATCGAGAACAACAACCTGCAGCTGATCGGCCTGAGCCGCGAGGCGTCGCAGCTGGTGCAGCTGCTGCAGGACGCACCGCAGTGGCGCAAGGTCAATCTGACCGGCGTACTGCAGGCCGATGGTGCTGCCAGCGGCCGTGACCGTTTCACCATGACTGCCGAACTGCAGCCGTTGCCGGCTGCAGCCCCGGCCCGGGAGGCGGCCGATGCCGATGCCAAGCGCACGCCGTGACCGCTGGCTGGCACTGGCGCTGCTGCTGGCAGTGCTGGGCCTGGCCTACCTGCTGCTGGTGCACCCCTGGTTCACCCGGCCACTGCGTGAAATCGACGCCGACGTGGCCGCCCTGCGCGAGCGCGAACAGCGCGTGCAGGCGCAGCTGCAGCAGCAGCCGCAGATCGAACAACGCCTGCGCGCCACCCGCGAGGCACTGCAGCAGCGGCCGGGCTTCCTGCGTGAAGCCACCGCCGAAGCTGCAGCCGCTGCGCTTGGCGCCAGGCTGCAGGATGCGGTGGCGATGGCCAGCCCGGGCAACCGCAGCTGCACCATCAGCAACCGCACGCCACTGGCCGACAACCGTCGTGACGCCGAGTTCGTGCGCGTGGCCATGCAGGTGCGCCTGCGTTGCGGTGTGGCCGAACTGGCCACGGTGCTGCACAGCCTGGAAACCGGCAGCCCGCGCCTGTTCGTCGACAACCTCAACCTGATCGCGCAGCGCTTCCAGCAGTCGCCGAATGAATCCGGGCTCGGCCTGGACGTGTCGTTCGAACTGGCCGGTTACCTGCTGCCCGGTGCCGCTGCCGATGGCGCTGCGGCGGCACCGGCAGCCGAGCCGGGCGCGGCGCCGCAACCGCCTTCGGCTGCACCGGCACCCTCACCGGCTGCGCCGGAAGAGGGGCAGGAGGTGGCCGATGAAGCTTGAGCAGATCAGCCTGCGCACCGGTTTCCTGCTGGCACTGGCCGGCTGGGCGGCAGCGGTCTGGCTGGCCACCGGCTTCGGCCTGGGCAGCCAGCTGCCAGGTGCGGATGGCGATGCCGATGCGGTGCCTTCGTTGCCGGTGCTGCCGCCGTTGGCCGCAGAACGCATGGCCAGCGCCGACAGCTACAGTGCCATCGGCGAGCGACCGCTGTTCGCCGAGGACCGCAGGCCGAAGCCCTATCTGCTCGGTGGCAGCGAGCCTGCCGCCAGCGCCGCGCTGCGCCTGACCGGCGTGCTGCTGACCGGCGACTTCGGCATGGCCACCTTCACCACCGAACAGAACCGTTCGTTGCGCCTGCGCCTCAACGGTGAAGCCGTCGACGGCTGGCAGCTGGTGGCACTGCAGCCGCGCCAGGCCACCGTGATCGGCCCCGGTGGCAACCAGGTGCTGGAACTGGCGGTCTTCAACGGCCAGGGCGGTGAGCCGCCGACCGTGCTGCGCGGCGCCAACGGTGCGCCGCCGGCAGGTGCGATCGTTGTGCCGCCCCCGGCAGGTGCTCCGCCGACACCGCCGCCGGCTGCGGCAACCCCATCGCCGTCGCCTGCTGCCAGTACGCCAGCGCCCTCGGCTGCGGCGGCCGCCACACCGCCTGCCACCAACAACGGCCCCAGCGAAGCGCAGATGCAGGCCATCCGCGAACGCATCCAGGCCCGTCGCCGCCAGCTGCAGCAACAACAACAGCAGCAACAACCGTCGCCGCCCCCGGGCGATGGCACCAACCGATAGAGTGAATGCATGAGCCTGCGTTTCCTTCCCTGGTCCTTTGCCCTCGCGCTGCTGGTCGGCTGCAGCACCGTGTCCGCGCCGCACGTGCAGCGCAAGGGCAATCTGTCGCCCACTGCCGAGGCCGGCCAGGCGGCCAATGTCGCCGCGGATGCTGCCCGTGACGCGCAGGGCGCTCCGCAGGCGGTGATCCGCCGTGGCACCGGCACCATGATCAACCGCGAAGCAGCACGCGCACCGGCACCGGCACTGCATGGCGCCAGCACCGGTGAAGCAACCTTCAATTTCGAAGGCGAATCGGTGCATGCGGTGGTCAAGGCCATCCTCGGTGACATGCTGGGCCAGAACTACGTGATCGCACCGGGGGTGCAGGGCACGGTCACCCTGGCCACGCCCAAGCCGGTGTCGCCGGCGCAGGCGTTGAACCTGCTGGAGATGGTGCTGGGCTGGAACAACGCACGCATGGTCTACAGCGGTGGCCGCTACAACATCGTCGCCGCCGACCAGGCGCTGGCCGGTACGGTCGCGCCGAGCACGGCGCCCGCTGCCAGTGCGCGAGGCTTCGAGGTACGGGTCATCCCGCTGCAGTTCATCTCCGCCACCGAAATGAAGAAGGTACTGGAGCCGTATGCGCGGCCCAATGCGATCGTCAACGTCGACAGCGGCCGCAACGTGATCACCCTGGGTGGTACCCGCGCCGAGCTGGAAAACTACATGCGCACCGTCGAGATCTTCGACGTCGACTGGCTGTCGGGCATGTCGGTGGGCGTGTTCCCGATCCAGTCGGGCAAGGCCGAGCAGGTGGCTGCCGACCTGGAGAAAGTATTCGGCGAGGAGAGCAAGACGCCCAGTGCCGGCATGTTCCGCTTCCTGCCGCTGGAAAACGCCAACGCGGTGCTGGTGATCACCCCGCAGGTGCGTTACCTGGACCAGATCCAGCAGTGGCTGGACCGCATCGATACCGCCGGTGGCAGTGCCCGCCTGTTTTCCTACGAGCTGCGCTACATCAAGGCGCGTGACCTGGCCGAACGGCTCAGTGAAGCATTTGCCAGCAGTGGCAACCGCGGCGGTTCCAGTCCGGCCTCGCTGGCCCCGGGGGCGATGCCGTCGCAGCTGGGCAGCGACTCCGATCGTGGCATGGACAGCACCAACAACAACAGCAGCAGCTTCGGCTCGGTCCCGGGCAGCAGCTCCAGTGGCGGTGGCAACGGCAGCATGAACCTGCCGCAGCGCCAGTCCGGCAACGTCAGTGTCAGCCTGGAAGTGGAAGGCGACCGCGTGGGCGTGTCGGCGGTGGAGGAGACCAACACCCTGCTGGTGCGTTCGACCCCGCAGGCCTGGCGGTCGATCCGCGAGGTGATCGAGAAGCTGGATGTGATGCCCCTGCAGGTGCACATCGAAGCCCAGGTGGCCGAGGTCTCGCTCGATGGCGACCTGAAGTACGGCGTGAACTGGTTCTTCGACAACGCCGTGGCCGGGCGTGCCCTGACGGGCGCATTGGGCGGCGTGACCCTGCCGGCGGCAGCGGGTGGCTCGTGGAGCAGCTTCGCCGGTGCCGCAACGGGCGGCGAAGGCCTGGGCTGGGCATTCACCGGCCACAATGGCGCGGCGGTGGTGAGTGCGCTGGACAAGGTCACGGATGTACGCCTGCTGCAGACGCCTTCGGTGTTCGTGCGCAACAACGCCGAGGCCACGCTCAACGTCGGTGACAAGGTGCCGATCAACACCACCACGGTGAATACCGGCATCGGCACCAGCAGCTACAGCTCGGTGCAGTACATCGACACCGGCGTGATCCTGAAGGTGCGCCCGCGCGTGACCCGCGACGGCACGGTGTTCCTCGACATCGTGCAGGAAGTGAGCAGCGCCTCGAACGTGCCCGACAACTGCAATCCGACCGAGCGCAACTGCAACCCGCGCATTTCCACAAAGAAGCTGTCGACCGAAGCGGCGGTGCAGAGCGGCGACACCATCATGCTGGCCGGCCTGATCACCGATTCGGGCACCGATGGCAGCAGCGGCATTCCCGGCCTGAGCCGGATTCCGGTGGTTGGCGCGCTGTTCGGGCAGAAGAGCCGCTCCAGCCGGCGTTCCGAAGTGATCGTGCTGCTGACCCCGAGCATCGTGCGCAACAGCCTGGAAGCGCGGAATCTGACCGACGAGTACAGCCAGCGTTTCCGCGCGATGGAGCCACTGAACCAGCCGCGCGCAAAGAAGTAAGGGGTTTGCGGCCGGGCTGCGCCCGGCACCCGCCGAGGCCGGAGCAACAGCAACAGCGGGTTTACTGAGGGATGGCGGGGCACTGTGGGTTTGCGGGGACGCCGTGAATACGTCCATGTAGGCTTGGTCGCCGCATCCATGCGGCTCACACCCCGCAAACCCACAGTGCCCCGCCTTCGACAGTTTCCTGCTTGCTGTTGGTAGGTGTCGACCTTGGTCGACACGATCCACGCCATGCGTGGATGACTCTCCATCGAAATCGAATATTTCGATATCTGTGAGATCTGAGCCGAGCACGGCTCGGCTCTACAGAAGAGCAGGCAGGTCGCGGAAAACTGTCGACGGAGGGGTGGGTCCGGTTGTGGGGCGTGAGCCGCATGGATGCGGCGACCGACCTACATGGACGTACTTGCAGCGTCCCCCGCAACCGGACCCACCCCGCCAACCCCAGGAACCCAGCTCTTGCTTCGGCTGTTGCTGTTGCCCTGGCCTGAAGCGGGTGCCGGGAGCAACCCGGCCGGTACCCTCCCGGTGCTAGGCTGTGGCCACCGACAACCACGGAGGCGGGATGGGGGCGATCGTGTTGTTGCCGCTGTGCGTGGACGATGCCGCGCTCGACCGCTGCCTGGCCGCACTGGATGCGGGCACCGCGCCGGGCACTGCAGTCTGGCTGGCCGACGATGCGCAGACCGGGCCGCGTGCGCAGGCGGTGGTGGAACACTGGCTGGCACATACGCCACTACAGGCCGAGTACACCCGGCGCGCGCGGCCACTGGGCGAGGTCGCCCATCTGGACGAGATGCTGCGCGCCTGCGATGGCCTGGACGTGGCCGTGCTGGCACCGGACAGCGTGCCTGCGCCGGGTTGGCTGCAACAATTGCAGGACGCCTTCGCCCGCGATGCCGCCATCGCGACCGCAACCCCGTGGTGCAATGCCGGCGAAACCGCAGCGTGGCCACGGTTGGGCGAGATCAATCCCGAGCCCGAAGATGCGGCGCTGCTGGCACAGACCTGCGCCGCCTTGCCGGCGCTGCACCCGGAACTGCCATCGGCGGTCACCCATGCGGTTCTGGTGCGTGGCAATGCGCGCCGGCGCGCCGGTGGCCTGGATGTGGACAGCTACGCTGGCTGGAACGCGGCCCTGGTCGACCTCAGCCTGCGCATGGCCGGCCTGGGCTGGCGCAACGTACTGTGCGAGACCGCCTTTGTGAGCCGGGCGGGCGAGGCGGCCAGCCGCGATGGCGACCTTGAGGCGCTGGCTGCGCGTTGGCCTGGCTGGGTGCCGCGCCTGGCCGATTTCCTGATGCACGATCCATTGCACGGGCTGCGCGCCGACCTGCAGCAGCGCATGCGGCAGGCGATAATGCCGAAGGAACAGGGCGACCTGTTCGTTCCTTCCGCGCCGGAGTCACTCGCTTGAATGTTGCCATCGCCGCCATCGTCGTGACCTACCAGAGCGCCAGCACCATCGATGCCTGCCTCTCGCGCCTGCGCCAGGCGCAGGACGTGGCCGAGATCCGGGTGATCGACAATGGCTCGATGGATGGCACGCTGGACATCGTGCAGCGCCATGCCAGCCACGATCCGCGCGTGCGTTTCGTCGGCAACCCGGACAATCCCGGCTTCGCCGCTGCCAACAACCAGGGCGTGGCCGATTCGCGCAGCCCCTGGTTGGCCTTCATCAACCCGGACCTGATGGTCGAGCCGGAGACGTTGGCCGCACTGCGCAGCCGGGCGGAAGCACTGGGCGATTGCCTGCTCGGTGTCGAGCAGGTGGACGAGCAGGGCCATGCCGACGAAGCCGTGCGCCGCCGCGACCCGGATTTCCTGATGATGCTGCGCTCGCCGGGAAAGGGCTCGAAGCTGGCGCTGCCGCGTGACCCGCAGCAGGTGCTGCAGCGGGTGCCGGCACTGTCTGGCGCACTGCTGATGATGCCGCGTGCATTGTTCGACCGGATCGGAGGCTGGGACGCCGGGTATCGTCTGCACGCCGAAGACCTGGACCTGTGCCGGCGTGCACGCGAAGCCGGGGCCGTGGTGGCGATTGCAAACGACCTGCAGGTCACCCATGTACGTGGCGTCTCGAGCCGATCGCGGCCATTCTTCGTTGAATGGCACAAGCACAGGGGCCTGTGGCGCTACTTTCAGAAGTTCGAGGCCAGGCAGCGTTCGCTGCCGGTGCGCGTGGCGGTGTGGGCCGCGATCTGGGGGCACGCCCTGATGCTGGTACCGCGCCTGTTGCGCAGGTCGTTGTAGGGCCGAACCTGCATCCACGCATGGCGCGGATCTACCCACGCGGAGAGCCGAGCGTGCCCGCGGCCACCCCGGTTCACCCGTCCGGGCGCATAATCCGCCTCATGCCTATCATCCAGTCCCTGCTCGACACCGACCTGTACAAGTTCACCATGATGCAGGCGGTGCTCCACCAGCACCCCGGTGCCCAGGTGCAGTACCGGTTCAAGTGCCGCACGCCCGGCATCGACCTGGCCCATTACATCGACCAGATCGACGAAGAGATCGACCACCTGTGCAGCCTGCGTTTCAGCGACGCGGAACTGGACTACATGCGCGGCCTGCGCTTCGTGAAGCCCGACTTTGCCGATTTCCTCGGCCTGTTCCATCTGGACCGCAAGTACATCCAGCTGCGCGCGTCGACGGCCGTGCCCGGCGAAATCGAACTGGACATCACTGGCCCGTGGCTGCATACCATCCTCTTCGAAGTCCCGCTGCTGGCGATCATCAACGAAGTCTGGTTCCGCAACACCACCACCGCCGACTTTGCCGAGGGCGAGCGTCGGCTGCAGGCCAAGGCCGCGCTGCTGCGTGATACTCCCGGTTTCGAACAGTGCCGCATTGCCGACTACGGCAGCCGCCGCCGTTATTCGCGTGACTGGCATGCGCGCCTGCTGCCGCTGCTGCGCGATGCGCTCGGCCCGCAACTGGTCGGCACCAGCAACGTGCACTTCGCCCGCCTGTACGGTATGACCCCGCACGGCACCATGGCCCATGAGTACCTGCAGGCATTCCAGGCACTTGGCCCGCGCCTGCGTGATTCGCAGGTGGCGGCACTGGAATCGTGGGCACGCGAGTACCGCGGCGACCTCGGCATCGCGCTGTCCGACGTGGTCGGCCTGGATGCGTTCCTGCGCGATTTCGACATGTATTTCTGCAAGCTGTTCGACGGTGTCCGCCACGACTCGGGCGATCCGTTCGACTGGGGCGACCGCATGCTGGCGCATTTCCAGCAGCGCCGGGTGGATCCGCGCACCAAGGTGCTGGTGTTCAGCGATGGGCTCGACATCGCCAAGGTGATGCGCCTGTACGACTACTTCCGTGGTCGCTGCCAGGTCGCCTTCGGCGTCGGCACCCACCTGACCAATGATCTGGGGCCAACGCCGCTCAACATCGTCATCAAGATGGTCCGCTGCAATGGCCAGCCGGTGGCCAAGCTCAGCGATTCGCCAGGCAAGAGCATGTGCGACGACCCGGGCTACCTGGCCTACCTGCGCCAGGTGTTCGAGCTGCCGCCGGCGTAAGCGTGCCGGCTTACAGGTAGTCGACCACCACCAGGTAGGCGCCCTGCAGCGGCTGCTGCGTCGACGCCTGCACCCTGTAACGCTCGGAGAAGGCGATATCGCCGGCGCGCAGCGCGCTGGCCGACACCGACAGCTTCTGGCCCTGGCGCTTGCCGTTGCGCAGCGTCGCGGCCGGGCCGTCGGCCAGCGCCGTCACTTCCACCGTCGAGCCCTTGGCCGACGGCGGGCAGGCGGCCAGGCTCAGCTCGCCCTGGGACAGATTCGTCGTGCAGCCCGGCTCGGCGATGCGGCCACTGAAACGGATGCTGCCGCTGCTGGCCTGGGCCAGCGCACTGACGGACATCAGGGCCACGCACAGCAGAATGGAATTCCTCATGACACGTTCTCTGGTTCGGTGTGTCCTAGTTAGCGACAGCTTCGATCAGCCTTTAACAGGACGATTTCGAATCTGCTAGGGACATCACCAAGAAAGAGTGATGCGCATCAAAGAAGCCGATTTCCGCCGGGAAAAGGTTTGTTTCCGTGCATGCCGAACGCGCCACCCGAAGCGTCATCCAGGGTCGCTTCTGACCTGATCCGGCGACCGTCGGGTTCCCGAACCCCCGTGGGTCCTGATTTCGGCTATCACGTCACATTTCCAGCGTCAATGAATTGGCGTTCAGAAAAATAATGAGACTTTCATCACACTTGTACCTATACTTGCGTCACGGATTCAGGGAAAGCTACGTCCGAGTCCGGCCACAGGTGAGACGCAAGGATGGGTCTTGTTAGCCCGGCAGTGCTCCTTGCTTCCTCCTCTACTTCTCATCTCTTCAGTAGGGTTAGGTAAAAGCGAATGCACAAGATCAATATCATCGCCGCTCTGATGCTGGCCGCCGCTCCGCTGGCCGCCAACGCCGCCGACGGCACCATCACCTTCAATGGCAAGGTGACCGACAAGACCTGCACCATCTCGACCCCGGGCGGCAAGGACTTCGCCGTGACGCTGCCGACCGTGTCCAAGAACACCCTGGCCACCGCCGGCGCCGTTGCGGGCCGCACCCCGTTCGCCATCAACCTGACCAAGTGCAGCGCCGGCAACGTCGCCACCTACTTCGAGCCGGGTTCGACCGTCGACTTCAACAGTGGCCGCCTGGTCAACCAGGCCTCGGCCAACGCTGCCACCAACGTGCAGCTGCAGCTGCTGGGCTCGAACAACCAGTTCCTGCCGATCAAGGCGGCTGGTGCTGGCCTGGCCCAGACCAACTCGCAGTGGGTCACCGTCGGCACCGACGGCTCGGCCGACCTGAACTACTACGCTGAGTACTACGCCACTGCCGCCGCCACCCCGGGCGACGTCACCAGCAGCGTCAAGTACACGATCATCTACAACTGATCGCAGTCATGCCCCCACTGGCCGGCGTTCGCGCCGGCCGGTGTTCCGCGGCCGCTGGCCACACCCCTCGAGCGTAGTACTTCCGATGAAAGCATTCTTTCCCCGGGCGCTGCTGCTGGCAGCGTTCACGCTGCCCTTCTGCCAGAACGCACTGGCCGGCGTGGTGGTCAATGGCACGCGGGTGATCTATCCGGCGCAGGCGCGCGAAGTCACCGTGCAGGTCGACAACGTGGGCGATTCGCCGGCGCTGGTGCAGGCCTGGATCGACAGCGGCGACGCCAACCAGACCGCCGATACCAGCGATGCCCCGTTCGTGCTTACACCGCCGATCGCGCGTGTCGAGCCGGGCCGCAGCCAGGCGCTGCGACTGATCTTCTCCGGCGCGCAGCTGCCGACCGACCGTGAGTCGGTGTTCTGGCTCAACGTGCTGGATGTGCCGCCGTCCCCGGACAACGCCGAAAGCGGCGAACAGAATTACCTGCAGGTCGCGTTCCGTTCGCGCCTGAAGCTTTTCTACCGGCCGCAGGGCCTGAAGGGCGTCGCCAACGACGCGCCGGCAGCGCTGCGCTGGACCCGCAATGGCGACCGCCTGCGGGTGGAAAACCCGAGCCCCTTCCACGTCACTCTGGCCGAAGTACATGCCGTGACCGGCAGCAGTGAAAAGGCCGTCGAGGACAAGGGCGCGATGGTCGCGCCGAAGCAGAGCCTGGAGTTCGCCGCACCGGCGGGCACCGACCAGGTCCGCTTCATCACCATCAACGACTACGGCGGCCGGGTGGAACACACCATCCGCCTCGGCAGCACCGGGGGCTGAACGCGCCGCGCCGGCCCCTGGCCTGCGCATCCCGCCACCGCCGCTGTGCGGCGAATTGAAGGAATGTCAGTGTGATCGGAAACAGATTGACATTGTCGATCCATCAGGCGCTTTGCCTGTTGGTTGCTGGTGTGGCCTGCCCAGGATGGGCGCTGGCTGCCCCGGCCAATCTCGGCGAACAGGCGCTGATGGCGCAGAGTGGTGCGGCCAATGCGCGTGCACCGGAATCGGCCCAGTTCAACTCCAGCTTCCTGTCTGGCCAAGCCAAGCAGGTCGACCTGGCGGCCTTCAGCAACGGCAATCCGATGGTGGCCGGCAACTATCGTGTCGACGTCTACGTCAACGGTGCCTGGCAGGGCCGTCGCGATCTGCAGTTCAAGGCCGATGCGCAGGGCCGTGTCGACGCCTGCCTGCCGCTGCCGATGCTGGAAGAAATGGGCGTGGACAGCGAGGCCGTGCTGCTGCAGCAGGATCCGTCCGTGCCCACCGACAAGACCAGCTGCGTGCCGGTCCAGCAGCGCATGGCCAATGCCTATGGTGTCTATGACAGCGGCAACCTGCGCTACGACCTCAGCATCCCGCAGGTGTTCCTGCGCCGTGAGGCGCGCGGCTACGTCAACCCGGCGCTGTGGGACCGTGGCATCAATGCCGGCTTCGTCGGCTACAGCTTCAACGCCATCGACAGCAACAGCCGTGTGGAAGGTGGCCAGCGCAACCGCAGCGCCTACCTCGGCCTCAACGCCGGCGTGAACCTGGGCGGCTGGCAGTTCCGCCATGATTCCAACCTGACCTGGTCCGAGGGTGACGGCCGCCATTGGCAGAGCATCGCCACCTACGCACAACGCGGCATCCCGCAGGTGCGCGGCATGCTCACCATCGGTGAGGCCTACACCACCGGTGAACTGTTCGATTCGATCGGCTACCGCGGTGCCAGCCTGGCCAGCGACGACCGCATGCTGCCCGATTCGCTGCGCGGTTACGCGCCGGTCGTGCGCGGCATCGCCGAGACCAACGCGCGCATCGAAGTGCGCCAGAACGAGCAGCTGATCTACTCCTCCACCGTGTCGCCGGGCAGCTTCGTCATCGACGACCTGTACCCGACCGGCTACGGCGGCGATCTGGAAGTGAGCGTGATCGAGGCCGATGGCCGCCGCCGCGAATTCAAGGTGCCGTTCGGCTCGGTGCCGCAGATGCTGCGCGAAGGCGTGTCGCGTTACTCGCTGACGGCCGGCCAGGTGCGCAACAAGCTGCTGGCCGATGAGCCGTGGCTGGTGCAGGGCACCTACCAGCGCGGTATCGGCAACCAGTTGACCCTGTACGGCGGCAGTGCACTGAGCGACGGCTACCTGTCGCTGCTGTACGGCGTCGGCCTGTCCACGCCGGTTGGCGCGTTCGCCGCCGACGTCACCCACGCACGTACGACGTTCGACCACTACGGCAACCACACCGGTGCCAGCGTGCGCTTGAGCTACAGCAACATGATCGGCGAGACCGGGACCAACCTGACCCTGGCCGCCTACCGCTATTCGACCGAAGGTTTCTACAGCCTGCAGGATGCGCTGTACGGCCGTGACTCGGACACGCGCGGCATCGATCCGACCACCCGTGGCCGTCAGCGCAGCCAGTTCCAGATAACGCTGAACCAGCCGCTGGGACGTCGCGGCGGCGCGCTGTACGTGACCGGTTCGGTGCGTGACTTCTACGACCGTTCCGGCACCTCCAAGCAGTACCAGATGGGCTACAACAACGCCTGGCGTTCGGTGAACTACGGCTTCTCGGCGCTGCGCACCGAAGAGGGCGTGCTCGGCCGTTCCGACACCCAGTACCTGCTGTCGATGAGCGTGCCGCTGGGCCGTGGCACTCACCCGGTATCGTTCAGCGCCGACCTGGGCATGCGCGATCGCGGTGGCTACGACAACAGCCGCGTCGGCATCACCGGGTCGGCCGGCGTCGACAACAACTTCAGCTACGGCGTGGCGCTGTCCGATTCCCGCGAGGGTGGCACCACGGCGGTCGGCAACGCCGAGTACCGCAGCCGCTACTCCGCGTTGAACGCGACCTACAGCCACTCGCGTGATTTCCGCCAGGCCTCGGTCGGTGCCAACGGCAGCGTGGTCGTGCATCCGGGCGGCTTCACCTTCACTCCGCAGCGGGGCGACACCATGGTGCTGGTGGAAGCGCCGGGTGCGCGCGATGCGATCGTCAGCAACGCCCCGGGCCTGCGCGTCGATGGCCGCGGCTACGCGGTGGTCCCGTACGTGTCGCCGTACCGCCTCAACACCGTCACCCTCGACCCGCAGGGCATGGCCCATGACGTCGAGCTGGAAAGCACCAGCCAGTCGATCGCGCCGTTCGCCGGTGCCATCAGCTACCTGCGCTTCGATACCCGCAAAGGCAATGCGCTGCTGATCCAGGTACGCAATGCCGATGGCCGCAGCATGCCGTTCGGTGCGCAGGTCAAGGATGAGCAGGGCCAGCCGGTGGGCATGGTCAGCCAGGGCGGCCGCCTGTACGTGCGCAGTGAAAAGAGCCAGGGCCGCCTGCTGGTGGAGTGGGGCGCCGGTGCAGACCAGCGCTGCACCATCGATTACCAGGTTCCGGCGGGCGCCGATGCGTCCAAGACCGGCTTCATCCCGCTGGAGGCAGCATGCCGATGATTTCTTCCCGCAGCCGCACGCTGCTTGCCGCCATGGCCGTGATGGGGGGTATCGCCGTGGCCAGCCCGGCGTTGGCGACCTGCTATATCACCCAGCAGGGCTTTGTCGCGCAGGACGTGCAGATGGACATGGGGCAGATCGTGATCCTGCCCAGCCTGCCCGTCGGTGGTGTGATCAAGGAGTTGATCGTGCCGATCAACCAGCGCGACAGCATCGGCTACTGCGATCGCTGGGGCGGTAGTGCCAACGGGCGTTTCGTCAACGCCGCACAGCAAAACGCAGTCCCGGGTTTCAGCAACGTCTATGCGACCGATGTAGCGGGAGTGGGTATCCGTGTCTATCGTGATTCGGGCACCATCCAGACCTACTACCCGCACACGCTGCAATTGGGGGGCAACCGGACGTTGACCCTCAATGGTGGCCGCTTCCGCGTGGAGCTGATCAAGACCGCCGCGCAGACGGGCTCGGGCATCATCGCGCCCAACGGCCGCTTCACCACCTACTATCTCGACGGCGACGGTCCTGGCCGTCCGGAGCTGACCTCGACCTTCAAGGGCTCGGGCACCACCGTGGTCAGCCCGACCTGCGAAGTGCAGGCCGGCAGCCGCAACATCGCCGTCGACTTCGGCAGCGTGCCCAACACCACCTTCACCGGTGTCGGCTCCAAGGCCGCTGATCGCGATTTCGAGATCCGCCTGAACTGCCAGGGCAGCAACGTGGCCGCCTACCAGAGCAAGATCGGCATCCGCCTCGACGCCGACCAGGACAGCTCGAACATGCCGGGCGTGCTCAAGCTCAGCGCGGCCAGCAACAGCGCCACGCGCATCGGCATCCAGATGGTCCAGCGCGACGGCAGCACCGAGCGAGAAGTGCGCTTCGGCCAGACCATCAACGTCGGCACTACGGCGCCGGGTACCAGCGTCATGGCGCTGCCGTTGCGCGCGCGCTATGTGCAGACCCAGGCAGGTACCGTCGGTGCGGGCACCGCCAACGGGCAGGCGACGTTCACCATCCAGTACGAGTAGCGCAGGTCTCCCATTGCTGAGTTTGGAGCCTCCCCCCCCCCCGCTCCGCGGGGGGGGCGTTGACTGCGTCTTGATCCCGCAGACGTGAAGATCAGGGCTATCATTGCCGTACAGACACATGAATGTGATGTGCGTCATGGAAATGATCCCCTCTCCACTGCAGCGCCCCCGCTGCCGGGCCGTCGGCCTGGGTGAGGGGCAATGAAAGGATCCGGCGTGCCAGCAACACACCTTGCCATTGCCGGACTGCCCACCGAACTGGTGGAGATGCGCAGCGGGGGCCTGTATTGGGTCGTTGCCGCGGGCAGCGCGCCGACGGATCTGCTCGGTGCCGGTGTGCTGGCCACGGCCGACGCACTGGATGAGGCCGTGCTGGTCACGCTGGGGCGGGGGCCCGAATCGATGCTGACGCTGCTGCCGGCCGATCAGGGGCCGGCCCGCCTGCGGCTGTTCCAGCGGTCGCATCACGGCATGCAGCAGGCGCTGCGCGGGCTGACCGCCGATCTGCCGCGCACCGCCTCGGTGCGCACCCGGCTCAGCGTGGTGCAGTTCCCGGTGGCGGCGCTGGACGGCTGGGATGATGCCCGGCTGGCGCGCTGGTGCCAGCAGCTGCAGGACTGGGCCGGGCAGGCGCAGCAGGTGCTGCTGTTGCTGTGCCATGGCGAAGTGGCGACCCTGGCCCCGCGCCTGTTGTCATTGAACCGGAGCTGCGCCGGTGTGGCCCAGTTGCATCCGCATCGTGGTGCCCTGCAGCTGCTGCTGCACTACTGGTCCAACAGCCATGGCGTGGTGGCCCAGCGATCGTTCGGCGTCGAGCAGGAAAGCCGCGGGCTGCGCCATCTGGCCGAGGCCGATGCCGCCGGGACTGGGGTCGATGCCACCAGTGGCAGTGATCGCGATGTCTTCCTGGCCCAGACCGAAGTACTGGACGGTGCGCCGCCACTGTCGGCAGCCTGGCACCTGTATGACGGCTGGGCTGGATTGTTGCCGGCCGCGCTGCAGGCGCGCGAGGCCACCGTAGTGCTGGCCATCGACGAGAACGCCAAGGTGGATGCACTGGCCCGACTGCTGCACCGCCTGCGCCGGGAACGTGGCAATGCCCTGAAACTGGTGGTGCGCGAGCTGCAGCCCTGCCTGCGCTACGCTGATGAGCGGCTGCTGATGCAGTGCGGCTGCAGCCTGGTAGTGCCGTCAGCCACGCCGTTGCCGCGCCTGCTGACCCTGCTGGAAACCGTGCAGCGTCAGCGTTGGCAGGGCCAGCTGGCTGACGATCCGGAGCCGCTGATCCGTGCGCATCGGCCGCCACCGGTAAGCGGCCTGGTCAACGCCGCACGCTTCCGCCAGATCGCTGGCGAACGCATCGACCAGGACGGCAGCGCGGTGGAAAGCGCCGTGCTGGCGTTGCAGCCGGTGGCCGGCCTGCGCGCCGAGCAGACGTTGCAGCAGCTGCGCATCCGCCGCCAGGGCGATCTGGCCTGTGTCTACCGCGGGCAGGTGCGCCTGTTCCTGTTCGGGTGCCGGCGTGATGCGGTCGAACAGGCCCTGGGCAATCTGTTCCGCCTGCCCTGGCGGGAGCTGTTCGATGGCTACCAGCGTCTGGCCGAATACGACATTGCAGCGATGAACGCCGGCAGCAGCGATCCGGAGGCCGAGGTCCTGCCCGAAGCCCCCGCCGTGCTGCCGCCGGTGGCCCCGGCGCTGGAGGCGCCTGTTTTCACTGTCCCGAAGCCGCTGCGACTGGGAGATCGCGCATGACCACCGACCAGCAACTCTGGACCCTGATCGTCGCCTGTGCGCTCGTGATGATTCCCTTCGGTGCCATGCTCGGTACGCTGTGGCGTGCGCTGGGCCGCCGTGCCGCGCGCTGGCTGCCCCCTCGCCACCTGCGCCGCGCCGGTGTACGCCTGCGTGCGCCGCGGGGGGCTGCATGAGTCCGCAGGTGGCTCCCGCATCGCCCTTCGCCTGGGCCGACCTGCGCGGCTGGAACCTGTATTTCCTGTCCAAGGTGGTACTGGCCTGGATGGGCGCGCTGGATCTGAAGATCCTGCCCAACCTGCTGTTCCTGGGCGCGCTGCTGGTTCCACTGCGCTGGCGCTGGGCACGCATCGCGCGTACTGTCGCTGCGGTACCGGTGGGCGTGGCGCTGTACTACCAGGACACCTGGTGGCCGCCATTCCGGCGCCTGTTGGTGCAACCTGGCGTGCTGGACTTCTCGGCGGATTACTGGCTCGAGCTGGCCCAGCGCTTCATCAACTGGCAGATGGTGGCGGTACTGGCGATGCTGGTGCTGGCCTACGTACTGCTCAAGCCGTGGCTGCGCATCACCACTCTGAGCGTGCTGGGCATGCTTGGCCTGGCTGTGATGGCGATACCGATGCCGGCGGGTTGGAACTGGGGGCAGGGTACCGCCACCGCGGCCACCACCAGCGTCGCAGGCACTTCAGGTGGCGGCCTGCCGCCGGCCAACAACGAGACGCTCAACGCATGGCTGGCAGGCTTCTACCAGCAGCAGGCCAGCCTCAAGACCAGCTTCCCGGCACCGGGCAGCGGCGCGCCGTTCGACGTCATCATCCTCAACATCTGCTCGCTGGCATGGAGCGATCTGGATGAAGTGGGGCTGCGCCAGAACAATCTGCTCGACCACATGGACGTGGTGTTCGACGACTTCAACTCGGCAACCGCCTACAGCGGCCCGGCGGCGATCCGCCTGCTGCGCGCCAGCTGTGGCCAGACCTCGCATACCGGGCTGTTCGATCCGGTGCCGGCCGAGTGCCAGCTGTTCTCGAACCTGCAGCGTCTGGGCTTCCAGAGCGAGCTGGCGATGAACCACGACGGTCACTTCGACGACTTCATCGGTGAACTGCACCAGTACGGCGGGCTGCAGGCACAGCCGATGGATATCAGCGCGTTTCCTAAAGCGCTGGTGGCGTTCGACAAGTCGCCGCTGCGCCGCGATGGCGATGTGCTGATGGCGTGGTGGAAACAGCGGCTGGCCGGGTCCAGCCAGCAGGTGGCGCTGTTCTACAACACGATTTCGCTGCACGATGGCAACCGCATCGTCGGCGCCGATGGCCGTTCGAATGCCGCCGACTACAAGGCACGTGCGGAAATGGTGTTGGGCGACATGGCCGGTTTCGTCGATGCGGTGGAGAAGAGTGGCCGCCGCGCAATGATCGTGGTGGTACCCGAGCATGGCGCGGCCCTGCATGGCGACCGCATGCAGATTCCGGGCATGCGCGAGATTCCCAGCCCGTCGATCACCCACGTGCCGGTGGGCGTGAAGCTGATCGGCATGGGCGCGCCGGCGGCCGGCGGCCCGCGTCATGTCCCCGAACCGAGCAGCTACCTGGCCGTGTCCGAGCTGGTTTCGCGCGTGTACGCGCTCAACGCCCAGTCGCCGCCGAGCGAGCGCAACTGGGACAGCCTGCTGAAGGGGCTGCCGCAGACACCGTCGGTGTCGGAAAACGAAGGCGCCAAGGTCATCGAGTACGCCGGCAAGCCCTGGCTGCAGCTGCAGGGCAGCCAGGCCTGGAGCCCCTACCCCGAGGAGGCACGCTGATGCCTGCCGACATCCTTGCCGTACCGGTCACGCTGTCCGTGGAAGAGGACGATATCGACCTGCTGCGCCGCAGCCTGGGCATGCCGGGGCTGCCCTACGTGGACTTCTCTGCCCAGCATGAGCGTGCCCAGGCGCTGGCGCGCTGGCCGTTGCTGGCCGAACTGGAGCCGCGCCGATGAGCACCGTGCTGTCGCTGCAGGGCATCCATGGCGGAACCGGTGTCACCACGGTGCTGGCCGCACTCGGCCAGGGCTTGCACGCGCAGGGCCAGCGCGTCCTGCTGGTCGAATGCAGTCCGGACCAGATGCTCGGCCTGCACCTGGGGCTGCCTGCCGACGTGGACAACGGTTGGGGGCGCGCGCAGCTGGACGGCACGGACTGGCGTGATGCCGCCTACGCCGTTGCAGCAGGACTTGCGGTGCTGCCCTATGGTCGCGTCGATAGCGAGGCCGCAATGCGCATCGAACAGCAGCTGCAACAGGCACCGGGCACCTGGGCCGAACGCATTCCGCTGCTGGAGACCCAGTTCGACTGGATCCTGTTCGACCTGCCGCAGCGCCTGCCGGCGCATGCAGCGGCCATCAACCAGCACGTGCGCTGCACGCTGCCGCTGCGCCTGGCCTGTGTCGATCCGGTCAGCCACGTGTTCCTGCAGCGGCAGCCGGAGGACACACGCCTGTTGCTGGCCAACCGCTATGACCCGGTCATCCCGGTGCAGCGCGATCTGATGCAGCTGTGGCTTCACGCGCACGGCCCGCGGCTGGTGCCGCAGCCGCTGCACGAGGATGCGCGGGTGCCCTCCGCGCTGGCCAGCAAGCAGCCACTGGGGCGCTATGCGACCGATTCGCTGGCCGCTGCCGATGTCGATGGCCTGGTGTTGTGGTGCCTGGCCGAGGCCGCACGGCGCCAGCCCGTTGCGGGGACACGCTGATGGGCGCCCGCGTCTACTACCTGGACTGGGGGCGCCTGCGCGAACGCGTGCATGCGCCTTGGCCAACCCGCTCGCTGCTGTGGCTGCTGCAGTGCGTGGGCTGGGCGTTCCTGCGCCTGGAAGGGCCGGCATGGCAGGCACAGGCCCCGCGCCTGCGCAACGCCTTCCCGCAGATCCAGGGTGACCGCCGCTGGCGCCCGGGCGATCCACTGCGGTTGTTGATCCAGGCCATGTGGCTGTCGGTGGTGCGGTTGGTACCGCAGCCCTCGCTGAGGCGGCAACGGTTGGCCCGGGCCCGTCGCGAACGCATTGCCGAACTGCGCGGTGCGGCCGGTCGCGGCCGCCTGCGCTACCTGCGCGCCATGCGCGATGCACCCAGTGAATTCTGGAACAGCCGCGTGGCGGCATGGTTCGGCCGGAAGATGGGCAGCCTGTCGCCGCGTTCGCGGCACCTGCTGACCCTGCTGGTCGGGTTGGCCACGCTGGGGCTGGCGGCGCTGTGCATCACCCAGCCGTTCACCTATCTGGCGCAGTTCGTGTTCGTGGTGCTGCTGTGGGCCATCGCGCTGCTGGTGCGGCGCATGCAGGGGCGCTATGCGACGCTGGTGCTGGTCGTGCTGTCGATCACCGTGTCCTGCCGGTACCTGTGGTGGCGCTATACGGCCACGTTGAACTGGAACAGCACCTTCGACCTGGTCTGTGGCGTGGTGCTGCTGGCGGCGGAAACCTACTCGTGGCTCGTGCTGATGCTCGGTTACGTGCAGGTGGCCTGGCCGCTGCGGCGCCGCCCGGCGCCGTTGCCGGCCGATATCCGCCAGTGGCCGACGGTGGATGTGCTGATCCCCACCTACAACGAAGACCTGGCGCTGGTGCGGCACACCGTGTACGCGGCGATGGGCCTGGACTGGCCGGCCGACAAGCTGCGCCTCCACATCCTTGATGATGGCAAGCGCGAAGAATTCCGCGCATTCGCCGAGCGCACCGGGGTCAACTACATCACCCGTGCCGACAACCGCCATGCCAAGGCCGGCAACCTCAACCATGCGTTGACCCTGATCGATGGCGAGCTGGTGGCCATCTTCGACAGCGACCACCTGCCGGTGCGGTCGTTCCTGCAGATCACCTGCGGCTGGTTCCTGCGCGATCCCAAACTGGCGCTGGTGCAGACCCCGCACCACTTCTTCTCGGCCGATCCATTCGAACGCAACCTGCAGGTGTTCCGCAGCGATCCCAACGAAGGCGAGCTGTTCTACGGCCTGGTGCAGGACGGCAACGACCTGTGGAACGCGGCGTTCTTCTGCGGCTCCTGCGCGGTGCTGCGGCGCGAAGCCATCGATGCCATCGGCGGGTTTGCCACCGAGACCGTCACCGAGGATGCGCACACCGCGCTGCGGCTGCACCGCAAGGGCTGGAACTCGGCCTACCTGCGCATTCCGCAGGCGGCCGGCCTGGCCACCGACAGCCTCGGCGCGCACGTCAACCAGCGCATCCGCTGGGCGCGTGGCATGGTGCAGATCTTCCGCATCGACAACCCGTTGCTGGGCAAGGGCCTGAGCCTGTTCCAGCGCTTCTGCTATGCCAACGCGATGCTGCATTTCCTGGCTGGCATTCCGCGCCTGGTGTTCCTCACTGCGCCGCTGGCGTTCCTGCTGCTGCATGTGTACATCATCTACGCACCAGCGCTGGCCATCCTGTTGTTCGTGGTACCGCACATGGCCCACGCCAGCCTGACCAACGCACGCATCCAGGGCAAGTACCGGCGTCCGTTCTGGGGTGAGGTGTACGAGACGGTGCTGGCCTGGTACATCGCACGGCCCACCACCGTGGCGCTGTTCAGTCCGGGCCGCGGCAAGTTCAACGTCACCGACAAGGGCGGTACCCAGGCCGGCGATCGTTTCGACTGGCGCGTGGCGCAGCCCTACCTGGTGCTGGCGCTGCTGAACGTGCTGGGCCTGTGCTTTGCCCTGTGGCGCTTCGTGCACGGCCCACTTGACGAGCGTGGCACGGTGATCGTGAGTTCGCTGTGGGTGCTGTACAACCTGCTGATCATCGGCGGTGCGCTGGCGGTGGCGGCCGAAGTGCAGCAGGTGCGACGCACGCATCGCGTCACCACCCGTCTGCCGATGGCGCTGCAGGTGCCCGATGGCCGCCGCCTGCGCGGCGTGCTGCAGGATTACTCCAACGATGGCGTGGGCGTCGAACTCGGCGAAGACGCACAGCTGGCCGAAGGCCAGCGCGTGCAGGTGCTGCTGGGGCGGGGTCGCCGCGAGTTCGCATTCCCGGCGCGCGTGCAACGCACGGTCGGCCAGCGACTGGGCCTGCTGCTGCTGTTCGAGGACGAGCGCCAGCGCGTCGAGTTCGCCCAATGCACCTTCGCCCGCGCCGATGCCTGGCTTGACTGGCACGCCGGTTACCAGCCCAAGAGCCTGCCGCGCAGCCTGTGGAGCGTGCTGGTCCTGGGCTGGCGCGGCTACCGGCGGATGGGTGATTTCGCACCGTTCGACCTCGACCGCCCCGCACATTGGAACCGTCGCCTGCTGCGATGGCTGGCCAGTTTTGCTCCGCAACGTCCGCTTCCTTCCCACCCGGCTGACCCAGCCGCTGATCCAGGGCTTCGTCCATGACCCGTCCGTCCTCTCTGCGTTGGCTGCTGCTGCCCCTGCTGGCCCTGCCCGTGGCGTCAGGCAACAGCGCGCCTGCCCCGGCGCCGGTTGTCCCTCCCACTACCGCGCCTGCCGCTCCGCCGGCGCCGGGGGTGCCGGCCGCGCCAGCCACCACGCCTGCCACCGGTACCGAGCCCGCGCTGGCGCAGACCTGGGCGGGCAGCGCCTGGCCCTGGCAGCGGCAGAACACCTTCGCGCAGCTGGGGCGCCGCCAGGACACGCTGCTGTCGGGCGTGCGCAATGCCACCACCTTCGAGTTCCAGGTCCGCCGTGATCGCCTGGTCCGCGATGCCGAGCTGGATCTGAGCTTCACGCCTTCACCGTCGCTGCTGCCGACCCTGTCGCACCTGCGGGTCTATCTCAACGACGCGATGATGGGCGTGGTGCCGATCAGCAACGAGCAGCTGGGCCGCCCGGTGCAGGCCAAGCTACCGCTGGACGCGCGCCTGATTGCTGATTTCAACCAGGTCCGCCTGGAGTTCGTCGGCCACTACACCGACATCTGCGAAGAGCCGACGCACAGCTCGCTGTGGGTCAATCTCTCGAGCAACAGCACGCTGCGCCTGGGCGGCCAGCCGCTGGCGATGCAGGACGACCTGGCCAACTTCCCGCTGCCGTTCTTCGATCCGCGTGATACAGCACGGCTGGAACTGCCAGTGGTGTTCGCCGCTGCGCCGAGCCTGGCACAGCAGCGGGCGGCGGCGGTGATGTCCTCGTACTTCGGCAGCCTGTCCGGCTGGTGGCGCCAGGCACGTTTCCCGGTCAGCTTCGGCACGTTGCCGGACAAGGGCCACGCGGTGGTGCTGGCGGTCAACGGCAGGTTCCCGCCGGTGATCGCCAACCATGCCCCGGTGAACGGCCCGATGATCGAACTGATGTCGCTGCCGGAGGATCCGCAGCGGAAGCTGCTGCTGGTGCTGGGCCGCAACGATGACGACCTGCAGAAGGCCGTGGCTGCGATGGCGGCCGGCAACGTGCTGTTCCGCGGCCGCCAGGTCAGTGTCGATGAGGTCAAGCCACTGGCCCCGCGCAAGCCGTACGACGCACCGAACTGGGTACGCACCGACCGCGCCGTCCGCTTGGCTGAACTGCTCGACTATCCGCAACAACTGCACGCCAACGGCGTGTCGCCGCAGCCGATCACGGTCAACCTCAACCTGCCGCCGGATCTGTTCATCTGGCGCAACCAGGGTATTCCGCTGAACCTGCGCTACCGCTACACGCCGCCGTTTGGCAGCGATGAGTCGCGGCTGGGCGTGGCGATCAACGACCAGTTCATCTCCAGCTTCCCGCTGGTGCGCCGCAACGGCAAGCAGGGCCTGGAGGAAATCCGCCTGCCGGTGCTGGCTGGCGATGCCGGTGCCGATGACGGTCGCCTGCTGATTCCGGCGCTCAAACTGGGCGACCGCAACCAGCTGCGTTTCGATTTCAACTTTGCCAGCGTGATGGGCAGTGCGCAGCGCGATCATTGCCAGACCGTGCTGCCGCCCAACCTGCAGGCAGCGATCGAAGACGACTCGACCATCGACTTCTCCGGATTCCATCACTACATGGGCCTGCCGGACCTGTCCGCGTTCGCGCTCAGTGGATTCCCCTTCACCCGCATGGCCGATCTGTCGGAGACTGTCGTGCTGGTGCCGCCCCAAGCCAACGAGGCACAGGTCAGCCTGCTGCTGAACCTGATCGGTGGGCTGGGCGTGCAGAGCGGCTATCCGGCCTATGGGCTGCGCCTGTCCGATGACTGGAAGCAGGCCAGCGCGCTGGATGCGGACCTGCTGATGCTGGGTGCCCTGCCGGCCGAACTGCGCGGTAGCCAGCAGCTGTCGCTGCTGATCGACGACCAGCGCACGCGCCTGCTCAATGGCCAGTCTCCGTCGCCGCAGCAGGCGATGGAACAGGCCCGCCGTGGCAGCCGCGATGGCGATCCAGCGGTGACCGAAGTGGCAGTGAGCGCGCAGGCACCGTTTGCCGCGATCATCGGCATGCAGTCACCGACGCATGCGCAGCGCAGCATCGTTTCGCTGGCCGCCAGCAATGCCGCCGACTACGGCCTGCTCCACGATGCACTCAGCGATACCGGCAAGCGCGAAGCCATCGCCGGCTCGGTGGCGATCCTGCGTACCTCGGGCATTCACAGCCAGTTCGTCGGTGATCACTACTACGTTGGCGCGCTGCCGTGGTGGCTGCTGCTGTGGTACCACCTGGCCGACCACCCGGCGCTGCTGGCGGTGCTGGCCACGCTGGTGGTGCTGATGGTCGCCTTCCTGCTGTGGCGCGCGCTGCGCTGGGTCGCGGCCAAGCGCCTGGACCCGGGGCACTGATGGCACGTACGCGGCATCCGCTGGTCACCGCGTCCGGCCTCGTCCTGTTGGGACTGGCCGGTGCCGGGCCCTGCGCGGCGCAGGCCTTGCCCGATACGCCGGGCGGAACCGTCGCCGAGCAGCGCCAGTGGCTGTTGCAGCAGGTGCGCATCGGTGAGGCCACCGGTCGCCAGAGTCTGATCGAAGACGCCCTGGCGCGGCTGCGCATGCTGGCACCGGATGATCGCGGCACCTTGGTGGCGATCCTGGAAGTGCAGCTCTCGCAACAGAAGCTGCAGGATGCCGAGGCGACCCTGAAGCGCCTGCGCGAGATCGGTACAGGTACCCGTGAACTGGCCGCCGGCGAACGCCTCTGGAGGGCCTACCGCGGTGATCTGCAGCAGGATCTGCAGCAGGCGCGCCTGTTCGCTGCCGGTGGTCGCAGCGCCGAAGCGCTGGCGATCTACCGCCGCCTGTTCAACGATGATCCACCCGGCCTGCAGCTGGGCCTGGAGTACTGGCGCCTGCGCGGCGGCCAGCCGGATGGGCGTGCACAGGCGATCCGTGCGCTGGGCGAACTGGACCGCAGTTATCCGGGCAATGTGCCATTGCTGCAGGCGCTGTCGCAGATGCTGTTCGCTGCCGGCCGCGATGCAGAGGCGCTCGCCGCGCTGCAGCGCATGGGGCGTAATCCGGAGGCCCGCGGCATGGCGGCGGACGCCGAATGGGCCTACCTGAAGGATCAGCCGGCCGACGACCGCAGCGTGCGCCGGCTGCAGGACTTCATCACCCGCAACCCAGCGTTTGCCGACATCGCGTTGGTGCGCGAGCGCTACACCGACCAGCACAAGCGGGTCAGCGACCCGGCGTGGCGCGCCGGCCTGCGCGGCCAGCAGCTGCTCGACGCAGGTCGCAATGCAGAGGCCGAGCGCGCTTTCCTGCAGGCGTTGCGCGGCTATCCGCGCGAGCCCGACCTGTTGGGGGGGCTGGGCATGGCGCTGATGCGCCAGGGCCGCCGCGAGCAGGCCATCAGCTATTTCCAGCGTGCGGTGCAGGCCACCCCGGCCGGCGACAGCAACGACAAGTGGCGCGACCTGATCGCCAGCACCCGCTACTGGCTGCAGCTGGACCAGGCCGATGCGGCGCTGGCGGCCGGCCGGCTGGACGAGGCCGAGCGCCTCTATGCGCAGGCGCATCGCCAGCAGCCCCGCGACGTCAATGCTGCACTGGGCCTGGTCGACGTGGCCGTGGCCCGCGGTGACGACGCCGCAGCCGAACGCCAGCTGCAGGTTGCGCGGCGGATGGCGCCCAACGATGCCAACGTGATCCGCAAGCTGGTGCAGCTGTACGGCCGCACCGACCCGCAGCGGCTGGAAGCCTTCATCAACGCATTGCCCGCTGCGCAACGCAGGTTGTATGCCGAAGACCTGCGCCAGCTCCAGATCAGCCGCCTGCGTGAGCGTCGCGAGCAGGCGCTGGCTGCCGGTGATGCGACCACCGCGATCATGCTGGGGCAGAAGCTGCGCGGCGAACTGCCGGGCGATGCATGGCTGGCCTATGCGCTGGCCAACGAGCTGCGCGCCGCTGGCCGGCAGGACGAGGCCGACGCGGCGGTGGCCGACATGGCCACGCATAACGACAGCGCCGAAGCGCGCTACGCGCAGGCGCTCTACCTGTCGGGATCCGATCGGCTGCCGCAGGCGCTGGCGGTACTCGACGCGCTGCCGCAGGCGAAGTGGAACGACGACATCCGCGCGCTGTCGGCGCGCCTGCAGCGGCAGCAGCTGGTCGATCATCTGTGGGATCTGCGTGCGCAGGGCAGGGAGGCCGAAGCCATCGCGCTGCTGCAGCAGCAACCGCCCAGCACCGACAATGATCTGATGATGGCCGAGTGGGCGCGCCTGCGCGGCGATCACGCGCAGGCGCTGCACTACTACCAGCGCGTGCTTGCCGCACAGCCGGACAATGTGGATGCGCAGCTGGGCCAGGTCCAGGCCTGGATTGGCACCGGCGATCTGGCCAGCGCACGCCGCCAGATGCACGACGCACCGCCGGCAGTGGACGATGACGAGATCGGCCAGCAGCGTCAGCTCGCCACCATCTGGACCGACCTGCGCGAGGACACGAAGGCCCTGGCGATCCTGCGCGCGTTGCTTGCGCGCAAGACCGGGCCCGACGCACAGTCCTGGCGTGATGCGGCACGGCTGGTGCGCCGCGATGATCCGCAGCAGGCGCTGGACATGTACGCGCAGGCGATGGCCGACAACGGCGTGTTGGCTCCCGGCCAGGTCACGCCGCGCGACAACCGCGCGTTGACCCTGGCCAGCCGCGAGACAGCCGGCGATGACTGGTTGCGGCGCAGCCTGCGCAGCGATGTGGAAACCCTGTACCAGCAGGAGAATCCCACCCTGACGGTGATGCAGGACACCGGTCGCCGCAGCGATGGCACGCCGGGCATTTCGCGGCTGTCGCGCGATACCCGCATCGCGCATCTGGACGCGCCATTCGCCGGTGGCCTGGGCTGGGCGCGCATCGAGCAGGTCAGCTTCGATGCGGGCCGCTTCCAGACCGATGAGAGCGGCGCCTACGACGAGGATTTCGGCAGCTGTGACCTGGATCTGCTGCAGGCCGACGACAGCCGCCTGCGCGCACCGGGCTGCACCCGCTTCGTGCACCAGCGGCGCACCTCCGGTGCCGGCTTCGCCGTCGGCTGGCGCACCCTGGATGACCGCTGGAACGTCGATATCGGCCACACCCCGTCCAACTACGTGGTCGGCAACTGGCTTGGCGGTGTCACCCTCAATGGCGACCTCGGGCGCTTCGGCTGGGGCGCCACGCTGTCGCGGCGGCCGATGACCAATTCGCTGCTGTCGCAGGCCGGTGCGGTTGATCCGCGCAGCGGCATCAGCTGGGGCGGCGTCACCGCCAACGGCGTGACCTTCAGCCTCGGCTACGACCAGGGCGGCCGCGATGGCGTGTGGTCGAACTGGAGCTGGCATCGGCTGACCGGGCACAACGTGGTCGACAACACCCGCGCACGCGCGATGGTGGGCTGGTACCACAAGCTGATCCAGCGCCCCGACATGCGGCTGGATGTGGGTACCACCGCGATGTACTGGCGCTACCAGAAGGACCTGGGCGGCTACTCGCTGGGCCAGGGCGGCTACTACAGCCCGCAGCGCTATGCATCGCTGAGCCTGCCGGTCAGCTTTGCCTGGCGCAACGACGTGTGGTCGGTGCGCCTGGATGGCTCGGTCAGTGTGTCCAGTGCGCGTACCTCGTCGATCAGCCGTTTCCCCGACCAGGCCTTGATCGAGCGCGTGATTGCACAGCTTGAGCCGCAGTACGGCCCGCTGCGGCTGGACGAGGCCGGCCTGTACACCGGTGACAGCAGCAGCACGGGCACCGGGTACCGCCTGTACGGCGCGGTGGAGCGCCGCCTCGGCGACCACTTCGTGCTGGGCGCTGCCGGCACCCTCCAGCGCAGCCGCGATTTCTCGCCGAATTCGTTCCAGCTCTACCTGCGCTACACCTTCAAGCCCTGGCAGGGAAACCTGCCGCTGCCCGTATCACCACTGGTGCCGTATGGCGAATTCCGCTGACCTGCGGCGACGGCGCCTGCTGCAGGCGGTCGCCACGCTGCCGCTGCTCGGCGTGTGCCGTGTGCAGGCCGCGCCCGACGCGCGCTGGCCGGCGTGGCAGGTACTGCTCGACAGCAGCCTGAGCCGCGACGGGCGCATGATCGATCGCAGCCAGGACGATCAGCGCAGCACCTCCGAAGGCCAGTCCTATGCCTTGTTCTTCGCCCTGGTCGACAACGACCAGGCGCTGTTCGACCGCATCCTGGGCTGGACCCAGGACAACCTTGCCGGTGGCGACATGGGCAAGCGCCTGCCGGCCTGGCTGTGGGGACGCGATGACGCCGGCGCCTGGCGGGTGCTGGACGACAACCCGGCCTCGGACTCCGATCTCTGGCTGGCCTACGCGCTGCTGGAAGGCGCGCGGCTGTGGCGCCGTCCGGCGCTGAAGGCCATCGCGGAGGGCATGCTGGTGCAGGTGCGGGCGCGCGAGATCGTGGATCTGCCCGGGCTCGGCCCAATGCTGTTGCCAGGCCCACAGGGGTTCATTGAAGGGGACGCCACGCGGGTCAACCCCAGCTATCTGCCACTGCCGCTGCTGCGCCGCTTTGCGGCGGAGGATCGCAGCGGGCCGTGGCAGGCGCTGGCGCGCAACAGCGTGCAGTTGCTGCAGCAGAGCAGCCCGCACGGGTTCGCACCGGACTGGGCGGCGTGGAAAGGCGATCGCTTCGTCGTCGATCCGGTGCGCGGTGCGGTCGGCGGCTACGACGCCATCCGCTGCTACACCTGGGCAGGCATGACCGCATCGCGCGATCCGTTGTTCCGCGCGCAGCTGGCGGCGCTGTCCGGACCGCTGCAGCGCCTGCGCAGTGGTGCACCGATGTGGGAAAAGATCGACACCCGCAGTGGCCAGGGGCAGGGCGAAGGCAACTACGGATTCCGCGCGGCCCTGCTGCCCTATCTGATCGCGCAGGGCGAAGCGGAGCGCGCGCAGTCGCTGCGGGCCAGCCTGCCCAGCGCCGAGCAGCAACGCGCCGATGCACCGGCCTATTACTCGCAGATGCTGGCCCTGTTCGGCGTGGGTTGGGCCGAAGGACGCTGGCGCTTCGCCACCGACGGCCGCCTGCAGCCGCGCTGGTAGCTGCAGCGCTGCGGGGTCAGGTACCTACGCAGCGCAGTGGGCTCCGACCGACCCTCAGCCAGGCATCATTCCAGCGCGTAGCGCAGGGTGAACAGCACCGCCACCAGCCACACCGCCGGATGCACTTCGCGCCAGCGGCCGGTGCCCGCCTTCAGCGCGGCATAGGCGATGAAGCCGAAGGCCAGGCCGTTGGCAATGGAGTAGGTGAACGGCATTGCCAGCGCACACAGCGCGGCCGGCACCGATTCGGTCAGGTCGCTCCAGTCCACCTCCACCAGTTCGCGCAGCATCAGGCCGGCCACGAACAGCAGCGCCGGCGCGGTGGCATAGCTGGGCACCATCGACGCCAGCGGCGAGAACAGCAGCGCGGCCAGGAACAGTGCCGACACCACCAATGCGGTCAGGCCGGTGCGGCCGCCCACCTGCACGCCCGAGGCGCTTTCGGCAAAGGCCGTGGTGCTGCTGGTGCCGAGCACCGAACCGGCCACGATGGCGGTGCTGTCGGCCAGCAGCGCGCGGCCGAAACGCTTCTGCGCGCCGGGCAGCTTCAGCAGGCCGGCGCGACCGACCACGCCGTACAACGTGCCGGTGGCATCGAACACTTCCACCAGCACGAACACCAGCACCACCTGCAGCAATACGGCGATCGGCGCACCACCGTCATGGTGCAGCAGGCCCGGCAGGTCCAGCTGCAGGAAGGTCGGCGCCAGGCTCGGCGGCAGCGAAACCAGGCCCTGGTACTGCACATCGCCCAATGCCCAGCCGGCGCCGGTCACCGCGAGGATGCCGATCAGGATCGCACCACGCACGCGGCGCGCTTCCAGCACCGCGATCAGCAGGAAGCCGGCCAGTGCCAGCAGCGGCGGCGCCGTGTTCAACGGTCCCAGTGCCACCAGCGTATCTTCATTGCCGACAATCACGCCGGATTTCTGCAGCGCGATGATCGCCAGGAACAGGCCGATGCCGGCCACGATGGCCGAGCGCAGCGACGAAGGAATGCCCGATACCAGCCATGCCCGAACGCCGGTCAGTGACAGCACCAGGAACACCAGGCCGGAGATGAACACCGCCGCCAGCGCCTGCTGCCACGGCAGGCCGGCAGCACCAACCACGGTGAAGGCGAAGAACGCGTTCAGGCCCATGCCCGGTGCCATGCCGACCGGGAAGTTGGCGGCCAGCGCCATCACCGCCGAACCCAGTGCAGCAGCCAGGCAGGTGGCCACGAACACCGCGCCGGCGTCCATGCCGGTGGTGCCGAGGATCTCGGGGTTCACGAAGACGATGTAGGACATCGTCAGGAAGGTGGTGACACCGGCCAGCAGCTCGGTGCGCACGGTGGTGCCGTGCTGCTGCAGCTGGAACAGGCGCTCGAACAGGGACATGGGGAATCTCGACCCGTTGGTGGTGGGTACCGACCGTTGGTCGGTACGCCTTGAAGCGTCACCACCAACGGTGGTGACCTACCGAAAGGAGAAAGGCCGCGCGAGCGCGGCCTTTCCGGTTGCCTTACTTCAGCGCCTTGAAGCGCAGGCGCTTCGGCGCAGCGTCGTCGCCCATGCGGCGCTTCTTGTCTTCCTCGTACTCGCGGTAGTTGCCCTGGAAGAACTCCACGTGCGAGTCGCCTTCGAAAGCGATGATGTGCGTGGCGATGCGGTCCAGGAACCAGCGGTCGTGCGAAATCACGAAGGTGTTGCCCGGGAACTCCAGCAGCGCATCTTCCAGCGCACGCAGCGTTTCGATGTCCAGGTCGTTGGACGGTTCGTCCAGCAGCAGCACATTGCCACCCTGCAGCAGGGTCTTGGCCATGTGCAGGCGGCCACGCTCACCACCGGACAGCGAACCGACCATCTTCTGCTGGTCCTGGCCCTTGAAGTTGAAGCGGCCGATGTAGGCGCGCGACTGGATCTCGATGCCGTTGATGTTGAGGATGTCCAGGCCGCCGGCGATTTCCTGGAAGACGTTGTGGTTGCCTTCCAGCTTGTCGCGGCTCTGGTCCACGTAGGACAGCTGCACGGTCGGGCCGATCACGATCTCGCCCGAATCCGGCTTTTCCTGGCCGGTGATCATCTTGAACAGGGTCGACTTGCCGGCGCCGTTCGGGCCGATGATGCCGACGATCGCGCCCGGCGGAATCAGCATCGAGAGGTTGTCGATCAGCAGGCGGTCGCCGAACTTCTTGGAGACGTTCTTGAACTCCATCACCATGTTGCCCAGGCGCTCGCCCGGCGGAATGAAGATTTCGTTGGTCTCGTTGCGCTTCTGGTAATCCTGCGACTGCAGCTCTTCCAGGCGGGCCAGACGGGCCTTGCCCTTGGAACGGCCGCCCTTGGCGTTCTGGCGCGACCACTCCAGTTCCTTCTGGATCGCCTTCTGGCGGGCCTTTTCCTGGTTTTCTTCCTGCTTCAGGCGCTCATCCTTCTGCACCAGCCATTCGGTGTAGTTGCCCTTCCACGGAATGCCGCGGCCGCGGTCCAGTTCCAGGATCCACTCGGCGGCGTTGTCCAGGAAGTAGCGATCGTGGGTAACGGCCACCACGGTGCCGGTGTAGCGCGCCAGGAACTGTTCCAGCCATTCCACCGACTCGGCGTCGAGGTGGTTGGTCGGTTCGTCCAGCAGCAGCATGTCCGGCTTCTGCAGCAGCAGGCGGCACAGCGCCACGCGGCGCTTTTCACCACCGGACAGGTTGGCGATCTTGGCATCCCACGGCGGCAGGCGGAGCGCATCGGCGGCCACGTCCAGCTGGTTTTCCAGGGTATGCGCATCACCGGCGGCCAGGATCGCCTCCAGGCGCTCCTGCTCCTTGGCCAGCGCGTCGAAGTCGGCACCTTCCTCGGCGTAGGCGGCATACACCGCTTCCAGCGCAGCCTGCGCCTGCAGCACTTCGCCCACGCCTTCCTCGACCGACTCGCGCACGGTCTTGTTCGGGTCCAGTTCCGGTTCCTGCGCCAGGTAGCCGACCTTGATGCCCGGCTGCGGGCGGGCCTCGCCCTCGAAATCGGTGTCCACGCCGGCCATGATCTTCAGCACGGTGGACTTGCCGGCGCCGTTCAGGCCCAGCAGGCCGATCTTGGCACCCGGGAAGAAGGACAGCGAGATGTCCTTGATGATCTGCCGCTTGGGCGGGACCACCTTGGACACGCGGTTCATGGTGTAGATGTATTGCGACGACATGAGGTCTCCGTAGGCGCGGCCCTGCACCCGACCCGTCACGGAAACATCCCGTTGCGGCAGCGGGCACAGACTGGAATGGAATACCGCCAATTATAGCCGGAACCGGTTCCGGGCCGCGCCCGGCGCAGGGGCGCCGGCTGGCCGTGGCCTGAATACTCCGTCACAGTCCTGCAGCGGGAAGCGTTTCCAGCCGGAAACGGTTCAGATCGGTTGCGCAATATGGGCTCACCACCACCCAAACAGAGGTCTGACATGCGCATCAATCGAGTAATGGCCAGCGCCGTGGCCTCTGTGCTGGCGCTCGGTGCCGTGGCTCCCGCCTTCGCCGACAACGACCACCGCCGCGGCCACGACCGCCGCGAGTGGCGCGAGGACCGCCGCGAGTGGCGACAGGACCGCCGTGACTGGGAACGCGACCGCCGCGAGGCCCGGCGCGACTGGGAACGCGACCGCCGCGACTGGCACCGCGACCATGACCGCTACTACCGCCCGGCACCGCCGCCGCGCGTGGTCTATCGACCGGCCTATGGCCCGGGCTACGGCTGGAAGGTCGGCCACCGCTACCGCGACTACTACCGTGGCCCGATCTACGTGGTGAACGACTACCCGCGCTACCACCTGCGCCGCCCGCCGCATGGGCACCACTGGATCCGCGACGACCGCGGCAACATGCTGCTGGTGGCGGTGGCAACCGGCATCATCGCCGACTACATCATCAACAGCCGCTGAGCCGGCGGCCACGTCCACGCATGGCGTGGATCCACTGGCATGCACGGGGCCGGATTCCTTCGGAAGTGCCGGCCCCGTCCTTTTCGGCCCCGGCGGGCCGGTGCGGGGCTACAATCAGGGGCTGAGCCGTACCCCTTTCCCTGCCTGCTGGAGTACCCGATGTTCCCGCGTGACGTCCGCATCGAATCCTACGATCCCGAACTGGCCAAGGCCATTGCCGCTGAAACCCAGCGCCAGGAAGACCACGTCGAGCTGATCGCCAGCGAGAACTACACCAGCCCGGCGGTGATGGAAGCCCAGGGCAGCCAGCTGACCAACAAGTACGCCGAAGGCTACCCGGGCAAGCGCTACTACGGCGGCTGCGAATACGTGGACATTGCCGAGCAGCTGGCGATCGACCGCCTCAAGCAGCTGTTTGGTGCCGACTACGCCAACGTGCAGCCGCACAGCGGCTCGCAGGCCAACCAGGCCGTGTACTTCGCCCTGCTGCAGCCGGGTGACACCATCCTCGGCATGAGCCTGGCCCACGGCGGCCACCTCACCCACGGTGCCAAGGTGAATGCCTCGGGCAAGCTGTTCAACGCCGTGCAGTACGGCGTGAACGACCAGGGCCTGATCGATTACGACGAAGTCGAGCGCCTGGCCCTGGAGCACAAGCCGAAGATGGTCGTTGCCGGCTTCTCGGCCTATTCGCAGGTGATCGACTGGGCGCGCTTCCGCGCCATCGCCGACAAGGTCGGTGCCTACCTGTTCGTCGACATGGCCCACGTGGCCGGCCTGGTCGCCGCTGGCGTCTACCCGAGCCCGCTGGAACACGCCCACGTGGTGACCTCCACCACCCACAAGACCCTGCGCGGCCCGCGTGGCGGCATCATCATCGCCAAGGGCGCCGACGAAGACCTGGTCAAGAAGCTGCAGTCGATCGTGTTCCCGGGCATCCAGGGCGGTCCGCTCATGCACGTCATCGCCGGCAAGGCCGTGGCCTTCAAGGAAGCGCTGGAACCGGCCTTCAGGACCTACCAGCAGCAGGTGGTGAAGAACGCCCAGGCGATGGCCAACACGCTCATCGCGCGCGGTTACAAGATCGTCTCCGGCGGCACCCAGAACCACCTCATGCTGGTGGACATGATCGGCAAGGACGTGTCCGGCAAGGACGCGGAAGCCGCGCTGGGCAAGGCCCACATCACCGTCAACAAGAACTCGGTGCCGAACGACCCGCGTTCGCCGTTCGTGACCTCGGGCCTGCGCCTGGGTACCCCGGCGGTGACCACCCGTGGTTACGTCGAACAGGACTGCGTGGACCTGGCCAACTGGATTGCCGACGTGCTCGATGCACCGAACGACGACGCTGTCATTGCCCGCGTGCGCGACGCCGTCAGCGCGCAGTGCCGCAAGTACCCGGTCTACGGCTGATCGAAACAGGGGTCGGATCCCTTCCCGCAGGGCAGGGCTCTGACCCCGGCATTGCAGCGATCGCGCATGGATGAGCGCCGCCTCAAATACCTGTACACCACCCTGGCCGTGCTGTTCGGCCTGCCCAGCCTGGTGGCCGGCGGCTTTGCCGCACTGATGCTGCTGCTGACGGGGCCGGGCCAGTTCGGCCATGGCACGCTGGCTGCGGTGACCGTGATGCCGCTGTGGGGCCTGGCCGGCATTGCCGGCTGCCTGGCTTGGTTGTGGCTCAGCGCCGGGTATCTGCTGCAGGGGCGTGCCGGGCTGCAGGTGCATCGCCTCTGGTGGTGGATGCTGCTGGCCGGCGGTCTTGCCGCCGTGCCCCCGCTGGGGCTGGCGCTGTGGTGGAGCAGCACCGTCCACGCCGAAGGCATCGCCCTGCTGCTGTTGGGCCCGTCGATGCTGGTGCCGGCTGCGATGCTGGTGTGGATCAAGCGCCGGGCATGACGTGGCCCATGGAAGGACATCGAACGCATGGATGAGCGCCTGCACAAGCGCTGGATGGCGATCGCCGGCCTGCTGGTGGGCCTGCCCACCGTGGCGGCAGGCGGCACGGGTGCCGTGCTGGGGCTGATGGCCGTATGGGACGGCAAGTACCTGACGGGCGACGAGTACACGCTGTTGCTGCTGTGGTCGTCGGCCGGCATCATCGGCCTGCTGTCGTGGCTGTGGCTGAGCGGGCTGTTCCTGTGGCGCGGTGTTGCCGGCCTTCGCCAATCACCGGTCATGGCCTGGGTCGGCCTGGCGTTGGGTGGCTTGGCCGCGTCGGGCGTGGTCGTCGCCACGCTGTACTCCACGATCAGCAATGGCGAGATCTCGACATTGGGCTTCCTCGGGTTTGGCCCGCCGCTACTGGTGATGTCCGGGCACTTGGCGTGGCTGCGCTGGGCACGCATGGCATCGCCGCCACCCGCACCCGGTTGAGCCGGGCATCCGAACTCGCCGGACACGCCGGGTAGCCAGAATGCAGGCGCTTCCGCGCGGGCAGCATTTGCTGCGGCGCCCTTTCTCAGGTACCTTTGCGACGCTGCCATGACCATGGCAATTGCTCCCTGAGCCAGGCGTTCCATGCATTGCCCCTTCTGCCAACATGCCGATACCCGGGTCATCGACTCGCGCGTCTCTGAAGACGGCGCGACGATTCGCCGTCGGCGGGAATGCGAAGCCTGCGGCGAGCGCTTCAGCACTCTGGAAACGGTCGAGCTGAAGCTGCCGGCCATCGTCAAGAGCGATGGCACCCGTGAAGCGTTCGACCAGCGCAAGGTCCGCGCGGGGTTCGATCGCGCGCTGCAGAAGCGCGCGGTGCCCGAAGAAAAGATCGAAGCAGCGGTACGTGCGGTGGTGCACCAGCTGCGTATCAGCGGCGAGCGCGAAGTGCCCTCGATCAAGGTTGGCGAGTTCGTCATGAACGAACTGCGCAAGCTCGACCACGTGGGCTACGTGCGCTTCGCTTCGGTGTACCGCAGCTTCGAGGACGTGGCCGATTTCCGCGAGGAGATCGAGAAGCTCGAGCGCGAGCTGCCGGCCAGTACCGAACAGCTGCAGCTGCTGGGCGATGTGATTGCCCTGACCAAGAAAAAGAAAGGCTGACTGCCTCTGCCTTGGGGGTGCCAACCTTGGTGGGCACCGGTGGCCGCATTCACTGGTGGGTGCCAACCGTTGGTTGGCACTGACGGCTTGGATCCACACCGGCGGCGTTACCATGGCCGCATGACCACCCCGTTCTCCGTCCTCGACCACCTGCACATGGCCAACGCACTTCGCTTGGCCGAGCGTGCCGCCTACACCACCCGTCCCAATCCGATGGTCGGCTGCGTGATCGCCCATGGCGAACGCGTGGTCGGGCAGGGCTGGCACCAGCGCGCCGGTGGCCCGCATGCTGAAGTGTTCGCGCTGCGCGAGGCCGGCAGCGACGCCCGTGGCGCCACCGCCTACGTCACCCTGGAGCCCTGCGCGCACTACGGGCGCACGCCACCGTGTGCGCTGGCACTGATCGAAGCGGGCGTGTCGCGTGTGGTCGCGGCGATGCGCGATCCGTTCCCCAAGGTCGATGGCGGTGGCTTCGATCTGCTGCGCAATGCCGGCATCGACGTCGCCGAAGGGCTGATGGCGGCACAGGCGCGCGAGCTCAACAAGGGTTACCTGTCGCGCGTGGAGCGCAACCGCCCGTGGCTGCGGGTGAAGCTGGCCGCCAGCCTCGATGGCCGCACCGCGATGGCCGATGGCAGCTCCAAGTGGATTACCGGGCCGGCCGCGCGCGAAGACGTGCAGCACTGGCGCGCACGTGCGGGTGCAATCCTGACCGGCGCCGACACCGTGATTGCCGACGACCCGATGCTGACCGTGCGCCTGGCCGATACCGAGGTGATGCCACCGCTGCGCGTGGTGCTCGATTCGCGCCTGCGTTCGCTCGAATGCAGCCGCGTGCGCGAAGGCGGGGCCCCGACGCTGTACCTGCACGATGCGGCGGTGAGCGCGCCGGATGCGGCCGACGCCGAATTCGCCAGCGTGCCCAGCGCAGAGGGACGGTTGGATCTGGGCGCGGTGCTGGCCCTGCTGGCCGAGCGCGGCATCAACGAAGTGCATACCGAAGCCGGCGCGACGCTGGCCGGTGCCTTGCTGCGCGGCGGCTGGGTGGACGAGCTGCTGCTGTACCAGGCCCCCACACTGCTGGGCGACGGCGGACGCCCGTTGCTGACCGGCCTCGGCATCGATGCCATGGACCAGCAGCGCCGCCTGCGGGTGGTTGACCAGCGCCAGGTCGGCGAGGACATCAGGCTGCTGCTGCGGCCGTGAGGGAATGGCGGTATCTCCGGCGTCGTCAGGTGCCCTCGTCCTCGTCCTCGTCTTCGTAGGCGGGGCACTGTTCTTTCCACTGCTGCTTCCACAGCACGTGCAGGTCGCGGCAGTAGGCACTGAGCGCTTCCCCCGCCAGCTCTGTCGACTTCGACCGTAGTCTGCGGCGGCTGATGCCGTCGTCGTACTCGTCCGGCAGGACCGTCGGTGCACATCGATCGTGGTACTGCAGGAACGCGCGGCAGTCGTCGTTCTCGCTCAGCTGTGCATCGATGTCCCTGTCACGTAGCTGGTTCGACTCGAAGGCAACCGATGGGCGGATGATGAAGGTCTTGGGCCTGTACGCTTCGGCCTGCCCACTCACCATCAGCGCCAGCAGCATGACGGTAGTCGACGTCGTACGATGTTTCATGCGGTTGCCCCGGTGGAAGAGGGCAACAGCATTGACCATGCGGGCCGCGCAAGGCCATGCAACGGTTCTGAAAGTGCGCTCGCCGTTGCCGCAGGTAACGATGAGCCGAGCGTGGACCCGGCTCTAGCTCGCGCTTACGCGCATTCGTCGGTCCACATCATTTCGGCGATCGGGCGCAGCGCCTTGCACTCCTGCGTCATCTCCTCGGCCGATTGCACCTGCGCCTTGGCCTTCAGTTCCTCGGCCATCGCATCCACGCCGCTGATCTGGTCCGGCGCGATCTTCGCTACGCAGGCGCGGTGCTGCTGCAGCAGCAGGTCGCAGCCCGGTACGCCGGTTACTTTCGGCGCGCTGGCGGCCTGTGCATCCTGCATCCAGTCCTCGAACGGCGCCAGCGCACCGGCTACGGTTCCCACCAGATCGTCAAAATTACCGCTGTACCAGTAGCCGTTGTCCTTGGCCGGGTACAGGGTGAAGGTGCCGTTGACCGGCACGCGCATGCCACTCAGCAGTGCCTGGGTATAGGCATCGGTGAACTGCTTGCGCGCGGCCGGGCTGGCGTCAGACGCGAGGCTGGCGGCAAACAGCGGGCGGACCTTGCCCAGGTCGGGCAGCTGGCAGTTGTAGGTGATCCGCGCCAGTTTCTGGTCTTCAACGTACTCGTTGTCTTCGATCACGCTCTTGGTCGCGCGGCACTTCGAATCACGCAGCGCCTTGGCATACAGCGCTTCGGTGGCCGCAGCGTCGACCTTGGCGCCGGTGCTGGCCAGTACCGTCTGCCAGGGTTCGGCCAAGGCCTTGGCCAGCGCACCCGGGTTGGGGGTCACGGCATCCTGGCCCTCGAACGCCGGCTTCAGTGCGTCGTTGAGCGTGCGCGTGGCGGCCGCGTCGTCCTCCAGCAGCACGCGTGCATACAGGTCGAAGGCCTGCTCGGGCGTCAGTTGGGCCGGTGCCGCGCTGGCAATCAGCGGGGCGCACAGCAGCACGCTGGCCAGAAGGGTACGGGTGGGGGTCTTCATGACGGTGTTTTCCTGTTCCAGAGGCGCGCAAGCCTAGCGCATCCAGCACTACTTTCGATGGCGGCCAGAGGTCACATGGCGGTGTACCCCGGCCAAAAAAACGGGCCCCTTGCGGGGCCCGTTCGATCGCACGACGAGGAGCGATCGTTGGATCAGAAGCTGGCGCGGACGCCGGCCGAGTACTGGGTGACGTCGCGGTAGCCGGAGATCTCGCCCACCAGACCCCAGGTCCTGGTGAAGTTGATCTGGCCGCCGACGGTGCCGACCCAGGTGCCCTTGAAGTTGTTGCCGCCGTCCATGTAACCGGCCTTGACCCAACCTTCGGTCATGCGCGACGGCTTGCCACGGATACCCAGGGTTACGCGGCCCAGGTTGGTGTGATCCTTCTGGCTGAAACGCAGGCCGTCGTAGCGGACGGTGGCTTCGGCGTTCTGGCGCACCCATGCGGCATCGGCGGTGAAGTCCAGGCGGTCGGTCCACGGCATGTGGTAGCCGATGCCGAGCTCCGGCTGGTTCAGTTCCAGCTTCAGCGAATCATTGCCGTAGTGATTGGTCTTGCTGGTGCGCGACCAGCCACCGAACACGTAGACCTGTTCGGCGATCGCCACGGAACCACGCAGGTAGCCGCCGTCGACCTTGGGGTCGTCCAGTGCGTTGTCGTCAACCTTGACCTGCGTCCAACCGCCTTCGACGTAGGTGTAGCTCAGGGCGTCGGCTGAAGCCGAGAGCGGGGCGGCGGCCAGCAGGGCGGCCACGATCAGCATCTTGCGCATGGGAATTCCTGTGAATTTCAGTCCATTGGCGGGCCAGCCCTCTCGGCTACCCGTGGGCGACCTCATGTCGTCCGTTGCGAATTTTAATGAAAGTTTTACAAATTGCGAGCGACGGCCGTCACAGCTGTGGCATCCAGCCCCGTTCAGCCCGGGCTGGTACACTGGCCACGCCGGTTCGCCGGTACACAAACGTCTTCAGGGCGGGGTGCAACTCCCCACCGGCGGTAGGTGCGCAAGCACGAGCCCGCGAGCGCTCCGGCCCACGGCCGGGGGTCAGCAGATCCGGTCCAATGCCGGAGCCGACGGTCATAGTCCGGATGAAAGAAGACGGTGCCACAGGGCCTTCGCGGCCCTGCGCCCGCCTGTTTGCCTTGCGGCGTTTTTCGCTCACTTTTCGCGGAGAACGTTTCTTGTTTACTGGAATCATCGAAGGCGTCGGCCGTCTGGCCGCACGCGAATCCATCGGCGGCGATGTCCGCTTCACCTTCAATGTCGGAAACCTGCCGTTCGACAACGTGCAGATGGGCGAGAGCATTGCCATCAACGGCGTCTGCCTCACCGTCATCGCATTCGACGCCAGCAGCTTCCAGGCCGATGCCTCCACCGAAACCCTGGGCCTGACCACGCTGGGCCAGCTGGGCGAAGGGGCGGTCATCAACCTGGAGCGCGCCATGCGGCCGACCGACCGCCTCGGCGGCCATCTGGTCAGCGGCCACGTCGACGGCCTTGGCCAGGTCCTGTCCATCCACGAAGACGCGCGTGCCCAGCGTTGGCGTTTCGCCGCGCCGGCCTCGCTGCGCCGCTACATCGCCAGGAAGGGCTCGATCTGCGTGGACGGCGTCAGCCTCACCGTCAACGAAGTGGACGATGAGGGTTTTGAAGTCGCCCTGATCCCCCACACGGTAGCCAACACCGCCTTCTCCGCCACCGGCGTGGGCAACGCGGTCAATCTGGAAATCGATCTGGTCGCCCGTTACGTGGAGCGGCTGATCAGCGTGCCGACCAACGGTCAGCACCCCCAGGGAGACGTCGCATGAATTTCGCCCCAATCCCGGAAATCCTGGAAGACATCCGCCAGGGCCGCATGGTGGTCATCGTCGATGACGAAGACCGCGAGAACGAAGGCGACCTGATCATGGCCGCCGAGCTGGTCAAGGCAAGTGACATCAACTTCATGGTCACCCACGGCCGTGGCCTGGTATGCCTGCCGCTGACCCGCACCCGCGCCGCCGACCTCGGCCTGGCGCCGATGGTGCAGGCCAATACCGCCCAGTTCCAGACCAACTTCACGGTCAGCATCGAGGCTGCCGAGGGCGTCACCACCGGCATTTCGGCGCATGACCGCGCGCACACCATCCGCACCGCGGTGAAGCCCAACGCCAAGCCGTCGGACCTGCACCAGCCGGGCCACATCTTCCCGCTGATCGCCCAGCCGGGCGGCGTGCTGACCCGCGCCGGCCACACCGAAGCCGGCGTTGACCTGGCCATGCTGGCCGGGCTGGAGCCGGCTGGCGTGCTGGTGGAGATCCTGAACCCGGATGGCAGCATGGCGCGCCGCCCGGAGCTGGAAGTGTTCGCCCGCGAGCACGGCCTGAAGATGGGCTCCATCGCCGACCTGATCGCCTACCGCCTGGCCACCGAAAAGACCGTTGAACGTGTCGACGAGCGCGAGATCGACACCGAATTCGGCCCGTTCAAGCTGGTGACCTACCGCGACCGCATCGCCCACGACCTGCATTTCGCTCTGGTCCGCGGCACCCCGGACGCGGACACCCCGACCCTGGTACGTGTGCAGGTGGAAAACCCGCTGGCCGACCTGCTGCACTGGCGCCGTGACGACTTCGGCGTGGCGGCCACCGATGCCCTGCGTGCGATCGATGCCGAAGGCGCGGGCGTGATGGTGGTGCTGTCGGCCCCACGCGACGGCGAAGCCCTGCTGGCCCGCCTGCGCCAGCAGCCGGCACCGGTGGTGCCGGGCAAGGACAAGGATGTGGGCCAGTGGCGCCGCAACGGTGCCGGCGCACAGATCCTGTCCGACCTGGGCCTGGGCAAGCTGCGCGTGCTGGGCACCCCGCGCCGCCAGATCGGCCTGGCCGGGTACGGCCTGGAAGTGGTGGAGACGGTCACTCTGTAATGGGTAGTGCCGGCCGCTGGCCGGCAACCGCATTCCCTGGGATTGCCGGCCAGCGGCCGGCACTACCGGTGGGTGCCGACCATGCCCTACCTCGGGTGGGTGCCGACCGTCGGTCGGCACAGCCCTGGGCCTCCGCCAGCCACGGCCGGGGCCCATCCACGCTAGAATTACCCCCTTATCGAGTCCCCAAGCCGCATATGAGCCACTTCGAAGGCGATCTTCGCACTCCCGAATCGGCGCGCTTCGCCATCCTGGCCAGCCGCTGGAATGCCCGCATCACCGACACGCTGGTCGCTGGCGCCCGCCAGAGCCTGGCCGGCAACGGCATCACCGAAGCCAACATCGACGTGATCCGCGTGCCGGGTGCCTGGGAGCTGCCGCTGGTGGCCGCGCGCCTGGCCGCCGCCCACGAACACGCCGCCATCCTCACCCTGGGTTGCGTGATCCGTGGCGATACCCGTCATTACGAACACGTGGCCGACCGCTGCGCCGAGGGCCTGATGCGCGTGCAGCTGGATTTCGGCGTGCCGGTGCTGAACGGCGTGCTGGCGGTGGAACGCGTTGAAGACGCCGAGGCCCGCGCAGGCGGCAGCCACGGCAACAAGGGCGAGGAAGTCGCACTCGCCGCATTGGAAATGGTCAATCTTCTGGAGCAGCTGCCATGAACAAGAACACCCAGGGCAAGCCCTCCGGTAAACCCGTCCGTCGCGATGGCGTCGATCCGGTGCTGCGCTCGCGCGCCCGCCGTCGTGCCGTGCAGGCCATCTACGCCTGGCAGATCTCCGGCGGCAACGCACAGTCGCTGATCGCCCAGTTCGCCCACGAGCAGGCCCGCGAAATTGCCGACCTGGCCTACTTCGAGGCGCTGCTGCACGGGGTGCTCGACAACCGTCGCGACATCGACGAAGCGCTCGGCCCGTACTTGGACCGTGGCATCGAAGAAGTGGACGCGATCGAACGCGCCGTGCTGCGCCTGGCCGCCTACGAGCTGCGCTACCGCCTGGACGTGCCGTACCGCGTGGTGATCAACGAAGCCATCGAATCGGCCAAGCGTTTCGGTTCCGAACATGGCCACACCTACGTCAACGGCGTGCTGGATCGTGCCGCCGTGGAATGGCGCAAGGTCGAATCGGGTCACTGACCCGATTCCTGTAGAGCCGAGCCATGCTCGGCTCACCGTGCAGCGCACGGTTGCGTCCGGCAGTGCGGCGCGTGATCGAACTGCAGCCGAGCATGGCTCGGCTCTACATGAAAGTAGAACGCCCCATGTCCCTGGCCGAATTCGCCCTCATCGAACGCATCCGCGCCCGTACCCTCGAGCGCGACGACATCCTGCTCGGCATCGGTGACGACGCCGCGCTGCTGCAGCCGCGCGCCAACGAACAACTGGTGGTCACCGCCGACACGCTCAACAGCGGCGTGCACTTCCCGGTGGAAACCCCGGCCTTCGACATCGGCTGGAAGACCCTGGCGGTCAACCTGTCGGACCTGGCCGCGATGGGCGCGCGGCCGGCGTGGTGCACGCTGGCGTTGTCGCTGCCGGAAGCGTCTGAAGACTGGATCGAGGCCTTCGCCGATGGCTTCTTTGCCCTGGCCGACCAGCACGACATCGCGCTGATCGGCGGCGACACCACGCGCGGTCCGCTGTCGCTGTCGGTGACTGCGATGGGCCAGGTCGGGCGTGGCCAGGCGCTGCGCCGCGACCGCGCACAGGTGGGCGATGACATATGGGTGAGCGGCACGCTGGGTGATGCCGCCGGCGCGCTGCGCCTGTGGCAGCAGGGTGCGCTGAACGTGGCCACCGCGACCCTGCTGGCCGACTACGAACGCCTGCGCCTGCGCCTGCTGCGGCCGACGCCGCGAGTCACCCTCGGCCTGCGCCTGCGTGCCTTCGCGCATGCAGCGGTGGATGTCTCCGATGGTCTGCTGGCCGATCTGGGCCACATCGCCACGCGCAGCAACCTGGCCGCACACGTCGATGCCGATTCGCTGCCGATCTCGCACGCGCTGCGCGATCTGCTCGGCCGCGACGGTGCGCGTGATTGCGCATTGCGCGGTGGCGATGACTACGAGCTGTGTTTCACCGCCGCCGCCGATCAGCGCGACGCCCTGCACTACCTGGCCGAATCGCTGGACGTGCCGCTCACCCGCATCGGCCGCATTGCCGAAGGGCAGGGCGTGCACGTGGATGGCGAAGCCGCCGACGGCGGTTACCAGCACTTCGCCTGAGCGAAGACGCCGGGCATGGCCCGGCGCTACCGCGCTGCTGTGGTAGATGCCAACCTTGGTTGGCGTTTCTCCGTATCGACCAAGGTCGACACCTAACAAGGCGGGGCCGTGGCGAACGGGAACGCAGGGCATTGCCCGGCGCCCCCCTTAAACGTGCGGAACGGGCTTACCAAACCGGTTGTCGCCCGGCGTGCTGGGCAGCAGCATGAACACCAGCACGGCCAGGCCGGCAATCGGCACGAGCCCAAGCAACAACCACCAGCCCGAACGATCGGTATCGTGCAGCCGGCGAATGGTCACCGCGATCAGTGGCAGCGCCAGCGCCAGCCAAACCACCAACATCAGCCCGGACGAAACCAGCGCCAGCGATGTGGAGTTGGTGTACCCGGCGATGAAGCCCAGCACGTTCAACGGAATGGTGAACATCATCATGAACAACTGGAACCACCAGTACTCGCTGCGGCTGGCGCGTCCACTGAACTGCGTATAGCGCTTCAGCGGAACCATCATCTTGTGCATCGGTACACTCCCTGAGAAGAAGTGCGAACTATCCGCGCCAGCGCGATAGGTCGGCCATCAGATTTGTTGTAATCGCGAACCGTGCAATACGGAACTGAGCGCTCTTCCGCAGTTCAGAACGCGCGCTGCTCAAGTCGCGTGCAACTGCACATCCACATACTCGGCCAACCCGCGGCAGGCCAGCAGCAGCCCTTCGCGCACGTCGTCACCCACCTGCTGATCTTCATCGCCATCCACGCGCACGCGTTCGGTCGCGTGCAGCAGTTCCAATAGCAACGTCAGCCCGGCATTGGCGCGGTTGGCGCGGGCCATGGCCATGCGCTGTCCGGATGTGCGGCCCTTCTCTGGCCAGGGCTGGCCGTCGGCGGCATCCACTTGGCGGATGCGCTGCAGGCACGCCAATAACGAGGTGCTGGCCGGCACAGTGTTGCCGTGCGTGGCGCTCAGCGTGGTCTCCAACGCGCGCGCGACGGCTTCGGGAAGCACGTTGGCGGCCTCGCCGAGGGTGGCGAACAGGAACGGGTAGTGTGTGGCAGTCATGGCGGCTTCCTTGTGCATGTGACGAAGGAGCCACCCCGCTTAACAGCGAGGGTGGCGGACGGTGCATGGTTCCAATACCGGTGGCTAACGTTGTCAAACGCCGGCGGGCACGAGGCCCCCACGCACCGTCCGCCATAGATGCACGGACAGATTGCCTGCCGACGCCACCCAACAAGGAAAGGGCGACGCCGGCAGGCAAGCGTAAACAACATTTACCAAACGGGATTGGAAGCCCGTGCCACCCGTTGTCGGTGGCGGTCCATCATTTGCACGCAGCACCAATGCTGCCAATGAGAAAAGTTGGAAAGTTCGAAAGTGCTGCAACTTCGTCACGGGCAGGTGGCGGAGGGCGCTGCCTGCCGAATGCGACATTCCCTGTAGAGTCGAGCCATGCTCGACTACTGTCGCCACCGTTGAGAAAAGCAGCCGAGCATGGCTCGGCTCTACAGAACGCAGAACGGTGCCGGAATCATCCGGCGCCGTGCATGTTTCTACATTACCAGCGGTACGACATGCTCAGATTGGCCGTCGCTTCGCGATACCCATGGTCACCGCGCATCACGCCGAAGCCACCCCACGCACTCAGCCCGGAACGGAAGTCCACGCGCGCGCCGGCATTCAATTCGTAGCGGTTGCGCGGCACGCTGGCCTTCAGTGCTTCATCATCAAACGCCATGCCGTTGCTGGCGCCGTCGCGGTACCAGTTGGCCACCACATACGGGCTGACCGACGCCCCGGCGGCACTGCGGCCTTCGCCCTGCAGGCGCAGGCCCGCGCGGCCGGACAGGCCGCTGTCGCCCAGGCTGCGCACCACCGTGCCGTTGGCTTCCTCGTGGCGGTCGGTGCTGGCGTCGGTGTAGATCAGCTGCAGTTCCGGCTGCAGGCTCAGCGCGGTGCTGCCGATCTGGCCGATACCGAAGCGGTAGCAGGCTTCCAGCGACGACTGCCAGATGTCCGAGTCGTAGCGTTCCTCGGCCAGGCCTTCGCCCTGCACGCGGTTGCGGAACTGGCCGCGCTGCACGCTGGTATCCACATACAGTGCATCGTTGCTCCAGTTGCCGTACACGCCCAGCGCGCCACCGTTGACCTTGCCACGTGCGCTGTAGCCGGTCAGCTGCGAACGCGAGGTGGCATCGGACTTGGCCAGCGTACCCATCACGCCCACGCGGCCCTGGCCGTTGTCGAACACGCCGATGTCGGCACCCAGCTGCAGGCGCGAGCGGTCCACGCGCAGGTCCAGCTGGTCTTCCACGGCAGACAGTTTGCTCTGCGTGCCGTCCACGCGGGCCCAGCCACGCACGCCGTCAACGGCGGAGGTGTTGCCGCCCTGGCGGTCGCGCCAGCCATGGCGCAGCAGCTGGTCCATCGCAAACTGGTTGGCCAGGTACGCGCCGGCTTCCGGGCGCAGCACCGGCGTGGGGTCGATCGGATCGACCGGGTCCACCGGATCGACCGGCGTGCACTCCGGCAGTGTGGGATCCACCACGCACGGGTCCGGCGTGCCGGCCAGCTCCGAGCGCAGGTACCAACCGCCGTTGGTCGCGTCCTTGAACAGGAAGTACTCGTACTGCCCGCCCACCGCACGGCCCTGCAGGTCGAACTGTGCATTGGACGCACCGCCCACGCGGATCAGTTCGATGCCCTTGTCGGTCTTCGCGCCCGCACCACCGGCATTGAGCACGCGCACGTTGGCCTGGCCGTTGGCATCGCCCTTGATGATCAGCCTGTCGGTGGCCGAGCTGTCGTCACCCAGCTGGGTGTTGAACAGCAGGGTACCGCCGGCACCGTCGAAGGTATCCACGGTGAGCGTGTTGAACGTGCTGCCATTGCCGAGTGCCACCGTGCCGGTGCTACCCAGCGCCAGGTGGCCGACGTTGCTGTCGCCGGTCATCAGCCAGGTGCTGTCGCTGTCGATGCTGGCCGAGGTGACGTTGAGGAAGCGGCCGTCGATCTGCGCCTTGTTGCGCAGGATGATGTCCAGCGTGCCATTGGTGACCGTGGCTGGGTCGAGGGTCACGTTGCCGGCCAGCCGGGAATCATCAACGGTGAAGATGACGTTGGTACGTGCGGTGCTCGCGGCGGTGGGGGCCTGCACCAGCAGTAGGTTGCCATCGCCACCGATCAGCTTTGAATCGTTGGCCACATTGATTTCGTAAGTACCCTCCAGGCCCGGCATGACCCGTATCGCCGCGCCGCGCCGCGACTGCAGGCTGGAGTCATTGATGTTGAGGCGAATGGGGGCCGTGGCGCCGGGAACCAGCGACCAGAGCATGACACCGACATTGGCCGCGAGAATCTGCGAGCCGTTGACGATGTCCGCCTGCCCTCTCTGCAAGCGCACTCCCAATCCACTGTTGTACTCGGCTGCACCGGGGGCTTCGGCCACTTGGATTCGGGTGTTATCGAGAATCGCCCGCGGCGAGCCGCTACCTGTGCCGGACAGCGATCTGTCGAGATCGACACCAATGGAACTCGCTGCGCCCACCGGAATGTCGGCGGAGTCTAGAACGATATGGTTGTCCACCAGATGTGCTTGGGACGAATCACTGATGCTGATACCGCCGCGGAAGATAGTGCCTTGCGCCTCCAGCAATGACGCGCCCAGCAACTGGACCGAGAGCGCATCAGCGCCGCTCTGGTTGATCACCGCGCGCGCCATGTACAGGGTGGAGTCCATGGCCTGGATGCGTTGCGTCTCACCGCCGAGCACCCTCAGCCGTGAGTCATTGCGCAACGTCCAGGCTTCGATCGGATCGCCGGGACCGACATCGGCACGCTGATTGTCCAGATCTCCTGCGAATACAGCAGCTGCAGGTGCTACCGCCACGGCAAGCAGCAGGCCGCGTGCCAGCGGGCGGAGGCAGGGAAGAGAAGTGCGGGGCCGATCTAGACGCATGGTCTGGTCCTCTACAAGGGAGACGGATGGGACACTGCACTGCCACTGCGGTTGCCGGCCCCCTGTTCAGGCGGGTGACGTATACGCCGCGACCGCGTGAAGGCTGAGTGATGGGTCGATGGCGACAATGCGTGTCTCGAATGGGGCGCAGTTTCGGCTGCTGCCGTCTCTGTTCCCATGCAATTAGTTGCAAAGCGTGCTTGCATCCCCTGCTCTGGCCGGCGCCCGTTCAGACAGTGCTTCAGCTGCGGCAATGCGCCGCACCGGCATTGCAACGCATTCGATGTTGGATTGCCCCGCAGATGCCGAACATGGCGCTCCTTTCATGGAGAGCTGTCATGCACCTACCGTATTCGCGTTGCCGCCTGTACTCGGCACTGGCCCTCGCGCTGGCCATCGTTTCGCCAGCGATGGCGCAGCAGGTCGTTGCCGATGGCGATGAGCAGAACCCAGCGGCCGGCGACTACGCCACGACCGAGCCGGTCGAGCCCGGCAATCCGGCCGGTCATGCGTTCCTTGCCGTAAACGGCGGCACCATCATTCCAGCCGGCGAGGTCAATCTGCGCACCGACGGGCTGCGTGCCGCCGCCGCACGGGCTGAGGGCGTGGGCAGCAGCATCCAGCTCAACGGCGGGCAGGTCATGACCACCGGCCGGGGCGCGGCGGGTCTATCGGCATCCGCCGGGGGGCACGTTCAGGCCGTTGGTACGCGCATCGAGACGTTGGGAACCACCTCGCACGGCGCTGAGTCGCTCGCCGGGCGCATCCAGCTGGAGCGTGTGGATATCGTCACCCGTGGCGGACTGTCACACGGAGTGACAGTCCGCGGCGGCGAGGCGCAGATCCATGACAGCACTATCACCGTCCACGGAAGCCAGTCCAATGGTCTTGAGGCTGTTGGCGGAACGCTCCAGGCAGAACGCATCCGCATCGAAGTAGGCAGCAGCGGGCAGGGACTGTGGGCAGAGGGCAGCAGCGATGTGACGCTGCGTTCGGTCCAGATCAACGGCAGTGGTGCAGGTGCCTCGGGCGTGTTGGCGGGCCTGGGCAGCAAGGTGTTGCTGGAAGATGTGGACATCAATCTCACCCACGAACGCTCGGGCATGGGCTTGTTCGTAGGAGGAGAGCTTGAGATGCGTGGCGGCAGCGTCCATGCGCGCGGAGACAACGCCAGTGCTGTCAGCTTCGCCACCGGTGGAGGCGGTGTGCTGCGGCTGATGGGAGTGGAGCTGTCCGGTCACTACGGCATCCATATGACCGAAGGTGCTGACCTGACCCTCCAGAACAGTCAACTCGACAGTGTTTCGACGGGCATCAACATGAACCAGCGCGATGTCGTGGCGAAGGTGACCGGCTCCTCGATCACCACCCAGAACGGCGTCGGCATCCTGGTGGAGAACGGAGACCTGATGGTCGAAGGTTCGACCATTACCTCCGATGGCATCTATTGGCAGGCGATCTCGGTGCTGGGCGGCACCGCTCACGTCACCTCCAGCCGCTTGCGCACTCTCGGCCAGAACGGTCATGGCCTGTATGCAGAAGGCGCGGCGGGTGTTCGTCCGGTCGCAACTGCCAGCGAGATCGACATCCTGACCGAGGGCCCGGGCGCCGTTGGCGCGATCGCGCGCCTGGGCGGCACCGTGCATCTGGCCGACAGTGTCGTGCGCACCACCGGCGTCAACTCACACGGTGTGCTGTCTGGCGGCACCGGCGAAATGACGCTGAACAACACCCACGTGCGCACCGAAGGCGAAGGCGCATGGGCAGCGGTGATCAATGACAACGGTCGTATGCAAATCGATGGCGGTTCGCTGGTGAGCGCCCAGCATGGCGGTGTATGGCTGCGCAGCAGCCGCGACCCGGGCCTGACCCTGTCCAACGGCGCGGTGGTATCGGGCGGCAATGGCATCGCGCTGGCACTGGATGCCGCAGTGGCCGGACGTTTCGATGTTGCACTGGGCGGAGGCTCGCAGATGGTGGGCGACATCGTCATCACCCCGGAGGACGAGGACGCAGGCCTGCCACCACAGTCGAATGTGCATGTGCGGCTGGCGGATGGGTCGCTGTGGCAGGGCAGTTCCGACCTGGTGCAGACGATGGCGATCGAGAGCGGCAGCCAGTGGACACTGAGCGGTGATGCCACGGTAGGCGAACTTCAGGTGCTCAACAGTGGCGTGGCACTGTCTGACGGCAGTGGTCGCTTCAATACGCTCACCGTGGACGGCGACCTGCACAGCGAAGGGGCCACGTTCCTGTTCCAGGGCGCGCTGGCCGGCGATGACAGCGCGATGGATCGCCTGCACGTGCGCGGCGATACCTCCGGCGATGCGCTGATCGCGGTGAAGAACATCGGTGGGGTGGGTGCGCAGACAAAGGATGGCATCCAACTGATCGAGATCGACGGTGCATCACTGGCGAGCTACGCACTGAGCGGCCGCGCGGTGGGCGGATCGTACGAGTATTTCCTGTTCAAGGGGGGCGTGACGGATCCCACCGATGGCAACTGGTATCTGCGTTCGCAATGGTTCGATGTCTGCCAGGACAACCCGGCTGCGCCGGGGTGCGCGGTCGATCCGGGCCCGGATCCGATCGACCCGACGGATCCGGTGGATCCAATCAATCCGATCCTGCCGCCGCCGGTACTGCGCCCGGAAGCCGGTGCCTATCTGGCAAACCAGTCGGCGGCCATCAACATGTTTTCCCATCGTCTGAACGACCGTATCGGGGCCGTATCGCTGGATGAAGGCCGTGCCGCGTGGGCGCGCGTGGGCCGGCAGCAGGCGGACTTCAGCGCGGTCGGCGGTCAACTGTCGATCGATGGCAACACCTCGGTGCTGCAGATCGGCAGTGAGCTGGTTCGCCGGGGCAATGCAGCGTTCGGCGTGATGCTGGGCACGGGGCGTGCTGACAGCAGTGCAGTGTCCGATCTGACCGGCTACAGCGCCAAGGGGCGGGTGCGTGGCAGTGCCGTGGGTGTGTACGGCACCTGGTTGCAGGCGGCTGACGGTACGCAGGGTGCGTACGTTGATGCGAACCTGCAGCACGGCCGTTTCGATAACCGGGTGCAGGGCATCGGCCTGGCGCCGGAGCACTACGATTCGCGCATGGCCAGTGTGTCGCTGGAGACCGGCTACACCTTCAACGTGTGGCAGGGTGCCGCCAGCGCGCTGTACGTGCAGCCGCAACTGCAGCTGAGCCATGTCGATTTCCGCGCTGATCGCCACGTGGAGAGCAACGGCACGGTGATCGACCACGCCGATGCCGGTGGCCTGAGCGGGCGTTTGGGCGTGCGTGTGTTTGGCCATGGCATTGCAGCCGACAATGCCGTGCAGCCGTACCTGGGCGTGAACTGGCTGCGTGGCAGCGGCGCCAGCACGTTGCAGTTCAACGGTGACACGCTGGGCGCGGACGTGCCACGCAACCGTTACGAGGTGCAGGCCGGTGCCGAGCTGAAGCTGGGCCAGCGCTGGGGTGCGTGGGGTGGCGTGAGCGTGCAGCACGGCGACGGTGGCTATCGCAATGTGGGTGGCCAGCTGGGCCTGCGCAAGGCCTGGTAAGCGGGCGTGCAGCGGGGTCGGATCCCGTTGCCACGGCAATGGGCTCTGCCCCCTTGGCTGCTGCCGTAGAGCCGAGCCTACGCTCGGCTCATCGCGATCTGAACGAAGAGCAGCCGAGCATGGCTTGTATGTTCCTCCCGGCTCCTACGCGGTATGTAGGAGCCAGGGTGGAGGGACCGTCAACATGATATCTGCGGATAGCAGCCGACAGACGAGCCGAGCGATCCCCATCCCGCACCTTAAC
>NZ_JCAFVJ010000016.1:0-85925 GCF_059372295.1 Stenotrophomonas sp. YJH_SMC_33
CAACATCCTGGCCAGAAAGCTGGCCAGGATCGCTTGGGGCGTCTTCAAGAGCGGCCGGGACTTTGACCCGGCCATGCTGAAAGTGGGTCAAGCCTGCTTCCAGCAGGCTTGACCACGAACATAGGATCTCGGCTCTACAGGACCAGAGGACCTCAACGAACGAACGGCTGCTCCTGCCACGCCTCCACGCTGCCATCGCGGCCATGCAGGCGCAGCCCGAGCCAGTGCTTGCCCGGAGCCAGCGTGGTGGTATCCAACGATGCGTCGAAGCCCACCGCCGGATGCTGCGGATCGGTACTGTCCGGCCAGGTGTGGCGCACGTCGAACACACGCCCGTAGCGGGCATCACCGATGGAGCGGCCATCGACCAGCACTTCAACCCGCGCCAGGCCGACGCCATCCTTGAACGCCCAGCCCTTGATCGCGAGCGTGCCGGACACCTTCTCGCCGTTGGACGGCGCATCCAGCCACGCCATCGCCGGCGTCACGCACGGCCCTTGCGCGCGCTGCACCGGCAGGCGGAACAACAGGAAGCGCTGGAATCCGTGATCACTGCTGACCACGCGTGGCGCAGGCAGCGGGCCCACCTGATCGCAGATGGCGTGATAGCGCGCCAGCAGTTCGCGATAGCGCTGGTCGCTGGGTGACAGCACCAGCAGCATCGGCGCCGTGCGCTCGCCCTCATGCAGCAGGCCCCACTGTGCCAGCTGTGCGGTGCGGCCATGCTTGTCATTGAGCGGATGCGGCAGCACCTCGATGTTGCCATTGCCCAGCTGGAAACCCAGTTCAGCGCCGACCTTGAAGTTGCCGGCCAGCACGCGTGTCCCTTGCGGCATCTGCCGCAACTCCTCGCGCACCGCTACCGCCAGGGGTTGCCAGCCGGCGAAATTGCGCGGGTAGTACTTGCTGCCGGCCATCTGCTCGCGCAGTGCCGGCGTGGAGGCCATCAGGTAGTAGCCGAAGGCCAGCACCATGCCCGCACCGGCCAACCACCAGCCGGTGCGGCGCAGCCAGCGCGGCCAGCCGTTGAGCACCACCGGCACCGCCACCAGCAGTGCGAGGTAACCCGGCAGCGGCCAGTGGAAACTGATCCGCTCGACGTCAGTAAAGAAGCCGAGCACGAAAATGCCCAGCGTGGATACGCCGCCCACCAGGCCGAAATAGCGCCACTGCACGCGCGCGCCGCCACCGCTCCGGGTTCCTGCCAGCGCTACCTTCCACATCGCCATGCACAGGATCGGCGTCACCAGCATCGGCTGGATCACCAGGAACCACAGCCCGCCCCATTCGAAGGCCCAGGGATGACGCTCGACCACCTGGAATTTCAGCCCGGCATCGTGGTTGTCCGCATTCCACGCCAGCAGTGGCAGCCACGCCAGCACGCCCACCGCCAACGCGACCCATACGCGCGGATCGGCCAGCATGCGCCGCCCCTGCGGCAATGCCAGCAGCGCAATGAAACCCACGCCAATGACACCGATGAAGCGGTAATGGCTGAGCGCACCGATCAACAGGCCCAGCGCCAGCTTCACCGCCGAGGAGGCATCCACGTTGTGCAGCAGGCGCGCGCCGGCATGCAGGCAGATCACCGCCGCCAGTGCCATCGGCACGTCCGGCACCGCCAGCAGGCCCAGCGTCGCCGACAACGGCATCAACAGCGTGAGGCTGCCCGCCTGCCAACCGGCCACGTTGCCGAACCAGCGCGTGGCCGTGCGCACCACCAGCAGCGGCAGCAGCGCACCGATGGCCAGGAATGGCAGGCGCAACGCGAGCACGTGATGGCCACCGATCTCAACGCCCAGCCGGGCCAGCCACGCGGTCAGCCCGGGCAGGTCCGAATAGGCTGCGGCCAGATGCTGGCCTTCCTGCCAATAGAACGCTTCGTCGACGAACAGCGGCAGGCGCGCGGCAACGATCAGCTTGGCCGCTGTGACCAGCGTCCATAACCAGAGAAATATCGTCCGTGCGCGCTGTTCGCCTTGCATTGCTCTATGGATAATCGAGTGGATTCCAGATCTGAGACGATCATGCCAGCCTCGTCCCCCAATCCCAGCATGCTAACCGATCAATTGCGTCAGGCCCTGCGGGAGGCACAGGATCAGGTCAACGCACTGGTGCTGGGCAAGGTGCCGGAAGTCAGGCTGGCCTTCGTCGCATTGCTGTCCGGCGGCCACCTGCTGATCGAAGACCTGCCCGGCCTGGGCAAGACCACGCTGGCGCATGCGCTGGCCAGCAGCCTGGGCCTCAGTTTCCAGCGCGTGCAGTTCACCTCAGATCTGTTGCCGGCCGATGTGCTGGGCGTGTCGGTGTATGAAGCCGGCAGCCGCCAGTTCCAGTTCCACCCAGGCCCGGTATTCACCCACGTACTGCTGGCCGACGAGATCAATCGCGCCCCCCCGCGCACGCAGAGCGCGTTGCTGGAAGCGATGGCCGAGCAGCAGGTCACCCTGGACGGGCAGACGCACCCGCTGCCGGACCCTTTCTTCGTCATCGCCACACAGAACCCGGTGGACCTGTCAGGCACCTTCCCGCTGCCGGATTCACAGCTGGATCGCTTCCTGCTGCGGCTGGCGATGGGCTATCCCAGCGCCCAGGCCGAGCGCGAGCTGCTGCGTGGCAGCGACCGCCGCGACCTGATCGCGCGGGCCGTGCCGAAGCTGGATGACACCCAGGTGCGCACGTTGCGCGACGCGGTGAACCAGGTGCATGCCAGCGACGCGCTGATCGACTATGTGCAGGCCCTGCTGACCCGCAGCCGCCAGCACGCAGGCGTGCGCGTCGGCCTGTCGCCGCGTGCCGGCCTGGCGCTGCTGCGTGCAGCCAGAGCACATGCACTGCTGCTGGGTCGCGGGCATGTGGTGCCCGAGGACGTGCAGACGCTGTTCGTCGCCGTGGCCGGCCACCGGTTGGTGGCGGAAGCCGAATCCAGTTCGGGGCCGGCATTGGCACGCGCGATCCTGCAGACCGTCGCGGTGGATTGAACGTGGCCACACGCTGGGCACGCATGCAGCTGCTGGCTCGGCCGCGCAGGCCCGAAGCCTTGCCGAAGCGACTGGATCGCCATCGCATCTATGTGCTGCCCACCCGCTTCGGCCTGTTCGTTGCAATCCTGCTGGCAGCCATGCTGCTGGGCGCGCTGAACTACAACAACAATCCCGCCCTGCTGCTGGCCCTGCTGCTGGCGGCAGCGGCAGTCGCCAGTGCCATTGCCGCGCATCTCCAGTTGTCCGGCGTACAGATCGACGCGATCTCCGCCGAGCCGGTACCGGCCGGGCAACCCTTGCGCCTGCGCGTGGACCTCTCTCTGCGGGATCCGCGTGCGCGGCACGGCCTTCATCTCCAGCTGGGCGACAGCCAGGCCTGGACCTCGCTGCCTGCACACGGCCGTGGTGAAGTGGAACTGGAGGTTCCCAGCGAACGCCGGGGCTGGCTGGAGCTTCCACGTATCCGCCTGTCCACGACCCAGCCCCTGGGCCTGGTGCGGGCGTGGTCGTGGGTGTGGCCGGAACAGCCGCTGCTGGTCTACCCACTGGGCGAAGCCCTGGCGCCTGCACTGCCGGAGAGCGGCAGCGATCCGCTGCATACCCGTGCCCACGCCAGCGGCGAGGAACTGCATCAGCTGCGCCCCTACCGGGCGGGCGATGCGCCGCGCAGCATTTCCTGGAAGCACTCGGCACGCCGCGACAGCCTGCTGGTGCGCGAGTACGAAAAACCGGTCGGCATCGAAGTAGTCCTCGACTGGCGCGCATTGGCGCCGCTGGGCCAAGAAGCACGCATCGCTCGATTGGCGCGCTGGGTGGATGTAGCCGAGCGCGAGGGCCGCCGCTACACCCTGTTGCTGCCTGCACACCCGCCGTTCGGGCCCGGACTGGGCGCCAGCCACCACCACCTGTGCCTGCGCGCGCTGGCGCTGATGCCGCATGACTGAGACCCCGGAGCTGCTCGACCGCAACGCCCGCAACTGGACCCTGGCCAGCGCGGCGCTGGCTCTGTTGCCGCTGCTGCTGCAGCTGCCGCCACTGCTGGCGGGCGTGATCGCGCTGGCGGCGATTTTCACCGCCGCCCTGTCGCGGCGGACAGTGCTGCCGATGCCGGTGCGCCTGCTGCTGGTGCTGGCCATGCTCGGCGCCATCGTCTGGCAGATGGGCATGGTGCGCCCAGGACGCGACACCGGTTGCGCGCTGCTGGCCGCGATGCTGGCGATCAAGTCCAGCGAGCTGCGCAGCCTGCGTGATGCCCGCAGTCTGCTCGGCTTTGCGCTGTTCTCGCCCTTTGCAGCATTCCTGCTCGACCAGGGGCCGCTGACAACAGCACTGGCCGCGCTGGCCGGGGTCAGCGCACTGCTCGCCCTGCAACGCCTGGCCCAGGATGAAGGCCATGCTGGCCGCCTGCCGTTGCGCGGGCAGCTGCGTGGCGTCGGCCGCCTGCTGGCGATCGGCCTGCCGCTGGCATTGGCCTGCTTCTGGCTGTTCCCGCGCCTTGCCACGCCACTGTGGGGCGTTCCCGAGCGCGCCGTGGGTACACCGGGGCTGTCCGACAGCATGGAACCCGGCCAGTGGCTGGACCTGATGGCCGACGACACCCCGGCGTTGCGCGTGCAGTTCTTCGGTGCCCCACCCGAGCCGGCGCAGCGCTACTGGCGCGGCCCTGTACTGACCGCCTTCGATGGACGGCGCTGGACACGCGAGCCTGCGAGCGCGCGGCGACCTGCTGCGGTGGTTGAAGCCGGTACACAGGGCTGGGATTACCAGATCGACTACGAGCCGACTGACCGCCGCCAGCTTGTGGCGCTGGACCTGCCCAGCGGTGCGCCTGCGGGCAGCATGCTGGATGCGGACATGAGCCTGCGCAGCGAACGCCCGCTGGCCTCGCTCAGCCGCTGGCGATTGCATTCGGCCCCTCCACGGCAGTTCGACAGCACGCTGTCGCCCCTTCTGCGCCGCGCGACGCTGCAGCTGCCGGCCGGCTTCAACCCGCGCACCGCCACCCTGGCCCAGCAATGGCGACAGGACGCCGGCGGTGATGACGAGGCCATCGTGCGCCGCGCGCTGCAGTGGATCACCACGGATTTCTCGTACACGCTGGATACCCCGGCGGCGGGGCGCGACCCGATCGACGAGTTCCTGTTCGGCTACAAGGCCGGCTTCTGTGAACACTTCAGCTCGGCTTTCGTGGTGCTGATGCGCAACGCGGGTGTACCCGCGCGGGTGGTGACCGGTTTCGCCGGCGGCACCCGCAACCGCATCGGCGACTACTGGGTGGTGCGGCGGATGGATGCCCACGCCTGGGCCGAGGTGTGGCTGCCGCAGCGCGGCTGGGTACGGGTAGACCCGACGGCGGCCGTGGCACCGGAACGCATCCTGGACACGCTGGACGACCGCCTGCAGGCCGGCACGGACACACCACTGCGACAGCGGTGGCTGCAGCTGGGCCAGATGGGGGATTGGCTGCGCCGCGGCTGGAACGATCTGGTGCTGTCCTTCGATGCGCGCCGCCAGCAGCAACTGCTCAAGCCTTTCGGGCTGGACGATCTGGGTCCCGGGCAGCTGGTCGCCGGCTTCGTCGTGGCCGCCCTGCTGGCACTGGCGTGGATGGCCTGGCTGCTGGCCCGCGGCGAGCGCGAACGCGACCCGCTGCTGCGCGCCTGGCATCGCCTCGGGCGACGCTACGCCCGCCTCGGCCTGGCCCGAGAACCGCACGAAACCGCACAGCACTGGGCACAGCGGGTTCACCGGCAGCGACCCGACCCCACCCTGCTCGCGCTCAGCCAGCGTTTCGCCGACGCGCGCTACGCTGGAACTTGCAACGACCTCGCCTCATTATTGCGGGACCTGCGCAGGCATCGCCCGACTTCCGGAGCCTCCCCATGAACACCAAGTTCCTCCTCACCGCTGTGGCCACGCTGGCCCTGTCGGCCTGCGCCACGGCCCCGAAGCCGCTGCAGGGACAGTTCAGCCTGGTCTCTCCTCGCGACTCGGTCGCTACCCAGCAGGTCGGCACGCCGGTCCGTTGGGGCGGTCGCATCATCGAAACCAAGCCTGGCCAGGGCGAGACCTGCTTCCAGATCATCTCGCGCCCGCTCAATGGCAGTGGCCGCCCGAACACCACCTCGTCCGATGCCAGCGACGGCCGCTTCATCGCCTGCCGTGCCGGCTTCTACGACCCGGCGGTGTTCGAGGCCGGTCGTGACGTCACCTTCATCGGCAAGATCGACGGCTACCAGAACACCCGCATCGGCGAGTACGACTATCGCCTGCCGAAGCTGGCGGCCGATGTCATCTACCTGTGGCCGGAACAGCGCCAGGTCGATGTGGTGCCCTACCCCTATGGCCCGTGGGGTCCGGGTCCGTGGGGCCCTTACTGGGGCGGCTATGGCCGCTGGGGCTGGTGGTGATCGCCACCGCACAGGCATGACGGAAAGGCCGCCCTCGGGCGGCCTTTTTCATCCACGCATGGCGTGGACGGGGGCTTCAACGCCCAGGCGCACCGAAATGCCCCAGCGGTGCCCCCGCCAGCAGATGCATATGGATATGGAACACGGTCTGCCCGGCATGCTCACGGCAGTTCATCACGATGCGGTAGCCGTCCTGCGCGAAGCCCTCGCGGCGCGCGTACTCGGCAGCGGCCAGGGCCAGTTTGCCGATCAGGTGCGCCTGCGAGGGCTGCAGGTCATCCAGGGTCGGAATGATCTCGTTCTTCGGGATGAACAGCACATGCACCGGCGCCTGCGGTGCGATGTCCTTGAAGCCCAGCACCTCGTCATCCTCGTAGACGATGGTGGCCGGGATCTCACGACGGATGATCTTGCTGAAAAGGGTTTCGTTGCTCATGGTCGGCCTCGGCGGAGATGTCTCCCGCATTGTAGGCCGCCCACGCCCGGCCACGTCCGGCCGTTGCTCAATCGCGGAATTCGCTGCGCGTACCGAACGCGTGCGACAGCGTGCCACGATCAACGTATTCGAGCTCGCCGCCCAGCGGCAGGCCCTGCGCCAGGCGGCTGGGCTGTACCTTGCGTGCGCGCGCCAGCTGCGCCAGGTAATGCGCGGTGGCCTCGCCCTCGACAGTGGCGCTGGTGGCGATGATCAGCTCCTGCACCTCGCCTTCGGCCAGCCGTCGCTCCAGCTGCTCCAGGCCCAGTTCGCGCGGGCCGACGCCATCGAGCGGCGACAGTCGCCCCTGCAGCACGAAGTAGACACCGCGGAAGCCGGTGGCGTTTTCGATGGCCAGGCGGTCGGCCGGCGATTCGACTACGCACAGCTGGCTGCGCTCGCGGCTGCCGTTGGCACAGGTCGGGCACAGCTCGGTTTCGCTGAAATCGCGGCACTGCGCACAGTGGCCGATGCGCTCCACCGCCAGCGCCAAGGTCTGGGCCAGGCGCTGGCCACCTTCGCGCTCACGCTCTAGCAGGTGGTAGGCCATGCGCTGCGCCGTTTTCTGGCCCACGCCAGGCAGCACCCGCAGCGCGTCGATCAATTGTTCAAGCAGGGGTGCGGACACGGCGGTGTGCTTTGATGGCGTCGAGCAAGCTCGACAGCTACGTGTAGAGTCGAGCCATGCTCGACTGAGGGTTGCAGCGGGCGCCTGCAGCAGCAGGCGCCCCGCCAAGAATCAGAACGGCAGCTTCATGCCCGGCGGCAACTGCATGCCAGCGGTGGCCGAACCCATCTTCGACTTCGACTCGGCATCGATCTTGTTCGAAGCATCGTTGAAGGCGGCGGCGATCAGGTCTTCCAGCATCTCCGGGTCGCTGGTCAGCGACGGGTCGATGCGCACCTTGCGGCATTCCTTGGCGCCGGTCAGGGTCACGCTGACCATGCCGCCACCGGCACTGCCGGTCACTTCGATCCTTGCGATTTCTTCCTGGGCCTTCTGCAGGTTCTCCTGCATCTTCTGGGCCTGCTGCATCAGTTGGGCGATGTTGCCGCGCATAGTCTCTTACTCGTCAAAAGAACGGATGGAATCGGAAACAACCCGGGCACCGTGCTGTTGGATCAGCACCTGCACCTCCGGATCGTCCATGAAAACAGCCTCTGCCACCTGCTGCCGCTCACTACGCTGGCGGTCGGCACGCTGATGCAGGGTCTCGGCCGGAACGTGCTCGATCTCCACGGTCTCGACCACGATCTTCGGGGCCTGGCCAAGGGCTTTCTCCAGCATCTCGCCCAAGGCGGCCAGCGCACGCTCAGAGCGCAGGTACTCAAATCCGGGCGAAAGGCCCAGTTTCAAGGTCCCGTGCTCGCAACTGATAAAGGCAGCGTTGGCCGCCAGCTGCCGCGACGGGCCGCTGAGGCCGCTGTTGGCCACCAGATCCAGCCAGTCCTCGGCCGTGGCCAGGTCGCTGACACCCTCCAGCGGCGCGGTCCCCTGCACTGGCGCGGGCTCGGCCGGCGCGATGGCAATGCCTTCAGTGCGGAACGGGCGCTCGGGCGGTGCAGGCTCGCTGGGAGCCACGACGGGAGCCGGCGGCTCATGCCAGGGCGCGACCATGGCGGCGTCTGGCCCCGCCATCTCGGCCGCCAGCGCCTCGTCACGCGCCTCGGTTTCGTCGGTGGCCCACGGCGGCAGGTCGTCGCCCGCTTCCGCTTCAGCAGCCGGTGGAGCGGCCTCGGCCTTCATCGGCGGCGGCTGCACAGGCTCTTCCACCGGAACCGGCTCGGGCTCCGGCGTCGGGTCCGGCTCGGGTTGCGGGGCCGGCTCGGGTTCGGGTTCAGGTTCGCGCGGCGCGGCCTGCACCGGAGCGGCCACCTGCGCCACCACGGCCGGGCTTGCCGAAGCGGCGGCAGTCGCCGGCATCGCTTCGTGGGTACCCGCACCGGTGCCACCACCGGCCGCATTGCCACCCGGCGCATTGCCTGCACCATCCACCGACTTCGGTACCGGCGGGACTGCTACGGCCGGGCGGAATGCCAGCATCCGCAGCACGGCCATTTCGAAACCTGCGCGCGGGCTCGGCGCCAACGGCAGGTCGCGGCGGCCATTCAGGGCCATCTGGTACCAGAGCTGCACCACTTCCGGGCGCAGGCGCTCGGCGAATGCGACGGCGTCCAGGCCTTCGGCAGCGGCCGCACCCGGTACCAGCTGCTGCACCTGGATGCGGTGCAGGCCTTCGGCCAGCGCTTCCAGCACGCCACTCCAGTCCGGTGAGAATTCGGCCAGCGCGGCCACCACCTGCAGCAGGCGCGGGCCATCGCCCTCGGCCAGCGCATCGAGCATCGCCGCCACCTGGGTGCGATCGACCGTGCCCAGCATGGTGCGCACCACGTCCTCGCGCAGCGCGCCGCCGGCATAGGCGATCGCCTGGTCCAGCAGCGACAGGCCGTCGCGCAGGCTGCCGTCAGCGGCCTTGGCCAGCTGTACGATGGCACTGCCGTCTGCCTCGATCTCTTCTGCCGCCAGGATGCGCGTCATCTGGCCCTGGATCTGATCCTCGTCCAGGCGCTTGAGGTTGAACTGCAGGCAGCGGCTGAGCACGGTGACCGGCAGCTTCTGCGGGTCGGTGGTGGCCAGCAGGAACTTCACGTGCTCCGGCGGTTCTTCCAGCGTCTTCAGCAGCGCATTGAACGCCGCCTTGGACAGCATGTGCACTTCGTCGATCAGGTAGACCTTGTACTTGCCGCGCGACGGCATGTACTGCGCGTTCTCGATCACCTCGCGCACGTCATCCACGCCGGTGTTGGACGCGGCATCGATTTCCAGCAGGTCGATGTAGCGGCCGGCGTCGATGTCCAGGCAGGCCGCGCACTGGCCGCACGGGTCGGCGCTGGTGCCCTGCTCGCAGTTCAGCGACTTGGCGAAGATGCGCGCGATGGTGGTCTTGCCCACGCCGCGGGTACCGGTGAACAGGAACGCGTGGTGGACACGGCCGCTGTCCAACGCGTTGCTGAGCGCACGGACCACGTGTTCCTGGCCCACCAGCTCGGCAAAACGCTTCGGACGCCACTTGCGGGCAAGGACGAGGTAGGACATCAGGCCACCGTTTTCCATCGGATGTTCCATTGTGCCATGCCTGTCCAGCCCCCTCGCCAACAATGCGCCCGGATGCGTCCGTGATCTGGGCGCTTGTGTCCGGCCGCGCCGCCCGCTAGAATCTGCGCCCCTGCTGAGGCGTTTGCCGGTGGCAGGGATCCGGAGAGGTGTCCGAGTGGTTGAAGGAGCACGCCTGGAAAGTGTGTAAGCGTCTAAACCGCGCTTCGGGGGTTCGAATCCCCCTCTCTCCGCCAGACAAACGCAAAAGGGCCGCCCACAGGGTGGCCCTTTTGCGTTTGTCTGGCGGATGGGATGGGTGGTGAGAAGCCCCGCCGGGGTTCGACGGTTCTGCAGGAGCAGAACCGGACAGCCGCAGGCTGGTCCCGGGGCGCAACGCGCATCGGGATCGGGTGCAGGGATGCACCCGACAATCCCCCTCTCTCCGCCAGATAAATGAAGAAGCCGCCCAGTGGGCGGCTTTTTTGTTTGGCTGGCGGGAATCGTCGCAGGTACTACCGGACTGAACAGGGCCTGCCGCCGTGGCCGGTCCAACGGCCCGCCCGCCGACGGCGCGCGATCGGCCGCGAGTCATCTGCGCCGGAGCAGTCCCCACGCAGGCGCCGACGAACGCCAGCCCCAGCAGCACCCACACGACCGTCATTCCCCACAACGCACCGAACGTATCCAGCACCGGCTCCAGCCGCAGTCGCGCCGGGTCGTACAGCACGCGTACCGGCTGCCCAGGCTCATAGCCGAAAATCATGCCGCCCTGCGGGTACGAGATGCGTTGGCCGGTCGCGGTGGTGAACGCGACCTGCGGATGCGATCCGCCGGCGTTCAGGCGCTCGACCTGGCCATCAACGGCCTGCGCGACCTCCAGGAACTCAAGACGATGCGTCACCTCGAGGGCGGCCACGGCAAGGCTCAACAGGCCCACCGCGCCAAACAGCAGACCGCGCATGAGCTGGGCAGTCCGGGAAAGAGAAGGGTCGGGCGTCACTGGGCAGCTCCGTTGCAGGCAGGAAGACGAATGGGGCCGGCGGATCCTGCCGCGCGGTCAGTCCCATGTGTCGAAAGCATAGCCCGGAAGCCGCCGCGCCCCGCTGCGCGCCATCGCGGCCGCATGCGCCTCGCCATTGCCCGCGAACGACGCACCCGCCTGGTACAGGCGCCTGCGTCCCGAGCACGGTCATTCGAGTGGGGAGAAGTCACCTGGAAAAGGATCGGCATCGCTCCATGTACCCTGGAACGCTTCGCCCCCTCCCAACGTCTGGACGGTTGAAATGCAGCCGGGCAACTCCATGGCATTTCCCATGAACCTCCGCCTCTACCGCCCCGCCGACGCCAGCGCCTGCCTGTCGATGTTCGACAGCAACGTGCCCACCTATTTCGCGCCCGAAGAGCGCAGCGACTTTGAACGCTTCCTGCGCGAGCAGGCCATGGACTGTGCATTCCAGGTGATCGAGCGCGATGGCAGCATCGTGGCCTGTGGCGGCCTGTCGCGACGCGGCGACGGCAGTGCCGGCTTCTGCTGGGGCATGGTGCAGCGCGCGCTGCACCGGCAGGGACTGGGCCGCGAACTGGCGCTGGCACGCCTGCGCCAGGCCGAAGCGGATCCGTCGATCAAGCGCATCACGCTCAGTACCAGCCAGCACACCCAGGGCTTCTATGCCGGGCTGGGCTTCCAGGTGACGCGGATCGTGTCCAATGGCCACGGCGCCGGGATCGACGCCGTGGAGATGGAGCGGAGGGTCTAGCCCTCCGCCCCGCCCCGGATCCACGCAAGCCTGGATCCAACATCGCCGCACTTCCCTCAGAAGCCCACGCGCAGGTTGATCTGCCCACCCACGTCGCGACGGCCATCGCCATGCTGGCCCTGCACGAACATCGACAGCTGGCTGTTGCGGCCGAGGCCGACCGCCACGCCCAGCTGGCTGACCAGCGCATTGCGCGCCATCACCGCACTGTAGACATCGAAGGCATTGCCGCCCACCGCGAAGCGATTGCGGCTGGCCACATCGGTGTCACCCGAGGCGTGCTGCCAGCCGAGGCCGACCGTCAGCTGTGCCGGGAAGCGCTCGCCGCTGCCCACGTCCCAGCGCCCACGCACGCCCACGGTGCTGACATTGAGCGTGTCCTTGCCGCCTTCCAGCGCCAGCGCAGCAGTGCCGCCCTGCTCCACTGCGCGATCGCTGTCGACCCAGTGCTTGGTGAACTGCACGTACGGCTGCAGCTGGGTCCTGCCATGGGACCAGGTCCAGCTGCCCTCCACCTGCGCGATGGTCACATCCGAGTCCTGGCGGCTGTACAGGGTCTGGCCCAGCAGCGGCACCTCACGCGTGGTGCGCGTGCGGTAGTCGCCGCGCGATACGCTGCCACCGACCGCGAAACCGTTGTTCCACTGGCCCTGTGCATACAGGCCGAACGTGTGGCCACGCAGGCGGGCCCGCGAACTGCGATCGTACAGGCGCGTATCCAGCCGCTCGTTGCCTGCGGCCGCACCCAGCACCACGTGCTCGCCCAGCTGCCAGTCCACGCCCGCCATCAGCGCATTGCGGTTGGAGCGGATGTCATCGCCGTTGCCGTCACCGTCCTGGCGGAACACCTTGCCACTCCCGGCCAGCCAGGCCGAGGCTCGCTCACCACGCACGGTCGGCAGCTCACTGCCCAGGCGCTGGCGGATACCCTCCTCCAGGTAGTTGTCGTACAGCAGCACCGCGCGGCTGGCCGCATGCACTTCACCCGAAAGCTGGTCGAACGCCGCGCGCGCAGTGCCCGCGTCATACATCAGCAGGGTGTTGTACAGGCCCAGCGCCGGGCCGCTCTGCGGCAGGCTGTCCAGCGCTGCGGCAGTGTTGTACTGGTTGCGCGTCGTCGCTGCGGTGGTGAATGCTGCGGTCTGCGCCACGTCTATCTGCAGGTTGGCGGTGTTGGCGGTATAGACCGGCGTAATCGCCAGGAAGGCCGACGGCGAGGTTGCCGAAGCGAACTGCCCGCTCACGCCACCACCTGCATTGACCACCGTGTACTGCTGGCCCTGCTGGTAGCTGGTGCTCGGCGAAATGGTGTTCACCCGCACCGTGCTGCCACCCACGTTTGCACTACCGCCCACCTGCACCGTGTCGCTGCCGGTGGCGCCCAGGTCGATGCCCAGCGTGCTGCCCGGCGACAGGGTCAGATTGCCGCCCACCGTAATGGTGCCGGCGCCATTGCCCGCACCGCCGCTGTTGCCTGGACCATTGCCCGGCGAGAGCACGCCGCCGCTGGACACCGTCACGCCGCCACCCGTGCCACCGATGGTCCCGGTACCGGACAGCGTGGTACCGCTGCCGATCGTCCACTGGCCACCGATGTTGCCGGTGACATTCAGGCCACCGCCGGTGACCTGGCCGGTGCCGCTGAAGCCGCCGCTGTTGCCGCCCAGGTTCAGGCCGCCCGGGCCTGCCTGCACGATGCTGCCACCACCGCTGATGGTGCCGCCCAGCGTGGTGGTGCCGCCGGTGTTGATGACCAGGCCACCATTGTTGGTGATATTGCCGGTGATCGAGCCGCTGGCGCCGCCATTGCCGACCTGCACGGTGCCGCCGGCATTGATGGTGGTGCCGCCGGTGTAGGTGTTGTTGCCGGTCAGGACCACGGTGCCGGTGCCGGCCTGGGTCAGGCCACCGTTGCCGCTGATGGTGCCGCCCACCGTGGTGTTGCCGCCGACGTTGAACACCAGGCTGCCGTTGTTGGCAACGTTGCCGGTGATCGCACCGCTCGCGCCACCGTTGCCGACCTGCAGCGTGCCGCCGGTGTTGATGGTGGTGCCGCCGGTATAGGTGTTGTTACCGGTCAGGACCACGGTGCCGGTGCCGGCCTGGGTCAGGCCGCCGCTGCCGCTGATGGCACCGCCGACGGTGGTGTTGCCACCCACGTTGAACACCAGGCTGCCGTTGTTGACGACGCTGCCGCCGATGGCACCGGTCGCACCGCCATTGCCGACCTGCAGGGTGCCACCGGCATTGATGGTGGTCTGGCCGGTATAGGTGTTGTTGCCGCTCAGGGTCAGCGTGCCGCTGCCGGCCTGGGTCAGGCCGCCACTGCCACTGATGGTGCCATTCAGCGTGGTATTGCCCGCCACATTGGAGAGCAGCGTGCCATTGTTGGTGACGTCGCCGACGATCGAGCCCGTCGCACCGCCGTTGCCCAGCTGCAGCGTACCGCCGGCGTTGATGGTGGTACCGCCGGTATAGGTGTTGGTACCGGTCAGCAGCAACGTCCCGCTGCCGGCCTGGGTCAGGCCGCCGCTGCCGCTGATGGTGCCGCCCAGCGCGGTGTTGCCGCCCACGTTGGAGATCAACGCTCCATCGTTGGTGATGTCGCCAGCGATGGAGCCGGTTGCCCCGCCGTTGCCGACCTGCAGCGTGCCACCGGCATTGATGGTGGTGCCGCCGGTGTAGGTGTTGTTGCCAACCAGGGTCAACACGCCAGCGCCGGCCTGGATCAGCGTGCCACTGCCACTGATCGCGCCATCGACTGTGGTGTTGCCACCGACGTTGAACACCAGGCTGCCGTTGTTGGCAACGTTGCCGGTGATCGCGCCGGTCGCACCGCCATTGCCCACCTGCAGCGTGCCACCGGCATTGATGGTGGTGCCGCCGGTATAGGTGTTGTTGCCGGTCAGGGTCAGCGTGCCGCTGCCGGCCTGGGTAAGGCCACCGGCGCCGCTGATGGTGCCGCCCAGCGTGGTGTTGCCGGCCACGTTGGATACCAGCGCACCGTTGTTGGTGATGTCACCCACGATCGCGCCGGTTGCACCGCCGTTGCCCACCTGCAATGTGCCACCGGCATTGATGGTGGTACCGCCGGTGTAGGTGTTGTTGCCGGTCAGCACCAGCGTACCGCTGCCGGCCTGGGTCAGGCTGCCACTGCCGCTGACCACACCGCCCACGGTTGCCGTGGTGCCGAGGTTGTAGACCAGGCTGCCGTCGTTGGTGATGTCGCCCAGCACCGAGCCGGTGCTGCCACCGTTGCCGATCTGCAGCGTGCTGCCACCGTTGATGGTGGTGCCACCGGTGTAGGTGTTGTCACCGCTCAGGGTCAGCGTGCCGGTACCACTCTGCACCAGGCCACCGGTGCCGCCGATCACGCCGGCGAACGTGGTGCTGGCGTTGTTGCCGCCGGTGGTCAGCGTTGCACCGCCCAGCGCCACCGTACTGCCGGTAACACCGGCCAGGCCACCGATGCTCTGGTTGCCACCGGCACTGATGTCCAGCGTACCGGTGCCGGCCAGGTTCACCGTGCTGGCGTCGGACAGGCTGCCGCCCGCGCCCACCGCCAGCGTGCCGCTGTTGATGGTGGTGGTGCCGGTGTAGCTGCTGGCGCCGGCCAGGGTCAGCGTGGCCGCACCGTCCTTGGTCAGGCCGCCTGCACCGGAGACCGCACCGGCCAGCGTCAGGTCGTTGTTGCCCAGCACATCAAGCGTGGCACCGGCGCCGAGTGCAACGTTGTTGGCCAGGGTCACCGCCGCGTTGGCATCCAGCGAACCGTTCCCGGCCACGTTCAACGCACCCGTACCGAGCGCGGCATTGTTGCCGACCACCAGCCCGCCGGCATTGAGGGTGACGCCGCCGCTGAAGGTGTTCGCACCGCCCAGCGTCTGCACGCCAGCGCCGTCCTTGATCAGCGCTCCCGTGCCGCCGATGGTGCCGTCGAACGTGGTGTTGCCGACGCCGCCGAGAGTCAGCGTGTTGCCACCCAGCGCCACACTCGAACCCGCCACGCCCGCCAGCGAGCCGATGCTCTGGTTGCCGCCTGCGGAGATATCGAACGCGGTACCCGCATTGGCGAGGGTGACCGCACCGGTCGCCGCCAGGCTGCCGCCGGCACCGATCGCCAGCGTGCCGGCATTGATGGTGGTGCCGCCGGTGAAGGTGTTGGTACCGGTCAGGGTTTCGGTGCCGGTGCCTTCCTTGATCAGGCCGCCGGTGCCGGCAATCGAACCACCGAACGTGCCGTTGCTGGCATCACCGATGGTCAGCGTGTTCGCGCCCAGATTCACCGTACCGTTGCCGATCAGCGTGCCGAACACCTGCGTACCCGCACCGGCCGACAGATCGAAGGTCGCGCCGGTGGCCAGGTTGACGGTGCCACTGGCAAGCAGGCTCGCGCCCGCGCCCAGCGCCAGCGTACCGGCGTTGATGTTGGTGCCACCGGAATAGGTGTTGGTGCCGTTCAAGGTCAGTGTGGCCAGGCCCTCCTTGGTGAGGAACCCGGTGCCGCTGAGATTGCCGTTGAGTGTCAGATCGTTGCTGCCCAGCACGGTCAGGCCGGCATTGAGAACGAAGTTGTTGCCCAGCGTGATCGCGCTGTTGGAATCGAGCGAGGCATTGCCACCCACGGTCACCGTACCCGTGCCAAGCGCGGAATTGTTGCCGACCACCAGGCCACCGGCGTTGAGCGTGACGCCACCGCTGAAGGCATTGGCACCATTCAGCGTCTGCACGCGGGCGCCGTTCTTGATCAGGCCGCCACTGCCGCTGATCACGCCGTTGTAGGTGCTGTCGGCGACGCCGCCGAGGGTCAGCGTGTTGCCGCCCAGCGCCACTGTGCTGCCGGCCACGCCGGCCAGCGAACCAATGCTCTGGCTGCCACCGCCGGAGATGTCCAGCGTGCCGGCACCGGCCAGATTCACCGCGCCGGTGGACGCCAGGCTGCCTCCGGCACCGATGGCCAGCGTGCCGTTGTTGATGGTGGTGCCGCCGGAATAGGTGTTGGCACCGGTCAGGGTCACCGTGGCTGCGCCGTCCTTCACCAGACCACCGGCACCGCTGATGATGCCGTCCAGGGTCAGCCCATTGCTGCCGAGCAGGGTGAGGTTGTTGCCGGCAGAGAGGTTGATGGCGTTGCCGAGGGTGACTGCCAGGCTGCTGTCCAGCGTCGCGTCGGCCCCCACGTCCAGCGCCCCCGTACCCAGCGCGCTGTTGTTGCCGACCACCAGGCCGCCACCGTTCAAGGCCAGACCACCACTGAACAGGTTGGCGCCGCCCAGGGTGAGGATACCCACGCCGTTCTTGACCAGCGCACCGGTGCCGGAAATCGAACCGTCGAAGGTGCTGCTGTCGGCGCCGCCGAGGATCAGCGAGTTGGCGCCGAGGCTGACCAGGGAGCCGGTCACGCCAGACAGTGAACCAATCGTCTGGTTGGCACCGGAACCCGAAATGTCGAAGCCCGCGCCGGCGGCGGCGACGTTCACCGCTCCGGACGAGGACAGACTCCCGCCGAGACCGATCGCCAGCGTGCCGGCGTTGATGGTGGTGCCGCCGGTGTAGGTATTGGTGCCGGTCAGTGTCTCGATACCGCTACCGACCTTGGTCAGGCTACCGGTGCCGGCGATCGAACCGCTGAAGGTGCCGTTGGCGGCGCTGCCCACTTCGATGTTGTTGGCGCCCAGGTTGACCGTGCCGTTGCCAACCAGCGTGCCGAACACCTGCGTGCCGTTGCCGGCCGACAGGTCCAGCGTGGCGCCGGTGGCGAGATTGACGGTGCCGCTTGCGGCCAGGCTGGCCCCGGCGCCGAGTGCCAGCGTGCCGGCGTTGACGTTGGTACCGCCGGTGTAGGTGTTGGCGCCGTTCAAGGTCAGCATCGCAGTGCCGTTCTTGGTCAGGCTGCCGGCACCGGAGAGCACACCGTTGAGGGTGAGCGCGCTGGTGCCCAGCACCGTCAGCCCGGCGTTGAGCACCACGTTGTTGGCCAGCGTCGCCAGCGCGGTGGTATCCAGCGTCGTCGCCCCACCGACGATGAGCACGCCGGTACCCAGCGCGGCATCATTGCCGAGCACCAGGCCGCCGGCATCGAGCGAGACGCCGCCGCCGAAGGTATTGGCACCGGACAGGGTCTGCACCCCGGCGCCGACCTTCACCAGCCCGCCACCACCACTGATCACGCCATCGAAGGCCCCGTTGGTCGCGGTGCCGAAGGTCAGCGAATTGCCCCCCAGCGCCAGTGTGGTTCCGAGCACGCCGTTGAGCGCACCGATGGTCTGGTTGCCGGTCGCGCCGGAGATATCGAAGCCCGCGCCGGCATTGCCGAGCGTGAGGTCGCCAGCGGCAGCCAGACTGCCCCCCACGCCCAGCGCCAGCGTGCCGGCGTTGATGGTGGTGCCACCGCTGTAAGTGTTGGCGCCGTCCAGTGTCAGCGTGGCGGTGCCGTTCTTGATCAGGCTGCCATTGCCGGACACGATGCCGCCCAGGGTCAGCGCATTGCTGCCCGCTACGGTCAGCGCCACGCCCGAGCCAAGGTTCACCGCGTTGCCCAGCGTCACCGCGGTGCCGGCATCCAGCGAAGCACTGTTGTTCACCGCCAGCGTGCCGGAACCCAGCGCCCCGTTGGCGCCCACCACCAGGCTGCCGCCGTTCAAGGTCAGGCCGCCATCGAACGTGTTGGTGTTGTTGAGCGTCAGCAGACCCGTACCGTTCTTGACCAGGCTGCCGTTGCCAGCCACCACGCCGCCGAGGGTGACATCATTGGTGCCGCCCAGCGTCAGTTGCGTACCGGCACCAAAGTTCACCGCGTTGGCCAGGTTCAGCGCCACGGTACTGTCCAGCGTGGTGGTGCCACCGATGCCCAGCGGACCCGTGCCGAGCGCACTGGAGTCGCCGAGAATCAGGCCACCCGCGTTGAGCGCAAGGCCACCGCTGAACGTGTTGGCGCCGGACAGCGTCTGCACGCCCGTACCGGTCTTGATCAGGCCACCGGTACCGTCGATCACGCCGGCAAAACTGCCATCGGCGGCACCGCCGAAGGTGAGTGACTGCGCGCCAAGCAGCAGCTGGCTGCCTGCCACGCCGTTCAGTGCGCCGATGGTCTGCGCTGCACCCGCTGCGGAGATGTCCAGTGCCGCACCGGCGCCCGCAAGATCCACTGCACCGGTTGCGGCAAGACTGCCGCCCGCTCCCAGCGCCAGCGTGCCTGCGTTGATGGTCGTGCCACCGTTGTAGGTATTGGCGCCAGACAACGTCAGCCGCGCCGTACCGTCCTTGATCAGCCCGCCAACACCGAATACCGGGCCGGCGAGCGTCAGGTCATTGCTGCCCAGCACCGTGAGATTGGCGCCGGCGGCGAGGCCTATGTTGTTGGTCACGGTGAGCGCCGATGCTGCATCCAGCGAAGCGTTGCCGCCCACGTCCAGCTGGCCGGTACCCAATGCCTGCGCATTGCCCAGCTGCAGCAGGCCCGCGTTGAGGCCAACACCCCCGCTGAAGGTGTTGGCTCCGTTCAACGCCAGTGTCGCCGCACCGTTCTTGACCAGGCCGCCAGTGCCGCTGATGACACCGCCCAGCGACACGTCCTGGCTGCCCAGCAGATCCAGCACCGCGCCTGCACCGAGGTTGACGTCGTTGGCGAGATTCAGGGCCACCGAACTGTCCAGCGTGGTATCGGCCCCCACCGACAATGCACCGGTGCCCAGCGCGCCGGCATTGCCCAGCAGCAGGCCGCCGCCGTTGACGGTCAGCCCCCCACCGAAGCTGTTGGCGCCATTGAGGGTCAAGGTGGTGGCACCGTTCTTCACCAGCCTGCCCGCACCGGACACCACCCCACCCAGCGTGATCGCCTGCGAACCCGGCAGCGACAACGCGGCGCCTGCACCCAGTGCCACGTTGTTGCTCAGGTTCAGCGGCGCACTGCCGTCGAGCGAGACGTTGCCACCGATGCCCAGTGTCCCCGTACCGAGCGCGCCGCTGTTGCCCAGCAGCAGGCTGCCCGCGTTTGCGTTCAGTCCACCGCTGAAGGTGTTGGTTCCGTTCAAGGTCAGTGTCGAGGCGCCGTTCTTGACCAGGCTGCCGGTGCCCGTGATGTTGCCGGCCAGGGCCAGGTTCTGGCTACCCGGCAGGGTCAGGGCCGCGCCGAGGTTGATCGCACTGCCCAGGTTCAGCGCTGTCGTGGCATCCAGCGATCCGTTGCCACTGACCGTCAGTGCGCCGCTTCCCAGCGCACCGGCATTGCCCAGTACCAGGCCACCGGCCGCAAGGTCCAGGCCACCACTGAAGGTATTGGCGCCGGTCAGCGTCTGCACGCCGGTGCCCTGCTTGATCAGGCCACCGGTGCCGCCGATCACGCCCGCGAACGTCTGGTTGGTGGCATCACCGAAGGTGAGCGTGCTGCTGCCCAGCGTCACCGTGCTGCCGGCAATACCGGACAGCGCGCCGATGGTCTGGTTGCCGCCGAGCGAGATGTCCAGGTCCGCGCCAATGCCGGTCAGGCTGACCGCACCGCCGGCGGCCAGGCTTCCGCCGCTGCCCACCGCAACCTTGCCGGCATTGATCGCCAGGCCGCCGGTGAAGGTATTCGCGCCACCCAGCGTAAGCGTGGCGGCACCGTTCTTGACCAGGCTGCCGGTGCCACCGATGGCGCCGCCCAGCGTCAATGCATTGCTGCCCAGTACATTCAGCAGGCCACTTGCGCCGAGGTTGATGCCATTGCCCACGCTCAGCGCCGCGCTGGCATCGAGCGTTGTCGCACCGCCGACATTCAGCGCGCCGGTTCCGAGCGCGCCGGCATTACCCAGGACCAAGCCACCGGCATTGAGCGCCAGCCCACCACCAAAGGTATTTGCACCGTTGAGCGTCAGCGTGGTCGCACCGCTCTTGACCAGGCCACCGGCGCCACCGATCACGCCGTTGAACGTGAGCGCCTGTCCGCCAAGCAGATTGAGGCTGGCGCCCGAACCAAGGTTGACCGCGTTGGCCAGTGCAAGCGGCCCCGTGGTTCCATCGAGCGTCACGTTGCCACCGACACTGAGCGCACCGCTGCCCAGCGCAGCAGCATTGCCCAGCAGCAGGCCACCGGCGTTGAGTGCCACGCCGCCACTGAGGTTGTTCACGCCCGACAAGGTCTGCACGCCGGTGCCCAGCTTGACCAGGCCCCCCGTGCCTGCGGCGAACGTGCCGCTGTAGCTGGTATCGCCCAGCCCCGCGAGGGTGAGCGTGCGGCTGCCCAGGTTGACCGAACCGCCGAGGCCCGCCAGCGAACCGATGGTCTGGTTGGCGGCCGCCGACAGGTCCAGGGTGGTACCGACGCCGACCGTGACCGCACCGGTGGGCGACAGGCTGCCGCCCGCGCCCAAGGCCAACGCGCCCCCGGCCAGGTTGAAACTGCCGGTCAGCGCATTGGCGCCGTTCAAGGTGAGCGTACCGGCGCCGTTCTTGGTCAGGTTGCCGGCACCGGAGATCGAACCATTCAATGACAACGCATTGCTGCCCAGCAGGTTCAGCGAGCCCCCGCCATTGATCACCAGATTGTTGCCCAGGTTGAAGCCCGCCGTCGTATCCAGTGAGGCGCTGCCACCCACGGTCAGGTTGCCGCTGCCCAGTGCACCGGCATTGCCCAGTACCAGGCCGCCGGCATTGAGGTTGACGCCGCCGGAGAACAGGTTTGCGCCGCCGAGAGTAACGATGCCGGTGTTGTTGACCGTCAGCCCGCCAGTACCGGACAGCACGCCCCCCAGGCTGAATGCATTGGTCCCTGCCAGGGACAGATTGCCCCCAAGGCTGAAAGCGTTGGCCAGGTTCAGACCGGCCGTGGAGGAGGCGATGGCACCGCCGTTGGCGGTGAACAGCCCGGTGCCGAAGGAACCGGCATTGTTGAAATTGACCAGGCCATCATTGAGCGTGGTCGTACCCGCACCCGCCCACGCACCCTGCAGGTTCCAGGTACCGCTGTTGACGGTGAGCTTCTGGAAGTTGAGGTACTGGTTCCAGCCCAGCGTGGTCACCGCGCCGCCGGTGCCGGAACCCGGGCCGCTGACGACGTTCTGCAGCACCAGCGTGTTGTTGGCCGCACCACTGCCGGTACCGGCGTCGACCGATCCCGCAGCCGCAACCTTTACCCCGGTGACACCGGTAATCACGCCGGCAAGAGCGGTGCCGCCGCCGCTCACAACGCTGGAACCCGACACTGCGGTGAAGGTGTTGCCGCCGGTTGAATCACCCAGGTGAACGCTGCCACTGACCGCCCCCGCATTGAGGAACGTGTTACCGCCAGAAGCCCCCAGGCCGACGCGTCCGTCGATGGTGCCGGTGTTGGTCACAGCGGCGGCTGCACCACCATAGGTCACCACCGTGGTCGCGTCGGAAACGCTGCCTGCACCGATCAACGACGTGCTGATCAGGCCGGCGTTGTTGATGGTGGTGGTGCCGTTGACATTCTGTGCCACCAGCGCCTGTCCACCGAAGCCCAGCAGCGTTGCGATGTTGACGACACCCTTGATCTGTCCGCTGGCATTGTTGTTGACGACGATCGCGCTGTTGTTGGCAGAAGCATTGCCGATGACCAGGCCGGGCGAGGCGAGGACGATCGAGCTCGGATCGATCGTGCCATTGTTGTTGACCGTCACGTTGTCGCCGGTCAGCGTTGCTGCGTTGCCTCCACCTACGATCGGCGGCGTACGCAGCAATGCACCCGCAGCGATGTTCAGCGTGAGGCCGTTGGTCGCGTTGGAGTAGTTGTTGATGTTGGTGGTGCTGTCGCAGTTCACGGTCGTGGTGCCCGTGCACGCTGCGAATGCCGATCCGCTGGCCAGTGTGGCGGCCAATGCCGCCGCCAGCTGGTGCGCCCGCAATCGCGGCACCCGTCCTGCGCTGACCGCGCTTCCGCCGGGATTCCGGGTGACCTCCGAAGCAACCTGCATTACCCCAAGGGCGCGATTGAAAACCAGACGGTAAATGCGGTTCATCGGCAAATCTCCATGAAAAGACCGGATGGCACAGCTGGCAGGTTTTTTGGAGACAATGCGGGCCGCCCCTGCTCCCGAGACGGGAACAAGGCCTGAAGGCATTAACTCCTGAAAATCTTCACATCTTCACGTGATCGCACCCCGGGACAGGTACGTCAGCATGTCCATCAAGACGAAAACTCCCCGATTTCGCCCGACGAATGGCGGCACTGTGCGACCCGCCGTGCCAGCGGCATGTGAATCGCGCGCGTTATTTTCATGACGCACGTCAAATAAAAGGGGCCGGCAGAATGGTTTTGCCGAAAATGCATATCGCTATATGTGGCGGGGAATCCATCCCCGCCATGAGTAAATAAATTCAGCTACTGGAGAGTTTCATCAGCACCAGACCGGAAACAATCAGCACCGCTGCACCGATCCGCATCGGGCTGACCTGCTCACCCAGGAACACGATGCCGACCGCGAACGCGCCGACTGCGCCGATGCCGGTCCAGATCGTATAGGCGGTGCCGAGCGGCAGGCTGCGCATGGCCACCGCCAGCAGCCAGAAGCTGGCGATCATGCCGATGATCGTGAGCACGGTGGGGGTGAGCCGGGTGAAGCCTTCGGACTGCTTCATGGACACGGCCCAGACGATTTCCAGCAGGCCGGCAAACAACAGATAGATCCAGGCCATGACGGCCCTCCTCTTGGTAGGGCCAGGCCGTCCTGGTCATTGGTTCCCGATGTGGGGGAGGTCGTTCCTCCTGGCCGGCATTCTAGCAACGGGGGTGGGTGCCGGCCGCTGCCGGCGGCGACGGGTTACAGCCGATTCAGTGCGTGAAGCTGGCATCGACGCACCCGCCTGCGCTAGAATGAGCGCCTGCCATCGGCCAGCCGATGTGCAGTCCGGCTGTGGTCTCCGGCGCATCGCGCGCTGCTTCCCCTGATCCGTGAACTGGCCGCCCACCGGGCGGCCAACGTCTCTATGGTGGCCCCGTCGGCCCCTCGCGACGCTAGGTCGAAAACCCCGCCAGGGCCGGAAGGCAGCAACGGTATCGATCGACGCGGGCGCCGAGGTCAGCCGGCGGGGCCACCGCCTTTTCCGGCGACGCCCGCGCCTCTGCTAGATGCCAACCTTGGTTGGCGCCCTTTGCCGGGCATGGCCCCGCGCTACTGCAGCGCGCGCTCCAGCGCCTCCAGTCCAGCGGCCAGCGCCGTATCGGCGGGCTGGCCGGTTCCGCTCACGGCGGATCCTGCGCCAGTACGTGCGGCGCGGTCGGGCTGGCCAGGGGCACGCACTGCCCCGGCTGCGCAACACGGTGCCCCCGCGCCGCCAGCGCCTGGCCATCGGCCACGCTGGCATAGTGGTAGAGCATCATCCGCGCCCGCAGCTCGGCGCTGTACTCACGCTCCAGATCGTCCACGCCGGTGTGCGACGGATTGCCGTGCAGGCCGCAGTCGTGGGCGATCAGCTCGTTGTCATTGGCGAAGCGGGCCAGCATCTCCGGAATCGGCCGGGTATCGCCGCTCCAGGTCAGCGCGCCCTGCAGGCGCAGGCCATAGGCCGTCTCCGGCCAGTGGTGGCGCACTGGGAACACCTCCAGGCGCACTCCCTCGTGCCAGAACGCATCGCCCACCACGACCAGCTGGAAGGCATCCCAGAAGTTCGCACCGCCCTCGGCCAGCACGTTCGGATAGTCACCGATGCGCTGGTGCAGCAGCGGCACCACCGTGGCCGGCACATACAGGCGCACCTTGCCGCGCCGCTGCGCATTGAAGAAGGTGTCCACGAACAGCCGTTCGAAGCCGGCCACGTGGTCAAGGTGCACATGGGTCACGAACAACGCCTGCGGCATGTGGCCGTAGTGCGCCTTGAACGCGGTCAGCCCTTCACCACCACAATCAATGGTCAGCCACGGACGCCCATCCCGCTCGATCACCGACATCGGCGACCCCAGCTCGACCGCCGACGCATTGCCGACGCCGAGGAAACGCAACGACCAATCCATCAGGTGCCCCGGTTCCAGGCCATGTCATAGGCACGGCGCAGCCGCGCGTAGTCCTTCTGCACATCTTCCACGCTGCGCTCGCCGCGCAACTTGATCAGCGAGCGCAGCAGGCGCTTGAGGTTGCGTTCGCGCCAGGCAGTGGCCGGGATGCGGATCACGCCACGGTCGAAGTCGATCAGCCAGCCATGGCCGTTGCCATCGAACAGGATGTTGTGCGCATTGAGGTCGGCATGGTCCAGGCCGGCACGATGGAAGCGGGCGATCAGCCGCCCCGTCTCCTCCCAGGGCGCGCCCCGGCCGGCGACCAGGGCGCGGTCGGCCAGCGAGCGCACGCCCTCGATCCGCTCCATCAGGATCGCGGCCCGGTAGCGCAGGCCCTCGCGCATGTAGAACGCGGCGATCGGCCGTGGCACCGGCAGCTTCTTCTCGCGCAGCGCGCGCATCAGCCGGAATTCGGCGAAGCTGCGGGTCCGGTCCGAACCGCGCCACAGGTACTGGTCGTGGCTGAGCTTCGCGGCCAGGCCGCCCCGCAGGTAGTGCCGCAGCACGCTGGCCCCGAACGGCGCATCGACGAACCAGGCGCTGCCGCGGCCGCCCTCGCCCACCGGCCGGGCCCTGCTGCCCCAGTGCTGGGGCGAGAACAGGCCGATGTCGGCTTGCCGCAGCCGCTCGCGGTCGAACAGAATGGCCCCGATGCCGCGACCCTCGCGGCATGGCGTCAGCGCTTCATTGGCGTCGAATGCGACCATTTCATTGAGTCTAACAACACATGGCATCAGCGTCCTCCTCCTTGTGCCTCCTGCGCCTGTCCGCACTCGGCGACGTCACCCACGTGGTGCCCCTGGTGCGCACCCTGCAGGCTGCGCGCCCGGACACGCCGATCCACTGGATCATCGACAAGGTTGGCCACAAGCTGCTTGACGGCCTGCCCGGTGTCACCTTCCATGCCTACGACAAGAAGAGCGGCATGGCTGGGGTCAAGGAACTGCGCAGGCAACTGCCACCGGGGCGCTTCGAGGCGCTTCTGCAGATGCAGGTCGCATTCCGCGCCAACCTGCTGTCAGCCTTCATTCCGGCCGAACGCCGCATCGGCTACGACCGCAGCCGCTCCAAGGACCTGCACGGGCTCTTCATCAACGAGCGCATTCCTGACCGCCCCGGCATCCATGTACTGGATGCCATCGGCAGCTTCTGCGAACCGCTGGGCCTGCGCCAGACCGAAGTCAGCTGGGATCTGGCCGTGCCGCCCTCCGCCTTCGAGTGGGCCGCCGCGCAGTGGCAGGACGATGGCCGCCCGGTGCTGATGATCTCGCCCTGCTCCAGCCACGTGCGGCGCAACTGGTATGCGGACCGCTATGCAGCGGTGGCCAACCACGCCGCACAGCGCGGTTGGCGGGTGGTGCTGTGCGGTGGCCGCAGCGAACTGGAGCGCCACATGGCCGATGCGATCCAGGCGCAGCTGCAGACGCCGGCACTGGACCTGGTCGGCAAGGACACGTTGAAGCAGCTGCCTGCCCTGCTGGCCCGCGCCAATCTGGTGATGACCCCGGACTCGGGCCCGATGCACATCGCCAACGCGATGGGCGCCAAAGTGCTGGGCCTGCATGCAGCCAGCAATCCGGACCGCAGTGGCCCGTACTCGGACCGCCGCTACTGCGTGGACCGCTACGATGATGCCGCGCGCAAGTACTTGGCCAAGCAGGCGACGGACCTGAAGTGGGGCACCAAGATTGAATTCGACGATGTGATGGAACTGATCACCGTGGAAGACGGTATCGCTGCGTTCGAACGCTACGTCGCCGACCACCTGGGGTGATCGGCAGCCTGCCCGGGTTTACGTGCGCTGCGCGTAATCCTGGTAGGACTTCTCTTCCACGTACGCCGAGCCCAGCGCAAGGTTGATCGCCTTCTTGATGCGCGCGCGCTCGTCGTTGCGCAGGTAGACACTGCGCGCCAGGTCGATGAAGCCCTGGTCGAACGCCTGCACCTTCTCCTTCAGGCGGATGTCGTCCTCGATGTCCCACAGCTGCTCGTTGACCGCCTTCAGCTCGGCACGCAGCTTGGCGATGTCCTTCACCGCGGCCGGGTGTGCCATCCAGGTCTGCTCCAGCGCCGACAGCTCCTTGCGCACATTGGCCAGCTTGCCCTCGTCGCTGATGCGCTCGGACTTGATCTGCAGGATCGAGATCTTGTCCAGCAGCTCGCCGAAGGAAACGGGGACGAGGATTTCAGCGGTCATGGGGAAAAGCTCCAGCAGGTGATGCGTACATGTTAACCCGCAGCGTCCGCACGGATATCCCGGGTAGATCCACGCCATGCGTGGATGAGCCTGCCAGCAGGAACAGCATCCACGCACCGCGCGGATCTCCCGTGATGCATCTGGAGGACCAAGCCCCTCTGTTGAGGGGCTGCCCCGATAGGGGCGGGGAGAGGCCGGCAAAGGGAGGGGGCCACGCGTTGCGCAGCAACGTGTGGGGCGACGCGCAGAGCGCGTCGCGTCCCACGCCAGATCAGTACAGGGTCACTACGGCGGGATGCCCGCCGCGCATCCACGCACCGCGCGGATCTCCCGTGATCCATCTGGAGGAACAAGCCCCTCTGCTGAGGGGCTGCCCCGACAGGGGCGGGGAGAGGCCGGCAAAGGGAGGGGGCCACGCGTTGCGCAGCAACGTGTGGGGCGACGCGCAGAGCGCGTCGCGTCCCGCGCCAGTTCAGTACAGGGTCACTACGGCGGGATGCCCGCCGCGCATCCACGCACCGCGCGGATCTCCCGTGATGCATCTGGAGGACCAAGCCCCTCTGTTGAGGGGCTGCCCCGACAGGGGCGGGGAGAGGCAGGCAAAGGGAGGGGCCCATACGTTGCGCAGCAACGTTTGGGGCGACGCGCAGAGCGCGTCGCGTCCCGCGCCAGATAAAGAAAAAGGGCTGCCGAAAGGCAGCCCTTTTTCTTTATCTGGCGGAGAGGGGGGGATTCGAACCCCCGAGGCGCTATAAACGCCTGCCTGATTTCGAGTCAGGTACATTCAACCACTCTGCCACCTCTCCGGGTGGTCCCCGGCGGACCGGGGACGCGCATCATACGAGGAAGTGAGGCCGACGACAAGTCATTCCGGCCCATGAAGTGAAAATTTCCTGGGCGCATGCCTTGCCGGATGCGTGCGGCCACCCGATGATGCCTGTCTCCCCAGCAACACCCTGCCCCAGCCCCCATGATCGAATTCGGACACCTCACCCACCCCGGCATGCGCCGCGAGCTCAACGAGGACACCTACTACGGTGACAGCGAGCTGGCCCTGTGGCTGGTGGCCGATGGCATGGGCGGGCACGCCTGCGGTGAAGTGGCCAGCGCGCTGGCACGCGAAACCATCGTGCGCGAGATACGCCGTGGCGCGCCATTGGCCCAGGCCATCCGCACCGCCGACGAAGAGATCATCCGCACCTCACGCCGTCGCAATGACAGCCTGCCGATGGGCACCACCGTGGTCGCCGCGCGCGTGCAGGGCAACCGCTATGAAGTGGCCTGGGTCGGCGACAGCCGCGCCTACCTGTGGCGCGATGGACAGCTGGCACAGCTCAGCCAGGACCACAGCGTGGTGCAGGAACTGGTCGCGCAGGGAAACCTGACCGCCGAACAGGCGCGTGCGCATCCGCATCGCAACGTGGTTACCCAGGCGCTGGGCGTGACCGATCCGGCACACCTGAACGTGGCCACCACCAGCGGTGAACTGCGCCCGGGAATGCAGCTGCTGCTGTGCAGTGACGGCCTGACCGAGGAGGTGGACGACCGCAGTATCGCCCGCACCCTCGCCTACGAAGATGCCAGCGCGCAGGAATGCGTGGACACGCTGGTCGCAGCCGCACTCGACGGCGGTGGCCGCGACAACATCAGCGTGATCCTGGTGCGCTGCCATTGACCGGTAGATCCACGCCACGCGTGGATGCGGTAATGCCGGCCGCTGGCCGGCTCACCGGGAAACCCCGTATCACGTAGATGCCGGCCAGCGGCCGGCACTACCTCGATGTATTACGCGCTGACGGGTTCTTCCACCTTCGGGCCATCCCACAGCGCGTGGCCGGCCTTCTTGCGCAACCGCTCCAGCCGCGCGGCATGCGCTTCCAGCTCCGACGGCGTGGCCACTACGCGCGGGCGCGGCAGCAGCTTGCTGGTATCGAAGGCCTGCAGCGCCGCACCGGCGCCACCGCCATCGTCATCCCCCAGGCCGAATCCGATCTCTTCCTGCCCCGAGGTCAGCGCGATGTAGACGTCACCCAGGATCTGCGCATCGAGCAGGCCGCCATGCAGCGCACGGTGCGAATTGTCCACGCCCAGCCGCTTGCACAGCGCATCCAGCGAATTGCGCTGGCCCGGGAAGCGCTCGCGCGCCATCACCAGGGTATCGATCACCGTGCAGCGATCGGTGATCTTCCCGTACTGCGGGCCCAGCAACGACAGTTCGTTGTCGAGGAAGCCCAGGTCGAACGCCGCGTTGTGGATGATCAGCTCGGCGCCATCGATGAAGGCAAGGAATTCATCGGCGATCTGCGCGAAGTCCGGCTTGTCAGCCAGAAACTCCAGGGTCAGGCCGGTGACTTCCTGCGCGCCCTGTTCGAACTCGCAGTCCGGCTTGATGTACTGGTGGTAGTTGTTGCCGGTCGGGCGGCGCTTGAACAGCTCCACGCAGCCGATTTCGACGATGCGGTTGCCCTTCTTCCACTCCAGGCCGGTGGTTTCGGTATCGAGGATGATCTGACGCATGGGCTCAGTTTACCGGGCTGGCGTCGCGGATCTGGATGGCCGCGTTGCGGGCCAGGGTATCCACCCGCTCATTGTCCGGATCGCCGGAGTGGCCCTTCACCCAGCGCCAGTCGATCTGGTGCCGCAGCGTGGCCGCATGCAGGCGCTCCCACAGCTCGCGGTTCTTCACCGGCTCACCGCCGGCGGTCTTCCAGTTCTTGCGGATCCAGCCCGGCATCCACTGGGTCAGCCCCTGCCGCACGTACTGCGAATCGGTGTAGAGCACGATGTTGCACGGCTCGGTCAGCGTCTCCAACCCGGAAATGGCGGCCATCAGCTCCATCCGGTTGTTGGTGGTGTGCGCTTCGCCGCCGCTCAGTTCACGCTCATGGCCCTTGTAGCGCAGCAGTGCAGCCCAGCCGCCGGGGCCGGGATTGCCAAGGCAGGAACCGTCGGTGTGGATTTCGATGGTTTTCAATACAACTCCAGAATCAGGTGGCTACGGTGCCGTGCCAGCGCACCGGCAGCGGTGTCGGCCCGGGCAGGGCCAGCGTGCGCTTTTCAGCATGGAACAGGCAGGCCGCGCGCAGTGGCGCCCACCCGCCCGGGCGACGGCTGCCGGCACCGCGCCAGAGGGGGCCGATGTAACGCATATCGTCGCACTCCAGCCCGTGGCGGCCGAGCAGCAGGCGAATCCGCTGCGGCGTGCGCACCACCAGTCCGTGCTGGCGCCAATGTGTACGGTAGGGGCTGAACGGGTTGAGGCTGCTCAGCCACAGGTGGCCGCCCGGCATCAGCACGCGCTCGCACTCATCCAGCAGCTGGTCGGCATCGCCGGTGGTCACATGCTGCAGCACGATCGCGTTGACACTCTCGTTGGCCAGCGGCAGCGGCAGTGCGCAGCGGGTATCGCCGGCATAGCCCTGCCCCTGCCGGAACAGGCGCAGGCCACGCCCGCCGAGCTGCGCATCATCAAGCCAGCACGCGCTTGGCGCGATCCACAACCAGGGTTGTGCCGGCAGCACTGACAGCTGCGGCAGCAGTAATTGCCGCTCCAGCACGCGCAGGGATTCCGCCGGTTCACTGTCGAACCACGGGGTCTGGCTCGCTTGACGGGTGCTCTGCAGCGCGGGCATGGTCCAATTCTATGCGACTGACTGCCCTGCCCGCATTTGCGGACAACTACATCTGGACGTTGATCGACGACGATGGCGCCGCCGTGGTCATCGATCCCGGCGATGCCGCGCCGGTGCTTGCGGTGGCCGATCAGGGCCTGCGCGTGGACACGATCCTGCTCACCCATCATCACGATGACCACATCGGTGGCGTGCCCGCGCTGCAGGCGCGTTTTCCCGGCGTCCGGGTGATCGCGCCGGTCGAGGAGCGCATTCCCACTGCGACCCACCGCGTCGGTGAAGGTGAACGCGTTCAGGCACTGGGCCGGACGTTCCACGTACTATCCGTGCCCGGGCATACCCGCAGCCACATCGCGTTTCACACTGCTGAACATCTTTTCAGCGGAGATTCGTTGTTCAGCCTGGGCTGTGGACGCCTGTTCGAAGGTACGCCGTCCCAGCTGCTGGCGTCGATGCGCAAGCTGGGTGCCCTGCCCGCGCAACTGCTGCTTTGTTGCGCTCATGAGTACACCGTGTCAAATGCCGTCTTCGCGCGGCATGTCGACCCCGCCAACGCTGCCCTGTGGCAGCGCCAAGAGGAGGCTTTGGCCATGCGCCGCGATGACCGTTCCACCCTGCCGGTAACCCTGGCCAGCGAATTCGACTGCAATCCCTTCCTGCGTGTGCACGCGGCGCCGATCCGTGCGTCGGTGGCGGCGCACCTGGGCCGTGACGTCGTGGACGACGTCGACGTGATGGCCGGTCTCCGGCACTGGAAAGACGGCTTCCGCGCATGATGCGCCGAAGTCTGCCGCTGGCCCTGGGCCTTGCGCTGGGGCTGGCAGGAACCGCAGGCGCACAGTCGCTGGGCGCAGGCATCAGCCAGAACCTGACCGCTGCCGCTGCGCTGCCGCTGGATCCATCGGCGCTGCCGGCCGCTTCGGTACGCAACGGCCAGGAGATCTTCACAAGCTTCCGCGACGGCCTGGCCGAGCCCAGCTGCGATGCCGAGGCCACCAGCCCGCGCTGGCAGAAGCAGTTCGCCCATGCTCCCTCACGCCTGGCCAACCAGGATGACGATGCGCTGGTGCTGTTCGGCTACGTGGTCGAAGAGCTGCGCAAGGCCAACCTGCCCACCGAATTCGCACTGATTCCGTTCGTGGAAAGTGGCTATCGGCCCAATGCACGCAATGGCAGCGGTCCGACGGGCCTGTGGCAGTTCATCGCCACCACCGCGCGCAACCATCGGGTGCCCATGTCCAACGGCTACGACGGCCGCCTGTCGGCGGTCGATTCCACCCAGGCCGCGGTACGTTACCTGAAGACCCTGCACGGCATGTTCGGCGGCGACTGGCGCCTGGCCACCATGGCCTACAACGCCGGCGAGTACCGGGTCCTGCAGTCCATGCGCAAGGCCGGCATGAACGCGCAGAACGCCAAGCCATCGGCGCTGCCCGGCCTGTCACCGGTCACCCATGCCTATGTCGAGAAGCTGCATGCCCTGGCCTGCGTGCTGGAGGACGTGGAAGACCAGCCCGGCGTGATGGCCTCGCTGGACCGCACCGTGCCGGTGCTGAAGGACCACACCCTGCCGGCCGGCACCAGCATCCAGCAGTGGGCCGCACAACGCGCCCTGGACCCTGCCAGGATCGCCCGCCTCAACCCGGCCCTGGCCGCCGGCAACCGTGCCTCGGGAACCACCCGGGTGCTGGCCCCGGTCTCGGCCGCCAATGCGACGTTGACGGAAACCGCGACCACGCTGGTGGCCAGCACCGCACCGGCTGCCACGACCACACCGACGCCGCAGGCGGCCAAGACCGTCGCCACGATTGCCGATCGCCCGCGCAGCCGCCGCCACACCGTGCGCGATGGCGAGTCGGCATGGACCATCGCCCGTCGCTATGGCATGCCGGTGAAGGCGCTGCTGTCACTGAACGGCCTGAGTGGCAGCAGCGTGCTGAAGCCGGGCGCGGTGCTGCGCGTCGAGGACTGACGCGCCAGCCAGGCCCTCCTGTAGAGCCGAGCCCATGCTCGGCTTTTTCATGCCTGCGCGCAGCAGATGCAGTCGAGCACGGCTCGACTCAACAAAAGGCGGTCGAGCAAGCTCGACCACTACCAAAGCGCAACCGCGACACCAACGACGCGAAGACAAAAAAGGCCCGGCAATGCCGGGCCTTCTTCGATCTGCTCGCCGCGAGGCTTACAGGTTCGCTTCGGTGGTCTGGATCATGAACTTCTTGCGCATCGCATCCACGTAGGCCTTGGCTGCGGCCATGCCATCGATCTGGCTCAGCTGCTCCTTGAGCTGCTTCTGCTGCTCGGCGGTCACTTCCTTGATGTCGCCCGGGTTGACCTTGTTCACTGCAAACAGCAGCGCGTGACCGTTGACGTCGACCTTGCCGTAGCTCGGCTTGCCTTCGGCCGGCACAGGCGCGCTGAAGATGGCGCGGTTGATTTCCGGGGTCGGCACCGGCTGGCTGCGCGGCAGGCCCGGCATCGGGCTCAGCTGCAGCTTCTCGCTTGCGGCCAGCGACTGCAGGGTGGCGCCCGCCTTCAGCTTGGCCAGCACAGCGTCGGCGGCCTTGTCGCTGGCCTGGCGCTGGCGGTCAGCGCGGATCGCGGCGATCACCTGCTCGCGGGCCTTGTCCAGCGGCAGGGCCTGTTCCGGGGTATGGGCGGCCACACGGATGACCACACTGTGATTGGTCGCGCCGCCCAGCGCAATCGGGTCGCTGGCAGTGCCGTCCTGCACCAGCACTTCAGAGAAGGCGGCACGCAGCACGGCCGGGTCAGCGGCGATGCCACTGGCGGTTGCGCGGGTGATCGGCCCCAGGGTCTGCAGCGGCAGGTTGACTTCCTTGGCCGCAGCGGCCAGATCGCTCGGGCTCTTGTTGATGGCATCCACCAGACGACCGGCCAGCTCGTTGAAGCCGCGTTCGCCGTCGGCCTTCAGCTGCTCGGCGGCCAGCGTGTCACGTACTTCCTCGAACGACTTGCCTTCGCCGCCACGCACCGCGGCGACCTTGATGATGTGGTAGCCGAAGTCGGTCTTGACCGGGCCGATCACGTCACCGGCCTTGGCAGCGAACAGTGCGTCTTCGAACGGCTTGACCATCGCACCGCGCTCGACCCAGCCCAGGTCACCGCCTTGGTCCTTGGAGCCCGGATCTTCCGAATTGGCCTTGGCCAGCGCAGCGAAGTCGGCACCGGCCGCCTTGGCTTCGGCAGCGATCTTGTTCGCCTTGGCTTCGGCGCCGTCACCGGTGATCAGGATGTGCGAGGCCTGGCGCTGCTCCGGCGAGGTGAACTTCGCCTTTTCTTCTTCATAGCGCTTGCGCAGGGTCGCTTCATCGGCCGGAGTCGGTGCCGGCAGGTTCGCACCGTTGATCTCGACGTATTCCAGCGAGACGCTCTCGGCCTGGCGGAAATCCTTGCCGTGGCTGTCGTACCACTGCTTGATCTGCGCGTCAGTCACCGGCGCGGTGTCAGCCGGTACTTCCGGCAACGCGGCCAGTTCGACGTCGCGGGTTTCACCCAGCAGCTTCAGCAGGCGCTCGGTTTCGGCCTGGGTGACAAAGCCCGAATTCTGCAGGCCCGACGGGATCACCGACTGCTGCAGGCTCTCGCGCACCAGTTCCTGGAACTGGGTCGGGGTACGCGGCGGATTGCCACCGGCCAGGGCCAGGCGATAGTTGTTTTCGTTGAACTTGCCGTTCGAATCGAGGAAGGCCGGGATGGTGGCGATGTACTCGCGCACCGCACCATCGCCAATGACAACGCCGGCTTGTTCACCGACCAGGCGCACGACCTGCTCATCGATCAGCTGGTCGAGCACGGCCAGCTTGTTTTCGGTGCTCTCGAAAGCGCGCGGGTCGAAGTTCTCGCCCTGCTGCTGGCGCTCACGCATGCGCTCCTGCTCGAAACGGGTGCGGAAATCCTGCGCGCTGATCTCATGGTGCTGCCACAGCATGCGCACCGGCCACCACGACGGTGCCGAACGCCACCAGGTCGGCGGGGCGGAAACCTTGGCCACGTTCTGAGCGCCAACGCCACCGAGGTAACTGTTGTCGATCACGAACAGGAACGGAATCATCAGCAGCCCCAGGATCACGGTGACGATCCAGCCTGAGGTCTTGTCGCGGAGTTTCTGCAGCATGGTGAGGAATCACAAGGCCTGATTGGCGAGCCCGGCAGTGTAACCCGCTTCGCCGCAGGGACCAAAAGCAGCGGCGGCGCGGCCTGCGCATCACTTTGCGACGGGCTAAAGAAAAAACCCCCGGCTTGCGCCGAGGGCTTTTAGAGTTGGCGGAGCGGACGGGACTCGAACCCGCGACCTCCGGCGTGACAGGCCAGCATTCTAACCAGCTGAACTACCGCTCCGCGCTGAAACTTTGCAGGCGCCCAGTATATCCGAAGACTCCCTGGAAACCCAGCCCGATGAACACTTTTTTCAAAGTTTTTTCACAGGGATTTAAGACTCTGCAATGGCGGAGCGGACGGGACTCGAACCCGCGACCTCCGGCGTGACAGGCCAGCATTCTAACCAGCTGAACTACCGCTCCGTTCTTGCAAGAACCTATTCGCCTTCTTCCCGAACTTTCCGGGGAGAAGACAAGGCCCCCAGCTTTAGGCCGGGGGCCTTGATGTAGTGGCGGAGCGGACGGGACTCGAACCCGCGACCTCCGGCGTGACAGGCCAGCATTCTAACCAGCTGAACTACCGCTCCGCATTGTTGCTTTTTTGTTTTCCCATCGGCCTGGACCTGGGAGAAAACAAAGCCTCCAGCTTTTGGCCGGAGGCCTCGTTGAATGGCGGAGCGGACGGGACTCGAACCCGCGACCTCCGGCGTGACAGGCCAGCATTCTAACCAGCTGAACTACCGCTCCACACTCAAACGTTACCGCGGTGCTGTGGTGGGTGCTGAGGGTTTCGAACCCCCGACCCTCTCCGTGTAAAGGAGACGCTCTACCGCTGAGCTAAGCACCCCAGCGAGCCGCTTAGTTTACAGCATCCTTCAGAGCCTTGCCAGCCTTGAACGACGGATTCTTCGAAGCAGCGATCTTGATGGTGTCGCCGGTCTTCGGGTTGCGGCCGGTGCGGGCAGCACGGTCGCGGACCTGGAAGGTACCGAAGCCAACCAGGGTGACCGCATCGCCGTCCTTCAGCGCCTTGGTGATGGCAGCAACGACGGCATCGACAGCGCGGCTGGACTCGGCCTTGGTCAGGTCCGCAGCTTCAGCAACGGCATCGATCAATTCGGTCTTGTTCATTCTCTACAACTCCTTTGGCGGTGGGTTCCGCTTATTCGACAGGGAAGCAACCGCACGCCTTCTGCATGCGGCCGCCATGTGGAAACGGTTCGCCGATTCAGTCATCGCTGACAGCGATCACTCATTCGCGAGTGCTGCTTTTATACCAGTGGCCCTACCCCCACGCAAGCTGGAAAGCCAGCAACGACGCGGGTTTCGGGCCATTGGACGGTGCGCGTCAATGCTTGACGCGCGCACTTCCACTCGGTTTGGCCTTGCTGCGCACCGTGACACGCTGCGCACTCTTGCGTGCCTTCTTCGGTGCCAACGGGCGCTCCAACGCCAGGTCCAGCACTTCCTCGATGTACTTCACCGGCACGATCTGCAGATCGCGGGTAACGTTTGCCGGAATGTCTGCAAGGTCCTTGCGGTTCTCTTCCGGAATGATGACCGTGCGGATGCCGCCCCGCAATGCGGCCAGCAGCTTTTCCTTCAAGCCGCCGATGGCGGTGACACGGCCACGCAGGGTGATCTCACCGGTCATCGCCACGTCGGCACGCACCGGCACCTTGGTCAGCATCGATACCAGCGAGGTGACCATCGCCGCGCCGGCACTCGGGCCGTCCTTCGGCGTAGCGCCATCGGGCACATGCAGGTGCACGTCGTGCTTCTGCAGGAAGTCGCTGTCGATGCCGAAGCCGACGGCGCGCGAACGCACCACCGACAGCGCCGCTGAAGCCGATTCCTTCATCACGTTGCCGAGCTGGCCGGTCAGGATCAGCTGGCCCTTGCCCGGCACCAGTGTCGATTCGATCTGCAGCAGATCGCCACCGACCTCGGTCCAGGCCAGGCCGGTGACCAGGCCGATCTCGTTCTCTTCCTCGGCACGGCCGAAGTCGAAGCGACGCACGCCCAGGTACTTGTCCAGGTTCTTGCTGGACACATTGACCAGCGCCTTGGGCTTCTTCGCGCCCTTCTTCGCCTTCACCGGCTGCGGGCCGGCCAGCGCGATCTCCTTCACCACCTTGCGGCAGATCTTGGCGATCTCGCGTTCCAGGTTGCGCACGCCCGATTCGCGCGTGTAGTAGCGCACGATGTCCTGGATGGCGTCACTGCCGATCTCCAGTTCTTCCGGCTGCAGGCCGTTGGCCTTGACCTGCTTGGGCACCAGGTAACGGGTGGCGATGTTGAGCTTCTCGTCCTCGGTGTAGCCGGGGATGCGGATCACTTCCATGCGGTCCAGCAGCGGGCCGGGAATGTTGAGCGAGTTCGAGGTGGCCACGAACATCACTTCGGACAGGTCCAGGTCCACTTCCAGGTAGTGGTCGTTGAACGCGTTGTTCTGCTCCGGGTCGAGCACCTCCAGCAGCGCCGACGACGGATCGCCACGGAAGTCCATCGACATCTTGTCGATCTCGTCCAGCACGAACAGCGGGTTCTTGCTGCCAACCTTGTTGAGGTTCTGCACGATGCGGCCCGGCATCGAACCGACGTAGGTACGGCGGTGGCCACGGATCTCGGCCTCGTCACGCACGCCGCCCAGCGACATGCGCACGAACTTGCGGTTGGTGGCCTTGGCGATGGACTGGCCCAGCGAGGTCTTGCCCACGCCCGGCGGCCCGACCAGGCACAGGATGGGGCCCTTCATCTGCTTCACGCGCGACTGCACCGCCAGGTATTCAAGGATGCGCTCCTTGACCTTCTCCAGGCCGTAGTGATCGGCATCGAGGGTGTCCTGCGCCACCTTCAGGTCCTTGCGCACCTTGCTGCGCTTCTTCCACGGCACGCCCAGCAGCCACTCCAGGTAGTTGCGCACGACGGCGGCTTCAGCCGACATCGGCGACATCTGCTTGAGCTTGTTCAGTTCATTGCGCGCCTTGGCTTCAACCGCCTTCGGCATGCCGGCCTCGGCAATCTTGCGGGCCAGTTCTTCCAGCTCGCCCGGCGCGTCGTCCAGGTCACCCAGTTCCTTCTGGATGGCCTTCATCTGTTCGTTGAGGTAGTACTCGCGCTGGCTCTTCTCCATCTGCGACTTCACGCGGCCGCGGATGCGCTTCTCCATCTGCTGCACGTCGATCTCGCCGTCGACCAGGCCGACCAGCATCTCCAGGCGGTCACCGACGGCCAGCGTTTCCAGCAGGCGCTGCTTGTCGGCCAGGCGCACGCTGATGTGCGCAGCGATGGTGTCGGCCAGGCGCGCCGGCTCATCGATGCCCGACAGCGTCTGCAGCAGCTCCGGCGGCAGCTTGCGGTTGGTCTTCACGTACTGCTCGAACAGCGACATCAGCGAGCGGGCGATGGCCTCGACCTCGCGCGCTTCGCGCTCGTCAGTGGCCTCGATCTCCACCGCCTGGCCGTGCAGCGAGCCGTTGCGCTCGTCGACGTGGGTGACCTGCACGCGCGACAGGCCTTCGACCAGCACCTTGATGGTGCCGTCGGGCAGCTTCAGCAGTTGCAGCACCTGCGCCAGCGTGCCGACCTGGTAGAGGTCGGCCGCATGCGGGTCGTCGGTTTCGGCCGACTTCTGCGCCAGCAGCAGGATGCGCTTGTCCGCCTCCATTGCCTGTTCGAGCGCGTGCATGGACTTGTCACGGCCGACGAACAGCGGGATGACCATGTGCGGGAACACCACTACGTCGCGCAGCGGCAGGACCGGCAGGTCGAGGGTTTCACTTGGGGAACGGGCCATGGGGGCTCCAGGGAAGGGGGAAAACCGCCTCCGGGAGGGCATCTTCCGGAGACAAAAAAAGCCGATGGCCCCGTTATGGGGCCATCGGCTTTCAGATGCAAGGCATTCCTTTAAAATCCTTTCCAATCAACAACCTGGAAGGATCACTCGGCGCCTGCGGCCTTCTGTTCAGGGGCCGCCGGGGTCTGGTAGATCAGGTACGGCTCGGACTTGTGCTCGATCACCGATTCGTCCACGACCACCTTGCTGACGTTCTCCTGCGACGGCAGGTCATACATGGTGTCCAGCAGGACCGATTCGACGATCGTGCGCAGGCCGCGGGCGCCGGTCTTGCGCTTGAGCGCCTTCCTGGCGATGGCCGACAGTGCGTCCGGACGGAACTCCAGCTCCACGTTCTCCATCTCGAACAGCTTCTTGAACTGCTTGGTGATGGCGTTCTTCGGCTCGGTCAGGATCTTGATCAGGGCCGGCTCGTCCAGCTCCTCCAGGGTCGCGACCACCGGCAGGCGGCCGACGAACTCGGGAATCAGGCCGAACTTGATCAGGTCTTCCGGCTCGACTTCGGCCAGCACCTTGCCCACTTCCTGCTTGCGCTCGCTGCTCTTAACCTTGGCACCGAAGCCGATGCTGCCGATGTCGGTGGAACGGGCCTGGATGACCTTGTCCAGCCCGGCGAACGCGCCGCCGCAGATGAACAGGATGTTCTTGGTGTCCACCTGCAGGAATTCCTGCTGCGGATGCTTGCGGCCGCCCTGCGGCGGGACGCTGGCCACGGTGCCTTCGATCAGCTTCAGCAGGGCCTGCTGCACGCCTTCGCCGGATACATCGCGGGTGATCGACGGGTTCTCGCTCTTCCGCGAGATCTTGTCGATTTCATCGATGTAGACGATGCCCTGCTGCGCCTTCTCGACATCGTAGTCGCACTTCTGCAGCAGCTTCTGGATGATGTTCTCCACATCCTCGCCCACGTAACCGGCTTCGGTCAGCGTGGTGGCGTCGGCCATGGTGAACGGCACGTTGAGCAGGCGGGCCAGGGTTTCGGCCAGCAGCGTCTTGCCCGAACCGGTCGGGCCGACCAGCAGGATGTTCGACTTCGCCAGTTCGACGTCGTCGTTCTTCTGCCGGCTCTCGATGCGCTTGTAGTGGTTGTAGACGGCCACGGCCAGGGTGCGCTTGGCGCGGTTCTGGCCGATCACGTACTGGTCGAGGACCTCGAGGATCTCGCGCGGCTTGGGCAGCGAACTGCGTGCCGACTGCGCCTTCTCCTCAAGCTCCTCACGGATGATGTCGTTGCACAGCTCCACGCACTCATCGCAGATGAATACGCTCGGACCCGCAATCAGCTTGCGCACTTCATGCTGGCTCTTGCCGCAGAAAGAGCAGTAGAGGATCTTGCCGGTGTCCGTGGAACGACCTTGGCGGTCTTCGCTCATGCTTCGCTTACCCAGTTACCCCACCCGCTGAACGGGGGTTCGATTCGAGAATAGCACAGGGCCGAGGGGACACCAGTCCCGCCCGACCCTGCAGGAACGGGGCCTCCATGGCCCCGTGAAGGCCGGTCAACCGGCCTGGATCGACTCATCCGGACGACGCTCCAGGACCTGGTCGACCAGACCGTAGGCCTGCGCCTCGAAGGCGCTCTTGAAGTTGTCGCGCTCGGTGTCGCGGGCGATCGTCTCCAGCGACTGGCCGGTGTGCTTGGCCAGGATCTCGTTCAGGCGCGAACGCAGGGTCAGGATCTCTCGCGCATGGATGTCGATGTCGGTGGCCTGCCCCTGGTAGCCACCCAGCGGCTGGTGGATCATCACGCGCGAGTTCGGCAGCGCGTAGCGCTTGCCGGCTTCGCCCGCGGCCAGCAGCAGGGCGCCCATGGAGGCGGCCTGGCCGATGCAGGTGGTGCTCACATTCGGCTTGATGTACTGCATGGTGTCGTAGATCGCCATGCCGGCGGTGACCACGCCACCCGGCGAGTTGATGTAGATGTTGATGTCCTTTTCCGGGTTTTCCGATTCCAGGAACAGCAACTGCGCCACCACCACGTTGGCCATGTGATCGTCGATCGGGCCCACGAGGAAGATCAGACGCTCCTTCAACAGGCGCGAATAGATGTCGTAGGCACGCTCGCCGCGGCTGGTCTGCTCGACCACCATCGGAACCAGGTTCAGGGCTTTGGTTCGGTTGTCCATTACGTGAGGTACCTATCTTGGGGGGCAACAACCCCGCGCCGGCAAAGGCGCGGGGCATCCGGTGATCCGCCGGCTTACTGGCGGATCGCGTCCTGGAACGAGAGCTTCTCTTCGGTGTGCTGGGCACGCTCGGCGATCCAGTCGATCACCTGCTCTTCCATCACACGGTTCTGCAGGCCAGACATCAGCTGGGGGTCGTTGCGGTACATCTCAATGACCTGCTCCGGCTCTTCGTAGGTCGAAGCGATCAGACGCATCGTTTCGTTCAGGCGCTTGGCTTCCAGGCGCAGGTCGTTGATGCGGGCCACTTCACCGACCAGCAGGCCGACCAGCACGCGCTTGGCGGCAGCGTCCTTGAAGCCTTCGTGGGCATCGGCCGGGATCTCGCCGACGTTCTGGCCGTTGCGGCGCAGCTGCTCGACCTGCTGGGCCAGCATGGCGCGGGCTTCGTTCTCGACCAGGCGCGGCGGCATTTCGACCGACGAGTAGGCCGCGATCAGCTGCTCGCCGACTTCACGGCGCAGGCGGTTCATCAGCGCGCCCTTCAGCTCACGCTCCAGGTTGGCGCGGATGTCGCTGCGGAACTGCGCGACGTCGCCACCCTTCACGCCGAAGCTCTTGATGAAGGCTTCGTCGACCGCCGGCACGACCGGCTCGGACACTTCGGCAACCTTGACGGTGACCTGCACGGTCTTGCCGGCCAGCACCGGCACGCGCCAATCAGCCGGGAACTCGACGTCCAGGGTCTTCTCTTCGCCCTTGGCCAGGCCGACCAGGCCCTTTTCGATGGTGTCGAACATCATGCCCTGGCCGAGAACGATCGAGCCCTTCTCGGTGCCCTCGGCCGGCAGGCGCTCTTCGCCGGCCTGCGACCAGGTTTCCACCGCGACCAGGTCGCCTTCCTGTGCACCACGGCTGACCGGGGCCCAGGTACGACGCTGGTTCTGCAGGTTCTCGATCATCTGGTCGATGTCGGCTTCGGTGATCTCGGCGGTGTGACGCACGACGGTCAGCTTGCTGACGTCGATGTCGCCGAAGTCCGGCACCACTTCCACGGTGGCCACGAAGGAGAATTCACCCTCGTCGCCCTTGTCGATGCGCGGGCTGCCGACGACGCGCAGGTCGTGCTCGCGCACGGCCGCGTCGAAGGTTTCGCGCAGCAGGCCGTCCAGCGCCTCGCCACGGACCTGCGCGCCGAAGCGCTGCTCGATCACCTTGGCCGGCACCTTGCCCGGACGGAACCCCTTGATGCGGGTGGTACGGGCGATTTCGCCCAAGCGGCCGGCGATGTGGCTCTGCAGACGCTCTTCCGGCAGCGAGAAGCTCAGGCGGCGTTCCAGGTTGCCGGTGGATTCGATCGAAGCTTGCATGTTGACTCCTGCCACCGGTGGCCCACGCCCCCGGCTCGATGATTGGGATGAAACGGTTGTAAGGACGCGACGTCTGGGACGCGCCTGCTTGCCGCAGCCCTTTAGTTTCGCCCAATTCGGCCTGCACTGCCAGCGCGTGCCGGTCAAGGGGCGCAGATGGCCCGATCAGGGCGGGGACAGGCCGGCACTGGTGCGAAAGGGGGGACTCGAACCCCCACGCCTTGCGGCACTGGAACCTAAATCCAGGGCGTCTACCAATTCCGCCACTTTCGCGTGGCCGGCTCAGGCGTTCATTGTCGCAGGCGATGGCAGGAATCGGAAGGCCTGCACAAAACTGAACATGGCGATCGCGCGGCGCGCGCGTTGGACCACCCCGGGGAGCGCAAGCTGATCCGGGGTGGCAGGGTTCACTGCTGCGGCCTGGCCTTGGCCGGCGCCGTATCGGACCCCGACTCGGCCGCAGGATCCACCTTGCGGATCTCCACGCCCCCGTCTTCGGTGCGCCGCAGTGCCGCCGACTCCGGCGTGGCCTTGCGCACGTCCACCGAACCATCCGCATTGCGCTGCACGTTTACCGCGTCGGGCAGGGCCTTCCCTTCCGCGGGCTGAGCCGGCTGCATCTGCATCGCCTCACCCACCGGGCGCGCCGGAGCGCTCTCGGTGCCAGCATCGCGTTCGACGGTCTGCGCGGGATCGTTGGCCGGCGTGCAGGCCGCCAGTGCCAGCAACGCGAAGGGAACCCACAGCGTGCGGTGCAATCGATTGATATCAGCCATCAACATCTTCCTTCGTGCATGCGCCACTGGCGCGGAAGATCCATTGGGTGCGATACAGGACACGACGCGGTGAGAAGCAGCGCACAGCATTGAAAACACTGATGACGCGTATGCCCCTGATTTCAGCATCGCTTCAGTAGATCCACGCCATTCATGGATGACGTGCGACCGGGCGTGCAGGCATCCGCACGCTCAACCCGGCGCGCAGACAAGAAAAAAGCCACTTGGCGAACCAAGTGGCTTTCGTCTGGTGGGCTGTCAAGGATTCGAACCTTGGACCTATTGATTAAGAGTCAACTGCTCTACCAACTGAGCTAACAGCCCGAAATCGGGGCGCGAATTATGACCCGATCCGCTCGGTGGGTGCAAGCACTTTTTTCAACGCCGTTGAAACCAGCACTGCGATCCCGCTGCCGTTGCAGATCCGCGCCGAGCGGGGCCTGCAACGCGTGATCCATCCAAATGAAGGAGTCACACTTATAAGAAAAAAGCCACCTGGCGTACCAGGTGGCTTCTGTCTTGGTGGGCCGTCAAGGATTCGAACCTTGGACCTATTGATTAAGAGTCAACTGCTCTACCAACTGAGCTAACGGCCCGTGAAACTCAGACGCACATTGTAGCGTGCATTCTTCTTATTGCAATACCGTTTCGGCTGCGCCGGCACGGTTGAAACAGTGGGGTGGCTGAGGGGATTCGAACCCCCGACCACCGGAATCACAATCCGGTACTCTAACCAACTGAGCTACAGCCACCACTGAAACGCTTGTTCCTGCCGATGCGGCTGGCGACGGAACTGAAACCTTTGCCTGGAGACTGTCACCGAAGTTCCGGTCCGCCGAAGCGAGTCCGATATTCTGGTGGAGTCTTTACGCTTTTGCAAGCACTTCTTCACATCGGCCGATGCGATCCCGTTACTCGCCGATGGCGCGCCCGACAGGAATCGAACCTGTAACCGCCGGCTTAGAAGGCCGGTGCTCTATCCAGTTGAGCTACGGGCGCCCGAACCGGAACGGTGTCCAATCCGACGTGACGTGGGATTGGTCGGGGTAGAGGGATTCGAACCCCCGACATCCTGCTCCCAAAGCAGGCGCGCTACCAGACTGCGCTATACCCCGGTCTTGCAATCCCCTCGGGCCAGGCCCGGGGAGTCGTTCATTGTGGCCAAGCACATCGTGAGCTGTCAACGCAGGCGAGACCAGCCATGAAACCGCCACGGCGCCGTGCGTGGTCATCGGCTATGCTCGCAGACATCGGCCGGACGGCCGTCCCGACCTTTCATTCGCACGGAGAACACGCATGCGCAGCGGCAATCCGGCTCTTTCCGAGTCGACCTTCCTCGACCTCGCCAGCGGCTCGGTGGTGACCAGCCCCGACCAGGCAATGACCCTCAACGGCACCGTCAACAAGACCGGCTTCCTGTTGCTGTTGACCGTGCTGACGGCCGCTTTCGCCTGGAACCAGACCATCGATGACTATGGCCAGGTCATGGCCGGAGCCAAGCTGTATGCCATGGGCGGCGCCATCGGCGGCCTCGTGCTGGCGCTGATCACCGTCTTCAAGAAGGAATGGTCGCCGGTCACCGCGCCGATGTACGCGCTGGTGGAAGGCCTGTTCCTCGGCGCCATCTCGGCCGTGTTCAACGCCAAGTTCCCCGGCATCGTGTTCCAGGCCGTGCTGCTGACCTTCGGCACCCTGTTCGCGCTGCTGTTCGCGTACCGCAGCGGCCTGATCAAGGCCACCGAGAACTTCAAGCTGGGCGTGATCGCGGCCACTGGCGGCATCGCCCTGCTCTACCTGGCCTCGTTCGTGCTGGGCTTCTTCAACATCAACGTGCCGGTGATCCATGACTCCGGCTGGCTGGGCATCGCCTTCAGCCTGTTCGTGGTGGTCGTGGCCGCGCTGAATCTGGTGCTGGACTTCGACTTCATCGAGACCGGTGTCGCCCAGCGCGCGCCGAAGTACATGGAGTGGTATGGCGCATTCGGCCTGATGGTGACCCTGGTCTGGCTATATGTAGAGTTCCTGCGCCTGCTGTCGAAGATCCAGCAGCGCTGAACCGGATAGAGCCATAAACGACAAAGGGCGCCTTCTGGGCGCCCTTTTCTCTTTGTTGCGCATCGCTGCATTTCCCGGCTAGCCAGTCGCGCCCACCTGTGCAGCGTAGTGCGCCGCAAGGTGCTCGACCAGCGCGCGCACTTTCGGCGCCAGCGCCCGCGCATGCGGATACAGCGCGAAGTAGCGCCGCTGCCCGGCGTGCCAGGCGGGCAGCACACGGATCAAACGACCGGCGCGCAGGTCTTCCTGCACGGTCAGTGCGGTGAACAGGCTGATGCCCATGCCCGCCAGCGCGGCGGCATACAGCGCCGGCGTTGCATCCACCCGCAGGCGTTGCCCGGCCTCGATGCTCGCGCTGGCGCCGCGCGGCCCCTGCAGCTGCCAGGGCGACATCGCCGCTGCAGGACTGAACCCCAGCAGCGCGTGCTGCGCAAGGTCCGACGGCTGACGTGGCAGGCCATGACGCGCCAGGTAGGCCGGTGCGGCGACCAGGATGCGCGGGCAGCTGGCCAGCTCGCGCGCGACCAGCTGGCTGTCCGGTAGCGAGGCTGCAATACGCAGCGCCAGGTCAAAGCCACCACCGACGACATCGACGAGCTGATCATCGGCCGACAGATCCAGCGCGACCTGCGGGTAGCGCTGCAGGAAGGACGGCAACCAATGCGGCAGCTCCTGGCTGGCCACCACCTGCGGCACGCTGATCCGCACCCTGCCACGGGGTTGCGCCTGCCCGGCGCGGGCACGATCGTCCGCCTCCTGCAGGCGGTCCAGCAGCGTTGCCGCCTCGCGATAGTAGTCGCGCCCGGCCTCGGTCAATGACAGCCGGCGGCTGTTGCGATCGAGCAAGCGAACCTGCAGATGTTCTTCCAGCTGGCGCAACTGCCGTGACATCGCCGAGTGGGTGGTTCCCAGGCGTTCAGCGGCCGCGGTGAAACTGCCCGCGTCAACGATGGCGCGCAGCGCACGCAGGGCGGCGAGGTGATCCATCGGCTAGTGGCTCCACGTTGCGGTGCCCACGGCATGCGGGCCCCGCCAGCTTATCAAGCGCCGTCGCCAGCCTTGCGCACCGGCAACGCCAGGATCGCGTCGGTACTCATGACATTCCCGAACGCGTCTTCGATCTGCGCCAGCGAGGCGTCATGCAGCGCGCGATGGCCGATGCGCTGGCCACCGGCCAGGTCCAGGTCGCGGCTGGCGCTGGCGTCGGACGAGACGATCACCCGGTAGCCACGTGGTGCGGCCGCTGCGTCGCGCGCAGCACCGGCGACGCAGGCATGGGTCTGCAGGCCGGTGACGATAAGGGTGTCGATACCGGCATGCTTCAGCACCGTGTCGAGCACCGAGGCCGAGCTGCCAGCGAACACGCTGACGTTGTCCTTCTGCACCACGGTCTCGCCCTTGCGCGGCTGCAGGTCGCGATGGAAGTCGGCATTGACGCTGCCCAGCGCGAACAGCGGTGCGCCGGCCGGCAACACATGCTGCACGTGGATCACGCGGATGCCGTGGGCATTGGCGAACGCGACCACCCGCTTGGCCTGGCGCAGTGCGGCCACGCCATCGGGAATGACCATGCGGCCACCGGCGAAGCCCGGCGCGGCGCTGGCGTCGAAGTACTCGTTCTGGAAGTCGATCACCAACACCGCAGTCTTCGCCGCATCCAGCGAGGCCGCGACCGGCGCGCCCGCCATATGGCGGATGGTGGGATGGGCCGGCTCGGCGGCAGCAACCGGGATGGTGGCTGTCATGCCGATCAGGCTGGCCAGGCCGAAGGCGGTGAGGTTCATGGGAGGGTTCCTGTGCGGTGGGTGTGGGGCACAGGATGCGGAGCGATTGGCGCACGAACCAGCCGTGCGGGGGCACATGACCTGTGCGAAAACCGCACAACCGATCATTCCGTCATCCACGCATGGCGTGGATCTACCGGAAAACGCAACGGGGCACCCGAAGGCGCCCCGCTGTGGATCCGACCGAGGTCGGCCGGCCGCTTACAGGCGGCTGGCAATTGCCTTGGCAAAGCTCATGGTGGTACCGGTACCGCCCAGGTCGCCGGTCAGCGAATCCTTGGCTTCCATGGTCGCCACGATGGCCTTGCGCAGGCGTTCGGCGTTTTCCGGCTGGCCAATGTGGTCCAGCATCTGCGCGGCTGCCAGCAGCAGCGCGCACGGATTGGCCTTGCCCTGGCCGGCGATGTCCGGCGCGGTGCCGTGCACGGCTTCGAAGATCGCCGCGTCCTTGCCGATGTTGGCACCCGGGGCCAGGCCCAGGCCGCCGACCAGGCCGGCGCACAGGTCGGAGATGATGTCGCCGAACAGGTTGGTGGTGACGATCACGTCGAACTGTTCCGGACGCATCACCAGCTGCATGCAGCAGTTGTCGACGATCATTTCCTGGAATTCGATGTCCGGGTACTGCGCGGCCACTTCACGGGCGACGTTCAGGAACAGGCCCGAGGTCGACTTGATGATGTTGGCCTTGTGCACGGCGGTGACCTTCTTGCGGCCGGTGCTCTTGGCCAGCTCGAAGGCGTAGCGCACGATGCGCTCGGAGCCCTTGCGGGTGATGCGGGTGCCGGAGAACGCGGTCTCGCCGTCGGCAGACACTTCCTGGCCTTCGGCCAGGTAGGCACCTTCGGTGTTCTCACGAACGGTGATCAGGTCGACGTTGTCGAAACGCGACTTGGTGTTCGGGAAGGTGTGGGCCGGACGCACGTTGGCGTACAGATCGAAATGGCGGCGCAGGCTGACGTTGATCGAGGTGAAGCCACCACCGACCGGGGTGGTCAGCGGGCTCTTCAGCGCGACCTTGTTGCGCGCGATCGATTCCAGGGTCACCGCCGGCATCAGGTCGCCGTGCTTTTCCAGGGCCACCAGGCCGGCGTCAGCGTCTTCGTACTCCAGGCCAGTCTTGAGCTGGTCGAGCACGAACAGGGTGGCGTCCATGATTTCCGGGCCAATGCCGTCGCCGCGGATGACCGTAATTTTCTGCGTCATTGATCGATGTTCCGAACAGGGGGAAAAACGCCGTCCGGACGTGCCCGGAAACGCCGGCGCAAAGGAAGTTTCACCGGCAATTATGCCTGAGCCGGGGCCGAGGTCCCAAATAGACCATGGTCCCAGTCCCCGGCTCAGGCAGAATTGCCCGCGCATTCCACCTTATCCCCGCGCCTGTCGGCGCGCCCCCTTGAACAACAAGGGGGCGCCTGGGCTGTTGGATTGCCGGGAAAGCCCCCTCGCAGGTCCGCTGGCCGGCAACCGCGGCCATGTCGGGTTCAGGTGATGCCGGCCCGCGGCCAGCACGCCCCTCAGTGCTCGTGCGCGGCTGGCGGGGCGGCGCCGCCTTCGAGCTGGTCGAGGAAGTCGACCGCGCGGCGCAGGTGCGGGATCACGATGGAACCGCCGACCACCAGGCCGACCGAGAAGGTCTCGAAGAACTCTTCGCGGGTCACCCCGGCGTCCTTGCACTGGGCCACGTGGTAGCTGATGCAGTCGTCGCAGCGCAGCACCATCGAAGCCACCAGGCCCAGCAGTTCCTTGGTCTTCACGTCCAGCGCGCCGGCCTGGTAGGTCTGCGTGTCCAGCGCGAAAAAGCGCCGCACCACCTGGTTCGGTTCGCCCAGGATGCGTTCGTTCATGCGCTTGCGGAAGTCGGTGAACTCGGCGATGCGGTCCTTGCTGCCGTCGTCGGCCGCGCTCATGCCTGACCCTGCCCGGCCAGCAGCGGCTCGAGCTTGCCTTCACGGTGCAGGGCCATCATGTCGTCGTAGCCGCCGACATGGACGTCGCCGACGAAGATCTGCGGCACGCTGGTACGGCGGGTCTTGGCCACCATCTTCTCCCGCTCGGCCGGGTCCAGGTCGATGCGGACCTCGGTCCACTGCTGGCCCTTGCTCTTCAGGAAGTTCTTGGCGGCCACGCAGTACGGGCAGACGGCGGTGGAATAGATGGTGATGGCGGGGGCACCGCCGGCGGTCTGGGCTGTCACGGGAAACTCCACGATGGATCGACGGTCTACATATGGTACCGGTGCGCTGGAATTTCCACGCCACGGCCGCAACACTGTGGATTAACGAATGGTTGCCCCCTGCCCTGCCACGCTTGGCGCGCCCCGCCCGAGGACCCCCTGCTTGCGAGCCCTGCTGCTGACTACCGCCGTCACCCTGGCCCTGGCCGTGCCGCTGGCCCAGGCCCAGGAGAAGCTGCCCGACATCGGCTCCTCGGCCGGTGAACTGCTGACCCCGGCCCGCCAGGCCGAGTACGGCGCGATGATGCTGCGCGAGCTGCGCAACTATGGCTACCTGCTGGACGACCCGCTGGTGAACGACTGGCTGCAGACCATGGGTACCCGGCTCGGCTCCAACAGTGACCAGCCACGGCAGCCCTATACCTTCTTCGTGATGAAGGACCGGCAGATCAACGCCTTCGCCACCCTCGGCGGCTACATCGGGGTCAATGCCGGCCTGGTGCTGACCGCCGAGCGCGAGGACGAGGTGGCCGCGGTGCTGTCCCACGAAATCGCCCACGTTACCCAGCAGCACGTGCTGCGCGGGGTAGAGCGCGCCCAGCGCGACCAGATCCCGATCCTGCTGGGCATGCTGGCGGCGGTGGTGGCCGCGCAGGCCAGCAACAGCACGTCCTCCGGCAACGCGACCATGGCCGCGATCAGTTCCGGCATGGGCCTGATGCAGCAGCGGCAGATCAACTACACCCGTTCCAACGAGTCCGAGGCCGACCGCCTCGGCATCCGCACGCTGTCGCGCAGCGGCTACGACGTGGATGCCATGGCCGGCTTCTTCGAACGGATGGCATCGGCGATGCGCGGCAACGAAGGCGGCTACAGCGTGCCCGAGTTCCTGCGCACCCACCCGGTCAACATCACCCGCATCAGCGAGGCCAAGGCCCGCGCCGAGCAGATGAAGAAGGACACGGTGCTGCTGACCACCACCACCCCCAGCGGCGAGCGCAGGGAGCGCGTGGACCCGGCCGACCCCAGCCTGGCCGAGCCCCTGCTGCGCGGAAACAACCCGCTGCTGCCCAGCAACGTGCTGCGCATCCCGATGGGCCAGCTCAGCCGCGGCGCCAGTGGCGACTTCGACTGGGCGCGCGAGCGCCTGCGCGTGCTCAGCGCGGACTCCGCGCCCGAGCTGGAACGCGAGTATGCCGACCTGGCCAAGCGCCAGGAGGACGGCCTCAACGATGCCCAGCGCTATGGCCAGGCGCTGGCTGTGATGCGCGGCGGTCGCGCCGGCGCCACCCAGGCCCGGCAGACCCTGGCCGGCCTGCTGCAGGCCCGGCCGGACAACCTGTGGCTGGCGCTGGCGCTGGGCGAAGCGGAGTCACGGGCCGGCCAGGCCGCCCAGGCCAACAGCCGCTTCGAGCAGTTGCTGCGCCAGCACCCCAACAGCCGCCCGGTGGCACTGACCTATGCCGAGATCCTGAACGAACAGGGTACCCGCGAGGCCGGCCAGCGCGCGCAGGCCATGCTGCGGCCCCTGCTGTCGCAAAGCGGTAACGATCCGGTCTTCCAGCAGCGATATGCCCGCGCCAGCGAGCTGGCCGGCGACAGCGTGCGTGCCAGCGAGGCCTATGCCGAGGCGGCCTTCCTCAGCGGACGGCCGGAGCAGGCGCTGCTGCAGTTGCAGGCGCTCAAGCGCAACCCGGCACTGGATTACATCGGCCGTGCGCGGGTTGACGCGCGCATCGAATCGATCACCCCGACCGTGCTGGAGCTGCGCCGCCAGGGTGTGCAGGATCCGGACCTGGACCGGCGCTGAGCGCTGCATGACCGGCCGATGGCAGTCCCAGCCGGTTCCAGGCCGGGTAGTCACAAACATGTCATCAAACCGTAGTCTACTGGCACCACTCCAGTAACCGAGCCCTACGGTGTCCTCGTGCAGAAACGCATCCTGATCGTCGATGACGAGCCCGCGATCCGTGAAATGGTCGCCTTCGCCCTTCGCAAGGGCGATTACGAACCGGTCCACGCCGGCGATGCCCGGGAGGCCCAGACTGCGATCGCCGACCGCGTCCCCGACCTGATCCTGCTGGACTGGATGCTGCCCGGTACGAGTGGCCTGGACCTGGCCCGTCGCTGGCGCAAGGAAACGCTGACCCGCGAAGTGCCGATCATCATGCTGACCGCGCGCGGCGAAGAGAACGACCGCGTTGGCGGCCTTGAAGCCGGCGTCGACGACTATGTGGTCAAGCCGTTCTCGGCGCGCGAACTGCTGGCCCGTATCCGCGCGGTGATGCGCCGCGCCCGCGAGGACGACGAGGACGGCAGCGTGGCGGTCGGCCCGATCCGCATCGATGGCGCGGCGCATCGCGTATTCGCCAATGACCAGCCGGTGCCGATCGGCCCGACCGAATACCGCCTGCTGCACTTCTTCATGACCCACCCGGAGCGCGTCTATACCCGCGCCCAGCTGCTGGACCATGTGTGGGGCGGCAGCGTGTACGTGGAGGAGCGCACCATCGACGTGCACATCCGCCGCCTGCGCAAGACGCTGGAACCGTTCAACGCCGAGAACATGGTGCAGACCGTGCGCGGCGCCGGCTACCGTTTCTCCACTGCCACCTGAGTCTCGTCGTGCCGGCGCCAAGCACCTGCGGGTGCCGGCGCCGGCAACTCTGCTATAACCCTCGGTTCACCCCAGTGAACCGCCGCACCTCAACGACGAGATCGCAATGCCCCGCCACATCCGCTCTGCCTGGTTGAAGACCCTGGCCACCGTTGCCGCGGTGCTGCTGTTCGCCGGACTGGTGGGGTGGCTCTCGGGGCATCTGTGGCTGTGCATCGCACTGGGCGCGCTGGCCACCCTGGCCTGGCACTACTGGCGGCTGCGCAGCGTGCTGCGGCGGCTGACCGCGCGCCAGCGCTGGGACACTGCCGAGGAAGGCAGCGGCGTCTGGAACGAGCTGGACCGCCTGCTGTACCGCAACCAGGTGGAAATGCGCGTACGCAAGCGCCGCCTGCTGGACATGCTGCGCAGCTACCGCGCCGCTGCCGCCGCGCTTCCCGATGCGGTGGTGGTGCTGGACCGCAACAGCCAGCGCGTGCAGTGGTTCAACGAAGCGGCTACCGCCCTGCTCGGCCTGCACCATCCCGGCGACCTTGGCGAGGCCCTGGTCGAACGCCTGCAGCCAATGCCACTGGCGCACTGGCTGGCCGGTGGCCGCAACGCCGAGCCGATCCTGGACGTGCCCTCGCCGGTCGACCCGGCGATCCGCCTGAACCTGCGCCTGATTCCCTATTCGTCGGATTACTGGCTGCTGATCGCGCGTGACGTCAGCAAGCTGCTTCGCCTGGAACAGGTGCGCCGCGACTTCGTGGCCAATGTTTCACACGAACTGCGCACGCCGCTCACCGTGGTCCACGGCTACCTGGACATGATGGACCCGGAGGATTTCCCGGGAACCGGACCGATGCTGGAGGAAATGCGCAAGCAGAGCCAGCGCATGGCCCAGCTGGTGGAAGACCTGCTGACGCTGTCGCGCCTGGAATCGCAGGAACACAGCGAGGAAGAGACCGTGGCCATGCAGCCGATGCTGGCAACCCTGCGCCGCGAGGCCGAAGCGCACAGCCAGGGCCGCCACCAGATCAGCATCGACGATCTGGCCGGCGTCGACCTGCAGGGCTCGACCAAGGAGCTGCACAGCGCCTTCTCCAACCTGGTCACCAACGCGGTGCGCTACACCCCGGCCGGTGGCCGCATCGCGGTGGAGTTCCGCCGCGAGGGCGACGGCGCCGTGCTGGCCGTGCGCGATTCCGGCTACGGCATTCCCGCCACGCACCTGCCGCGCCTGACCGAACGCTTCTACCGGGTTTCCAGCAGCCGCTCACGCGAGAGTGGCGGTACCGGACTGGGCCTGTCGATCGTCAAGCACATCCTCGGCCTGCACCACGCACGGCTGGAGATCGAAAGCGAAGTCGGCAAGGGCTCGGTGTTCTCCTGCCATTTCGATGCCGACCACGTGCGCCCGCGCGAGTCCGCCCCCCTGACCTCCATCGAAGAATGACGCCATGAGCAGCCTCGGATCCCTCCCCCTCCCCGTGAGCCCGGACAACGATCCGTTGCGCGACCCGGCGCTGTACATCAACCGTGAGCTGTCGCAGCTGGATTTCAACTTCCGCGTGCTGGCCCAGGCGATGGACCCGCAGGTGCCGCTGCTGGAGCGCCTGCGCTTCATGTGCATCTCCTGCACCAACCTCGACGAGTTCTTCGAGATCCGCGCCGCCGCCGTGCGCCACGCGCAGGAGTTCGGCCTGCCGCCGGCACCGGACGGGATGAGCCCGCAGGCCATCCTCAGCGCCATTCATGACCGCGCCGCCGAACTGGTGGACCAGCAGTACCGCTGCTGGAACGAGACGCTGCGCCCGGCGCTGATGGACGCCGGCATCGGCGTGCTCGGCCGCCATTCCTGGACCGATAGGCAAAGGCGCTGGTTGCGCGCCTATTTCCGCAACGAGATCATGCCGGTGCTGTCGCCGCTGGGCCTGGACCCGGTGCATCCGTTCCCGAAGATCCTCAACAAGTCGCTGAATATCGTGGTGGTGCTCAAAGGCACCGACGCGTTCGGCCGCGCCGGCCACCTGGCCATCGTGCGTGCGCCGCGCTCACTGCCGCGCATCATCCAGCTGCCGGAAAAGCTGGGCGGATCACAGAATTTCGTGTTCCTGTCGTCGGTGCTGTCCACCTTCGTCGATGAGCTGTTCCCGGGCATGGAAGTCCAGGGCGCCTACCAGTTCCGCGTTACCCGCAACTCCGAGCTGGTGGTGGATGAGGAGGAAGTGGAAAACCTGGCGCTGGCGCTGCGCGACGAGCTGGTGGACCGCGGCTACCGGCCGGCGGTGCGCCTGGAGATCGCCCACGACATGCCGCGTGAGATCGTGCGCACCCTGCTGCAGAATTTCGGCCTGACCGAGAACGCGGTCTACCGCATTGATGGCCCGGTCAACCTCAACCGCATCATCCAGCTGTACGACCTGATCGCGCAGCCGGACCTGAAGTACCCGCCGATGACCCCGCGCACCCTGCGCGACAGCGACGGCATCTTCGAGACAGTGACACGCCAGGACCTGCTGCTGCACCATCCGTTCGATGCCTTCACCGCGGTGCTGGACCTGATCCGGCAGGCGGCGATCGATCCGAACGTGCTGGCGATCAAGCAGACCCTGTACCGCACCGGCAAGGATTCGCTGATCGTCGATGCACTGATCCAGGCCGCGCGCAACGGCAAGGACGTGACCGTGGTGGTTGAACTGCGCGCGCGCTTCGACGAGGAAGCCAACCTGGGCCTGGCTGATCGCCTGCAGGAGGCCGGCGTGCAGGTGGTGTACGGCGTGGTCGGCTACAAGACCCACGCCAAGATGCTGCTGATCGTGCGCCGCGAAGGCCGCAAACTGCGCCGCTACGTCCACCTGGGCACCGGCAACTACCACAGCGGTACCGCCCGCGCGTACACCGACATCAGCCTGATCACGGCTGACCCGGACATCGGCAACGACGTGCACCTGCTGTTCCAGCAGCTGTCCGGCCTCGCCTCGAAGATGAAGCTCAAGCGCCTGCTGCAGTCGCCCTTCACTCTGCATACCGGCATCCTCGGCCGCATCGAGCGCGAGACGCGCATCGCCGCCGCCGGCCGCCCGGCGCGGATCATCGCCAAGATGAACGCGTTGAACGAACCGCAGGTGGTGCGCGCCCTGTACGCGGCCTCGCAGGCCGGCGTGCAGATCGACCTGATCATCCGCGGCGCCTGCACCCTGCGCCCGGGTGTGCCGGGCATCTCGGACAACATCCGCGTGCGCTCGATCGTCGGCCGCTTCCTGGAACACAGCCGCGTCTACTGGTTCGGCAACGACGGCGCTCCGGAAATGTACTGCGCCAGCGCCGACTGGCTGGAGCGCAACCTGCTGCGCCGGGTCGAGACCTGCTTCCCGATCCTCGACCCGGAGCTGGCCAAGCGGGTCTATCGCGAAGTGCTGCAGAACTACCTGGACGACAATCTCAACGCCTGGGAACTGGATGCCGACGGCATCTACCACAAGCGCGCGCCGGCGCACGACGAAGCGCCGCATTCCGCGCAGATGGCATTGATGCAGGGGCTGTAGTCCTGCCCCGGTGGATCCCGACCGCTGGTCGGGATTCGATCAGTGCCGACCAACGGTCGGCACCCACCCACAGCGGGATCTGACCCCTTGCCATCGTGCTGCACGCCTCCTTCCAAAATGTGAAGGCCGCGCGGTGACGAGCACACCGCCCCTTCGGCTAACATTCGTCCATGCCGCATACCACCACGACTCCGCCCGCATTGCAGGATGGCGACCTGCTGGCCGCCATCGACCTTGGCTCCAACAGTTTCCACATGGTCATCGCGCGCTACACGCTCGGTCAGCTGCGGGTGATCGACCGCCTGCGCGAGACGGTGCGCATGGCCGATGGCCTGGATGGCAAGGGTGGTCTCTCTTCCGCTGCACGCCAACGTGCACTGGAATGCCTGGCCCGCTTCGGCCAGCGCATCCGCAATGTGCCGCCGCACCGGGTGCGTGCGCTGGCCACCAACACCGTGCGCCAGCTGCGCTCGCCGCAGTCGTTCCTGGTTCCCGCCGAAACCGCGCTCGGGCATGCCATCGAAGTGGTCAGCGGTCGCGAAGAAGCGCGCCTGATCTACCTGGGCGTGGCCCATGCGCAACCACCCAAGCCCGGCCAGCGCCGGCTGGTGATCGATATCGGCGGCGGCTCCACGGAATTCATCATCGGCATGGGCATGCAGACCCTGGAGCGCGAAAGCCTGCAGGCCGGCTGCATCGCCAGCACACGGCGTTTCTTCCCTGGCGGCAAGCTGAGCAAGAAGCGCTGGAAGGATGCGCTGGCCGAGATCGGCCGTGAGTTCCAGCCCTTCGCCAGCAAGTACCGTGCGCTGGGCTGGCAGGAAGCCCTGGGTTCTTCAGGCACGCACAAGGCGATCAGCGAGATCTGCGCAACGATGAAGCTGAGCAAGGGCGCGATCACCGCCGAGGCCCTGCCGCAGCTGCGCGATGAACTGCTGAAGGCGAAGAAGATCGACGACATCCAGCTGCCCGGGTTGTCCAGCGACCGCCGCCCGATCATCGCCGGCGGGATCCTGGTACTGGAAGCCGCGTTCCAAGCGCTGGGCCTGCAGAAACTGCTGGTGAGCAAGGCCGCGATGCGCGAAGGCATCCTGTATGACATCGTCGGCCGCGCCGGCGAGAACGACCTGCGTGATGAATCGGTGGCCGCACTCAGCCAGCGCTACGGCATCGATACCGTGCAGGCCGAGCGGGTGCAGGAGACCGCGCTGTCGCTGCTGGAACAGGTGCAGGATCGCTGGAGGCTCGATGCCGACGATGCGCGCATGCTCGGCTGGGCCGCGCGCCTGCACGAGCTGGGCCTGATGATCGCGCACAGCGGCTACCACGTGCACGGCAGCTATGTGCTGGAGCACTCGGATATCGCCGGCTTCTCGCGCCAGGAGCAGCAGATGCTGGCCGCGCTGGTGCGCAGCCACCGCCGCAGCGTGACCAAGACCGCCTTCGACGCCCTGCCCGAGCGCCTGCTGCTGACCGCACGCCGGCTGGCAGCCCTGCTGCGCCTGGCGGTGCTGCTCAACCGTGCCCATGAGGACGATCCGCTGCCGGCACTGGAACTGACCGCCGACGACAACCGCCTGTCGCTGATCGTGCCGCAGGCCTTCATCGATGCCCGGCCGCTGCTGCGCGCGGACCTGATCGGCGAGACCGATGGCATCGCCGGGCTGGGCATCCAGTTCCGGCCGTTCGTGGCCTGAGCGCCGCGCCCCCACGAGGGGAGTAGGTCACACACCGTTACAGTTCGCGCACGTGCCCCGCATAGATCTGCTGCGATGCAGCAGATCATGTCGAGCAAGCGCATTCAGCGTGACCGCTAAGCGACTGCTTTTGTTGAGCTTTCGTGAAATCTGATGAAGAAAGCTGGTACAAACCGACATATCCTCTTTACAGAGGCTTAACCAACGAGACTACTATCGGGTCATCGGTCCGCTTATCGGCGACCGATTTCTTCGACGCCCCTTTTGGCGTCCCTGCACGACCTGAGAGAGAGAGAGCTCGTCATGACTTCACGCACCACCCCCCTGGGGCAGGCCATCCGCTACGCCCTGGCAACCACTGCGACGCTGGCCGCGCTGCCTGCGTTCGCCCAGAGTGGCAGCACTGCCGCGCCGACCACCCTGGATCGCATCGAGATCACTGGCTCGCGCATCCGCCAGGTGGACGTGGAGACCGCACAGCCGGTCCTGGCACTGAGCCGGCTGGACATCGAGCGCCAGGGCTTCAGCTCGGTGGCCGACATCCTGCAGAACGTCACCGCGATGGGCAGCCCGGCGATCAGCCGCGCAAACGCGCTGAGCGCTGGCGAGAACACCGGCGGCACCTACATCGACATGCGCAACCTGGGCGCGCAGCGCACCCTGGTGCTGGTCAATGGCAAGCGTCTGGGCATCAGCACCTCCGGCTACCAGGACGTGTCCTCGCTGCCGGTGTCTGCGGTGGAGCGCATTGAAGTGCTGAAGGACGGCGCCTCGGCCATCTACGGTTCCGACGCGATGGCGGGCGTGATCAACATCATCACCCGCTCCAACGTCAACGGCGTGACCGCCAATGTCTACCACGGCCAGTACAGCGAAGGCGACGGTGCCCGTGACCGCTTCGATGTGGTCGGCGGCTGGAGCAACGATCGCGTGTCGCTGACCCTGGCACTGGAGCACTCCGAAGAAAAGAGCGTCTGGGCAAAGGACCGCTGGTTCAGCAAGTACGGCGTGAGCGACCGCCACCCGAACGACGCCTCCAACTGGACCACGCTGAGCCAGTGGGGCCAGGTTACCGGCCTGAAGGGCGGCCCGGGCTGCACCAACGCCACCCAGGGGTGTGGCTACTCGCTCAACCGCGGCGCTGACCCGACCAACCCGGCCAACTACCACCTGACCGACGCAACCCCGTTCACCGGCGACGTCAGCAACGCCAACGAACAGATGCACGTCATGTATCCGCTCAAGCGTGATTCGGTGTACTTCGACGGTCGCTTCAAGATCACCGACCAGGTCAACCTGCGCACCGAATTCGGCTACAACAAGCGTTCGGCCGAGCGCCAGATTGCAGGCTACCCGCTGCAGTCCAGCTCGGTGTCCATCTCCGGTGACCCGACCGCCACCGGCCTGATGTCCAAGGACAGCTACTTCAACCCGTTCGGCACCCAGCACGGCTATGCCAGGCCAACCGACGTGGCCTGGAACCGCCGCACCTGGGAAATCCCGCGCGTGAGCACCAGCGAACTGAAGACCTACCGTGCGGTAGTGTCGCTGGATGGCAGCTTCGAGATCGGCCAGCGCTACTTCGACTGGGACGTGGGCTACCAGTACAACCGCAACGAGCTGACCGCCACCGCCACCGGCAACCTGCACAAGAAGCGCGTGCGCGACGCCGTGGGCCCGTCGTTCCTGGATCCGGCCACCGGCAAGGTGATGTGTGGCCGTCCGGGCGCGGTGATCAGCGGCTGCACGCCGTGGAACCCGCTGGTGCCCTACGGCAGAAACGATCCGAACGGACTGACCGGCAATGAAGAGCTGATGGCCTGGCTGTTCCCGGCGGAGCACACCACCGGCCGGACCACCACCAAGAACGCGTTCGCCAATCTGTCCGGCAGCATCCTGACCCTGCCGGCCGGCGACCTGGGCTTCGCCTTCGGTGTGGAAAGCCGAAAGGAAGATGGCCGCTACACCCCCGACGCTCTCGCCCAGACCGGTGCCACCACCAACCTGGCCGCTGGCCCGACCGGTGGCAGCTACAACGTGAAGGAAGCCTACCTGGAACTCAACGTGCCGGTGCTGGCCGACCTGCCCGGCGCACGCGAGCTGAGCTTCAATGCCGCTACCCGCTATTCCAAGTACAACACCTTCGGCAACACGCTCAACAGCAAGTTCGGCTTCAAGTGGAAGCCGATCGACCAGCTGCTGGTCCGTGGTACCTGGGCCGAGGGCTTCCGCGCACCGACCATCAACGATCTGTACGGTGGTGGTTCGGAAACCTTCGCGCAGTTCAGCGACCCGTGCGACACCGTGTTCGGCTCGGCCAAAGGCAGTGCCGAAGTCCGCGCACGGTGCGCACGTGACATCGCCGATGCAGCCAACTTCCGCCAGCTGAAGCAGGGCAACACGCCGGTAACCACGGCGCAGGATGCCACCCCGACGCCGTTCGTGTCCGGCTCCAACCCGCTGCTGGTTCCGGAGACCTCGACCAGCAAAACGCTGGGCCTGGTGTGGAGCCCGACCTTCCTCAGCAACTTCAACGTGGCGCTGGACTGGTGGAAGATCCGCATCGACAACACCATCGTCGGTGACAGCCCGAACCAGATCCTGAAGGACTGCTATGAGCAGGGCATCGAATCGCGCTGCAGCCGCTTCACCCGCGACCCGTCCAACGGCATCGTCACCGGCCTGAAGTTCGGCAACCGCAACGCCGGCTTCGCCGAGACCGAAGGTTACGACCTGGATGTCAGCTACCGCGTCGACACCGGCTACGGCAAGCTGAGCGCAGGCTGGACCAGCACCTATGTGAGCAAGAACGTCTACCGCTCCACCAATGATGTCCGTGATGCGATCACGCCGATCAACGGCGTGGCCAACACCATCGGCACCGCCACCAGCCTTGCGTTCCGCGTGCGCTCGAACCTGGTGCTGGGCTGGGATGTGGGTGACTTCGGCGTCAGCTGGACGGCACGCTACTACTCCGGTGTGAAGGAGCGCTGCCTCAACGCCTCGCGGTATGCGGACGAATGCTCCGATCCGACCTTCCTGGCTCCGTGGCTGAAGTCGCCGACCGCTTACAACGAGCGCGGCGCGGTGACCTTCCACGACGTGCAGTTCCGCTACAACCTGCCGTGGGATGCAACCGTGTCGGTGGGCGCGAACAATGTGTTCGGCAAGGAAGCGCCGGTGATGTACAGCAAGCCGAACTCGTCGTTCTCCTACTACGGTGGCTACGACATCGGTCGTTTCATGTACATGAAGTACCAGCAGCGCTTCTGATCCACCCGCGTTGCTGACGCTTGTCGACCACGGCCCTTCGGGGCCGTGGTTCTTTCTGATTCTGCGCAGACTGTCGCTTTCCACATTGCCCGTGCTGCGTTCCATCAGGGACCCGGTCCGCTGCCTCGCCTCCGCCGTAACGCCGCAGGCCGGAGCAATCGATTGATCTGCTTCCGCTTTGTGCAGAAACGTCACACCTGTCTGCACGACTTTCGTCGCTTGCCCATACGTCTCCACGCCCGTCTTCACTAGGTTCGAACGTCCACCACCGCGGTGGCATTGACGCAGCCCCGCTTGGCTGTGTTCCGAAGACTTCGAAGACCGAGAGAGAGACCCATGACCATCCGTATTCCCGAACTGGGGTTGGCGATCCGTCGTGCACTGACGATGACGGCCACCACCGCACTGGCCGCCCCCGCATTCGCCCAGCATGCACCGGAAGCCACCACGCTGGACCGTATCGAGATCACCGGTTCGCGCATCCGCCAGGTCGACCTGGAAACCGCACAGCCGGTGCTGACCATCAGCCGCGCCGACATCGAGCGGCAGGGCTTCAATTCCGTCGCGGACATCCTGCAGAACCTGACCGCGACCGGCAGCCCCGCGCTCAGCCGCGCCAGCCCGCTCAGCAGTGGCGAAGCCTCCGGCGGCAGCTACGTGGACATGCGCGGGCTGGGGGCGCAGCGCACGCTGGTGCTGGTCAACGGCAAGCGCCTGGGCATGACCACTTCGGGTTACCAGGACATTTCCAGCATTCCCGCCGCTGCCGTGGAGCGCATGGAAGTGCTGAAGGACGGCGCTTCGGCCATCTACGGTTCCGACGCGATGGCCGGCGTGGTCAACATCATCACCCGGCGCAACGTCCAGGGCGTGGCGGCCAACGTCTACCACGGGCAGTTCAGCGAAGGTGACGGTGCGCGCACCCAGTACGACGTGGTTGCCGGCTGGTCGAACGACCGCGCCTCGATCAGCGTCGCCGCCGAGCATGTCGAAGAGAAGGGCGTATGGGCCAAGGACCGCGGCTTCAGCGCCTACAGCTACACCGATCGTCATCCGGACGATGGCTGGACCACGGTCGGCCAGTGGGGGCGCATCGTCGGCTTCAAGGGCCCGGGCTGCAGCAGCAGCCGTGGCTGCAGCTATTCCCTCGACCGCGGCAGCCAGCCGGGCGGGCCGGACAGTTTCCACCTCAGTGACAACACACCGTTCACCGGTGATGTCAGCAACAGCAACGAGCAGATGCACGTGCAGACACCGATCAAGCGCGATTCGCTCTTTGTCGACGCACGCATGGATATGAACGACCAGGTCCGCTTCAATACGCAGCTGGCCTACAACCGGCGTACCACCACGCGCCAGGTCGCCGGCTATCCGTTCCAGTCCGCTGCGGCCGGCATCACGCCGATGTCCGCCGACAGCTGGTTCAACCCGTTCGGCAGCCACCACGGCTATGAACACCCAAGCGACGTGCACTGGAACCGCCGCACCTGGGAGATTCCGCGGGTCAGCATCAGCGAACTGACCACCTGGCAGGGTGTGGCCGCGTTTGAAGGCAGCTTCCAGTTCGTCGGTCGCGAGTTCGATTGGGAAGCCGGCTACCAGTACAACCGCAGCGAACTGGAGCAGCGTGCCACCGGCAACCTGCACAAGCAGCGCGTCGCCGATTCCACCGGCCCTTCGTTCTACAACCCGGCCACCGGCAAGGTGGAATGCGGTACACCGGAGGCACCGATTGCCGGCTGCAAGCCCTGGAATCCGCTGGTGCCGTATGGCCAGGATGACCCTTACGGCCTGACCGGCAACGGCGAACTGCAGGACTGGCTGTTCCCCGAGGAAATCACCCGTGGCAGAAACACCACCCGCAACCTGTTCGCCAGCCTCAGTGGAGGCCTTGCCACGCTGCCTGCGGGGGAACTGGGCTTCGCCCTGGGCGTGGAGAGCCGCCGCGAGGAGGGGCGCTTCATTCCCGACGCGCTGGCCCAGACCGGTGCCACCACCAACCTGGCGGCGGGCCCCACTGGAGGGGGTTACCGCGTCGACGAGGCCTACCTGGAGCTGAGCGTGCCGTTGCTGCACGACCTCCCCGGTGCACGCCAGCTGACCCTCGACGCGGCAACGCGCTACTCGGACTACACCACCTTCGGCGGAACCCTCAACAGCAAGTTCGGCGTGTCGTGGAAGCCGATCGACCAGCTGCTGGTCCGTGGCACCTGGGCGCAGGGCTTCCGTGCACCGACCATCGCGAATCTGTACGGTGGGGGTTCGCAGACCTTCACCACCGGCTTCCGTGACCCCTGCGATACGGTGTATGGCGCGGCCGCCAGCAGCCCGGAGGTGCGTGCACGCTGCGCCGCCGACATCGCCAATGCAGACAGCTACCGCCAGCTCGGCCAGGGCAATGAGCCGATCACCGGCAGCAGCGGGCAGACACCGCTGCCCTTCACCAACGGTTCCAATCCCGACCTGAAGCCGGAAACCTCTACCAGCCGCACCCTGGGCCTGGTGTGGAGCCCGACGTTTGCCGAAGGGCTGAACATCGCGCTGGACTGGTGGAAGATCCGCATCGACAACACCATTGTCGCCGACCACCCCAACGACATCCTCCGCGACTGCTACGAACTGGGCATCGCCGAGCGCTGCGGCAGCTTTACCCGCGACCCGGAGCTGGGCATCGTCAACACGCTCAGCTATGGCAGCCGCAACAGCGGTTTCCGCCAGGCCGAAGGCTATGACCTGGAGATCGGCCACAAGATCGAAACCTCCTGGGGCACGTTGAGCGCCGACTGGAAGACCACCTATGTGGTCGCTGCGGAGCAACGGACCACCAACGAGGCGGATGTACCGCCGATTCCCAGCAATGGCATCGCCACCGACGGTGGCATCGGCTTCCGCGTGCGCTCCAACGCATCGCTGGGCTGGGAACGCGGCAACCTCGGCCTGACTTGGGGCCTGCGCTACTTCTCTGCGGTCAAGGAGCGCTGCCTGGGCGTTGATGAGTATCCGAACGAGTGTTCGCACCCCGACCAGCGCGCACCATGGTTCAGCGGCAGCCGTGACTACAACCGTCGCGGATCGGTCACCTTCCACGACGTGCAGGCACGCTACAACCTGCCATGGGATGCGACCGTCTCGATCGGTGCCAACAATGTGTTCGGCCGCCAGGGTCCGGTCATGTACAGCCAGCCGAGCGCCAATTTCTCCTACTACGGTGGCTTCGACATTGGTCGTTTCATCTACATGAAATACCAGCAGCGCTTCTGATCCACCGCGCTTGCTGCAGCACCGCCACGGCCCTTCGGGGCCGTGGCTCCACGGCAACCGGACGGCCGTCATCCCGTGGTCGCAAAGCGGTCATATCAGCTACATCGCCAGGCCCGAGCATGCCGGAAACCCGGAGGCCCGCCATGCGCTATGCCATCGTCACCGAGACCTACCCGCCGGAAGTGAACGGCGTTGCCCTCACCGTGCAGGGCCTGGAGCAGGGACTGCGCAATTCCGGCCATGAAATCGACCTGATCCGGCCACGCCAGGCCAGCGAAGCACCGGACTCGGCGCCAGGTGCGCTGCTGGTTCCGGGCGCCGCACTGCCGCGCTACCCCGGCCTGCGCTTCGGCCTGCCTGCGCCGATCCGGCTCAACCGCCACTGGCAGCAGCGGCGTCCCGATGCGGTCTACATTGCCACCGAGGGCCCGCTGGGCTGGTCGGCGCTGCGCACCGCACGCCGCCTTGGCATTCCGGTCGCCAGTGGTTTCCACACCCGCTTCGACGAGTACCTGCCCGACTACGGCGTGGCCTGGCTGCAGGCCGCGGCGATGCGCTGGATGCGCCGGTTCCACAATCAGGCCGATGCAACCCTGGTGCCCACCCGCGAACTGCAGCAGTTCCTTGTTGAACAGGGCTTCGACCGCGTGTGCCTGCTGGCGCGCGCGGTCGACAGCCAGCAGTTCGATCCCGGCCGGCGCGACCCGGCGCTGCGCGAGGAATGGGGCGTGGACGGCAATGGCCTGGTCGCGATCTACGTCGGCCGCATCGCCGCGGAAAAGAACCTTGGCCTGGCGGTGAGAGCCTTCCGACGCCTGCAGCAGATCCGGCCCAAAGCCCGCTTCGTATGGGTGGGCGATGGCCCAGCCCGCGAAAAACTGGCACATGAAAACCCGGATTTCATCTTCTGCGGCATCCAGCGCGGCGATGCGCTGGCCCGGCATTTCGCCAGCGGCGATCTGTTCCTGTTCCCCAGCCGCAGCGAGACCTTTGGCAACGTGACCCTGGAAAGCATGGCCAGCGGCCTGGCCACCGTCGCTTTCGACTATGGCGCGGCTCGCGAATACCTGCGTGACGGCGAGAACGGCGCGGCCGTGGAAAACGATGAGCAGTTCATCGAGGCAGCCGTGCAGCTGGCCGCCGATGATGCACGGCGCCGCGAGTTGGGCAGCAGCGCCGCGCGTGCGATGAAGCGCCTGCATCCACAACAGGTGGTTGCCGAATTCGATGCGCTGCTGGCCGAGCTGGCCCAGTCGCGGAGGAGCGGCCATGCGCACTACGCCGCTTGAGCTGCTGGCCGGCCGCGAAGCACGGCTGTGCCGCCGGGCCAACCACTACTGCCGGCGTCGCCGTGTGCGCCGGCTGTTCTCGGTCATCAGCCGGCTCGGCGATGGCGTGTTCTGGTACGTGCTGATGGGCGCACTGGTGCTGCTGGACGGCTTCGACGGACTGCGTGCATCGGTGCACATGGCCGCCACCGGGCTGGCCGCACTGCTGCTCTACAAAGGCCTCAAGCGCTGGACCCGACGCCCTCGCCCGTATGCGGCCGATCTGCGCATCCGCGCCTGGGTGGCGCCGCTGGACGAGTTCAGCTTCCCTTCCGGGCACACCCTGCACGCGGTGTCGTTCACCATCGTCGCGCTGGCCTACTACCCGTGGCTGGCACCGCTGCTGGTTCCCTTCACCTTCGGCGTCGCGCTGTCGCGGGTGGTACTGGGCCTGCACTACCCGTCCGATGTACTGGCCGCCACCGGCATCGCCATCCTGTTGGCCTCGGCCAGCCTGGCCTGGCTGCCGCTGCCGGTGTGATGGCCGCTGCACCGGCCGCGCGTGGCCCGGCGCTACCGTCATCGTTGATGGCCTAGAATGCAGGCATGACCACGCTGTTCATTTCCGACCTGCATCTGGACCCCAGCCGTCCGGAGATCACCGACCTGTTCCTGCGCTTCCTGCGCGACCAGGCGCCCGGCGCCGATGCGCTGTACATCCTGGGCGACCTGTTCGAGGCCTGGATCGGCGACGACACGCCCTCACCCGCCGCCGATGCGGTGGCCGACGCACTGAAGGCACTCTTCGACAGCGGCGTGCCGGTGTACTTCATCCGCGGCAACCGCGATTTCCTGCTCGGCGAGGACTATGCCCGCCGCGCCGGCCTGCGCATCCTGCCCGACCCCTGCGTGATCGAACTGTACGGCCGCCCGGTGCTGCTGCAGCACGGCGACCTGTTGTGCACCGACGACATTCCCTACCAGCAGTTCCGCGCGCAGACGCGCGACCCGGCATTCCAGGCGCAGTTCCTGTCGCAGCCGCTGGCCGCGCGCATCGCCTTCGCGCAGAAGGCGCGTGATGCCAGCCAGGCACGCCAGGCGGAAATGAAGCAGGGTGACCGCGCACAGTTCGAGACCGTCACCGACGTGGCCCCGGCCGAAGTCGATGCCACCTTCGTGCGCCACGGCGTGGATACGATGATCCATGGCCACACCCATCGCCCGGCGGTGCACACGCTTCAGGCCGGTGGACGCACCTGCACCCGCATCGTACTGGGCGACTGGTACGAACAGGGATCGGTGCTGCGCGTGGATGCCGGCGGCTGGTCGCTGGATACGCTCGCGCGCGAATGATGGATCGCAGGGTGCCAACCAGGGTTGGCATCTACCCGGGCAGGTGCACGCACCCGGGCAGACACCGCCCCTGGCCGGCGCCTGGCCTCAGCGGAAGCCCGCGATGGTGGCCTTGGTATTGACCAGCACGCGCTGGTTGTCGGCGGTACTGGCGTTGCCCATCGGGATGCCGTTGTAGCTGATGTTCGGGTTGGACCAGTAGTTCAGGCGCGGGCAGCTGCGGGTGCAGTTGTAGGCCATGATCGTGCGCCAGCCGGTGCCGCTGGACGGCTCATAGCGATAACCATGGCCATAGGCGTACGGCGAGGTGCTCGGGTCGGTGGCGATATCATGCCGTGCACTCTGCAGGTGGCCGATCTCGTGCGCGAACGAGTAATAGCCTGTCGCGCAATCCCAGTACACCGCCGCGAAGGCGGTGGAAGCCGTCGAGCCTATGCCCGAGGCCAGGCCACAGTACGCACTGTTGTTGATCAGCAGCACGCCCACGTCCGCCGTGTAGGTGTTCCGGCTGGTGTGGATGCTGTCCATGTAGCCGTCGCTGGTGCCACGGAAGCGGGCCAGATCAGTATCGAAGCTGCCCGATTCGGTGTAGTTGGTGGTCTCGTAGCGGGCCAGCTGCATGGTGATGCCCACGTTGCTGTTGACATACCCCTGGTTGGACTCGGCCACGGCCAGCTGCACCAGCGACTGCATGTTGCCGCCATAGGCCGCCACGGCCGCATTGGTCGCCACCACCAGCACGCGGATGGTGGCCGGGGTGCCGGACGACGCCTGTGCGGTACCGATGCGATCGTTGGCGCCCATCGGGATTTTCGGCAGCTGGTTGTAGTCGGCCGGATGGTCGGCCGGCATCCGCGATTCGTCCACTTCCACCAGCACGTGGCGGTTGCCCAGCGGGCGCAGGCGATAGAGCTTGCCGTCCTTGCGGATCGACCCAGTGATGGTGTCGCCCGAGCGCACCAGGATCAGCGAATTGCCCGGATCGTCCTGGCCATTGGACGTGGCAGCGGTCAGCTTGTCCGAAGGGGAGCGGAACTGGCCGTACCAGATGTTGCCGCCATCGGGCAGCGCCTCCACCTTGCTGCGCACCGCCTGCACGCGCCGGCCGAGCAGTTCGAACTCGAGCTGCGGCTGCGCGGTGGCAGCTGCATCGACACGCACTTCCTGTACCGTCGCGGTGGACGGGGTGGCCAGCAGCTTGCCCAGCGCGGGCTCACTGTTTGCCGATGCACGGCTGATGACCGTCACTGGCTCGAACAACGGTGCCGCCTGCGCGGCCGCTGCCACCGACAAACCCAACACCAGGCCACCTGCCGCTTTGCCAATCGATCTGGACAACATTGCGTCGCTCCTTGAATGATGTGAACAGCGTTGATGCAGCACGCCCGGGTTTGCCGGGTTTGGCCATATGGCCTGCGTGGGCCGTGTGAATTCAATAGAAGACGGAGATGAAAATCAGGAACTGTGATCCACCGCATCTACGTTAATTAAGGTCAAAAGCGTCACTACACTTCGCCAATACACCGCTTTCGCGCTACCGTGACGTAGCCACGACGGGACATGCACATGGCTCCATCGCAGGACACGGACGAAGATGTCGGCTTGCTGCGGATAGGCCTGTTCTTCGATGGCACCCGCAACAACGCACACAACCTGGCACGCGGTCGCCCCCGGGTTCCGCAGCCACGTCCGGCGCAGCTGCGTGCGGATGACGATTCGACCTACCAGAGCCGGCTGACCAGCAGCTACGACAACGGCCTGACCAACATCGCACGCCTGCAGCAGCTGTATCCGGACAGCCGCCGCGATGCGATGGCCACACCTTCGCTGTCGATCTACGTGGAAGGCGTGGGCACCCGCGACGATGCCGACGACGACCTGATCGGACTGGCGTTCGGCATCGGCGCCAGTGGTGTGCGCGCGAAAGTGCAGCGCGCGCTGCAGGTGCTGCTTCCGGCCGCACTGTCGGGACTATCCGCACGCTGGCAGCGACCGCTGCATGGCGTGCAGCTGGACCTGTTCGGTTATTCACGCGGCGCTGCTGCCGCACGTGACATCGCCAACCAACTTCAGGGCTGGGACGGCGTGCGCTGGCGCCAGCTGCTACAGGCCGCCGGCCTGTCCTGCACTGCGAACTTCGCCCCGTCCACGCCGGTGCTGCGCTTCATCGGGCTGTTCGACACCGTTGTCGCGGTCAATGGCGGCCGCGCCGAGGAACAGCCGCAACTGGCGCTGCGCAGTGGCATCGCACGCCACGTCGTGCAGCTCACCGCGCGTGATGAACATCGCCAGCACTATGCACTGACCAGCGTGGCGCCGCCGTTCACCGAGATTGCCCTGCCCGGCGTGCACGCCAACATCGGTGGCGGCTACAACCAGCTCGACGAAGGGCCCAAGCTGCTCAGTCGCCCGCGCCGGCAGTTGCTGCGCCGCCCCGCGGTTGCCGACTACCAGATTCCTCCACTGGCGATGCTGCAGGCCACCACGGCCTATGCTGAAACACAGGCCGATGCCGAACGCTGGCGACAGCAGCTGGGCGTGGACGAGAAGGAAATCTGGGTGGATGTCTGGCACCAGTGGCAGCAGCAGCGACGCGCCGGCAGCCGCAGCGTGCTGTTGTCACCGGTGCTGTATGTGACCGCCGCTGTAGTACTGCGCCGGCCCATCGACTGGCGTTACCAGCTGATCGCACTGCAGGTGATGCAGCAGCAGGCCATCGATGCCGGCGTGCAATGGACTGCAAATGCCGCCGAGGTTCCCGGCTGGGAACTGCCGTCCGCCCTGCGGCCTATCGCACGGCGCCTGGTGGCCGGACAGCCACTGACGGCGACACAGGAGGCGCTGCTGCGTCGGCGTTACCTGATGCAGTCGGCGCACTGGAACTTCGATGCACTGGGCGACACCGCACTGACCTACGCCGCCGATGCCGGCGTCAGCGAACTGCCGTATCGACCAGGCCCTGGCTTGTTCTATATCAACCGGCCAACCGTGGATGGCAAGCGCGTGGTGTTGCCGAACGCATAAGAAAAGGGGACCTCCCCTGTTCTCAGCCGGCCTGCTCGACAAGGTTGGCCAGCTCATCCGCATCGAACCCGGCCAGCAGGCGCGCTTCCATGTTGAACGGCCCGTGCAGGTAGCCGCCGGCATACTCCACAAGCAGTTCCTTGAAACGTGCGCGCGGCTCGACACCGGCGCGGTCGCAGTACCAGCGGTACCAGCGCGAACCGGCGGCAACATGCGCCACTTCCTCACGCAGGATCACCTCCAGCACATCGGCGGTTTCGCCATCACCGACATTGCGCAGTTTCTCGATCATGCCGGGCGTCACGTCCAGGCCGCGCGCTTCCAGCACGCGCGGCACCAGCGCCATGCGTGCCAGGCCATCGTGCGCGGTCTTTTCGCACATTTCCCACAGGCCGTTGTGCGCGGGGAAGTCGGCGTAGTCGTGGCCATGCACCTGCAGGCGCTCGCGCAGCAGCATGAAATGCCGCGATTCGTCGTCGGCACAGCTGACCCAGTCGGCATGAAACGCCGACGGCAGGCCACGGAAGCGGTACACCGCGTCCCAGGCCAGGTCGATCGCGTTGAGTTCGATATGGGCGATGGCGTGGATGAAGGCAGCCCGACCTTCCACGCCCCCCAGTCCGCGCCGCGGAACTTCGCGCGGATGCACCAGCATCAGCTGCGCTGGCCGGCCCGGCATGCGGATCGGTTCCGGCGGTGGCGCATCGGCCACCACCTTCAGGCGACCGGCACGGAACGCGGCCGCATACGCCTGGGTCAGCGCAACCTTGCGCAGCGGGTCGGCTTCGGCCAGGCACTGCTGCGCTGCGCGCAGCAGGTCGCCACCAACGTCGGGTACATCGACCACGCCTGGTCCTCAGGCGCGCCGCTTGTGCTTGGCGTCGTCCGACCGCAGCTGCTGGATGCGCTCGAAGTAGCCCGGTTCAATGCCGGTCGGGTAGTGGCCGTTGAAGCAGGACGAATCGAAGTTGCGCAGCGCCGGATTGCCCTCGCTCACTGCCGCTTCCATGTCTTCCAGGTCCTGGTAGATCAGCCAGTCGCAGCCCAGGTGGGCTTCGATCTCTTCCACGGTGCGGTTGTGCGCGACCAGTTCCTCGGCCGCCGGCATGTCGATGCCGTAGATGTTCGGGTAGCGCACCGGCGGCGCGGCGCTGGCCAGATAGACCTTGCGCGCGCCCGCGTCACGGGCCATCTGCACGATCTGCTGGCTGGTGGTGCCACGCACGATCGAATCGTCCACCAGCAGCACCACGCGGTTGCGGAACTCAAGGTGGATCGGGTTGAGCTTGCGACGCACCGACTTCACGCGTTCGCCCTGCCCCGGCATGATGAAGGTACGGCCGATGTAGCGGTTCTTGATGAAGCCTTCGCGGTACTTCACGCCGAGCACGTTGGAGATCTCAAGCGCAGCGTCGCGCGAGGTATCCGGGATCGGAATGATGGTGTCGATGTCATGATCCGGGCGCAGGCGCAGGATCTTCTCGCCCAGCTTGATGCCCATGCGCATGCGCGCCTTGTGCACCGAGACATTGTCGATCATCGAGTCCGGGCGCGCGAAGTACACGTATTCGAAGATGCACGGGGTGTGCTCGGCCGGCTCGGCGCAGATCTCCGAGAACAGCTCGCCGCGCGCGGTGATCACCAGCGCTTCGCCCGGCTGCACATCGCGCACGCGCTGGAAGCCCAGCACGTCCAGCGCGGCCGACTCGGACGCCACGATGTACTCGTCGCCCTCGGCATGGCTGCGCTTGCCCAGCACCAGCGGACGGATGCCATGCGGGTCGCGGAAGGCAACCAGGCCCAGGCCCAGCACCACGCTGACCACCGCATAGCCGCCCTTGCAACGGCGGTGCACGCCGGCCACCGCGCGGATGGCCGCTTCCGGGCTGAGCTGGCGCTGCTGTTCCAGTTCGTAGGCGAACACGTTCAGCAGCACTTCGCTGTCCGAATCGGTGTTGACGTTGCGGCGGTCCTGTTCGAACACCTGCTGGCGCAGCACCTCGGTGTTGATCAGGTTGCCGTTGTGGGCCAGCGCGATGCCGTACGGCGAATTGACGTAGAACGGCTGCGCCTCGTCCATGCCTTCCGAACCGGCGGTCGGGTAGCGCACGTGGGCAATGCCCACGCTGCCTTCCAGGGTGGACATGGTGCGGGCATCGAACACATCGCGGACCAGGCCGGTGGCCTTCTGCACGCGCAGGCGGCTGCCGCTGGCGGTGGCGATGCCCGCCGCATCCTGGCCACGGTGCTGGAGGACGGTCAAGCCGTCATACAACTGCCCGGCGACGTTCTGGTTGCCGACGATTCCGACGATGCCACACATGATGCGAGGTCTCCGCTGGGCTGTGCCCAGTTACAAGGAAGGTGGCCGTACCTGGCCGCGGTGGTCGCCGCGCACGCGGTCGACGTTGGCCGGATCGCCCGGCTCGATACTGTCCGGCAGTGCAGGAGCATCCGGGCGCACTTCCGCCGGATCGTAGGAATCGCCCTGTTCCGCTTTCGCAGGCCGCAGCCATCCGCTGCCTGCCACTACCTGGTTGAGGATGCCATTATCGCCTGCCGCGCCCGGCTTTCCCAACCCGGCGCCTGCGTTCTTGCCCAATTCCATCAATGCAGATGGGGACAGCGCGTCGGTCGGCAAGGCCTTGGGCAGCAGATCGGCCCCGGGAACCTCCCAGTGCGGCAGCTTGCTGTTCATCCAGGCAACGGTGGGATTCAGCAGTGGGCGCACCGCCGAGCGCTGCCAGGAGGGTTCGGCAGTCAACGGGGTGAAACTGCCCAGCAGCAGCAGGATCGCTGCGATCAGGCCGCCCCGCACGGCGCCCAGCACCCCGCCCAGCAGGCGGTCCAGGCTGGTCAGCATGCTGCGGTGGACCAGGGCCTTGATGACCATGCCGATCACCGCGACCACGATCATCACGCCGATGCCGACGCCCAGGTAGCCGCCGACGAAGTGTTCGCCACCGGGGGCCGCCGGGGCAGCCCACCAATGGGCGGCATCATTGCCGAAGGCGAAGGCCGCCCACGCGGCCAGCAGCCACGACAGGGTGCCAATGACGATGCCGACGAAGCCGCGCAGCATCCCCAGCAGGGTGGAGGCGGCGATCACGATCAGCAGCACCACGTCGATCATGGCGCCCCGCTCCTTCGGCGGCGCTGGCAACGCGGCTGCGCGTGGGTCATGGGTGCGGCCGGACCATGCCGGCGACGCCGACCTTGGCGGCGACCTGCGCCTTCAGCTGCTCGGCATCGCCACGGTTGGCCACCGGCCCGACGCGGACGCGATGCAGGGTGCCCTTTTCGGTGCGCACCTGCTCGACAAAAGCACTGAAGCCGGCGGCGCGGACCTTGTCGCGCAGGGCGTTGGCATCGTTGGCCTGGCCGAACGCGCCCAGCTGCACGGCAAAGCCGACGCCGCTGGCGGCCGGTGCTGCCGGCGTGGCCGGGGCCGTTGCCGGCTTGCTCGCGGTGGCCTCCGGCTTCGGCTCGGGCTTCGGGGTTTCGGGCTTCGGCGCCGGCTTCGGCGGCTCGGGCTTGGCCGCCGGAGTGGTCGTTGCAGTCGGCGTACTCGGCGGCAGGCTTTCACTGCGCACCGGGTTGCTGCTGGCCGACGGCGCGGTGGCGGCGGATGGGGTACTGGCGCTCGGCGTAGCCGGTGCCGGGGTGGCTGCCATCGGGGCGCTGCTGTCCGCTGCGGCATCCAGGGTGATCACTTCGGCCTTCACATCGGCACGGATCTTCACCGCCTGCAGGCGGGCGGCCTCGGCCTGTGCACGGTCGGCGTACGGCCCCACGCGCACACGCCATGCCTGACGGCCGTTGATGGTGGTCGCTTCTGCGAAGCCCGGCAGCTGCGAGCGCTGCAGGTAGGCAATCACGGCATCGGCGTCGGCCCTGCTGCCGTAGGCGCCGAAGGTGACGGCGTAGTTGCCGGCAGCAACCGCCGGGGAGGTGTCCACGGTCGGCGGAGTGGCCGGCGTGGCGGCGTCCTGCAGCGGCTTGGCCTGCCCGGTCTGCAGGCCGGTGGCACCACCGGCCGGAGCCACCAGCGGTAGTTCACGGGTTTCGAACTGGCCATCGGCCGGCGCGTCCGGCGCGGCGATCGGCACCGAGGCCACACCGCTGTCCGGTGCAGGTCCCTTGACCAGCATCGGCAGGAAAATCACGGCCAGTGCGACCAGCACGATGGCACCAATCAGACGCTGTTTCAGAGGCGTATCCACGTGAGGCGGCAACTGTCCGGAGGTTGCGGTCGATTATACGGGTGCCGGACCGGACGGCGTCGGGATTGGCTGAACGTGGCTCAGGCGTTGCGCTGCAGCCACTGCAACGCGGCGGCGGCGGTATGGAAGGAGCCAAACACCAGTACGCGGTCACCGCGCTCGGCCCGGTCCAGTACCTGCGCCAGCGCCTGCCCGACCGAAGCGGCCAGCTGCGCGCTGCCAGCATCGGTCTCGGCCAGGCGCGCCTGCAACTGGGCGGCACTCTGGCCGCGCGGGCCGTCCAGGCCGGCAAGGGTCCACTCGCCAACCACGCCCTGCAATGCCTGCACCACACCCACCGCGTCCTTGTCCTGCAATGCGGCATACACCGCCAAGGTGCGCCCGGCCGACGCTTCGGCCTTCAGCGCACGGGCCAGCTGGCCCGCCGCCTGCGGGTTGTGCCCGACGTCGACGCGGATCTGCACGCCATCTCGCTCGAACGCCTGCAGCCGACCCGGGATACGCGCCGCCGCGATACCAGCGGCCCACGCCGCGCGCGGCACCGGCTTGTCCAGCGCGCGCAGCGCAGCAATGGCGGCACCCGCATTGGCCAGCTGGATCGGCCCGGCCAGCGCCGGGGTTGGCAGTTCCATGCGCAGGCCAACGTCCCGCCAGCGCCAGCGCTGGGCATCGATCGGCTCGTAGAAATAGTCGCTGCCGCCGCGGATCGCGTTGGCACCCACCAGGTAGGCCCGTGCGAGCACGCTCGACGGCGGGTCGGTCTCACCCAGGATCACCGGCTTCCAGCCACGGATGATGCCGGCCTTCTCGGTGCCGATTGCTTCGCGGTCTTCGCCCAGCCATTCGGCATGGTCGATGTCCACAGTGGTGATCACGGCCACATCGGCGTCGACGATGTTGACCGCATCCAGGCGACCGCCCAGACCCACTTCCAGAACCGCCAGGTCCAGCCCGGCGTCGGCGAACAGCTGCAGCGCGGCCAGCGTGCCGTACTCGAAATAGGTCAGCGTGGTCTCGCCGCGTGCGGCCTCGACGGCGTTGAACGCAGCAACCAGCGCCGCATCGTCCACGTCCTGGCCGTCGATGCGCACGCGCTCGTTGTAGCGCAGCAGATGCGGCGAGGTGTACGCGCCAACCTTCCAGCCGGCGGCACGTGCAATGGCTTCGATGAAGGCGACGGTCGAGCCCTTGCCGTTGGTGCCACCAACCACGATGGTGCGCTTGCCCGGCACCCCCAGGCCCATCGCGGTGGCCACGGCGCGCACGCGCTCCAGGCCCATGTCGATGGTCGCCGGGTGCTGGCGTTCAATGTAGTCCAGCCAGTCGGCCAGGGTGGTCGGGGTGTTCGTCACGGCAGGGGTTCCAGCAGAAGCAGGTGGTTCGGGAATCAGAGGGCGCGGTGCTTGGCTTCGCCGAAGAACGGCGTGTGGTGGGCGCAGTCGTTCAGGCGCACCACTTCCAGGCTGTCCAGGTCGGCGCCTTCGAGCAGGTTGAGCGTGGTCGGTGCCTGGCGGAAGGTCCACAGCCGGGAAAGCGGCAGGCCCAGCACCTTGCACAGGATCACGCGGTTGACCGCATCGTGCGCAACCACCAGCAGGGTGTCGTGCTCGCCGAGGCCTTCGGTGGCGCGGGCCAGGCCACGCCAGCTGCGCTCCAGCACCAGGCGCAGCGATTCGCCGCCGGGCATCAACACCGTATCCGGCTCCTCGCGCCAGGCCTGCAGGCGCGACGGATCCTTCTCGTGGATCTCGCTGGCCAGCAACCCTTCCCATTCACCGTGGGCGATTTCCTGCAGCTCCGGCTCGGTCAGCAGCATGTCGGCGCGGGCGGCGCCAAGCGCCAGCTGCGCGGTCCGCTGCGCGCGCGACAGCGGCGAGGCGACGGCACGGGTGATGTCCACCGAGGCCAGGCGGGCACCCAGGGCCTGGGCCTGGGCTTCGCCGATCGGCGAAAGCGGGATGTCGATCTGGCCCTGGTAGCGGCCTTCGGCGTTCCACGGCGTTTCGCCGTGGCGGGCAAGCAGGATGCGCATGCGTGCAAGGGGTCCTGGGGGGAGGAGGTTTCCGCGTTTCGTTCACATCCTGTGAAGCACGCGGAACAGGGATGATACCTGTTCGGCGCACCGGGCCGGGCCGGGCATGAAAAAACCCCGCGACGTGGGTCGCGGGGTTTCGGAATTCCCGGCCATCGGGTCGTGTTTGCCGGCCAGCGGCCGGCACTACCGCAACCGGTTTATTTCGCCAGGTTCAGTTCCTTCAGCAGCTGCGGCGCCGGCGCCACTTCCTGCATGATCCACTGCATGTAGCGGCTGTCGACGGCGATCATGCGGGTCATCACCGGGTCGAACACCCAGTTGGAGCTGACCGATTCCCAGTTGCCATCGAAGGCCAGGCCGACCAGCTTGCCGTTGGCGTCCAGCACCGGCGAACCCGAGTTGCCGCCGGTGATGTCCAGGTTGGACAGGAAGTTCACCGGCACCGAACCGATGCGCTTGTCTTCCAGGCCGCCGTAACGCTTGGCCTTGACCGCATCGAGCAGCGCCTTCGGCGAATCGAACGGATCTTCACCGGTCTCCTTCGCCGCCACGCCTTCCAGGGTGGTGAACGGGGTGTACGTCACGCCGTCCTTGCCATAGCCCATGACGTTGCCGAAGGTGATGCGCAGCGACAGGTTGGCGTCCGGGTAGACAAACTCACCCTGGCTCTTCTTGTAGTCGGCCACGGCCTGCAGGTACAGCGGGCGCGCGGTCAGCGATTCGCCTTCGCGGATCTTCTTCTGCTCTTCCTGCTTCAGCAGTGCCGGCATGACAGCTACGGCGTACTGGATGGCCGGATCGCTGCTGGCTTCAAACGCGGCACGGTCGGCCTTGAACCACTTCAGGCGTGCATCCAGGCTGCCCAGCTCGGTGCCCGACAGCTTGGCCACCACCGACTTCACCGCAGCGGCATCGCTGCCGGCCAGCCACTTGTTCAGCACGTCATTGTCGCGCTGCGCGGCCGGCAGGGCCACGTACTGCTCCAGCCAGTAGGCCTGCAGCTGCTGGTCCATCTTCGCCACGTAGCGACGATCCATCTGCTTCAGGCCACCTTCGATGGTGGTCAGGTCGCGTTCCTGGTAACCGGCTTCGCGTTCGGCATCCGGCTTGCTGCGCTCGATCGACAGGCGGTACAGGGTGATCGCCGCGCCAACGGCCGAGGTGTTGTTGAACTGGCCGACGAACAGGTCGCGTTCGCGGGTGGCCTTGCTGGTATCCAGATGCTTGAGCAGCTGCGCGTGTGCGGCCAGGGCCGGCTTGCCGGCAGCGCCCTGCTTCTTCAGCCACGCCAGCACGGCGGCTTCTTCAGCCTGCTTCTGGCCAGCGGCGTCGATGCGCTTGAAGCCTTCCAGCTGGCCCAAGTAATTCTTGGCCACGTTGTTCATGCTGGCGGCGGTGGCGGCGTACTTCACCTTGACGTCGGCGTCGGCCTTGCCGGCGTCGGCGATCAGCTTCAGCACCGCGTTGTAGTGCTTGGCGATGGTCGGGTAGGTGAAGCTGGCGGTTTCGTTGAACTCACCGGCCAGCGCGTAGCGGTTGGTGCGGCCCGGGTAGCCGGCCACCATCACGAAGTCGTCGGCGCCCAGCGGCTGGTCGGCGAACTTCAGGAAGTGCTTGGGCTGGTACGGCACGTTGTCGGCGGCGAAGGCGGCCGGCTTGCCGTCCTTGCCGACGTAGGCGCGGTAGAACGAGAAATCGCCGGTGTGGCGTGGCCACATCCAGTTGTCGACGTCGCCGCCGAACTTGCCGACGCTGCCCGGGGGCGCGTAGACCAGGCGCACATCCTTGATTTCCATGTTGCGGAACAGGCGGTAGGTGTTGCCGCCGGAGAAGCTGTACAGGCGGCAGCGGAAACCGGCATCGGCCTCACAGGCGGCAACCTGGGCCTTGTCGAAGGCGTCCAGCGCGCGGCTGCGGGCCAACGGGTCATTGCCGGCGGCGGCGATGGCGGCCTTGGCCTGGGCGGTGACGTCGGTGATCTGGTCGAGCACGAACACGCGGGCGTTCGGGCCGGCGCTCAGTTCGTCCTTCAGGGTCGGCGCGTTGAAGCCGTCCTTGATCAGGTTCTTCTGCGCGGTCGAATTCAGCTGGATGGCGCCATACGCGCAATGGTGGTTGGTGACCACCAGACCCTGCGGCGAGACGAAGCTGGCGGTGCAGCCGCCGAGGGCGACGACCGCGCCCATCGGGTCGCCGGTCAGGTTGGACAGCTGCTGCGGGGACAGCTTCAGGCCGGCCTTCTGCAGCGGGCCGGCGATTTCCGGCAGCTGCTGCGGCACCCACATGCCTTCAGCGGCATGGGCGACCTGGGCCAGCCCGAGGCTGGCGACGATGGAAAATGCAAGCAGGTTCGAGCGCATGGAGCGGCCCCTGGTAGTGGAACCCTCGATTGTAGCCCGCCGCCCTGCCCCGGCCCGAACCCCGGAAGTCATGGGCCTGCTTCTTGCTCTGCCACGCGCACGTCGGCCGCGCACACGGAAATCGTCCAGAGGGGGCGTGGTCACCTTGGACGGGACCGTTGGCGCCATGGGCCGGGCGCATGCGACTGGCGGGTTGGGCAGGACGCCCAACCCCGGTCTTGCCGTGTGCGCAGGATAGCGCGCACGAGCAAGGCGCCATCGAGCACCATGGATGGGCTTTTGCGTGTCCCGGCCAGGGTGACCACGCCCCCTTTCCCGGATCAGGGAGGCGCCGCTGTTCGCAGTACGTTCGAAACGCCCGCCGGCGCACGCCTTTCGTTCCACCACTGCACCCGCAGCGCAACATGGGAAATCCGCGCGGCACCCTATAATCCGCGCTTTCCCCCCTGATGAGTTCCACCCCGATGGCGCAGCAAACGATGAAGGCCCTGGTCAAGCGCGAAGCAGCCAAGGGCATCTGGCTGGAAGAAGTTCCGGTGCCGACCCCCGGCCCGAACGAGGTCCTGATCAAGCTGGAGAAGACCGCGATCTGCGGTACCGACCTGCACATCTACCTGTGGGACGAGTGGAGCCAGCGCACCATCAAGCCGGGCCTGACCATCGGCCACGAATTCGTCGGCCGCGTCGCCGCGCTGGGCTCGGCAGTGACCGGCTATGAGATCGGCCAGCGCGTCTCGGCCGAAGGCCACATCGTCTGCGGTCATTGCCGCAACTGCCGGGGCGGCCGCCCGCACCTGTGTCCGAACACCGTCGGCATCGGCGTCAACGTCAACGGCGCGTTCGCCGAATACATGGTGATGCCGGCCAGCAACCTGTGGCCGATCCCGGACCAGATTCCGTCGGAGCTGGCCGCGTTCTTCGATCCTTACGGCAACGCCGCGCACTGTGCGCTGGAATTCGATGTGATCGGGGAGGACGTGCTGATCACCGGTGCCGGCCCGATCGGCATCATCGCCGCCGGCATCTGCAAGCACATCGGCGCGCGTAACGTAGTGGTGACCGACGTCAACGACTTCCGCCTGAAGCTGGCCGCCGACATGGGCGCTACCCGCGTGGTCAACGTGGCCAACCAGTCGCTGAAGGACGTGATGAAGGAACTGCACATGGAAGGCTTCGACGTGGGCCTGGAAATGAGCGGCAACCCGCGCGCTTTCAATGACATGCTCGACTGCATGTACCACGGCGGCAAGATCGCCATGCTCGGCATCATGCCCAAGGGCGCCGGCTGCGACTGGGACAAGATCATCTTCAAGGGCCTGACCGTGCAGGGCATCTACGGCCGCAAGATGTACGAGACCTGGTACAAGATGACCCAGCTGGTGCTGTCCGGCTTCCCGCTCGGCAAGGTGATGACCCACCAGCTGCCGATTGACGATTTCCAGAAGGGCTTCGACCTGATGGAAGAAGGCAAGGCCGGCAAAGTGGTATTGAGCTGGAACTGATCCGCCCCACGGTAGCGCCGGGGCATGCCCGGCGTCACCGGAATGAAAAAGGCGCCCGATGGGCGCCTTTTCCAATGCGTGCCAGGCAAGCCTGGCACCTGCCGTAACGCCTGCGGCGTTACTTGCCGACGGCCACGCTCAGCATCACCCGGCTGTGGGCCAGCTTGCCGGAGTTGTCACGGCCGTTGCCATCGGTGCCGTAGTAGCCCAGGCCGACGTTGAACAGGCCGAACTGGCGCGCGACGCCGACGTTCCAGTCGGTGTAGTCCTTGGCGATGCCGTCCTCGAAGGTGCTGCGACCGACGTTGGCATTCAGCGTGAAGTCTTTCGGCAGGCCCCAGCTGCCGCCCAGGCCGAAGTACCAGCCATCGGTGCTGCTGTTCCAGACATCGTTGGTGTAGGCCACCGTCAGCTTGTAGGTCTCATCCAGCGTGGTGGTGGTGATCAGCTCGTTGTAGTTCAGCTCGCTGGCACCGAGGTAGGTGTAGCGGTTCAGCAGGGCGTCGAAATTGACGCGGGGCGTGACGTCAACGCCATAGCCGATCTGGTAGTCGACCTCGGTGCTCGGGTCGCCCGGACCGAAGTCGACGCCCGAACCCCAGACACCGGCATACAGGCCGACCGGCGAGGTGTAGGTGAACCCCGCCTGCAGGGTCGGCTTTTCGTCGGTCTGTGAGACACCACGGAACAGGTAATCGGAAACGGCGGTGACGTTCCAGCTGTACGGCGATTCGTCTTCCTGGGCACTGGCGGTGAACGGGGCGGCCATGGACAGGGCAGCGGCAATGGCGAGGCAGGCACGGGCGTGCTTCATGAGCGTCTCCGGTGGGGGCGGTGGCGTGGCGCGGAAGGCGGGGCGGCCGGAGCGGGACAGCGCCGGTTCACGAATTTTTAACCCGTTTGCTATTGCGATGCAACATGTGTCCGCTCTGGTGACGCCGCAACTGCGCCGGTTGGCAAGCGGCGATGCCCGGTAGAATCAGCGGTTTCCCCGCTCAGAACCGTGCCCACGCCATGACCGACCCCTCCTCCGCCCTGACCCGCCACTACGCCGAGGAACTGGACGCCATCCGCGCCCAGGGCCTGTTCAAGTCCGAGCGGATCATCACCAGCCCGCAGTCGGCCGAGATCACCCTCGACGACGGCCGCACGGTGCTGAATTTCTGTGCCAACAACTATCTGGGCCTGGCCGACCACCCGGACCTGATCCAGGCCGCCAAGGACGCGCTGGACAGCCACGGCTTCGGCATGGCGTCGGTGCGCTTCATCTGCGGCACCCAGGACCTGCACAAGCAGCTGGAGAAGCAGATCGCCGATTTCTTCGGCAAGCAGGACACCATCCTGTACGCGGCCTGCTTCGATGCCAATGGCGGCCTGTTCGAGCCACTGCTTGGCGAGAATGACGCGATCATTTCCGACGCACTGAACCATGCGTCGATCATCGACGGCGTGCGCCTGTGCAAGGCCAAGCGTTTCCGCTACGCCAACTGCGACATGGCCGACCTGGAAGCCCAGCTGCAGGCCGCCGATGCCGCCGGCTGCAAGACCAAGCTGATCACCACCGACGGCGTGTTCTCGATGGACGGCTTCATCGCGCCGCTGGACGAGATCACTGCGCTGGCGAAGAAGTACAACGCGCTGGTGCACATCGACGAATGCCACGCCACCGGTTTCCTTGGCGCCACCGGCCGCGGTTCGGCCGAGGTCAAGGGCGTGCTGGAGAAGATCGACATCATCACCGGCACCCTGGGCAAGGCCATGGGTGGCGCACTTGGCGGCTTCACCTGCGCCAGCGCCGAAGTGATCGAACTGCTGCGCCAGCGCTCGCGCCCGTACCTGTTCTCCAACTCGCTGCCGCCGCACGTGGTGGCCGCAGGCATCAAGGCATTCGAAATGCTGGCCGCCGCCGACGACCTGCGCAGCACGCTGGCCGAGAACACCGCCTACTTCCGCGAAAAAATGACCGCGGCCGGTTTCGACGTGAAGCCGGGCGTACATCCGATCAGCCCGGTGATGCTGTACGACGCGCCGCTGGCACAGAAGTTCGCCGAGCGCCTGCTCGAAGAAGGCATCTACGCGATCGGTTTCTTCTTCCCGGTGGTACCCAAGGGCCAGGCGCGCATCCGCACCCAGATCAGCGCCGCGCACAGCCGCGAGCATCTGGACCGCGCGATCGATGCATTCACGCGCATCGGCGTCGAACTGGGCGTGGTCAAGGGCTGACCGCACCGGGGTCGGATCCCCAGGGGTAGCGCCGGGCCATGCCCGGCGATTTCCCGAAAGCCGCGCCATGCGCTCGCCGGGCACGGCCCGGCGCTACCGAAATGACGCGCGACGCGCGTCACTTCTTTTTCTTCTTGCCCTTCGGCTCGTCCTTGCTGGCCACCACCACCGGCTTGGCGGCGGCATCCTGGCCATTGCCCTTGGCTACGCGGATACCGTTGGCCTTCATCCAGGCATCGAACTCATCGGCGGTCATCTTCTTGTCGCCGTTGCTCATCAGGAAGCGGTAACTGCCGCGACCATCCAGCTCCGGGGTCTTCACTTCCACCACCGGGGTCTCGGCCGGCGTTTCCGCCTTGGCCACCTTCTTGTGGCCACCACAGGCGCTCAGCAGCACCATCGGCAGCAGCAGGCCTGCGCAGCGCAGGGTTTGATTGAGGGTCAGGTGGTACATGGCAGGCTCCGTTCGGGATATTCGACAGCCAGGCGCCCCCTACGCCTGGAACGGCGGCCGGCAAACGCCGGCCACGGGCGATGATCAGCCCGGTGCAGCGGCCCCCAGCCGCTGCTGGTCGCTGACCTGCAGGACCCGCCACTGGCCCTTGCCGAGATCGCCGAGCTGCAGCCCGCCGATCGCGACCCGGACCAGGCGCAGCACCTGCAGGTCGAAGGCCGCCAACAGGCGGCGGATATGGCGATTGCGGCCCTCGTCGAGGACCACCTCCAGCCATGCGGTCTTGTCGCCACTGCGCAGTACGCGCACGGCACGGGCGGCGAGGAACTCGCCCTCGTCCTCCACGCCGGCCCGCAGTGCCGCCAGCGTCGCGTCATCGGGCAGGCCATCAACCTGCACGTGGTAGGTCTTGTCCGGCCCGGTCTGCGGGTCGGTCAGGCGCGCCGCCCACTGCGGATCGTTGCTGAACAGCAACAGCCCTTCACTGGCCTTGTCCAGGCGCCCGACCGGCGCGATCCACGGCAGCCCCGCGCCATCGAAACAGCGGTAGACGGTGTCGCGGCCGCGCTCGTCCTGCGCGGTGGTCACTACCCCGCGCGGTTTGTTGAGCATCAGGTACAGGCGCTGTGGCGCGCCCATGGGCTGGCCATCGACCTCGATCGGCGGCACCGGCTGGCCAATCGGAAATTCCGGGTCGCGCACGATCCGGCCGGACACGCGTACGCGGCCTTCGGCAATCCAGCGCGCGGCCTCGCTGCGCGAGCACACGCCGGCCTTGGACAGTACGCGCGCCAGGCCATGGCGGACACCGGCGGAAGCGGCAGCGGAAGTCGCACGCCCACGCGGTGCGTGGGAGCGGGCAGCGGGGGCAGCAGGTGGGCGGCGCGTGCGCAAGCCTCTGCTCCCCGCGGTGCTTATTTCTTGTCGACCGGCTTGGTCTCAGCCGGTGCTTCAGCCGCCGCCGGCGTGGCGGCCGGGGCCGGACGCGCCTTGACCACGCGCACACCGCGCGCCTTCATCCAGGCGTCGAACTCTTCGGCGGTCATGCGCTTGCCGTTCTGGCTCATGTCGAAGCGCCAGGGCGTGTTGTCGAATTCGGTCTGCGGCTTGTAGGCCGCCGGATCGTTCGGCTTCACCGCCGGTGCGCTAGGGATGGCCTTGGCGATGTTCTGGCAGCCGTCGATGCGCAGGCGCTGCAGCACCTGGTCCAGCGACTGCGACGGATCGTAGTTGCTGCTCAGCACACCGGCCGGCATGCCCAGCTGGTTGCCACGGATGTACAGCTCGTCGGCCACCGGCGCGATGGTCGTGGCCGGCAACGGCAGCGGCGAGGCGCTGGTGTTGACCGAGCAATCGACCGCAGCGTGGGCGGCGGGAACCAGGGCCAGCGCCAGGAAGGCGGCCGATGCAGAGCGCAGCATGAGGGGCATCCAGGAAAGGAAGGGACGCGGCGAGTTTAGCAATGCCGCGACAGCTTTCAAGCGCCACTTTCAATGAATACGGCAACTCATTGGTTTTAAGGATAAAAACCCGACGAACGGTTACTTGCAGACCACCAGATGCCTGGATTGAGTGCCGCAGAAACAACAAGACCCGGCCGAAGCCGGGTCCTGCTGTGTCCTACTGGCAGAGCGTCAGAACTTAGTTCTGGACGTTCAGCTCGGTACGACGGTTCTTGGCGCGACCTTCCGGGTTGTCCGAACCATCCGGGTTGGTGTTCGGAGCAATCGGACGGCTCTCGCCGTAGCCGATCGGGCCGACCAGGCGACCGGCGTCAACGCCGTTCTTGGTCAGGTAGTTGTACACGGCGGTGGCGCGACGCTCCGACAGCTTCTGGTTGTAAGCGTCGGTACCCTTCGAGTCGGTGTGACCGGCAACTTCAACGCGCAGATCCGGGTAACGCTTCAGGATCTCGGTGGCTTCGCTCAGGATCGCCACGGCGTCCGGACGCAGGTTCGACTTGTCGAAGTCGAAGTTGACGCCCTTCAGGTCGATGGAGACCGGCACCGGGCAACCGTCCGGACCGATGGTCTGACCCGGCTGCGAGTTCGGGCACTTGTCGTCGCAGTTGTTGACGCCGTCACCGTCGTCGTCCAGATCGGCGCAGCTCGGGGCAACCGGAGCCGGAGCCGGAGCAGCCGCGACCGGAGCCGGGCCCAGCGGGATCACGACGCCGACCGAAGCCAGCACGTCACCGAACCAGTCTTCGTTCGGAGCGGCAACGCTCTGGTCGTCGAAGTCAGCGCGGTAAGCCACTTCGGCGCGGACAGCAACGCGCTTTTCGAAGGTGGTCTGCAGGCCGACGCCCAGCTTGGCGGCAACGTTGCCGTCCTTACGCTGGCGCGGACCGTTGGCATTCAGCGCCGGGTACTCTTCTTCCGACTTCTGGTAGCCCAGGCCACCGACGATGTACGGGTTCCAGCCGCGGCCTTCCTTGATGAAGTGGCGACGCAGGTCCAGCGAGACGCCGTACTGCGACCAGTTCAGGTCCTTGTTCGAATCGAAGTTCGGGTTCTGATAGTTCAGCTCACCGTCCAGCGACCAGTTCGGGCTGATGAACTTGCCCAGGCCCAGGGTCACGAACGGAGCATCATTGGTCAGACGGTCGCTGTCCTGGAAGTTGAAGCCGGCCGAACCGGTCAGGTACCAGCGGTCATCGAACTCCTGCGCCGAAGCTGCCTGGGCGAAAGCCAGGCCGCCCAGCAGCGCGGCAGTAAGGATCTTCTTGTTCATTGAGTACAGCTCCTATTTCGGGGGTATGAAACCGGTAGAGGCATGGGCCAGCACAAGTGCGTCGATGTACGACAGCCGATTCAGCACGCCACCGCCGCGAACATTATGCTCAGGCGGGTGAAGGCCATGTTAACAGTCCCGTAACATGTGAAGTGTTGCGCCCGACCGTCCATCGGTCCGACGTTGAAACCCTATACAGGATGATGAAAATCCGCAAGACCCTCACGCTGCAAGGGTTTGACGGGGTTTAGGCGTTGGAAACGACACATTGCGCAGCGCGCTGCGATGAGCAGTTCAGCGTCTCTGCGAAAAGGTGAGGAACCTTATGATGGAAACCACGAACCCAGCCGGAGCCGTGATGAAAGCCGTCGCCCTGAGTCGTGAGTCCGCCCCCGCGCTGTGCGATATCCGCCTTCCTCCGCCGCTGCCTCCACGGGGGCGCGACCTGCTGGTGCGGGTCGAGGCGATTTCGGTCAACCCGGTCGACGGCAAGCAGCGTGCCAGCACGGATCCAGCCACGCTCCAGGCACCTCGCATCCTTGGCTGGGACGCGGCCGGCGTAGTGGAGGCGATCGGCGACGAGGCCAGCCTGTTCGCGTCCGGTGATGAGGTCTATTACGCCGGTGATGTCACCCGCCCGGGGTGCAACGCGCAGTACCAATGGGTGGACGAACGTCTGGTCGCGCGCAAACCCACCACGCTGGATTTCGCCGAGGCCGCGGCACTGCCGCTGACCACGCTCACTGCCTGGGAACTGCTGTTCGAGCGTATGCCCCTGCGGCTGGATGATTGCCGCCACGCCGGCCAGAACCTGCTGGTGATCGGCGGTGCGGGCGGCGTCGGCTCGATGGCGATCCAGCTGGCCCGCCATGCGGGTTTCGAGGTGATCGCCACTGCGTCGCGCGAAGCCTCGGCCGACTGGTGCCGGCAGATGGGTGCCCGGCACGTGATTGATCACCGGCAGCCGCTCCAGGCCCAGCTGCATGCGCTCGGCATCGACGCGGTGCAGGTCGCACTCAACCTGGCCGACACCGACCGGTACTGGGATGAGCTGGGCCAGCTGCTGGCGCCGCAGGGACATGTCGGGCTGATTGTCGAGCCACGTGGCCCGCTGCGCATCGGCGATCCCTACAAGGCCAAGTGCATCGGCATCCACTGGGAATTCATGTTCGCGCGCTCGCGCTTTGCCACCGCCGACCGCATCGAACAGCACCGCATCCTCAGCCGCGCCGCCAGCATGATCGATGCTGGCCAGCTGCGCGGCACGCTCAGTGAGTCACTGGGCACGATCAATGCGGCAAATCTGGACATTGCGCATCAGCGCCTGGCCAGCGGACGCACGGTGGGCAAGCTGGCACTGGTGGGCTGGGACGACTGAAGCGTCATGTAGAGCCGAGCCCATGCTCGGCTGATGGTGCCAGGCAAAGCAGCCGAGCATGGGCTTGTATGTTCCTCCCGGCTCCTACGCGGTATGTAGGAGCCAGGGTGGAGGGACCGTCAACATGATATCTGCGGATAGCAGCCGACAGACGAGCCGAGCGATCCCCATCCCGCACCTTAACGTC
>NZ_JCAFVJ010000017.1:0-64443 GCF_059372295.1 Stenotrophomonas sp. YJH_SMC_33
ATCGACGTTAAGGTGCGGGATGGGGATCGCTCGGCTCGTCTGTCGGCTGCTATCCGCAGATATCATGTTGACGGTCCCTCCACCCTGGCTCCTACATACCGCGTAGGAGCCGGGAGGAACATACAAGCCCATGCTCGGCTGGGCATAGGCCGAAGCAGCCGAGCATGGGCTTGGCTCTACAGGAGCCTAGGCCAACAGCGTCGTCAGCTGCGCCGGCTCACGGGCCAGCTGACCCGCGCCGGCTTCGGTCAGTTCGGCCTCACCGCCAAAGCCCCACAGCACGCCCACACTGCGCAGGCCGTGGTGGCGCGCGCCTTCGATGTCCATGCGGCGGTCGCCGATCATCCAGCACTGCGCAGGCTGCACCTGCAGCCGACGCAACGCCTCGCCGACCAGTTCCGGCTTGTGGCTGCGCGAGCCGTCCAGGGTCGAACCGACGATCTCCTCGAACAGCCCGCCGAACGGCAGGTGGGCAAGGATGCGGCGCGCATGCGGCTCGTTCTTGGCCGTGACCACCGCCAGGCGGTGGCCGCGACCATGCAACGTGCGCAGGGTGTCCTCCACCTGCGGGTACACCGTGTGCTCGCGCCAGCCTTCGACATCGAAGCGCTCCCGGTAGTAGCCCACTGCCTGTTCCACCCGCGCCGGTTCACCGAACAGCGGCATGAAGGTGGTACGCAGCGACGGACCGATCCAGCCCCGCAGGGTGTCCTGCGGCGGCACCGGGTACTCCATCTTCTGCAGCGCATAGGCGATGCAGGCGGTGATGCCCACCTGCGAATCGATCAGCGTGCCGTCCAGGTCGAAGAACAGCACATCCTTGCCGCGCTCGCCACTCATGCGCCGCGCGCGTCGAGTGCGGCCACTGCAGGCAGAGTCTTGCCTTCCAGGAACTCCAGGAACGCACCGCCGCCGGTGGAGATGTAGCTGACCTGCTGGGCGATATCGAACTTGTCGACCGCGGCCAGGGTGTCGCCGCCACCGGCGATGGAGAATGCCGGCGAGCTGGCGATGGCGCGGGCCAGCGCTTCGGTGCCCTTGCTGAAGGCTTCGAACTCGAACACGCCGACCGGGCCGTTCCAGACCACGGTGCCGGCCTTCTCGATCAGCTGCGCGTACTGCGCGGCGGTCTGCGGGCCGATGTCCAGGATCAGGTCGTCTTCGGCAACGGCATCGACCGCCTTCACTTCCGCGGCAGCGTCGGGCAGGAACTGCTTGGCGGTGACCACGTCCACCGGCAGCGGAATGTCGGCGCCACGCGCCTTCGCATCGGCCACGATCTTCTTCGCCGTGTCCAGCAGGTCCGGTTCATACAGCGACTTGCCGACGTTATGGCCAGCGGCAGCAATGAAAGTATTGGCGATGCCGCCACCCACGATCAGCTGATCGACCTTGCCGACCAGGTTGGCCAGCAGTTCCAGCTTGGTGCTGACCTTGCTGCCGGCGACGATGGCAAGCAACGGCTTGGCCGGTGCATCCAGCGCCTGCGCCAGCGCGTCCAGCTCGGCCATCAGCAGCGGGCCACCGGCCGCGACCGGTGCGAAGCGGATGACACCATGGGTGGAGGCCTGCGCACGGTGCGCGGTGCCGAAGGCATCCATCACGAACACATCGCATAGCGCCGCGTACTTCTTCGACAGGGCTTCATCGTCCTTGCCCTCGCCGACGTTCATGCGGCAATTTTCCAGCAGCACCAGCTGGCCCGGCTGCACCTCGACGCCGTCGACCCAGTCACGCACCAGCGGAACCTCGCGGCCGAGCAGTTCGGACAGGCGCTGGGCCACCGGCGCCAGAGAATCGGCTTCGCTCCACACGCCTTCTTTCGGGCGCCCCAGATGCGAGGTGACCATCACCGCCGCGCCCTGCTCCAGCGCACGCTTGAGCGTCGGCAGCGAAGCGGTGATGCGCTGTTCGGAAGTGATGCGGCCATTCTCGATCGGCACGTTCAGATCCTGGCGGATCAGCACGCGCTTGCCGGAGAGGTCGAGGTCGGTCATGCGGACGATGGACATGGGCAACTCTTTGGCTCAGGGACGGGATGCCGGGGTACGGCAGACGGCCATTGTATCGGGTGCGGGTGGTGGGAGGGTCGATGCCTGCGGCAGGCAGAGGCGCACGGCAACGGCAACGGCAACAGCAACTGCCAAAGCGCTGACGCTTCATGATGCTGGGGGTGGGCCGGGGCGGTGTGGGCTGGCAGGGGGCGCCGTGAATCCGTCCATGGAGGCTTGGCAGCCGCATCCATGCGGCTGACACCCTGCCAACCCACACCGCCCCGGCCTCGACAGGTTCATGTGACGGAGCGGATGGCAAAGGCAAGAGCGGTTTCTGATGTCGGAGAAACTAATGTAGAGCCGAGCCCATGCTCGGCTGGGTCTACCGCGAGCAGCAGCCGAGCGTGGGCTCGGCTCTACAAGAAGCGCCCAGCGAAGCTGCTTTGCTTTTGCTCTTCTTTTTTCTCTTCCGTGGGTGGACGCAACCGGAAACTGTCAGAGGCCGGGCGGGGTGGGTTCACGGGGTGTCAGCCGCATGGATGCCGCTGCCAAGCCTACAAGGACGTACTTGCGGCGTCCCCCACGAACCCACCCCGCCCGGCCAAGCGCGGCTTTTGCTTTTGCTTTGCACGACCAACCCCACCCACGAGGGGCTGCGCCGTTCGCCGGAACCTACGCCGAAGGCGCCGGCTTCTGCCGAAGCAGGCTGACCGCCAGGCCGCCAACAACCAACACACCCAGCCCCAGCAGCGCCCACAGCAACCACGCCTTCCAATCGTGCGGCGGCTTCAGCGCCGCATCGCCGGCCAGCGGTTCCGGACTGCCTTCCAGGCGCGCCAGCGTCGGCTGCCACGACGGATCATTACGCTGGCGCAGCTCTTCAATCAGCACGCCGATCGGCGCTTCCATGCGGCGCGCGGTCGCGCTGCCCACTGCCAGTGCATATGGCGCTGCACCCTGGCTCAGGAACACCAGCACTTCGGGTTGATAACCCAGGCGCAGGGTGGGTGCGGTTGCCGTTTCGGCGGGGTTCGCCACCAGCTTCCAGTAACGATCGCGGTGCACGCCGCCCAGCGGTTGCGCGGCCGATTGCTGCCGTTGGCCCTGCGCGCCCTGCTGCAGCTGATAGGCAATCCACGGCGCACTGCGCCGCTGCCACTCCGCGCTCTCGTCATCGCGGCTGAACAAAGTCCACTGCACCAGGCTGTTGTCAGTGCTGGCCACGTCGGCACGCGCCGCCGGGAAGCGGCCATCCATCTCGAAGGTGTACTCGCCCTTGCCCTTCGAGGTCGGTGCCAGCGACAACCACTCCCATGGCAGTGTGGCCGGTGCCGGCGGCAGCTCGGCCAGTACGCTGCGCAACGTTGGCAGACGGGCATCGCCCTGCGCCAGCACGCGCAGATAGCGCGCTTCCCCATCCACCTGCAGGCGGCGCTGCAGCAGGCGCTTGCCGGCGCGCTGCAGGTCCACCAGCGGAATGTCGCGGCCAAGTGCACGCCAATGCTGCAGGTCGTCGCTGACGTCCAGCTGCACCTGAGCCTGCAACGGCTGGCCACTGTCGGCCCAATCCAGTACCAGCGCCGCCAGCGGCTGCTGGCCCAGCACACTGGCGTCGATCAGCCAGCCGCCCTGCCCGTTGGCCCTTGCACCGCCAGTCACACGTGCTTCCACGCGACGGACACGGCCATCGGTATCGCGCTCGGTCAGCAACTGCAGGTCGTTACGCTGTGCTTCGGCCAGCGGCGGCAACGCGAACCACGGCAGTTCCCGCTGCACCGGCGGTTGTGCCAGCGGCTGGTCCGGCGCGAGCAATGCCGACGGCAACGATTGGCCGGCGGCATTGAACACCTGCACGTCACCCAGGTCTGCGCTACCGGAGCGACGGTAGATCGCCGGTTCCAGCACGACACGGTAGGCACCCGATTGTGCGCTGGACAACGTCAGCGGCCACTGTTCGGCGTACTGGGTACGGTAATCGGCAGCCTGTGCGGTGATGGCGGCCAGCATGCCGAACATCGCCGGCAGCAGCGCCCTGCTCCACGTCTTCATTGTTTTTCCTCCACGGTCGGCGCCGCGCTGGGCGGTGCCGGTGCCAGATAACCCACGACCGTGCACAGCAGGCCGTAGGCGATGAACGATGCGATGCCCAGCAGGTTGCCCAGGTGCTGGCGATCGACAAGCACCAGCTTGGCCAACACCACGCCCATCAGCACCGCTCCCACCATCCACAACACGCGCTGGCCACGGCGCGAACCCCAGACCCAGGCGATCACGCCGAGCACGCTCCACAGCACGGTCAGGCTGGTCTGCGCCAGGCTGGAACGCAACATCGACGAACTCCACGACAGGCCGCCCCACTGATGCACGCCATGCAGCACCAGGCTGGTCAGCGCGACGAAGATGGCCAATGCCAACAGCGGCAGCCGGATCTTCACCAGTGCCTGCGGCGCCTGCCCGCGGTACAGCCACCGCGCCAGCAGCACCAGGCTCAACCACTGCCCCAGCTCGGCCGGGTTCAACACCGGCAGCCACGGCAGCGGCGCTGCGTCACCCGGCAGCAACTGGCCGAACAGCCAGCCTGCGGACAGCAGGCCGAACAGCACGCACTGCAACGGTAGGCGCACGCTGTCGAAGGCAGCCCCCAGGGGCCACCGCAGTGCGTCCCAGCGCCACAACGACAGCGCCGCCATCAGCAGCCACGGCAGCGTGAACAACAGCAGCGTCCAGCCCTGTGCCAGCCCGGCCTCGCCACCGCCCCACAGGGCCAGCAACGAAAGCAGCGACGGCCACAGCAGCCACCACAGGAACTGCGCGATGCGTGCCACGGTGTTGCCGCCCTGGCGCAGGCACAGCAACGTACGTACGCCCAGCGCCGCGAACACCGCCCAGGCCAGTGCGCCATAGCCGGCGAACGGCTGCTGGTGCGCATCGCTCTGCATCAGCGCCAGCGGGAAGCCCAGGGCCAGCATCGCCAGGGCGGTTACGCCCAGCGCGCGTGCCGGCTGGCGGCGCTGCATTTCAGCCGCCAGCCAGGCCGTGGCAGCGACCAGCACAAGCAGCGCATCGGCCTGCGTGCGGTGCGGGAAGAAGCGGAAGATCTCGTGCACCAGACCGCCCAGCCACCACAGCAGGCCCCACAGGTAGTAGACCAGTGCGATCTCATGGCGCTCCCTGCGCTGGTAACTCCACGCCGACGCGAAGCCGGCAATGGCCAGCAGCAACGCGCCGATGGCGGTCGGGTTGAGCAGGAAGCGTGCGTCTTCGAGCCAGTGGTCGGCGCCGGCCACAAAGGCGAATGCAGCACCGATCTGCAGCAACGCGCCGGACACCTGCGGCAGCCAGCGTTTCTGGCGCAGGCCCAGCCAGGCCAGGCCCGCACCTTCCAGCGCGAACACCGCGCCGGTGGCACGCGCAGACAATGCCAGCGGCACCGCCAGCGTGGCGAAGCCCACCGCCAGCACCGCATGCGACTGCGCCAGCACGGTGTAAGACGCGCGCGCGATCAGTGCCCGCGCCAGTACGGCGTAGATCGCCGCCAGGCCCAGCGCGCACAGCGCCAGCGTCATCGGCTGCTCGTGCAGCATGCCCGCCTGCATCGAGAAGGCAACCAGGGGCGTGCCGAACACCAGGCTGCCGTCGACCAGGTCACGTCGCCCGGCGGGCTGCCGGCGCGCGTACAGCAGCGGGATCAACAGGTAGAAGGCGAAGAACAGCAGCAGGAACGGCTCGGTGCTGCTGAACTTGTCCGGCGCGTACTGCAACACGCCCCAGAACGTACCGATGCCGAAGGTAAAAGCGAAGCCAAGCAGGTTCAGCGCACGCCACGGACGGAACCAGGCGATGGCGAAGATGCCAGCATTGAGCACCGCGTAGTAGCTGAACAGCCCCACGTGGTTGCCACTGCCGGTGGACAGCCACAGCGGTGCCATGAAGCCGGCGAGGATGCCCAGCACCGCCAACGTGCGCGAGTTCTGCACCACCGCCAGCACGCACAGGCCGGCCACCAGCGCGATCGAACTGGCGAAGGCAAACCCGGGGTTGAGCAGCTCGAACCGTTTGAAGGCGGCGAAGATGGTCAGCAGCAACACGCCGATGGCACCGCCCTGCAGTGCCAGTGCGAACAGGCGCCGGCGCTCGCGCTGGTGCCAGCCGAACGCCAACAGGCCCAGCGCACCCACGGTGACACCGGCCAGGCGCAGCTCGATCGGCAGCACCAGCCAGCCCTGGTCGCTGACGTACTTCAACAGCGCGGCAACACCGGCCAGCAGCACCAGCATGCCGATCTTGACCGGCACGTTGCCCTCGGTGAACCAGCGCTTGACCGCGCCGATGCCGCGCTCGATGAAGTTGGGCAGTGCCGGTTCGGGGGGCAACGGCGGCTGCACCGGCGCGGGTGGCACCGGCGGTGGTGCGACCGGGCGCGGCGCCTCCACTGCCGCAGACACCGCTTCGCGCACCGGCGGTGGCGTTGGCTGGGGCGGAGGCGGTGCGGCAGCCGCCACCGGCCGCAGGAACGGCGGATCGGCGCCGGCCACAGGCAGGGGCGCAGACCGTTCCGGCGCAGGCTCGGCTGCAACCGGCCGGGCGGCCGGCGCGGCAGCCATGGCGGCTTCCAGCGCGGCCACACGGCGGCGCAGGCCAGCAATCATCACCAGCGCCACCACCAGCAGCAGCGGGATGGCCAGCAGAACCAGTACCACCAGGGCTATCAATGCTTCCATTGCATGCTTCCATTGCAATCCCGCGCCCCAGCGGCAGCGGTCGACCGGGCCATGCTACGACAGGGCCGGCCCCATAAACGACGAACCCCGGCCAGGCCGGGGTCCGCGTGCGATCTTCGCCGGCCTTACTTGGCGGCGACAACCTTGGCCATTTCCAGGCACTTGTTGGAATAGCCCCACTCGTTGTCGTACCACGACACGAGCTTGACGAAGGTGCCGTCCAGGGCGATGCCGGCGTCTGCGTCGAACACCGAGGTGTGGGTTTCACCGACGAAATCGGTGGCCACCACCTTGTCTTCGGTGTAGCCCAGGATGCCCTTCAGCGCGCCTTCGCTCTGTGCCTTCACTTCAGCGCAGATCTCGGCGTAGGTGGCTTCCTTTTCCAGCTCGACGGTCAGGTCGACCACCGACACGTCGGAGGTCGGGACGCGGAAGCTCATGCCGGTCAGCTTCTTGTTCAGTTCCGGAATGACCACGCCGACGGCCTTTGCCGCACCGGTGGACGACGGAATGATGTTTTCCAGGATGCCACGGCCGCCGCGCCAGTCCTTGTTGGACGGGCCATCGACGGTCTTCTGGGTGGCGGTGGCCGCATGCACCGTGGTCATCAGGCCACGCTTGATGCCCCACTTGTCGTTGATGACCTTGGCCAGCGGGGCCAGGCAGTTGGTGGTGCACGACGCGTTGGAAATGATGGCCTGGCCGGCGTAGGTCTTGTCGTTCACGCCGAACACGAACATCGGCGTGTCGTCCTTCGACGGGGCCGACATGATGACCTTCTTCGCGCCGGCATCGATGTGCTTCTGCGCGGTTTCCTTGGTCAGGAACAGGCCGGTGGCTTCCAGCACCACGTCGGCGCCGACTTCGTCCCACTTCAGGTTGGCCGGGTCGCGTTCCTGGGTCAGGCGGATCTTCTTGCCGTTCACCAGCAGGTCGTTGCCCTGCACGGCCACGTCGGCCTTGAAGCGGCCGTGCACGGAGTCGTACTTGAGCATGTACGCCAGGTAATCCGGCTCCAGCAGATCGTTGATGGCCACGATTTCGATGTCGTCGCCGAAGTTCAGCACCGCCGAGCGCAGGACGTTACGCCCGATGCGACCGAAACCGTTGATACCAACCTTGATTGCCATGTTCTCAAGCTCCTGCGGCCGCGACGGGTGCGGCGGGATGGATAGGGCCCACAAGTCTAGCAAACCGGGGCTGGCCACCGTGGGCCAGCCCCCGCGCCAGAGGGCGGGCGGACAGGATTTGATCCGGATCAAAGCGTTAGCGCGGCGTGAGGCCGAGACTGCCGCCATCCACCCAGCAACGAGATCACCCCCATGCGCAAGACCTCCCCCCTGATCCTGGCCGGCCTGGCCGCTGCCCTGTCCCTCGCCGCCGCCCCGGCCATGGCCCAGTCCAAGGGTGACTGGACCGTCTCGGCCGGCGTCCACCAGGTGGCGCCGAAGTCGAACAACGGCTGGCTGGCCGGCCACACCCTGAAGGTCGACGTCGACAACGACGTCAAGCCGACCATCACCGGCGAGTACTTCATCGCCGACAACCTGGGCATCGAAGTGCTGGCCGCGCTGCCGTTCAAGCACGACATCAACATCAACGGCCTGGGCCGCGTGGGCAGCACCAAGCAGCTGCCGCCGGTGGTGACCCTGCAGTACCACTTCAACAGCAAGGGCAAGGTCTCGCCGTTCGTCGGCGCCGGCGTGAACTACACGACCTTCTTCAGCGAAGACACCACCGGCGCATTGGCCGGCAGCAAGCTGAAGCTGCAGGATTCGTGGGGCCTGGCCGCGCATGCCGGCATCGACTTCGCGATCGGCGAGAAGGGCGCCCTGCGCGTGGACATGCGCTGGATCGACATCGACAGCAAGGTGAAGTTGAACGGCGAGAAGATCGGCACAGTCAACATCGATCCGCTGGTCTACGGCGCGTCGTACGTCTTCAAGTTCTAAGCGTGTGCCGGGCGCGGGGGCTTCCCCCCGCTCCCCCGCTGAACGCAAAACCCTCGCAGCATGTTGCCCCGGTCTTTGCCGGGGCTTTTTTTTGGAAAGCATGCAGAGGCGCGCTCTTCTGTAGAGCCGAGCCATGCTCGGCTATCGCGCGGAGCGCGCAGGTACCCGAAGAAGATCAGCTGAGCATGGCTCGGCTCTACAGAAGCATGAACGGGCCGCCTTTCAGTCGATTATTGATCCGGCGCCACTTCCACCCGGTTGCGGCCGCCTTCCTTGGCGCGGTACAGCGCTGCATCGGCCCGCGCCAATGCCTGTTCCAGCGTATCGCCACCATCATCATGCCAGCGTGCCACACCGATGCTCACGCTCACCACCGGGGCCGCATCCGAATCGGCATGTGCGATCGCCAGCGCCTGCACCTGTTGCCGAAGCTGCTCGAACGGCGCTGATTCCGGTTGTCCCGGCGCCCAGTGCCCCAGCGCCACGAACTCTTCGCCGCCGTAGCGTGCCACCACCGAGTCGCTACCACGCAGCTGAGCAGCCAGGGTCGTCGCCACCGCATGCAGCACGGTGTCACCGGCGGGATGGCCGTGGTGGTCGTTGTAGCGCTTGAAGTAGTCGATATCGATCATGGCGATGCGCAGTGCGCCACGCGCATGCGGTGTACGCAGATAGCGCTGGAAGATCTGGTTGGCCTGGCGATCGAAGGCGCGCCGGTTCAGCAGGCCGGTCAGCCCATCGTGGTTGGCCAATGCATCCAGGCGTTGCTCGGCCCGCCACGTTGCACGCGCCTGCCGTTCGGAGATGTAGCTGCCGACAATGCCGGCCAGGTTGCTGGCCAGCACGAACATCACGCTCTGCAGCATCTGCGCCCAGTGCCGGCCCACCTGCAGCTCGGCCAGCACGAAGGCCAGCGCGATCAGGGTTCCGGTCAGCGTCGCTACCCCGAAGCGCAGCCCGCACAGAAAGTAGTTCAACAACAGGAACAGGCTGATGCCTTCGTAGGGGTAGTCCACGCCGGCACGGTGCGCGGTCCAGATCATGGTCACCAGCGCCAGCCCGCTGACCAGCACGACGCTGCCGCCCAGCCACTGCAGGTGGCGCCGCAGCACCGGCACGAAGGTCAGCGCGACGCCGAGCAGCAGTGCCGGCAGCAGAACGCCCAGCCGCCAGCGCAGCACCGGCGCGTGCACGTCCGGCGGCAACCAGTAGGTATCGAGCACGGCAAAGCCCAGCGAGAACGCCCCGGCCACGGCGCAGGCCCAGCGCATGCGCCAGACCACCTGGGCATCGAACGCGGCAGCGAACCCGTCGTCATCGGGATGCCCGGCCATGATGCGCCTGTCCGTGATCGCCATCGGCCCCTCCCCGCATGTGCACGGGCCACCCTAGCGGCCGCCGCATCAAGGCCGCGTGGCGAACACCGGGCGTGATCAAGCCCGGGCCTGCCGAGGCCCGCTAGAATGTGCGCATGAAAGCCCTGCACTCCCTGTTCCTCGCCGCCGCCTTGGCGCCGGCCCTGCTGTCCGCTTCCGCCCCGGCCCATGCCTGGGGTGCGCAAGGCCACCGCCTTGTCGCCGAAGTCGCCGACGCCCGCCTCACCCCCACCGCCCGCGCCGAAGTGGACCGTCTGCTGGCCACCGAGCCAGACGCCACCCTGGCCAGCATCGCGCCCTGGGCCGATCAGCTGCGCGCCAAGGACCCCGGCCTGGGCCGTCGCTCGGCCGGTTGGCACTACGTCAACATCGCCGAAGACAACTGCCACTACGAAGCACCGAAGCACTGCAAAAGCGGCAACTGCATTGTCGAGGCACTGAAAGCACAGAGTGCCATCCTCGGCGACCGCAGCCTGACCGACGGCGAGCGCCTGCAGGCGCTGAAGTTCGTCGTGCACCTGGTGGGTGACATCCACCAGCCGATGCACGCCGGCTACGCCCATGACAAGGGCGGCAACGATTTCCAGCTGCAGTTCGGCAACCGCGGTACGAACCTGCACTCGCTGTGGGACAGCGGCATGCTCAACACCCGCAAGCTGGACGATGCCGGCTACCTGCCGCTGCTGCAGAGCCAGCGCGCGCCGAAGCTGGCACGCCAGTCCAACCCGCAGCGCGACCCGCAGGCCTGGGCCGAGGCCAGCTGCCGCATTTCCATGCAAGCTGGCGTTTATCCGGCCACGCGTAAGATCGGTGATGAATACACCGAGCGCTACCGGCCGCTGGCCGAAGCGCAGCTGCGACTGGCCGGCGAGAACCTGGCGCAGTTGCTGAACCGCGTGCTCGGCACGCGCTGAGGAGCGTTCCAATGTCGGTCCAGGTGCAGTCGTTCTTCCACCGTGACAGCAACACCTTCAGCTATCTGGTCAGCGACCCGGCAAGTGGCGAGGCAGCGCTGATCGACCCGGTACTGGACTACGACCCGGATACCGACGCCAGCAGCGAAGCACCGCTGCGCGACGTGCTGAATGCCATCGAACAACAAGGCCTGCAGCTGCGCTGGCTGCTGGAGACGCATGCCCACGCCGATCATGTGTCGGCAGGGCGCCGGCTCAAGCACCGCTTTCCGCAGGCCACGCTGGGCATCGGCGAAGGCATCCGTGCGGTGCAGGCCACTTTTGCGCCGCGCTACGGCCTGCAGCTTCCGGCCGCCGATGAGATCTTCGATCGCCTGTTCAGCGATGGCGAGACCTTCGCTCTGGGCGAACTGCGCTGTCAGGTCATCGCCGTGCCCGGCCACACCAGCGACAGCATCGCCTATCTGATCGGCGATGCGCTGTTCACCGGCGACTCGCTGTTCATGCCCGATGGCGGCACCGCCCGCTGCGATTTCCCGGGCGGCGATGCCGCGCAGTTGTACCGCTCGATCCAGCGTCTGCTGGCCCTGCCCGATGCGACGCGCGTATTCGTCTGCCACGACTACGGCCCGGGTGGCCGCGGGTTCGCCAACGAGACCACCATCGGCGAACAGCGCGCGCACAATATCCACGTGCACGACGGCGTGGCCGAGGCGGAGTTCGTCAGCGTGCGCCAGGCCCGCGATGCCACGCTGGCCGAGCCGGCGCTGATGCAGCCGGCGGTGAAGGCCAACATCCAGGGCGGGGCCTGATCCACGCCACTGCGCCCGCCGGGTGTGGACCGGCGCTATCCTGGTCATCGCGAGCAGTCATTTTCCCTGCGTGCGCACCACGTGCTGTCCCTTCACGATCTCGAACGTGAAGGCGTACTGCAGGGTGACCGCTACCGGCTCGACGCGCTCGGCGCCGCGGCAGTCGCCGCGGTCGGCAGGCACCTTGCCGGCCGCGAAGTGGCAGACCGCTGCGGACGAGTACTTCCACATCGCCACGGCTTCCTGCGCAGCCTGCAGCAGGGGCGCGTTCTCGCGTGCAGCCCCTGCCGCGCACTCCGGGCGATCGGTCAATGGCAGGCTGCGCTCGACGTCGCCGTTGGCATCAACCACCACCTGCAGGCAGATGGTGGTCGGCGCCAGTTCCGCGCGCGGGTCGCTATCCCCGACCTCCGGGTCCGGTGCCGCGTACAGTTGCGGCATCCGGTAGCCCTCGGTCGCACCCAGCGAATACACCTGCAGCTGCCCACTGCCGCCGCCCGCCTGCGGCTGCAGGCGCTGGTGACCGACATTCTCGCTGCGGGTATCGACGGTGGTCAGGCGATCCTGGGTTGCACACCCCACCAGCAGCGCTGCCATCATCAACAGCGGCGCGGACTTCACTTCGCGTCCTCGGTGTCATCCATGGCGTAGGTGATCGGAATGCGTACGGCACCGGCCACCGGCTTGCCGTTCTTCACCGCGGGACGATAGGTCCAGCTGCGTGCCGCAGCGATCGACACCGCATCGAACACGCCCGGATTGGTCGCACTGAGTACCCGCACATCGGTCGGATGGCCCTGTGCATCCACTTCGATGCGCAGATTGACCACGCCTACCTGGCGTTGCTCGACGGCGGACTTCGGATAGGACGGCGGCGGCATCTTGTCCACTTGGATCGGCCGGTCCAACCCCGCCTTGGCCGCATCGTCCTGCGCATGTTCGAACGGCTCGACACCGATCCGGGTGCCACCGGCCGCACCGCCCTGGCTGGCCCATGCCACCGCCCCCATGCCCACACACAACCCGACCACCAGCACCTGCCCGGACACCCACGGCAATGCCTTCCGCTTGGACTGCTTCAACATGGCGATACGCTCCTTCAACACGGGTTGGCTGCGCCAATGGCAAACCGCGGGCGCAACCGGGTGGACCAACTGCGCCTTCAGCAGCGTGCTGGCATACAGGCCGCGCAGCGCAGGCTGCGGACCGATGGTGCGGGCATCGCAGGCCAGTTCCTGATCGCGCAGGAAGCGGCGTGCGGCCCATGGCAGCAGCGGGTGGAACCAGAACACCACGCGCGCCAGCAGCAGCGCGCCGTTGGCCCAGTGATCGCCGTTGCGACGGTGGTTGCGCTCGTGCTGCAGGATCAGGTTCTGCTCCTGTGCGGTGAACTGCTGGTCGAATGCCGGGCCGACCACGATGCGCGGTCGCCACAGGCCCACCAGCGCGGGCAGGCCGGGATCGCCGCTGGCCTGCCAGCTGCCATCGGTGCGCGGCGTCAGTGGACCCATCCGCCGTTCGAAACGGAGTTGTGCGCGCAGGTCGCGCAGCAGGCAGATGCCCGCGCCCAGCGCCCACAGCGCGAACAACAGCCCTGCCCATGGCAACGACGGCCCGTTCAGAGCATCGATGGCACCGGGCGTCACTTTCAGCGGCAGCGTGGGCACCTGCTGCAACAGCGCAACCTGCGGCAACGGCAGCATCAGCGCCACCAGCAGCATCGGCAGCAGCCACCAGCTGCGGTAGGCCAGCCCCGCACCGCCCATCCGCACCAGCAGCGGTCGCATTACTGCCAGCAGGATCACGCCCACCGCCAGCCACAGGCTGGCCTGCCACAGTCCGTCGAGCAGCTCAGTCATGGTCCAGCTCCTGGATCAGCTTCTTCAGTTCGGCGATGTCCTGTGCGCTCAACTGGCCACGTTCGCTGAAGTGCGCGACCAGCGGCGCCACGCGCCCCTCGAAGACACGCCCGATGAAGTCCTGGCTCTGCGCCTCCACCCAAGCCTGGCGCTGCAGCAGCGGCCGGTACAGGTAACGCCGTCCATCGCGCTCGGCGGCGATCGCGCCCTTGGTCAGCAGGCGGTTGAGCAGGGTCTTGATGGTCGGCTCGGCCCAGTCGCGATGGGCCAGCGCGGCCACCACGTCATCGGCACTCCGTGGTGCCTGCTGCCACAGCACCTCCATCACAACGGCTTCGGCTTCGCTGATCGGGGTCATGGTTTACATCCGTAATCGACAGATCGATTACGCGCGTAATCGAATCATCTGTCAAGCCCCTCGACTCCGGGTTCATCCCGGCTGCGCCAGCATCGATTCCTCCCGCCCCAGGCCCCGGATGAAAGCGCTGCCCAAGAAGGATTTCCCGGTCGAGCAGGCGCGCCGCTTCCTCGAACCCGGCCCGATCGTGCTGGTCAGTACCGCGTGGCAGGGCCAGCGCAACCTGATGACGATGGGCTGGCACATGGTGATGGGCTTTTCGCCGTCGCTGGTCGCCACCTACCTGTGGAATGAGAACCACAGCCATGCACTGGCCGTCAGCAGTGGCGAGTGCGTGATCAACGTACCCGGCGTGGAGCTGCTCGATACCGTGGTCGACATCGGCAACTGCAGCGGCCGCGAGGTCGACAAGTTCGCCCGGTTCGGGCTCGACGCGCTGCCCGCACGCGAGGTCGGCGCACCACTGGTCGGGCAATGCCACTCGAACTTCGAATGCCGGTTGTACGACGACAGCCAGGTGGCATCGAGCAACCTGTTCATCTGGGAAATCGTGCGCGCCCACGTCGCGCCCCGGCCGAAGCTGCCGCGCACGGTGCATTACCGCGGCGATGGGCAGTTCATGGTGTCCGGCACCGAAGTGTCGCGTCGACGGCGGTTCAAGCCCGACATGCTGTAATGCCCGCACTCCCCCACACGCAGGACCGCCCCGCATGACCGAACACCTCACCGACCTGGACGCCGCTGTCGACTGGTTGTTTGCGCGCGTGGACGGGCCGCTGCGGATCGGGGCACCGCTGGCACTGGGCAAGCCACACCGGCTGCTCAATGCCCTCTACGCACGCGTCGAGCACGACCCTTCGCGGCCGCTGCAGCTGTATACCGCGCTGTCGCTGAACCCGCCGAAGGCGCGCGGCAACGGTCTGGAAGCGCGCTTCCTGGCGCCGTTCGCGCAGCGCCATTTCGGCGACGATTTCCCGCGCCTGGCCTATGCTGATGCGATCGCGCGCGACGCGTTGCCGGCACATGTGCAGGTGGAAGAGTTCTACATGCAGTCCGGCGCCCTGCTCGGGTCGCGGCAGGCACAATCCAGCTATACCAGCCTGAACTACACCCATGCCGCCGACGCGGTGGCGCAGCGCGCACCGCAGGTGATCGTGCAGAAGGTGGCGATGCGCCCGAACGACCGCCGGCTTTCCCTGTCGTGCAACAACGACATCACCCAGGACACGCTGGATGCAATGACCGCGCGTGGCCTGCCGCGTCCGCTGCTGATCGCCGAGATCGATCCGCAGCTGCCCTATATGGGCGGCTCGGCCACGGTCGATGTGTCGTTCTTCGATCTGGTGATCACCCCGCCACCGCCGTACCCGGCGCTGTTCGGGCTGCCGCGGCAGCCGGTCGGCGATGCCGACTACGCCATTGGCCTGTACGCCAGCACGCTGGTGCGCGACGGCGGCACCCTGCAGATCGGTATCGGCACGTTGGCCGATGCACTCAGCCACGCGCTGGTGCTGCGCCATACCGACAACGCCCGCTACCGCCGCGTACTGCACGCGCTGGACCCGCAGCTGGCCAGCCACCCGCTGGTGCAGGAAATCGGCGGACTGGATCCGTTCGAGGTGGGCCTGTACGGCTGCAGCGAGATGCTCAACGAGGGCTTCCGCCGGCTGGTGCAGACCGGGGTGATCAAGCGCAAGGTGCACGACGACCTGGCGCTGATGCAGCGCATCGAGAACGGCAGCACGTTGTCGATCGACCACGCCACCCTGGCCGCCGAGGGTGAGTACCTGCACGGCGCGTTCTACCTGGGCTCGCCGGAATTCTACGAATGGCTGCGCACGTTGCCGGAAGACGAATGCCGCGCGATTGGCATGCGCCGCATCAGCGAGATCAACCAGCTGTACGGCGGCAACGAAACGCTGGAACGCCTGCAGCGCCGCCATGCGCGCTTCTTCAACTCCTGCATGATGGCCACCGCGCTGGGCGCGGCGGTGTCGGACGCGCTGGACGATGGACGCGTGGTATCCGGCGTGGGCGGCCAATACAACTTCGTGGCGATGGCACATGCGCTGCCGGAAGCGCGCAGCGTGCTGATGTTCCGCGCCGCGCGCGATGACAAGGGCCAGCGTGAATCCAACGTGCGCTGGAACTACGGGCACACCACCATCCCTCGCCACCTGCGCGACATCTACCTCAACGAGTACGGCATCGCCGACCTGCGTGGACTGACCGACGAGGACTGCGTGCATGCGATGACCGCGATCACCGAAGCCCCGTTCCAGGGCGATCTGCTGCAGCAGGCACATGCCGCGTGCAAGCTGCTGGCGACCGCGCAACCGCACCCGGTGCGCCTGCAGCGCAATACGCCGCAGGCATTGGCCGCGGCACTGGCACCGTTCCGCGCCGATGGCAGCCTGCCGGACTATCCGTTGGGTAGCGACTTCAACGAGATCGAGCAGGTGCTGGTGAAAGCGCTGGGTTGGCTGAAGGCCAACACGCAGACCCGCGGCGACAAGCTGCGTACCGTCTGGGCAGCGTTGCGGCAACCGGCCGGCGACGGCGATGCGGTGTACCTGCAGCGCATGGGTCTACAGGCCCCGACGGATTTCGCAGAGCGCCTGGAGGCGCGACTGCTGCGCCTGGCGCTGGCACGCACTGCCTGAGAAAGGGGGACGGAGGGGATCAAGTCGTTCATGCACAGACGACTTGATCCCCTCCGTCCCCTTTTTCATCCATGCATGGCGTGGATCTACCGCTCTATCCTCACTGCATCCTCAAGATACAGGCGGGCAATGGGCGGATGCTCTCGATGCTCGACCTGCCACAGGTCATAGGCCGCCTGCATCGCCAGCCACATACGAGCACTGCCGAGGCCCGCAAGTTCAAGACGGTACGCGAGTTCAGCAGAGATGCCGGCGTGCCCGTTGATGATGGTCGACAGCTGTCCACGGGAATAACCAAGGTGCTGCGCCAGCGCACTGATGGACATGCTGATCGCCGGCAGGATGTCTTCGCGCAGCGATTCTCCTGGATGCGGCGGATCATGCAACGGCATCGAGCAGACTCCTAGTGGTAATCAAGGTAATCGACCAGTTCGACGTCGAGCCCACGAAAGCGGAACACCAATCGCCAACTCGCCGAGACATTCACAGCCCAGTAGCCGCTATAGCTTCCGTGCAGGGGATGCAGGCGATTTCCGGGCAGCCCCATGTCTCCAGGCAGCCGGGCTTGATCCAACTGCAGAAGCAAACGCCGCAACCGAGCCACATGATCGGCACGGACTCCGGAAATGTCGCCCCGCTCATAGAGCGCCTTCAGGCCCTTATGCCTGAAGCTGACGATCATGCAGCACCAGTGTAAGGCCACACCTTACACTCCGCAAATCCAGTATAGGTTTCTGCGCCGCGCTTGTTGACCATTTTTACTATTGAGGTTGTCTCGGCAGACTCTCCTTTTCGCAAGGAACGCAGGCCAGATGAAGAGGCCAACGCGACAGCGGCGCCGTCGGGCGGAACACGCCGTCCCCTTTTCTCGTCCACGCATGGCGTGGATCTACCCAGGAAAACGAGAAAGGCCGGCGTGCGCCGGCCTTTCCTGCATCACGCTGCGATGCTGCTTACAGCGACTTGGCCGCTTCCACCACGTGGGCGGTGGTGATGCCGAAGTGCTTGTACAGCTGATCGGCCGGCGCCGAGGCACCGAAGGTGTCGATACCGACCACAGCACCGTCCAGGCCGACGAACTGGCGCCAGAAACCGGTGACGCCGGCTTCCACGGCCACGCGCTTGCGCACGGCATTTGGCAGCACCGATTCACGGTAGGCCGCATCCTGGCGCAGGAACACGTCGGTGGACGGCATCGAGACCACGCGGGTCTTGATACCGGCCGCGTCCAGCTGGGCCTTGGCTTCGGTGGCCAGCGAGACTTCCGAGCCCGTGGCGATCAGGATCACGTCCGGGGTACCGGCAGCATCGGCCAGCACATAACCGCCGCGCTCGATCTGGGCAATCTGCTCGGCGCTGCGCGGCTGGTGCGGCAGGTTCTGGCGGCTGAACACCAGGCAGCTCGGGCCGTCCTGGCGGGTGATCGCGGCCTTCCAGCTCACTGCCGACTCGACCGCATCGCACGGGCGCCACACGTCGTTGTTCGGGATGTAGCGCAGCGAAGCCAGGTGCTCCACCGGCTGGTGGGTCGGGCCGTCTTCGCCCAGGCCGATCGAGTCGTGGGTGTAGACGTGGATGGCGTGGGCCGGGATCAGCGCGCTCATGCGCACGCCGTTGCGGGCGTAGTCGCTGAACACCAGGAAGGTGGCGTCGAACGGAATGAAGCCACCGTGCAGGGCCAGGCCATTGGCAATGGCGGTCATGCCGAACTCGCGCACGCCGTAGTACACGTAGTTGGCGTTGGCGTCGTCGCTGGCAACGGACTTGCTGCCCTTCCACAGGGTCAGGTTGGAGTGCGCCAGGTCGGCCGAGCCGCCGACGATTTCCGGCAGCAGCGGGGCATAGGCTTCAATGGCGAGCTGCGAGGCCTTGCGCGAGGCGATCGTCGGGCCTTCAGCCGCCACCTGGGCGATGTAGGCATCGGCCTTGGCAACGAAGTCGGCCGGCAGTTCGCCGTGCGAACGACGGGTCAGTTCGGCGGCCTCGCCCGGGTACTGGCTGGCGTACTTGTCGAACAGCTGTTCCCACTCGGCCTGGCGCAGGGTACCGGCGCCATTGGCGCGCCAGCCGTCGTAGATCGCCTGCGGGATCTCGAACGGACCGTATTCCCAGCCCAGCTGCTTGCGGGTGGCTTCCAGTTCGTCCTTGCCCAGCGGTGCGCCGTGGCTGGATTCCTTGCCCGCCTTGTTCGGCGAACCAAAACCAATGGTGGTGCGGCAGCAGATCAGGGTCGGCTTGTCGCTCTGCGACAGCGCGGCCTCGATGCCGGCCTTGATGCTTTCCGGGTCGTGGCCATCGACGTCACGGACCACGTTCCAGCCATAGGCTTCGAAACGCTCCGGGGTGTTGTCGGTGAACCAGCCCTCGACGTTGCCGTCGATGGAGATGTGGTTGTTGTCCCAGAAGCAGACCAGCTTGTGCAGGCCCCAGGTACCGGCCAGCGACGCCGCTTCATGCGACACGCCTTCCATCAGGCAGCCATCGCCCATGAACACCCAGGTGCGGTGGTCGACCACTTCCAGCTCCGGGCGGTTGAAGCGCTGTGCCAGCAGCTTCTCGGCCAGGGCGAAGCCCACGGCGTTGGCGAAACCCTGGCCCAGCGGGCCGGTGGTGGTTTCCACGCCCGGGGTCTCATGGCGCTCCGGGTGGCCGGCGGTGTGGCTGCCCAGCTGGCGGAACAACTTGAGCTGCTCGATCGGCAGGTCGTAACCGCTCAGGTGCAGCAGCGCGTACTGCAGCATCGAACCATGGCCGTTGGACAGCACGAAACGGTCGCGGTTGAACCAGTGCGGGTTGCTCGGGTTATGGCGGAGGTAGTCGTTCCAGAGGACTTCGGCGATGTCGGCCATGCCCATGGGCATGCCGGGGTGGCCGGACTTTGCGGTTTCAACCGCATCGGCGGCAAGGAAGCGGATGGCGTTGGCCAACTGGCGACGGGTAGGCTGCGTCATGGTTCTGTCGGAATCGGGAGGCGGCCGCGGACGTGCGGGCGGCCTATTGTCCCATAGTCGCCGGGCGGGGGGTCGGTTCACCTTGTCCGGTCGTGCCGGCCGCTGGCCGCCAAGTGCGCAGAATTCAATGAAGATCATGAAGTTGCCGGCCAGCGGCCGGCACTACAGCCCCAGGAGTCCGGGGGCTGCGCCCTAGGCGCGGGGGTGTGGAGGCCGGTAAGGGGGGCCTACGATTCGCATCGCGGAACGTGGGAGCGGCAGCGCGCATGCGATGACGCGTACCCGGCCAGCGGCCGGCACTACCCGCCCCCGGAGTCCGGGGGCGGGAATCCGGACTCAGTCCTGCTGCGGGCCCAGCGCCGGGCCATCGTGGCCTTCGCCCTTGGCCACCAGGGTGGTCAGGGCCAGGTCGCCGGTCACGTTCAGTGCGGTACGGCACATGTCCAGGAAGTGGTTCACGCCCAGGATCAGGCCGATGCCCAGCGGGTTCACGCCCACCATGGCGCAGATCATCGCCACCACCGGCAGCGAGCCGGATGGCACGCCAGCGGTACCGATGCCACCGAGGATGCAGACCGCCATCACCATGATCTGCTGGCCGATGCTCAGGTCCACGCCGAAGAACTGGGCCAGGAAGATCACCGTCACGCCCTCGAACAGCGCAGTGCCGTTCTGGTTGGCGGTGGCGCCCACGGTCAGCACGAAGCGCGACACGCGCTGCGGCAGGCCCATCTGGTCGGCCACGCGCAGCGCGGTCGGCAGGGTGGCGTTGCTGGAGGCGGTGGAGAACGCCATCACCGTCGCTTCCTGGGTATCGCGGAAGAACGACAGCGGCGAACGGCCGGACAGCCACACGGCGGTGCCGTAGGTCACGATCATGTGCAGGCCCAGCGCCAGCACCACCACGCCCACGTAGGCACCGAGGCGGATGATCAGCTCGAAGCCGAACAGTGCGGCCAGGTTGAACATGAAGCAGGCCACCGCGTACGGGGCCAGGCGGATGACCAGGTTGATCAGGGTCATCGAGATTTCAAACACGCCTTCGATGGCGCGGCGCAGCGGGGCGACCTTCTCGTCGTCGGTCAACACCATGCCGATGCCGAACATCAGCGCGAAGAACATCAGCGACAGGATCGCGCCGTTGTCGGACGCGGCCTGCAGCACGTTGCTCGGCACGATCGACAACAGCATGTCCATGCCCTTCGGCGTGCCATGGATGCCGGCAACGATTTCCTTGCTGCGCTCGGCGTTCTCCGAAAGCATCATGGCGGCGACCTGCGGATCGACGCCGGCGCCCGGCTTGAGCAGGTTGACCAGCACCAGGCCGATGCCCACGGCAATGCCGGACAACAGCACGGTATAGGCCAGGGTCTTCCAGCCGATGCGGCCAAGGGCGCGGATGTCGCCCATCTCCGACACGCCCATGATCAGCGCCGAGAAGATCAGCGGCACGATCAGCATGAAGATCAGGTTGAGGAACAGGCCCGAAGCCGGGGTGGTGACGTAGTCCATTACCCACTTGGCACCGGCCTGCAGACCTTCGACGCTGCCGCCCAGGGCGTGCACGATCAATCCCAGGATCAGGCCGATCGCAAAGCCGATGCCCATCTTCCAATGCAGGGGCAACTTCTTCTTGTCGGCAGCAGCTGCTGTCATGCGCGGGTTTCCTCGAAAAATGAATGCACTCTAACAAAGCGCGCAAGCGGCGCCGGTTCAGGTTCGCCGCGGCGGATACAGCGGCGCCAGGCCAGTGTCAGCGGTGATCGCCGCCGCCGACCAGTGCGGTCCGTCACGGAAGACCCCGCGCAGGCGCGTGCGCAGCGGCGCCAGATCACCCTGCCCGCCCCAGCGGGCCTGTTGCAGGTCCTGCAGCACCTGGCGCTGGGCCGGGTCATCCAACCGGGCGATGACCTGCTCGATGCGTTCAACGCCGGCCATCGCGCATAGCTGAGCTTCTACCTGATCGAAGCCTTCGCCATCCAGCGCGCGGCGCAGTTCGGCCAGGCCGGCACGTCCAGTCGCCACAGCCGGCACAGCCCCCCTGCCCGCCTCAGGCGGCGCCACGCGCGGGCGACGGCCACGCTGCCAGCCCCACAGCAGGGTCAGCAGCCACAGCAGCGCCAGGCCGATAGCGGCGCCCATCCATGGCCACGGACGCTCGGCCAGGCCGCTGGCGCGCGGATCGGTGGCCGCGATACGGCTGTCCTGGCCATCGCCCCCCGGCAGCGCAGCATCTGTGTCGATCGGCGGCAGCGGCGCAGGTGAAGCACTGCCACCGCCATTACCGGCTGCGACGGCGAGTGTCAGGTCCGGCAGCTTCGCTTCCTGTGGCTTGCCCGCACGAACATCCCACCACGGCAGGCGCGGCCCCGGCACCACCAGCGAACCCGGCTGGCGCGGCACGATCGAATAACGGCGGGTGATCTTCAGGCGCGGCGTGCTGCCGTTGAAGGTCTCTTCGTACTGCGCCGGTTCGGCGAACACCTGTGCGGCGCTGCCGACGTCGGGCACCGGCAGGTCGGTGAACTGCGCGCGGGTGGCACCGTCGGCAATCGCCTCGACCACCACGTTGGCCGCCTCACCGGTACGTGCGCTGGTCGGTGCACTGGTGTAGCGCAGCTGCAGGCCCTGCAGCGGCAGCCACGGCTGCGGCGCCTGTGCCGGCTGTGCCTGAACCTGCAACGTGCGGTCGGCGCCGGTGGCATTCATCCGCCCGTCGCCGCCGCCAAAGAAATCGTCGAAGAAGCCACCGGCACTGCGCCCACTGAAACGCGCACCGGCCAGCCGAAGTGCACCGCTGCGCTCAGGAATCAGCAGGAAGCGCCGCTCGACCACGTTGTAGCGGCGGCCATTGACCTGCCGCACATCGGTGCGGTCATCGCCCACCCGCTGCAACGACGCACCGGCCGGGGTATCCAGCACCAGTTCGCCGGAGGCCAGCTGCGAAGCGAAATACAACCGCACCACCACGCCTACGCTCTGCTGCACATACGGCGTCTCGTCATCGACGACGGTTTCGATGAAGGCCACTGCGTTGCTGTCGGGGCCGGCCACGGCAGCGGCATCCACCTGCAGGGTCAACGGCGCAGTACGTACGCTGCCCACCTGCAGGCCCGGCACCACCAGCGCACCGCTACGCCGCGGCGTGAGTGCCACGCCATACAGAGTGCGCTGCTGCATGCTGCCATTGCTCCACTCCACCTGACGGCTGCTGGTCTGGCCGCTGAGATTGAAGTCGGTACGCAACGACGTGAAGTCCGGCGCGCCCTGGTCGCTCTCGACATTGAGCATGACCGTGTCACCCAACGCGATGCGGTCGCGGTCCAGCCACGCGCGCGGCTGCGCCCAGGCCAGCAGCGGCAGCCACAGCAGCAACGCCGCCAGTACCTGTCGGAGCCAGTGCCTGTGCATGTTGATCGCCCGCGTCATCGCCCCTCCCTCTTCCTGCGTTCGTTTTCCAGCTGGAACTTGGCCCGCAGCAATGCACCCGGATCATCCGGCACGCGTCGCATCCACGCCTCCACCGCCTGTTGCTCCTCGCGCTGGCGCGCAGTGCTGCCGTCGCTTCCGGGCACCGGCTTGCCGTCCTGCTCGCCCTTGCCCTCACGTGCCTGCTGCATTGCCCGCTGCATGCGCTGGCGCTGCTGCTCATCGGCCCGGGCCTGTGCCTTGGCATCCTCCACCTGTGGTGGCGCCTGCTGTCCATCGCGGCCGCGCTCGCCGGGCTGCGGGCTCGACGGGTTCTTGTCGTCACCGGGCTTGGGCTGCCCCTGCTGGCCCGGTTGCGGCTGGCCCTGGCCAGGATCCTGCTGGCCCTGCTGCGGCTGCTGGCCCTGCGGATTCTGCTGCCCCTGGCCGTTCTGCGGTGGCTTCTGCTGCCCGTTCTGCGGTGGCTTCTGCTGATCCTGGCCTTTGCCACCGGACTGCTTGCGCTTGCGCGCGGCATCGACCACGGCGCGGTTGGCGACCGCATCGGCCATGCCGGGATGCAGTGCCAGCGCGCGGTCGTAGGCGGCAATGGCTTCGTCGTAGTGGCCTTGGCGGGCCAGTGCATTGGCCAGGTTGTACCAGCCCGCATCGCTGTCGATGCCCTCGAACTGCTTGCGGGCACTGGCGAAATCGCCATTGCGGTACGCCTGCGCACCTTCGGCCAAGCGCTGGTGCTGCACCTGGTCGGCGCGTTTCCACAGCGTGCCCTGCGCTGGCGGTGCGGCGGGCGCGGCAGGCGCCTGCGCCTGCACGTCGCTCATCCATGGCAGCAGACCCACCGCCAGCACTGCCACCAGCAGCGCGCGGCGGCGGAAGGCCAGCAGCGCCAGCAGCATCACCGGTGGCAGCAGCCAGAACCCTTCATCACGCCATTGCTTGCCCTCCCCGGGCCGCTGCGCCGCAGTACCTTCGCGTGCATCCAGTACACCCAGTGCGCGCAGATCACTGGCATCGGCGGCGATGCGGGCATAGCGGCCACCTCCCGCGGTGGCCACGGCACGCAGGCTGCCTTCGTCCAGCGCAGCCTGGCGGATCTGCCCACTGCCATCCCGGTACGCCGCCCCGGCGGGGGTGCCCAGGCCCAGTACCGACACCTGCAGGCCCAGGCTGCGCGCCTGCGCGGCGGCCAGTGCCGCTTCATCATCCGCCTGATCGCTGACCAGCAGGATCTGCCCCCGCAATGCCCCGATCTGGCGCATCAACCGCGTCGCCCAGTCGATACCGCGGTCGGCACGCTGGCCGTCGCGTGGCATCACATCCGGCGACAACGCGTCCAGATACAGCGCAACGTTGCTGCCGTCGTCGGTCAGTGGCGCCACGGTGTAGGCATCCTCGGCGTAGACCACCAGGCCCACCTGTCCGCCCTGGCGGGCACGCAGCAGCTCACCCACTTTCGCCCGGGCCTGCAGCAGGCGCGACGGCGGCAGGTCGGTGGCATTGATCCGGCTGGACAGATCCAGCACGACCAGCAGCGGTGCGCTGGCCTGGAACATCGGCTGTGCCTGCTGGCGCCAGCTCGGCCCGGCCATGGCCAGCGAGGCCAGCGTCCAGCCCAGCAGCACGGCCCAGGGCAGGCGTACGCGGCGGCGCGTGCCCGCGGCCAGCAGATGCGGCAACAGGTGGGCATCCACCGCTGTTCGCCACACATCGCTGCGCCGCTGCCGGTACAGCGCCAGTGCAAGAATGACCGGCAAAGCCAGCAAGGCCCACAGCCATTCCGGGCGCAGGAAGTGCAGCGCATTCCAATCGGGAAGATTCGAAGCAAGCGCGATCATCGGCGACGCTCCGGCCACAGCCACGCCAGCACGCCCAGCAGCAACGCCACCCCCAATGGCCAGGCATAACGTTCTTCGCGCGGGCGCAGGCTCGGCCCCTTCGCGGCGATCGGCTCCAGCCGGTCCAGTTCAGCGTAGATCCCGGCCAGCTGCGCGGTGTCACGCGCGCGGAAGAACTGGCCACCGGTCATGCTGGCAATCTTCTTCAACGTGGCCTCGTCGACCGGGTCCTGATCGGCGGAGATGGGAATACCGAACAGGCGCATGCTGCCATCGCCACCAAATGCGACGGTGTGGATGCGCACGCCCTCGGCGCGGGCCACCTCCGCCGCGCGCAGCGGTTCCAGCACGCCGGCGTTGCTGACGCCGTCGGTCAGCAGGATCAATACGCGCTGGCCTTCGGGTTGGCTGCGCAGGCGCTTCACCGCCAGGCCGATGGCATCACCGATGGCCGTCTCGCGACCCGCCAGGCCAACCACGCTGTCGCGCAGCTGGTCGCGCACGCTGGCCAGATCGGCCGTCAGCGGCGTAAGCGTGTAGGCGCGGTCGCCGAAGATCAGCAGGCCGATGCGGTCGCCGGCACGACGATCGAGGAAATCGGCCAACACGGCCTTGGCTGCGGTCAGGCGATCCACCGCCTGTCCACCCAGCACCATGTCGCCCTCGCCCATGCTGCCGGACACGTCCATCGCCAGCATCATCTGCCGGCCCTGCTGCGGCGGGGTGACTGCTTCGCCCAGCTGTTGCGGGCGTGCCAGTGCGACGCACAGCGCGCACCAGCCCAGCCACAACAGCAGCGTGCGCAGCCACGACACATCAACGCGGCCGCCACCGGCCAGCGCTTCCAGTTCCGTCGCCGCATAGGGCACACGCAGTGCTGCGCCGGGATCGGCACGACGCTTCCACCAGTGCACCAGCAACGGCAACGGCAGCGCCAGCAGGGCCAGCGGCCATGCCAGCTGCAGGTCCGGCCATGGCCAGTAACTTGCCAGCAGGTTCATCGGCGCCGCTCCAGCAGCATGGCCAGATAGCGCTCGCGCGCCCAGCTGCGCAGCGCCGCCACATCGTTGGCGTCCACGCGTGGGCGATAGGCACCTTCGGCCAGCAGGCTGCGACGCGCCGCGGGCAGCGTGCCTTCCGGATCCACGCGCTGCCACCAGGCATCATCGCGCAGGGATTCACTGCCGGGCTGTGCCTGGCGCGCGGCGCGACGCAGCAGTCCTGCAATCGCCGCCAGTTCTGCAGCCGCATCGGCGGTGGTTGCCAGCTCCTGATCGAACAGCTGCAACCAGCGTTGGCAGCGTCGGCGGCGCTGCCACCACACGAAGGCCATCGCCGCCAGCAACAGCAGCACCCCACCGCCGATCATCAGATAGCCCGGTGCCGGTGGCCACCACGACGGAGGCGGTGGCACTTGGACGTCGCGCAGCGGCAGGTTGGCACTCATGCCGGCACCTCGGTGGGCGATGGTGCCAGCCAGGCATCGCTGGGCGCATCGGTGGACAGCACCTGCACATCGACACGGCGCGCCCCCAGCTGGCGCCGCAGTTCCTGCAATGGTTCGACGAAGTGGGCCTGCCAATGCGCCTGCACCTCGCTGCGCCGCAGGTCCAGGCCGATGCGCTGCTGCAGGGTCTGGAACTGCAGCGCAGCCGATGGAGGCTGCAGTTCCAATGGATCGACCAGCAGCACCAGGCTGAGGTCATGGTGCTGGGCCAGCGCACTCCAGCGCGCAGGCGGAATACGGATGGCCTGCTGCGGGTCGGCCAGCACCAGCACGCGTGCACCCGGGCGCAGGACGCGACCGGCATGGTCCAGCGCGCGCTCCAGGCCAAGGTCATCGGCCGGTGGCTGCGCATACCACCGGGTGAGCGCATCCAGCACGCGCAGCACGCCGCGCGGGCCACCTGCCGGTGCGATCGGTGGTTCACGGTCGCTGCCACGCAGGGCGCCGATGCGATCACCACGACGCTGTGCCGACCACGCGGCGACAGCACCGGCACGTGCGGCCTGCACCGATTTGAAGCGCACGCGGGTGCCGAAGTACAGCGCCGGCGACGTATCGGCCACGATCAGGCTGACCCGCTCGCGTTCGGCCTGGAACAGTTTGGTGTGGGCACGACCGGTGCGTGCGGTCACCCGCCAGTCGATATGGCGCGCATCATCACCGGCCACGTACTCGCGTGACTCGGCATACTCCATGCCACGCCCACGCAGCGGCGACGGCGCCTGCCCCGCGTTGCCGGCGCGGCCACGGCGTGGCGGCGGCGGTCGCTGTGCAAGGCGGCGCAGCGCTACCAGTTCGGCCAGCTGCGGGTGCAGCCCGTCACCGTCGCTGACGGAAGAGGCGTGGTGCAGGGATGGATCGGCCATGCGCAGGCTCAGGGTGCCGGCACCCGGGCCAGCAGCTCCTGCACCAGGCGTTCGCCATCCCAGCCTTCGGCAGTAGCTTCGTAGCTGGGCAGCACGCGATGGCGCAACACGTCAGCAGCGACCGCACGCACATCATCAGGGGTGACGAAATCGCGGCCGGCCAGCCAGGCGCGCGCACGCGCGCAGCGTTCCAGTGCGATGGAACCGCGCGGGCTGGCGCCCCAGGCAATGCGGCGGCCCAGGCCAGCGTCATAGCGCGACGGATCACGCGAGGCCAGCACCAGCTCGATCAGGTAGCGTTCCAGCGCCGGCGCCATGTGCAGGTCCAGCACTTCGCGGCGGGCATCGAACACATCCTGCATCGGCAGCTTTTCCGCCGCCGGTGCGGCTTCGCCCAGCGCGCCACGGGCGCGGTCGCGGGCCAGCCGAAGGATCTCCGATTCGGCGGCCTGGTCCGGGTAGCCGATGCGTACATGCATCAGGAACCGGTCCAGCTGTGCTTCGGGCAGCGGGAAGGTGCCTTCCTGCTCGATCGGGTTCTGCGTGGCCATCACCAGGAACAGCGGCGGCAGCGCGTAGGTGTGGCGGCCAACGGTGACCTGGCGCTCGCCCATCGCTTCCAGCAGCGCCGACTGCACCTTGGCCGGCGCGCGGTTGATTTCATCGGCCAGCAGGATCGGGTGGAAGATCGGGCCGGGTACGAATTCGAAGCGGCCCTCCTGCGGGCGCCAGATCTCGGTGCCGGTCAGGTCGGCCGGCAACAGGTCCGGGGTGAACTGCACGCGGGCGAAATCCGCCTCCAGGCGCGAGGCCAGCGCACGGATCGCCGTGGTCTTGGCCAGGCCCGGAGCGCCTTCCACCAACAGGTGGCCATCGGCCAGCAGCGCGATCAGCAGGCGTTCGACCAGTGCCGCCTGGCCGACGATCTCGGCCGACAGGGCATCGCGCAGCTGGGTGAAGGCGCCATGCAGGCGGGAGGCGGCCGGCGCGGGCGGCGGCGAGACGGTTTCGGGCATCGGCGGTGGCAGGTTCATGGGGGCCTTTGACCGGCGCGGGACGGCACGGGTTCCCGACATCATCGCAGGGTGCCCTGCGATTGGCATCAAGAACGGCTGAACGGCCCATCCACGCATGGCGTGGATCTACTGGGCTATCCACGCATGGCGTGGATCTACGGGTGGAAACGCAGAAGGGCCGCGCATGGCGGCCCTTCTGCGTTGCGCGGGTGGCGCGGGCTCAGTTCTGCTTGGCCACGCGCAGCACCTTCGGCGTGACGAACACCAGCAGCTCGGCCTTGTCCTTGTTGCGGCCGCGCTTCTTGAACAGGTTGCCCAGGAACGGCACGTCGCCCAGGAACGGCACTTTGCTGATGCTGCTGCGGTCGGTGAACTCGTACACGCCACCGATGACCACGGTCTGCCCATCCTCGACCAGTACCGCGGTGTTGACCTCGCGGCGGTTGATCGACGGCACCGTGCCGTAGCCCTGCAGTTCGATCAGGCGGTCGACCTCATCCTTCTTCACCTGCATGTTGAGGAACACGCGGTTGTCGTTGGTGATGGTCGGGGTCACCCGCAGTTCCAGCACCACTTCCTTGAACTGCACGTTCGGGGTGGAGCCGGCGCCACCGGCAGCACCGGTGCCGCTGATGGTGACGTAGCCGATCTCCTTGCCTTGCTTGATCATCGCCTCGCGCTGGTTGGTGGTAACCACGCGCGGGTTGGAGATCACCTCACCTCGCGACTCTTCCTGCATGGCCGACAGCTCCACGTCCAGCAGGTAGCCTGCGTTGAGGATCGACAGCGCCAGCGAGCCGGGGTTGTTGGCCGCGGCTACCGGCACACTCCAGTTCAGGCCACGGGTAATTGCCGAACCCGTCGGCACGGGCGGCGGACCGACGCGGCCGCCAGTAATCCAGTCACGTTCGGCCTTGGCATTATCCTGTGCAGCCTTGACCTGGGATTCGCGGGTCAGGCGATTGGCTTCCAGGTTGCCACTGAAATACACGTTGTCGCGGCTGCCGCTGATGCCGAACTTCGCACCCAGCTCGCGGGCGAAGGTATCGGTAGCGATGACGATACGGCTTTCGATCAGCACCTGGTCAACCGGACGGTCGATCACACCGATCAGCTCACGCATGCGCGCGATCTTCTTCGGGATGTCGCTGATCATCAGCGTGTTGGTGCGCTCGTCGGCCACGATACGGCCACGTGGAGAAAGGAAGCCACTATCCTCCTGCGATGAACTGCCTCCATTACCACTATTGTTGCTACTTCCACCGATGCCCTTGGCCTCGGTCAGCGCTTTGAAGATCTGCGTGGCGCTGTGGTAGTTGATCTGGACGTAATCGGTGACCAGGTCTTCGCGATTCTCGATGGCGATGCGCGCGTCTTCCTTCTCCTGCTCGAACTTGGCCAGCTCAGCCTGCGGAGCGACCCAGATGACGCTGCCATCGCGACGCTTGTCCAGGCCCTTGGCGCGCAGCACGATGTCCAGCGCCTGGTCCCACGGCACGTTGACCAGGCGCAAGGTCACATTGCCCTGTACCGAATCGGAGGCCACCACGTTGAGATTGGATTCCTCGGCGATCAACTGCAGCACGGTGCGCACCGGCACGTCCTGGAAGTTGAAGGTCACCGGCTTGCCGGTGAAGCCACGCTGCCCCACCGCCTTGGCGGCCTGGGTGACGCTGCCGGCGGTGACCGCGCCCACCGCGGCGGGCGCCTGCCGCGGGCTGATCTCCACCACGTACTCGTTGCCGCTCTGGTAGGCCAGCGACTCCACCGCGCCACCGGTACTGAGCACCAGCTGGGTACCGGCACCGGACGGCTTGGCGTCGATGCGCTGCACCGGCGTGGCGAAGTCGGTGACGTTCATCGGCTTCTGCAGGTTGGCCGGCAGCCGGGCGTTACCGACATCGACCACCACGCTGTTGCCCTGCGTCCGCAGGTCCGGGACCGCGCCCTGGCCGTCGAACTGGACGATCAGGCGCCCGGCGCCATCATCGCCGCGCTTGAAATCGATCTTGGCCACCGACAGGCCCGCCGGCGCTGCCGCCGGTGCCACGGTGGCGCCCACCGGCTTCTCGGCCGGTGCGGCGGCCAGCGCCGGAGCGCAGGCCAGCATCAGCGCGACTCCCAACGCGCTGACACGGTTCAAGGTAGAGCGCCGGATGGGACGCAGCCCCTTGGCTTGGTGAAAGGTCATCGTGCTATCCCCAGTAAACGATCATTGATCTTCAAGCGAGAGCGTTGCCGGCCGTTCCAGCCAGCCGCCCGCGCCATCCGGCACCAGTTCGATCAGCTCCACGTGGTCTTCGAAGACCGCCGTGACCCGCCCGTCGCTCTGCCCCAGGTACCCACCCGGGCGTACCCGGTAGGTCACCTTGTCCGGCCCCATCACCAGCGCCACGGTAGCGGCGCCGGTGCCGATGGTACCGACCATGTCCAGTGCATCCAGCGGGAAGCCTTCCAACGGCTCCTTGCGCCGGTTCGGATCCGGACGCAATCCGCCATTCCCCTGCTGCGGATTGGTCCAGGCATCGGTGAACGGATCGCGCAGGCCCTGTGCGGAGTATTCGAAGGTTTCGAACTGCTGCATCACCGGCAGCGGCTCCAGCGGCTGCGCCGGTCGTGCACGCTCGCCTTCCACCCACTTTTCAAGATTCGGCGCATCACCCGGCGTGCTGGTCACGCCGCGGCCACAGGCGGCCAGCAACAGGACCGCCAACGCCACTGCACTGCGTGCGATGTACGTGCGCATCACTTCTTGCCCCCCTTGCCGTTCTTCTTTTTCGCTTCGGCATCGGCGACAGCCTGCTGCGCCTGCACTTCCGTCTCATCCAGATAGCGATAGGTCTTGACCGTGCCGGACAGCTCCAGCGCACCGCTGCGGGCGTTGCCGCTGGCCTTGTCCTTGGGCTTGAGGTTGATGTCGTGCATGGTCAGGATCACCACCCGCGGCAGCGAGGCCACGCCGCTGACGAACGCACCGAACTGATGGTAACTGCCCACCATGCGCAGCTTGATCGGCTTTTCGGCGTAGAACTCCTTGACCTGCTCCTGCTCCGGCTCGAACAGCTCGTTGGTCAGGCCGCTGGACAACGCGGTCTGCGAAATGTCGATGATCAGGTCCGGCATTTCGGTCTTGCTGGGCAGCTGCCGCAGCATCTGCTGCAGCACCTGTTCCATCTGTGCCAGCTGCTGCTTCAGCGGCGCCAGGTTCACCGCGCGTTCCTGCTGCTTGGTGAACTCGGCACGCAGGTCGACTTCCTTCGATTCCAGGCCGGCCAGTTCCTCGCGCTTGCCACTGATCAGCAGCATCCACGCAACGAACATGATCACCAGCGCCAACAGCGAGCAGAAGACGATCTTGGCCTTCTGCGGCCAGTTGCCGATGTCGTTGAAATCCAGGTTCTTCAGATCGATTTTCTGGCTCATGCGCGATCCCCCTGCAGCGGGGCGTTGAAGGCCTGCGGCGGCTGCGCCAGGCGGCTGCCCTCGGGCTTCGGCGCAGGCTTGGCAGCCGGGGCTGCCGGCGGGTTCGGCGCGGCCGGGGTGGCAGCAGGTGCGTTGGCCGGAGCGGCGGCGGGGGCGGGTGCAGCCGGAGCAGCAGCGGGCTGGCCTGCGGCCGGCGCGGCGGGCGCCGCTGCATCCGGGCCGGCGGCAAGCGGGGCCACTGCGGGCGGCGCCGGCGTTGCCACCGAACCATCGGCGTTGAGGCCTGGCGTAGCGGCCACTTCCTCACTCTGCGCCGGCAGCTTCACCTTGACCACGAACACGTAGGGCAGCGCCTTGATGTCCGCAACCGGGCCGGTCTTGCCGTCCTTGTCCTTCTCGGGGTCACGCGCTTCGATGATCGACAGTTCCGGGTTGGTCATCCAGCCGGACGTTTCCAGGTTGCGCATGTACGCCGAAACACGGGCGTTGGACTGGGTGCGCCCTTCCAGGGTCAGCACGTCGCCTTCCTGCTTCAGCGCGGTCAGCACCAGGCCATCGGGAATCGTGCGCACCAGCGCATCGAACAGGTGCACCATCTGCGAGCGCTTGGCCTGCAGTTCCTCAATGACCTTCTTGCGGGCCAGCAGGCGTTCCTTCTGCGCGTCAAGGCGGTCGATCTCCTTGTTCTGTTCCTTGACCTTCTCGATCTCGGCTTCCAGATAGGCGTTGCGGTCCATCTGGCCGCTCACCTGGCGGTCGTAATAGAACCAGATCACCAGCGACAGCAGCAGGCCACCGATCGCGGCCATGCCCAGCATTGCGTAGAACTCGCGCTGGCGTTGCTTGCGCCGCTCGGCGCGCCAGGGCAATAGATTGATGCGTGCCATCAGTCGAAGCTCCTCAGCGCCAGACCGGTGGCGATCATCAGCGCGGGGGCATCCTGGGCCAGCACATGTGCGTTCACCTTCGGCCCCAGGGTCATCTGCGCCAGCGGGTTGGCGACCACGGTCGGCACGCCCAGCTGTTCCTCGACCATTTCCGGCAGGCCACCGAGCACGGCGCAGCCGCCGGCCAGCACGATGTGATCGACGCGGTTGAACTCGCTGCCTGCGTAGAAGAACTGCAGCAGGCGGCTGATCTGCTGGACCGTGGCTTCCTTGAACGGCTCCAGCACTTCCATCTCGTAGCTTTCCGGCAGCCCACCCTGGCGCTTGGCCAGGCCGGCCTCCTCGTAGCTCAGGCCGTAACGGCGCATGATCTCGTCGGTCAGCTGCTTGCCACCGAACACCTGTTCGCGGCTGTACAGGCTGCGGCCGCCGCGCAGAACGTTGAGGGTGGTCATGGTGGCGCCGATGTCCACCAGCGCGACCACGCCGTCGATGGACACCGGCAGCTCGCTGGCGACCAGGGCGTAGGCGTTCTCGACCGCGAAGGCCTCCACGTCCATCACCTTGGCCTGCAGCCCCCCCAGTTCCAGGGCCGACTGGCGCAGTTCCACGTTCTCCGAACGCGACGCGGCCAGCAGCACCTGGACCATCTCCGGGTTGTTCGGGATCGCCCCGATCACCTCGAAGTCCAGGTTCACTTCCTCGATCGGGTACGGAATGTAGTTGACCGCTTCCAGCTCGATCTGGGCTTCCATGTCGTTCTCGTCGAGCTCGGCCGGCATCGGGATCACCTTGGTGATCACCGCCGAACCGGCAACGGCGGCAGCGGCCAGCTTGGCCTTGCTCCCCGAGCGGTTCATCGCGCGGCGGATGGCCTCACCTACGGCCTCCACTTCGACGATGTTCTTTTCCACCACCGCATTCGGCGGAAGAGGTTCCACAGCGTAATGTTCCACGCGAAAACGGTTGCCACTGCGGGACAGCTGCAAAAGCTTTACCGCAGTCGAACTGATGTCGACGCCTACAAGCGGCGACTGACTTTTTGGGATGAGCCCCACGGTTTCTCCCCTGCCGACGGGCACTTGGACGCAAGACCTGCGCCCGAGCATTAATAACGTATTCTTAGCAAATGGCAACGGCCCTGCTGTGAAGTTCCTCACGGATTCACGATGCAGCCCCTGACTGTTCCCCTTGCGCTCCCCGGTGCCGACCCCAGCCGCCACCTTGCGTAATCTATACTCTGCGACCACGAAATTCGCAATCGGAATCTGAACCCGATGACTCGACTCCGCCGCTGGCTGCGCTGGATCTTCCTGATTGTCCTGGTCCTGGCGCTGATCGGCGCGGCCGCCGTGGGCGGTCTGTACTACGCCGTGTCCTCCAAGCTTCCCGACGTGCAGACCCTGCGCGACGTGGAAATGCAGGAGCCGATGTACGTCTATGCCGCCGACGGCAAGCTGATGGCGGTGTTCGGCGAGACCCGGCGTACCCCGATCACCATGAAGGACGTGCCGGAGAAGCTGAAGCAGGCCTTCCTGGCAACCGAGGACGCCCGCTTCTACGAGCATGGCGGTGTGGACTACAAGGGCATCGGCCGCGCGGTCTGGCTGCTGGCCACCACCAACGACAAGCGCGTGCCCGGTGGTTCCACCATCACCCAGCAGGTGGCCCGCCAGTTCTTCCTCAGCTCCGAGTACAGCTATACCCGCAAGCTGGCCGAGATCCTGCTGGCGCGGAAGATCGAGTCCGAACTGAGCAAGGACGAGATCTTCGAGCTGTACCTGAACAAGAGTTTCTTCGGCAACCGCGCCTACGGCGTGGCCGCCGCCGCCGAGTTCTACTACGGCAAGAAGCTCAACGAGCTGGACCTGGACGAGATGGCCTCGCTGGCCGGCATCCCCAAGTTCCCGTCCTCGGGCAACCCGATCTCCAACCCGGAGCGCGCCCGCCAGCGTCGTGACAACTATGTGCTGCAGCGCATGGCCGACCTGAAGTTCGTCAGCCAGGCCGAAGCCGACGCGGCCAAGGCCGTGCCGATGCACGCCACCGCGCATGAGCCGCCGGTGCAGGTCGACGCGCCCTACGTGGCCGAGCTGGTGCGCCAGGAGATGATCGCCCGCTTCGGCGGCGATGTGGTCAACAAGGGTTACCACGTCACCACCACCATCGACTCCACCCTGCAGACCGCCGCCAACCTGGCCGTCCGTGATGGCCTGCTGCTCTACGACCACCGCCACGGCTGGCACGGCGTGGAGAAGCAGGTGCAGGTGGGTGCCGGTGAAGACGCCGCCGCCCTGGCCGAACACCTGCGTGGCCTGTACGGCCAGGCCGGCCTGCTGCCGGCCATCGTTGCCAGCACCGGTGCCGATGGCAGCGCCACGGTGGTGCTGGCCAACCGGACCGAGATCGTGCTGCCGGCCGGTGCCGCCAAGTGGACCAACAAGACCCCGGGCAAGCTGGTGCAGCGCGGTGACATCGTGCGCGTGCGTGCCGGTGCCAAGGAAGGGGAGTGGCTGCTGGATCAGCTCCCGCGCGGCCAGTCCGCGCTGGTCTCGCTGGATGCCCACAGCGGTGCACTGAAGGCGCTGGTTGGCGGTTTCAGCTTCTCCGGCAACAAGTTCAACCGTGCCACCCAGGCCCGCCGCCAGCCGGGTTCGAGCTTCAAGCCCTTCATCTACGCCGCGGCCTTCGACAAGGGCTACAACCCGGCCTCGATCGTGCTCGACGCCCCGGTCGTGTTCCGCGACCGCCGCGGCAAGACCTGGGCCCCGCAGAACGACGGCGGCGGTTTCCGCGGCCCGATGCGCCTGCGCGAAGCGCTGGTGCAGTCGCGCAACCTGGTCTCGGTGCGCCTGCTCGATGGCATGGGCGTGGACTATGCGCGCAAGTACATCAGCGAATTTGGCTTCGCCGAATCGGAGCTTCCGCCGAACCTGTCGATGTCGCTGGGTACTGCCTCGCTCACCCCGCTGTCGGTGGCGCGTGGCTACGCGGTGTTCGCCAACGGCGGCTCGCGCGTGGATACCTGGCTGATCGACCAGGTGAACGACCGCGACGGCAACCTGGTGTTCAAGGAAAACCCGGCGATGGCCTGCCGCGACTGCGCCGGCAGCAGCGACCAGCCGGTCAACCAGGTGGTGGACGGCTTCAACTTCGGCGCCCCGGCCCCGAAGGTGGACCCGGCTGCTGCGGCCAAGGCCGAAGCCAAGGCCGAGACCCCGGCCGCGCCGGTCAACCCCGATGCCCGCACCGCCCCGCGCGCGATCGACGCCCGCACCGCCTACCAGCTGGTGTCGATGATGCGCGACGTGGTCCAGCGCGGTACCGGCGTGCAGGCCAAGGTGCTCGGCCGCGAGGACGTGGGCGGCAAGACCGGCTCCACCAACGACCACCGCGACGCCTGGTTCTCCGGCTTCGGTGGCCCGTACGTGACTACCGTGTGGGTGGGCCGCGACGACTTCCGCTCGCTGGGCTACCGCGAATACGGTGGCAAGGCCGCGCTGCCGATCTGGATCGACTACATGCGCACCGCGCTGAAGGACACCCCGATTGCGCAGAACGAGCCGCCCAGCGGCATGGTCCAGGCCACCCTCAACGGCGCGACCGAGTGGGTGAAGGTGGAAGACATGGACCGCCTGACCGACTACGACCTGAACCTCAATACGCCGCAGGCCGACGCCGCCGCGTTCGATATCTTCTGAGGAAGCATTCGGTGGGTGCCAACCGTTGGTTGGCGCCGCCTCTGTAGAGCCGAGCCCATGCTCGGCTTCGGGGGCCCGCGGTAGAGCAGCCGAGCATGGGCTCGGCTCTACAGGATCAACAGCACCCTTTTGCCGTGGTAGATGCCAACCTTGGTTGGCGCTTCGTGCCGACCAAGGTCGGCACCTACCAGAGCAGCAACATCCGCCATACCCACGCAGATGTCACATCCCTGCGCTACTCTGTAGCCAGGTCGCAACAGGGAGTCATCGCATGCATCGCGCCCGTCAGCATGCTGCCAGCCAGACCCGCGAGCGGCGTCACCGCCTCGCCCACGAAGCCGCCCGCCTGATGGCCGAAGGCGGCATCCGCGACTATCACCAGGCCAAGTTGAAGGCCGCCAGCCGGCTCGGCATCCACGACGATGCCTCCCTGCCCCGCAACACCGAGATCGAAGACGCCCTGCGCGAATACCAGCGGCTGTTCGCTGGCCCCCAGCACGGCAGCGAGCTTCAGCGCCGCCGCGAGGCTGCCATGCGTGCGCTGGAGTTCCTGCACGGCTTCTCCCCGCGCCTGGCTGGCCCAGTGTTGGAGGGCACCGCCGACGCCAACAGTCCCGTGCAGCTGCACCTGCACAGCGACGACCCGGAAGCCGTGCACCGCTTCCTGGAGGAGCACGGCATTCCCGCCGAATCGCGGACGCGCCGCCTGCGCATGGACCGCGAACGCTGCCTGGACGTGCCGGTGTGGGTGTTCAGTGCCGAGGAGCTGACCTTCGACCTGGCCGTGCTGCCGTACGACGCCCTGCGCCAGGCCCCACTGTCACCGGTGGATGAGAAGCCGATGCGACGTGCGTCCGTGGCGCAGTTGCGGCAGGTGCTGGCCGAAGCGGAGATCAGCGCGTACATCGGCGGATGACGGTAGCGCCGGCCCATGGCCGGCGAGCGCAGCGGTACCTGCCAGTGATGGGTGCGGACCGTTGGTCCGCACCGTGCTTCAGGCATTTCGATTGCTGGCCGGAGAGCAGTCGAGCACGGCTCGACTCTACAGAAGCTCTGCACCCGTGTTCGGTAGGTGCGGACCGTTGGCCCGCACTGTGCTTCAGGCATTTCGATTGCTGGCCGGAGAGCAGTCGAGCACGGCTCGACTCTACAGAAGCGCTGCACCCGTGTTCGGTAGGTGCGGACCGTTGGTCCGCACTGTGCTTCAGGCATTTCGATTGCTGGCCGGAGAGCAGTCGAGCACGGCTCGACTCTACAAAAGCTGCGCTACCTGCGCTGGCAGATGATGCCCATCATGCTCCCGCTACCAGACGAAACGGGTATCGCGCAGCGGGTCGCTGAGCAACCGCGGCAACCACGGCGCGGCGGCTCGCTGCGGATACTCCCGCATCATCTGTGCATGCATGACCTGCAGGCCCCGCAGCAACCAGATCTGATCATAGATGTCGTTGAACCCATCCGACCACCCACTCTTCACCCGCTCATGCTCGACCGCCTCCAACGACGGCATCTGGTCCAGCGACACCTCCAGGATCGTCAACAGTGCTGTGTTGATCTGCGCATTCTCAACACCCGCCCTGCGCACATCCTCCAATCGAGCGCGAATCCGTCGGCAGTCGTACGGGACGCACCCACCCGTGGCGGTGATGTAGTCGGCGATGTCCGCCAGCATGTCGGCTTTCAGCCGCCACACCACTTCGCTGTCCATCACCTGCCGCACCCGCATCGTGCGCAACGTGCTCGCCCTTATCTCCTCCGGCGTGGTGAACGGTGCACCCGGCGTGCGGCCCGCGTGGCGCACCAGCACGATGCGATGGATCGCCTCGCTGGTGACGCCCTCGATCCGCAGCGCCGCTGCCTGAGGACGCACGCGCGGCGGCGGCACGCCCAGCATCTGCCACAGATACCACAGCACCAGCAGCAGACCGGCGATGCATAGCCCGCTCATCAGCGTCCACAGGTCCAGGTTCCGGGTGTAGTAGCGAAAGCGCGCCCGCCAGATATAGAACGTGCGATAGCTGACGATTCCACTTACCCATCTGTACATTGCCTTCTCCTCGGCAAGGACCCCGGCGCGACGGGGTTCATTACGCGCACCACGCCGGGGCCGCATGGCTTACCAGCCGATGCCCACGCCGACACCCATGCTGCGTTCGCCGCTGTTGGTGAACGCGCCATTGAGGCTGAAGGTGGCCGAGCCCTTCTCGTTGAGCACACGCTGGTAGCCCACTGCCATCGCCGACTCACCCTCGGCGTAGCCCACGCCCGCACCGAGGCGGTTGTAGGTGGCCAGGCCGGCGGTGTTCATCGCCATCGCGGTCTGTGCGCTGCTCATTGCCGCCATGCGGTTGAAACGCTTGTCCATCTTGTCCAGGCGACGCTCGAAGTTGCTGATCGCGCCATCGGTATACTCGTTGGCGCGGGCCAGCATCTTCTCCAGTTCAGCGGTATCGACCTGGGGCTTCGGGGAGTCCTCCTTCTTCGTCTTCGGCTGCGGTGCAGGTTTCTCACCCTCGCCTGCCGACGCCACCTGCTGGCCGCCTTCGGCCTGCGGCACCGGCGCTTCCGGCTCCGGCACCGAAGCAACCGCCATTGCCTGCGGCTGCGGCGCATCGATGCGCTGCTCCAGCCCGTCCATGCGGCCGTTGAGCTGCTGTTGCATCGAGTGCAGCTGGCCGCCATTGACGGCATCACGACTGCCGGCCGCGATCAGGCCGTTGGCCACGTTGGAAATGACCATGCCGTGGGTTCCGGCCAGGGTGAGCTGGTTGAGACCGTCGGCGCGGACGGAGGGCGTGTCCTGGAACACGCTGCGCAGCTGCGACTCGACCTGGTTCACGCGCGAGCGGTTGCTGACCACTGCGCCGTCGAGTGCTTCCAATGCACCATTGAGCGTGGACTGGGACTGGCCCTGCACGGTGAAGCTGGGGCCGACGATGTTGCCGTTGGCATCGACTTCACCGCCGAGCGCGGACAGCGCACCGCGCAACTGGCCGACGGTGGCGGCGTTGTGGTTGGCGGTGCCGTTGGCGATGTTTACGAGGCGGCGATAAGCAGTTGCACTTCCAAATGAAGCTACTCCGGCCTCATTCGCCTGAGAGCCTTCGCCTATCGCCAACGAACTATCCGCTCCTTTATCCACTTTTGCTCCAGCGCCGATAGCAATGCCTCCTCGCGCACCGCCTCCGGCAATGCCCACCTCTGCTCCAGTACCTAGTGCAAATCCACCATCCGAATCCTCGTGCACGACCGAAGCGCGACCAAGCGCTATGGAATTTCTGCCTAGTGCCTTCGCATGGGTCCCCACTGCAGTTCCTCCCTCGTTGCCGGCCTTGGCGAAGTTCCCAACTGCGAGACCAACCGGACCAGCCTGAGCAGGGCCATATCCAGGCGCTGTGCCCACGCTGACATACTGGCTGATGCCTTCCATGGCCAACACACGGCTATTGGTCTCATAGAGCTGGCTACCCCGTACAACATCCGAGCTGTCAGCCGACAACTTCGCCTCGGCCACGCCAGTCAAACGCGCACCACCGAAATCAATCGGACCGCTCGCATCCAATCCACGCATCGTCTGCTGCCCCATCTCCCTCTCCTTGCGCATCGCCTCCAGATCATTCCGATTCTGCGAGATCTTCTGCTCTGCGGCGTACAACTGGCTACCGGTCACAGCATCACGGCTTCCTGGCGCCACTCGTCCGTCAGCCAAGTTGGTCAGCACCATGCCGTTCACGCCACTGAGCGCGATCTGGTTCATGCCATCGGCACGGGCCGACGGCGAGTCCTGGAAGATGGAGCTGAGCTGATCTTCCACCTTGCCCGCTCGACGACCTGCAGAGATGACGGCGCCATCAAGCGCCATCAATGCGTCTTCGACCGAGTTCTGCGTTCCGGCCTGCACCGAGTAGGTTGGGGCGATGATATTTCCGCTGGCGTCCACCCCTGCTCCGCCGCCAAGGGTAGCGAGGGAGTCTTTGAGCTGGGAGACGGTAGTGGCATTGTGATCGACAGTACCTCGAGCAATGTTCACGAGGCGACGCTGCATACCGCTGTTGCCGAAGGATACAACTCCAGCTTCATTTGCCTGTGCGTCTCTTCCAAGTGCCAGCGAACCATGGGCTCCGCTTCCGATCTTTGCACCCGCACCAATAGCGACACCGTCATTTGCTCCGCCACCTGCAGCCCCCACCTCCGCACCAGCCCCCATTGCAAAGCCATTCTCGGAGTCCTCGAAAACGGTAGCTCCTCGTCCAATCGCAGTTGAATTCCTACCCATTGCTCTGGCTCGCGTCCCAACAGCTGTGCCACTTTCAGCACCGGTTTTGGCCGAGTTGCCGATAGCGACCCCTCCCGCTCCAGCTTCAGCAGGTTCACTAATGGGGGCCACGCCGATACTCAGATATTGACTCACGCCTTCTAAAGCTGAGATCCGTGAGTTACTTGAATACAGTTGCTTCCCAGATACAGCCTCAGTACTGCCGGCACTCAGCAAGCCATCCGCCACACCACTGATCTTCCGGTTGGCATTGGCGCTGTTGCGGACGTCCAACGTTGTACCGCTGTTCTTCTCACCCAGACGGACATTGCCGGTTGCAGACACCTGCCCGACAAGGCCGCCCAGCGTCACCACCTGAGTCAGCGCCTTGCTCGCATCAGCTTTGGCCTCTCCCGCAGCGGTCTGTGCCTTGGCAACATTCTCATTGGTCGTGTTCAACTGCCTGCCGGTCACCGCTTCCGTGCTGGAGGTGCTCAGCGTGGCATCGGCCACACCGGTCACCTTGCGGTTGGCATTGGCACTGTTGCGGACATCCAGCGAGGTACCGCTGTTCTTCTCGCCCAAGCGGACACTGCTGGTGGACGAAGTCTGGCCGATCAGGCCGGTCACCGTGGTGACCTGGGCCAGCGCCTTGCTGGCATCAGCCTTGGCCGCATCCGCAGCGGTCTGCGCCTTGGTGACATTACCATTGGTCGTGTTGAGCTGGCGTCCGTTCACAGCGTCGGTGCTGGTCGTCGTCAGCGCGCCATCGGACACGCCGCTCACCTTGCGCGTGGCCAGCACCGCGTTGCGCATGCTGACTTCCGAGCCGGTGTTGCTGTTGGCGATGCGTACGATGCCGCCTGCGGAATCCTGCTTGATCATGCCGTCAACCCGCTCGTTCATGGCATGCAGCTGCTTACCGGTGACCGCATCGGTGCTGGAGGCGGTGACACGACCATCGGCCACGTTCACGATGCGACGGCGCACCGAGGCGCTGCCTACCGACACCGTATTGGCTTCCGTGGCCACCGAGCGGACACCCAGGGCTACGGCGCCCTGTGCGGACGCAGACGCCGCATAGCCCAGCGCAACGCCGTCGATGTACGCGCGCGTATCGCCGCCGATGGCGATGGCACCGGTGTAGCCCAGGCTTCCCGCACGGGCACCGCCACCGATGGCGACACCACCCGTGCCTGCACCGGTCTCAACCTGTGCCCTGCTTCCAAGCGCCACTCCATCCACACCGTTGGACCACGCGTTGGCACCCAGCGCCACTGCGTTCTCCTTCTCCGCGCTGGAGCCGCTGCCAACGGCCACCGCGTTCTGCCGGGTGGCCGCAGCATCGTTGCCCACGGCCGTAGCCCCAAGTGCTCCGGTGTATGCGTTCGCACCCATTGCCAGGGCGTGGCCGCCATTGGCACTGGCGTTGTACCCAAAGGCAACACTATCGACGCCACTGGTCCGCGCCTTGAAGCCAAACGCAGCGCTGTTCTGCTTTTCAATCCGGGTTCCGTGGCCAAACGCGAAGGAGTTGTCTCCATACACCCGTGAGCCTGCTCCCAAGGCGAGAGCGTTGTATGCGGCACCACCAGCGCCTGCCGTGAACATCTTTTCGTCATAGCTGCCAAACAGCGGGGTACACTTTGCTGCCCACCCCTCATGCTCATTGCATCCGAGGTAGTACTGCGTTGCTCCAGCGTTGCTTGACGCAAAGCCGAGCACCAGTAAGGCAAGGATGCACCTCGATTCCGCGATAATGCCTGAGTGCGAGGCCTTTCCACGCCTCATCGCAAATTCACTGGCAACCTCCCAGCAGCCTTTGGCGTGATTCCAGATACGACGATAGATTCGATTCATGTGTTTCTCCTTAACAGGACAAGGAAAGTGAGGCCCCGTTCCGGGCACGGGGCGGGCAAAGTGCGGGCTCAGGTCGCCGTCGGTTCGATCGTCCGCACGTGTTCGCGATAGCCATCGCGGGTGAGCCGGTAACGCAGTTGCAGCGAGTTGCCCGGCTGAAGCTGGAACGGCAGCGTCAGTGCGGCATCGGGATAGAGGCTGTGCGACACGGGGTGTGGCGTGCAGGTGCCCGCGGCCGTGCACTCCTCGGCACCGATGATTCCCACGCGCAGCGTGCCGGTGTTGTGCAGCGTGTTGTCCTGGAGGCGTAGGTCCACCACACCGTCGTCGGGGGTGACGTTGACCAGCGCCCCCCAGACCAGGCTGACGCCGATGTTTGCCTGTGCGCCTTCGCCGTCTTCGAGGGGAGCGTCATCCGGCCCGCGCACGCCTTCGAAGTAGAGGCGGTAGGCCGTTTCCTTCTGGACCTGCTGCAGCGGAATCACCCGGATCAGCCGGTTGCCGCCGCCGGAAAGTGCGAACTTGCCGGGGGTGATGGCAATCGCCGCATCCGAGGCTTCCATCTCCTGTTCTTCTTCGGCAGGCGTGGCAGGATTGACGATGCGCCGCAGGCGGGTCTGCACGTACTGCGGAATGGTCGACTGCGAGTACACGCGGATATGGGTGCCGCGCTTGGCATCCACCGCTGCGCGCATCGGGTGAATGGAAAGGTTGGCGTGTGCCGGCACGGCAAGCAGGGCGCTCACCGGCAGCAGGCAGAACAGCAGCTTCTTCATGGCAGGCTCCTCGGGATCAGGGTTTGGCAGTGGGGACATCGAGCACCACGGTCAGCTCGCCCTCGTACAGGCCGGGGCGCTGGCTGGCGATAGGGGTAGGCGGTGTTTCCAGGGTCAGCGGCGTGGGCACGCAGTACACCGGCTGGCTGATGCCCGGCAGCATCACCAGCCGCAGCTGTGCGCTGTCGATGCCGCGCAGCTGCTGCTTGACGTTGTGCTTCATCGCCAGGCGGTGGCCGCCGTAGTCCAGGTGGACGCGGTAGTCCAGGCGCTGGCTGGCATCGCTGCCGCCATCGCGGTGCCAGAGCGAGAAGTCCGATCCCGCAGGTGGGCGTGGACCGCTGTCGCGAACCGTGACGTCGAGGTATTCGCTCTGCGAACCCAGGCCGTCGTACAGGCACATGTCCAGTTGTTTCCTGCCACCCACCACCTTCTGGATGGGGTCGTAGCGCAGATCGAGATTGACCAGCGGCGCGACGGTGTCGAAGGTCGGGAAGTAGATCGAGATCGCGTCGTAGTCGGTGACGGTGAAATCGAAGTTGAAGGTGGCTGTGGCGACGGGTGCTGCGGCGGGGTCGGCCTTGATGTTCAGGCGCATCGTGGCTTTCCAGTGACCTGCTACGAGGCGCGCCAGTTCTGATGGTGGAAGCGCAAGCCTCGCACCCGTACCGATTGGCTGATCGATACCACAGGTGTAATAGAACGCTTCATAGAGCGCACGCTGACTGCTATCCCAGTAGTCCGGGCTGCAAGTCCAGTCGTTCAGTATTCTCTGAAGGCTTCCGAGCAGCCGAAGCTCTGCCTGCAGGCCGGTCCGGATCTCTACAAGCCGCAAGGCGACTTCGGACGGCCCGCTAACTATCGATGAATCTCCTTCCGTCGGGCACCGACCGAATTCACTATCTGAAGCAGACTCACAAACCACATGGATCTGCCCATACTTCAGCGCCAGGTCGTGACTGAATCCCAGCACCGTCCGCGGCGCCCACAACTCCACATCACCGGGTACCGCCGAGCGATCCCAGCTCATCACGATGTCCCGGCTCTGGTCGGCCGGATGCGTTTCCGGCGGCCACTGCGCCCACGCCCGCGGCATCACCAGCACGAGCGCACACACCAGCATCAACACGAACATCCAACGCCGGTTCATGGCGTACCTCCTGCAGCAGCGGTCCGGGGCGTGGCGGCAATCAACGCGCGTTCCTGCAGCAGCCGGGTCACGCGGGCCTGCTGGCGGATCTCGGCCGGCAGCTGGGCCACGGCCAGCGGCTCGCAGTGCACGGCGCCGACCAGCAGCACCACCTGGCGGCGCTCGCGCACCTGCAGCGGGCAGTGCAGCAGGCGGTCGTCCTGCAACAGGTACAGCGTCGTTTCGCGACGCGGGAAATCGGCGACGAAGCCGCCGTTGGCGCTGGTGCCGGGCACCGGCGCGTTGAGAATGCGGGCGCCGCCCAGCGGCGCACCAGCCAGGTCGCGGGCATGGCCGATGAAGGTGTAGGTCACTTCGATCGGCACCGGCATGCGCATCAGCTTGCCGGGCGTGAGGAACATCGGCCGTGCACCGCCCACGCCGGTCACGCGGATGGCGGCGATGCTGTCCAGCGTGCTGGCGTCCTGCACTTCGGCACGTTGCGATTGATAGGCCGGCAGCGGCAGCAGCCGGCGTTCGCCGATCTGCAGGCGTTGCCTGCGCAGCCCGCCCACCTGCAGTTCGGCGGCCACGCCGCGCAGGTCGGCGTCGTCGGTATCGGCCACCTGCACGGCAAGGCCGGCATCGGCGCCGTTGGCACCGCTCCAGTAGAAGCCGCGACGGCCGAGCGCGAAGCCGGAACTGTGTGCGCCGCTGTAGCCGGTTTCGCTGCGGCCACGCTGCTGGTAGCGCGCCACGCTGGCGCTGGTGTGGCCGACGCCATTCTGCAGCTGGCCACCCAGTGAAGCGCTGTAGCGCTCGTTGTTGTTGGCGCGCAGCTCGCCGGACAGCTCGCGGTACTGTGTATCCAGTTCCTGGCGCAGGCTCTGGCCGACGCTGTAGTCGATCGCCGGGCGCTGATGCTGCGGCTGGCGCACATCCACGGCATAGCGGCGCTGCCCATCACCGGCAGCGCTGCGGTGCCGGCGGCTCAGGCTGAGGTTGACGTAGATGCCACGGTCGCGCTCGGTGCTGCCACGCACGCTGTCGGTGCTGTTCTGCCGCCACACGCCCACGCGCGTGGAGACGCTGAAATCCTGCCAGCGATGGCTGCGGCTGAAGCTGGCCTGCCAGGTGCGGCTGAGCAGCGGCTCGCGGCGCGGTTCCAACGGCCCCGGCGGCAACAGCGGCTCAAGCCCGAACAACGGATCCTGCTCGAACTCTGGCCGGTGCCAGCCGGTGCGCCAGGTCTGGCGCCGGGTGTAGCCCACGTAAACATTGCCGCCCGCCAGCGGCAGCGACATCGAACCACTGAGCGCGTTGGTGCAGCCCAGCTGGTCGCGCGCCTCGGCCTCGAACTGGCAGGCCTTGCCACGCATGCGCTGCTGGTAGAGATTCCACGACGCCGTGCGCCGGTACGACAGCTGGTGCTGCTGCCCGTTGCTGCCGTCGCTGCCGCGCATGCCGCTGAAGGTGGCGCGTACTTCCTGCGTGGCCATCACCCGGCGCAGGTCCAGGCGCAGCTCGCCGTAGCGGTGCCCGCCGAACGTGGCGGCACCGGCGGTCATGGCCGCGTCGCGGCCCAGCGGCACGCGCACGCCGGCCATCGCGATGCGCTCGCCATCGAACGCATCGCTGCGGCGCTCATTGCGGTGGCCACCCTGCACGAACCATTGCCACTGGCTGTTGGTCCAGTCGCCGCCCTTGTCGAAGGGCGCCTCCTCGGTGCGCACCAGCACACCGTCCTCGTAGATGCGCATGCGGACCAGGTAGTTGCCGAACGGGAAATTGCGGGTGTCGATCTGGTTGATGCCGGCCTGCAGGTAGAAGGTCTGCAGCAGGCGCTCGCCATCGAACACGTCCACCCGCGCATCGCGCGCCAGCAGCACGGTCAGTGGGCTGGCCTGCACCGCCGCGTCGGTGTCCACATAGGCCTGGGTGGTACCCAGGCGTGCGCCCTGGAAGCGGTCCAGCGGCAGCATGCTGAAGCTGAAGGTGCCGCCCTGCGGGCTGGACAGGTTGCGGCGGTCCATGCGCCCGGCCTGCAGGTAGTGCGCCGGCCCCAGGTCGTGGCGGTAATAGACGTTGTCGAACTGGAAATCGTCGTCGCTGTGGCTGCGATAGCGCTGCTGGTTGTAGTACCACTCGGCCGACAGGTGGCCGCGATCGAACAGGCCCAGCGTGCCGACGCCGCGTGCCGACAGCGACTGGTAGTCACGGCCACCACTGAGGTTGAGCGTCTGCTGATGCAGGAACGCGTTCTCGGCATTGGCGGTGACCGTGTGGAAACGCTCGGCGGCAGGCTTGCCGGGAATCCACCGGCGCGCCACGAACAAGCGCACCGCGCCCTCGCCTTCGTCATACAGCGCGCGCACCTCGTCGGGAGCTTCCGGCGGATCGATGTAGCCGCAGCCGGCGCTGGCACCACCGAAGCGGCATGCCAGATGGCTGTTGCGCGGCAGCGGCTGCGACAGCGCAGGCAGCAGGGCGGCCTGCGCCTCGGCAGTCAGGTCCAGTGCCTGCAGCACGCGCGCGGGATCTTCCAGCTGCACGTGCTCCAGGGTCACGCGCACCGGCGACAGCCCGGCCGAGCGGCCGAACAGCTGGATGTCGAGTTGTTCGGTCTGGCCTTCGACCAGATCTTCAAAACCGGGCGGGACGCCGCGCGCGGCCGCCAGCGGAGTGGACAACGCCAGGGCGAGCGCGACCGCCAGCCGGGTGACGGCGGGGGCGTGTAGGGTCATGGGGGCACCGCTGCAAGCGGCCGGCCCGGGATGCGGGCCGGCGCGGGGGATTACGGCGTAGCCGCCTTCTGGTTCAGCACGACGTTGACCAGGCCGCTGTACGCGCCCTTGGTGAGGATCGGCGCCGGCGTGGTCTGTGCGATGGTCAGCGGCATCGAGATCGAGGCGCCCGGGGTCGAGCCCGCACCGTTGAACAGGTCAGTTGCCTTGTACTCGATGGCGGCTGCACCCAGCGCGCGGTTGTTCAGGCTGATGGTCATCGGCACGGTCACGGCGCCGGTCTCGTTGGCCAGGAAGAAGCTGCCATCGATGCGGGCTTCGATATCCGCGGTTTCATCGTTGGAGTGGATGCGCACGCGCTGCGTGTTCGGAATCAGGCCGCGCAGCGGGTCGTGGGTGAGGGTGACCATGTCCGGCAGCGGCGTGCCGTCATCGCGCAGCAGCGCCAGGGTCGGGTCGACGTCGGCGTAGACGGAGATCTTGGTTTCCACGGCGTGCGCGGACAGCGAAGCAGTGGCCAGCGCTGCAGCGAGCGCGGCCTTCTTGATAATGGCGTGCATGGGTGTCTCTCTCGGACAGGGGGAATATGAAAGCCCCCCTCCCCTAAGGAGAAAGGGAGGGAGGCGCCGCCCGCAGAGGTGGTTGCGGGCGACGGAGAGAATGTTAGGAATCCATTGCCATGCAGACTATTCAAGCATTCCTAAAACGTGGAACGTTAAGGAGAATTCTTGAAGGTGTTCAATGTTTGAGGGCTATGCAATTCCCCTCACTGCTTGAATGCAATAAACCTCATTGCTTCGCATTTGTAGAGTCGAGCCGTGCTCGACGGCTGTTCGCACCATACGTGCGAGTCGAGCATGGCTCGACTCTACAGACAGCTTTTCCGGTCGTTTTGACGTCATCCACGCATGGCGTGGATCTACTGTGGCGCCGGGCCCATGCGCGGCTGCCGTTCGCTTCAACCTGCGGGCACCACGGTGACGTGATCGACATCGATGTCGGTCGGCTTGAATCGATGCGTGTCGACCTTGCCACGCAGCTCGACCACGGTGTCGGCGCCAATGGCCTGCGGCGGCAGGTCTTCGTCATCGATCTCGACTTCGATCTGGCCGCTGGCATCACGGAACTGGTAGCGTTCGTCCCCGATCTTGGAGATGAGGGTGCCACGCAGCACCACCGGATGGTCATCGCGCTGCGCGCGTGCGTCGGCGACGGTGCTGGCAGCCGTTCCCGCGCCTGGTCCGGTGTACTGCGCAAAGGCCTGCGGGCTCAGCAGGGCAAGCGGCGTGGCGATGAGGGCGATGGCAAGCAGTCGGTTCATGGTGTTCTCCGTGGAGGGATGAGTACCCTCAGGTTCTATCGCCCTCCATGTGATGCCCATGCAATAGATCCGAAAAGATGTGAACGCGACATCCATTGTCAGAATGCATTCAGATCCTGAAGCGAGTCCCTGTGGAACCGCGCCCGGGCGCGGCTGCTGTCCGCGCTGCGCGCGGGAGTCGAGCGTGGCTCGACTCTACAGATATCAGGCCGCCTTTCGGCGGCCCGATAAGACATCGCGTTGGCGCGCGATCAGAAGAAGATCGCGTACAGGATCAGCAGCGGGATCGGCACGCCCAACAGCCAGAGCAGAATCATTTTCATGGCAGGTCTCCTTGCACGGTAGGCGGGTTACAGGTCGCGGCGGCGGCCGCCCCAGGTGGCGCTGAGGCTGGCGAAGAACGCGCCGATCAGCAAGGTGATGAACAGCCACAGCGCGGCATACGCTGCTGCCTTGCGGGCATCGTCGGCCGCCTGCTTGGCGGTGCTCTTCGCCTTCTCCAGCGCTGCACGCATGCGCGTCTGCACATCGATCACACGGGCCTGCGCTTCGGCCTGGCTCATGCCGGTTTCGCGCGCGATCAGCTGCGACAGGTACTGGGTGTCGGCCGGATCCAAGCCATCGCCCTGCAGGCTGTTGACGATGATGCGGTTCACTTCGGCGCGGACTTCGCGGCGGTCGCCCATCGGGCCGTTGCCCTGCATCGGGCGCGGCGGCGGGCCCATGCGCGCGTCGCGTGGGCCGACGCTTGCGGCCGGCGGCGGCGGGGGGGCATTCGGATCCATCGGTGCACCCGGCGGCGGCGCTGCAGGAGCAGACGGCCCTGCGCTGGTGGTGCTGCGGAACAGCGAATCGACCCAGTAGTTGAGGTCGCCTTCCGGAGCCGCGGCGGCAGTGCTGGCGGCGCCCGCAGCGGCAACACCGGCCGTGGATGCGGCAGCGCCTGCGGTGGCGCCCGCCACCTTTGCACCGGCGCCCAGCACGCCACCGATGGCGGAGGTGAGCAGGCCCGCAGTCAGCAGCGTGGCCACCGCCCACGATACGAAGCCGTGTGCGGTGTCGCGGAAATAGGTTTCATCGCCATGGATCTGCGTCCACTTGGTGCGCAGGCGGCCGGCGAGGTAGCCACCCAGGCCCGAGGCGGCCAGTGCGGTGAAGGTGAGCCAGGCGATGCTGGACCAGCCGAAGGTTTCCTTGCTGACGCCTTCGAATGACCACGGCGACACCGAGGAGAGGCCGAGGCCAACGCCCAGGATCAGCAGGATGAGGGAGAGCGCAGCGGCAGCGGCGGCACCGGCGAAGATCGCGCCCCAGGACACGGCGCTTTCGCTGGGAGGGGTAACGATGGGGGCGGTGACGACAGTGGCGACGTCGGGACCAAGCGGGTCGCGCTCGGGTGGGTCGAATCGGGTGCTCATCGGGATGGACGCTCCATTTCAGGTGCTGCGGATGCAGCTGGCGTCCTGAGGCTGCGCGAGCGCTTGTGAAGCTGGTGAGACCCTTGAATCACGCGGTCTTGGCGCGGTGAAGCGCGTGCCAACCAAGGTTGGCACCTACCGAAGGCGGATGCGGTGGTAGATCCACGCCATGCGTGGATGATTTTTCGCGGGCGCCGAAATCGTGCGGACCAACGGTCCGCACCTACCAGGTCCGCGCAAAAAAAACGCCCCGCGGATGCGGGGCGTTCTCGGCACAACCTACGCGGGCGATCAGCCCTGGTAGTCGCGCACGTCGCTGCCGGTGTAGACCTGGCGCGGACGGCCGATCTTCATTTCCGGGTCGACCTGCTGTTCCAGCCAATGCGACACCCAGCCGGAGGTACGGCCCAGGGCGAACATGACGGTGAACATCTCGGTCGGGATCTGCAGCGCCTTGTAGATGATGCCGCTGTAGAAATCGACGTTCGGGTACAGCTTGCGGGCGACGAAGTACTCGTCCTGCAGCGCGGCCTGCTCCAGCTTCACGGCCACGTCCAGCAGCGGATCCTGCACGCCCAGCTGCTTGAGCACCTTGCTGGTCATCTCGCCGATGACCTTGGCGCGCGGGTCGAAGTTCTTGTAGACGCGGTGGCCGAAGCCCATCAGGCGGAAGCCGGAGGTCTTGTCCTTGGCCTTGACCACGGCAGACTCGACGTTGTCGGCAGTGCCGATTTCTTCCAGCATCTTCAGCACGGCTTCGTTGGCACCGCCGTGGGCCGGACCCCACAGCGCGGTGACGCCCGCAGCGACCGACGCGTACGGGTTGGCACCGGTCGAACCGACCAGGCGCACGGTCGAGGTCGAGGCGTTCTGCTCGTGGTCGGCGTGCAGGATGAACAGCAGGTCCAGCGCCTTGACCACGTCCGGGTTCAGATCGTACTGGCCGTCAGCCGACTCGAAGGTCTGCTTCAGGAAACGGCTGACGTAGTCCAGCGAGGTGTCCGGCTTGTTGGCCGGCAGGCCCTTGCCGTGGCGGTAGATCAGCGCCGACAGGGTCGGCACCTTGGCGATCAGGCGCACGGCGGCCTGGCGGCGCTGTTCGGCGTCGGACAGGTCCAGCGAGTCGTGATAGATGGCCGACAGCTGCGCGATCGCAGCGGCCAGGATGGCCATCGGGTGGGCATCCTTGGCGAAGCTGCCGATCAGGGTGTTGATCGACTCATCGACGTTGGCTTCGGCGGTCAGCTCATCGGTGAAGGCCTTCAGCTGCTCGGCGCTCGGGCGCTCGCCGTTGATCAGCAGGTAGGCCACTTCGACGTAGCTCGACTTTTCCGACAGCTGTTCGATCGGGTAGCCGCGGTACAGCAGCACGCCCTTGTCGCCGTCGATGTAGGTGATGGCGGACTTGCAGCTGGCCGTCGCGGTGAAGCCGGAATCGTAGGTGAAATACCCCGTTTCCTTGGTCAGCTTCGCGATGTCGACGCAGTCGTTGCCAAGGGTGGGTTTGATGACGGGCAGAACGACCGACTTGTCGCCGGCGTTGAGCGTGACCTGATCAAGATCGGACACTGTGTGCGCTCCTTCATGGGAAGGCGCCTGCCCAAGCGCATTGGTCAGGCACGTGAATGACGTCCTCGGCCTGTGCCGGGGATCAGGTCATTATCGCACAGCAGCATTTGCCCGGCGCTAGACAGAAGTCGTATACGACAGGCAGCCAGACGCCGGCCGTTGAGCGGCCCGGATCGGCAAAAGCGTTGTCACGCGAACGCAGTGTTCCGTCCATCCAAACGCCCGTTGGGTTGGCGTTGGGGAAAAACAAACGGCCGCGCAGAGCGCGGCCGTTGGTTCGAAGCTGGATCGACAGATCAGCGCGCGTAGCGCTTCTGGAACTTGTCGATACGGCCCGAGGTGTCGATGACCTTGTGCTTGCCCGTGTAGAACGGGTGCGAAGCCGAGGAAATTTCAACCTTGACCAGCGGGTATTCGTTGCCGTCTTCCCACTGGATGGTTTCCTTCGTCGCCATGGTCGAGCGGGTCAGGATCTTGAAATCGGAGGTGACGTCATGGAAGACGACGTCGCGGTAGTTCGGATGGATATCGGCCTTCATGGGCTCACACCGTAAATGGGCTGGTGGTCAAGAGCGGCATTATAAGCACCGGTTGCCGCCCGGGGCAACCGGTGCCGGGTAATGGACGTCAGTCCGCGCCCAGGGCCTGGCGCACCAGGGCCTCGAAACGCTGCTGGTCGTAGGCCATCAGCAGATCGCAGTTGTCCGGCTGGCCGGTCTGGCGGTTCCAGTCGACGATGGTGGCGCCGCGACTGAACGTGCCGTTCAGCTCCACGTTCAGCGGGCGCGACTCGACCCGCAGCTGCCCTTCGGGGTTCAGCGCCCAGGCCATGGCCACCGCATCGGCGGTGTACCAGCGGCCGCCCTTGCTGTCTTCGGACAGGCCCCGGGTCTTGCGCGAGATCAACTCGTAGAAGCGGGCGCGATCGGAATCGGCCTGCAGCCACTTCTCGGCGTCCTGCAGCGGCAGGCCATGGGCGACGGTGGCCTCCCAGTCCGACACCAGCAGGTGCTTGAACGAGGTGAACACCACGTGCGCCGCTTCCGGGTCGAACGCAATGTTGAATTCGGCCGCCGGGGTGATGTTGCCGTGGCAGGTGACCGCGCCGCCCATCACCACGATGCGCTTGATGCGCTCGGGCAGGGTCGGGTCCAGCTTCAGTGCCAGGGCAAGGTTGGTCAGCGGGCCCAGCATCACCAGCATCAGTTCGCCGGCGTGCTCGTGCGACAGGCGCAGGATGGCCAGTGCGGCGTGCTCGGCTTCGGCCTGGCGGCTGGGCGGCGGCAGGTCCACGTCGCCGTAGCCGTCACGGCCATGCACGTGGGCAGCGTCGACGGAGGGATGCAGCAGCGGATCCGGGCTGCCGGCAAACACCGGCACGTCGGCGCGGCCGACGATGTCGCAGAGCTTGAGGGCGTTGCGAACGGTGTACTCGAGGCCGACATTGCCGGCGGCGATGGTCAGGGCGACCACGTCGTGCCGTTCATCGGCGAAGGCCATCAGCAGGGCCAGGGCGTCGTCCACACCGGGGTCGGTGTCGATCAACAGCGGGATCTTGTGGGTCATCGTTGCCGTCTTCAGATCGGCAACGAAGTGTGGACCGGGATGATGACCGTTGCAAGTACGGGGTGTTGGGGTTCTGGCAGGGCTGCGCCCTGCACCCGCCGAAGCGGTAGTGCCGGCCGCTGGCCGGCAACTTCAACAGCAACGTCAAAAGCGGGTTTCCCGCGGATGGCGGGGAAGAGCTCTCTGTAGAGTCGGGCCATGCTCAACTCCCGCGCGCAGCGCCCACAGCAGCCGAGCGTGGGCTCGGCTCTACAGTGGATCCACGCCGTGCGTGGATGTGCGTCCCCGAAATGGGGTTAGAGCCCTTTGCTGTGCAAAGGGATCCGCCCCCCGGCACTTACGCCGAGGCGTAACGCACGGCGGTGCCGATCCAGCGCTGCACCACACGATCAGCCAGCGCGGGTTGCTGGTCCAGCAGGCGCTCCGCCAGGTCATGCACGCCGGGCAGCAGGCCGGCGTCGCGGGCCAGATCCGCGATGCGGAAGCCGGCCAGGCCGGTCTGCCGCGTACCCAGCAGTTCGCCGGGGCCACGCAGCTCCAGATCTTTTTCGGCGATGACGAAACCATCGTTGGTTTCGCGCATGGTCTGCAGGCGCTCGCGTGCCATCTGCGAGAGCGGTGCCTGGTACAACAGCACGCAGCGCGACACCGCCGAACCGCGGCCAACACGGCCGCGCAGCTGGTGCAGCTGGGCCAGGCCGAGGCGTTCGGCGTTCTCGATCACCATCAACGAGGCGTTCGGTACGTCCACGCCCACTTCGATCACGGTGGTGGCCACCAGCAGGTCGATGTCGCCCGCCTTGAACGCCACCATCGTCGCCAGCTTTTCGGCGGCTTTCAGGCGGCCATGCACCAGCCCGACGCGTACGCCGGGCAGCAGTGCCTGCAGTGATTCGTAAGTGGCCTGCGCGGGGGTTGCATCCAGCTCTTCGCTTTCCTCGATGAGCGTGCACACCCAATACACCTGCCGCCCTTCCTGGCAGGCCAGCGCAATGCGCTCGATCAGCTCCGGGCGACGGTCATTGTTCAGTGCGACGGTCTGCACCGGCGTGCGGCCCGGTGGCAGTTCGTCGATGGCCGAGACATCCAGGTCCGCGTATTCGGACATCGCCAGCGTGCGCGGAATCGGTGTTGCGGTCATCACCAGCTGGTGCGGCACGCTGTTGCCTCCCGCGCCCTTGTCACGCAGCGCCAGTCGCTGATGCACGCCGAAGCGATGCTGCTCGTCGACGATGGCCAGTGCCAGATTCTGGAACACCACCGCCTCCTGCATCAGCGCGTGGGTACCCACCACCACCTGCGCTTCGCCGCTGGCGACCTGCTCCATCACCTTGGCGCGCGCCTTGCCGGTGACCTTGCCGGCCAGCCAGGCGATGCGCACGCCGAGCGGTTCCAACCAACCGCGCAGGTTGTTGAGGTGTTGCTCGGCCAGCAGCTCAGTCGGTGCTGCCAGCGCAACCTGTTTGCCCTGCTCCACCGCCAGCATCGCCGCCAATGCGGCGACCACGGTCTTGCCGGAGCCGACATCGCCCTGCACCAGCCGCAGCATCGGGCTGGGCCGCGCGAGGTCTTCACGGATCTGCTTGAACACGCGCGCCTGCGCGCCGGTGAGCGCGAACGGCAGCTGCTTCAGCAGCGCCTTGGCCAGCTTGCCGGGGCCGGCCAGCGGCGGTGCATGGTGCGCCTGCAGCGCGATACGCTGGCGACGCAGGCTGAGGTGGTGGGCCAGCAGCTCTTCCATTGCCAGGCGACGCTGCGCTGGATGAGTGCCGGCCGCCAGCGCGGCCAGGTCGGCATCGGGCGGCGGCCGGTGCACGGTCAGCAGCGCGCTGCGCAGCGACGGCAGGCCGAGGCCATCGAGCCAGCCGCTGGGCAGCAGTTCCAGCGTGCTTTCCTCCGGCAGGCGGTCCAGCGCCTGGCCGATCAGCTTGCGCATCGTCATCGGGCCCACGCCTTCGACGGTGGGATACACCGGGTCGAGGCGGTCGCCGAGTTCGGGATCGTCGTTGCGGCCCAGCACCTGGTAGCTGGGATGGACGATTTCCAGGCCGAGGTGGCCCGGCTTGGGCGTGCCGAAGCAGCGCAGCCGGTTGCCGACCGCGAACTGGCCGACCTGCTGCTGGCGGAAATGGAAGAAGCGCAGCACCAGGGTGCCCTGCCCTTCGTCTTCCACCGCTACTTTCAGCATCGGCCGGTAGCGCATGCCGCGCTCGACCGCGACCACCCGCCCTTCCACCTGCGCCGGCACGCCGTTGCGCAGGTCTTCGATGCGGGTCAGCCGGGTCCGGTCTTCATAGCGCAGCGGCAGATGAAGCCAGAGATCCTGCAGGGTGGCCAGGCCACGCGCCTGCAGTTTGGCGGCCACGGCCGGACCGACGCCCGCGAGCATCGCCAGGGATGCTTCGCCGGACGGTGACAGGACCGGGGTGACCGCCGCCTTGCGTGCCACGTGGCGGTCAGTCGATGACCATCACCGCGTCGACCTCGAAGTTGGCGCCCTTCGGCAGGCCGGAGACTTCGATGGTGGAACGGGCCGGGTACGGGGCCTGGAAGTAGTCCTGCATGACCGCGTTGACCTTGGCGAACTCGCCCAGGTCGGTCAGGTACAGGCCCAGGCGCACGACCTTGTCCAGCGAGCCGCCGGCGGCTTCGGCCACGGCCTTGAGGTTGTCGAAGGCGCGGCGGGCCTGTGCTTCGACGTCACCGGCGCCGACGATGTCGCCGGTGGCCGGGTCGAGCGGGATCTGGCCGGAGAAGTACACGGTGTTGCCGGCGCGCACGGCCTGCGAGTACGGGCCGATGGCAGCGGGGGCCTTTTCGGTGTTGATGATCTGGCGGGACATGGGTCGCTCCGGTGCTTGGGGGAAAACAGAGCGGTGATTGTACCGGGTGGGGGTGCATCCACGCATGGCGTGGATCTACCGCGCCGCTCCAGTAGTGCCGGCCGCTGGCCGGCAACCTCATGAACGTCGGAAGCACCGCGAAATTGCCGGCCAGCGGCCGGCACTACCGGGTTCGCGTTACTGGCGGCGTACCGACTGCACGACCGACAGACGGCGCAGACGGCGCATCACTTCGGCCAGATGGTTGCGGTCGCGTACCTGGATGTTGAACGCCAGCACGGCGGCGTTGAAGTCGCGGTCCAGGTAGTCCACGCGCTCGATGTTGGAATGGCTCTGCGCGATGGCAGCAGCCAGCTGCGCCAGCACACCGGTGCCGTTCTCTACTTCCACCACCAGCGAAGTGTCGTAGTCGCCGGAAACGGTGGTGTCCCAGCCGATCGGCACCCAGCGCTCGGGCGACTTGCGCAGCTCGGCCAGGTTCGGGCAGTCCATGCGGTGCACCACGATGCCCTTGCCGGCGGTGTGGTAGCCCATGATCTCGTCGCCGGGAATCGGCTGGCAGCAGCCGGCGAAGGTGACCACGCCGCGCTCGCTGCCGTTGATCAGGATCTTTTCCTGCGAGTGGTGGCGCGAATGCGGGCCGCCACGCAGTTCGGCGTAGGCCATCAGCGCCTGCGCGGCCTGGGTCGGCATCCAGTTGCCCAGTGCGACCTCGGCCAGCAGCGCCTCCAGGCGTGGGAAACGATGCTCGGCCAGGAACGCATCCAGGCGCCCCTTCGGCAACCGTTCCAGCGACGAATCCATCGCCTCCAGCGCACGGTCGAGCATGCGGTGGCCGAGCTGCACGGCGTCCTCGTGCTCCAGCTGCTTGAGCTGGTGGCGGATGGCAGTGCGCGCCTTGCTGGTGACCACGAATTCCAGCCACTGCGGTTTCGGCGTGGCCGAGCGTGCGGTGATGATCTCCACCGACTGCCCCGACACCAGCTTGGTGCGCAGCGGCACCAGTTTCTTGTCCACGCGGGAGGCCACCGCCATGTTGCCGACGTCGGTATGCACGGCGTAGGCGAAATCGAGCGCGGTGGAATTGCGCGGCAGGGCCAGGATCTTGCCCTTCGGCGTGAACAGGTAGACCTCGTCCGGGAACAGGTCGACCTTGACGTTGTCGAGGAACTCCAGCGAGGACCCGGCGGCACGCTGCGAGTCGATCAGCTCGACGATCCACGCGTGGGCACGGCTCTGTGCGCTGTTGGGCGAATCGCCGCCGAACTTGTAGGTCCAGTGCGCGGCCACACCGCGTTCGGCGATCAGGTCCATTTCCTCGGTGCGGATCTGCACTTCGATCGGCGAGCCATACGGCCCGAACAGCACGGTGTGCAGCGACTGGTACCCGTTGGCCTTGGGAATGGCGATGAAATCGCGGAAGCGGCCATCCAGCGGCTTGAAGGTGGCATGCACCGAACCCAGCGCGTGGTAGCAGCTGGGTACGCTGCGCACCACCAGGCGGAAGCCGAACACGTCCATCACCTGGTCGAACGATTTGTTCTCGTCGCGCATCTTGTTGTAGATGCTCCACGGCGTCTTGATGCGGCTGACCAGGCGATGCTCGATGCCTTCCTTCGCCAGCCGCTGCGACAGCTGCACTTCCACCTGTGCCAGCGCTTCACGGCGTACCACCGGCTGGCTGCGGATGTGCTTTTCCAGGATCGCGTGGCGCCACGGATACAGCGCCTTGAAGCCCAGGTTCTGCAGTTCGCTCTTGACCAGGCTCATGCCCAGGCGCTGGGCGATGGGCGCGTAGATCTCCAGCGTCTCGCGGGCGATGCGGCCGCGCGCTTCGCGGCTCTGCGCGCCCAGCGTGCGCATGTTGTGCAGGCGATCGGCCAGCTTGATCATGATCACGCGCAGGTCGCGCGACATTGCCAGCAGCATCTTGCGGAAGCTCTCGGCGGCCGCTTCCTGGCGGTCGCGGAACTTCAGCTTGTCCAGCTTGGTCACGCCGTCGACCAGCTCGGCCACGGCTTCGCCGAACTCGGCGGCCAGCGCCTCACGGGTCAGCGGTGTGTCTTCGATGGTGTCGTGCAGGATCGCCGCGATCAACGCTTCCACGTCCAGGCCAAGCTCGGCCAGCACCTGGGCCACGGCCACCGGATGGGTGATATAGGGCTCGCCCGACTTGCGCGTCTGCCCGGCGTGCGCGGCGGCTCCGACTTCCCAGGCGCGGCGCAGCAGCGGCAGCTGTTCCGGCGGCAGGTAATGGGCGGCGCGTTCAAGCTGGAGGACGTAGTCGGGTACGGCGGCAGCGGGGGCTGCGGCGACCTTGGCAGTGGGGCCTGGGTTCATGCCCGAAGCCTATTCCAGCGCGACGTTTACGGCAAATCCTGAATGCGAAACAGCCCGCACGGGGCGGGCTGTTCGGCGATCCAGCAACGACGTTGATCGATGCGATCAATCGTCGTTCTTGGACATGTCTTCGTCGGCGACCACTTCGGCGGCGGCCCACTCCAGCGCTTCGCGCTCGGCGCGCTCACGCTCGGCCTTCTCGACTTCGTCGATCAGCGCGTTGTCGATCTTGCGGGCGGCGATTTCGCGCAGCGCCAGCACGGTCGGCTTGTCTTCGGTCTCGCTGTTGTCCAGCGTGGCCTGCACGCCGTTGGCGAGCTGGCGGGCACGCTTGGATGCCATCATGACCAGTTCGAAACGGTTGTTAACGACTTCCAGGCAATCTTCTACGGTGATGCGGGCCATACGGGCTCCCGGCGACCGGTCGGCCGCTCAGTCGAATGAGGGAAAGGGGACGGAGTGTACTGGCAGGAGCTGGACAAAATCAAGCCAACCCCCACCCGATTCTTTTGGAATCAGTCAGTTGCACCCGGATCGGGGGTCAGCAACGCCTGGATCAGGCTGGCGTGGCGGACCTTCTGGGCCTCCCGTCGCAGGCGGCTGGCGGTGAAGATGGCGCACAGCTCGTCCACGGCAGTGTCGAACACCTCGTTGACGATGACGTAGTCGAACTCGTTGAAGTGCAGCATCTCGTCCCGGGCCGCGCCCAGGCGCTGGGCGATGACGGCTTCGCTGTCCTGGCCGCGCTTGCGCATGCGGTCCTGCAGGGCCTGCTTGGACGGCGGCAGGATGAACACGGTGACCGTGCCCGGCACCAGCTGGCGCACCTGCTGCGCGCCCTGCCAGTCGATCTCCAGCAGCACGTCCTGGCCGGCGGCCAGCTGCGGCTCCACCGACTGCCGGGCCGTGCCCTTCCAGTCGCCGTGCACCCAGGCGTGCTCGAAGAAGTCGCCGGCGGCGATCATCTGCTCGAACTTCTCGGCACTGACGAAGTGGTAGTGCTGGCCATTCACTTCACCGGGGCGCATTGCGCGCGAGGTGAAGGAAATCGACAGGGCGATCTGCGGGTCACGCGCCAGGGTGGCATTGACGATGCTGCTCTTGCCGGCGCCAGACGGGGCGGCCACGATGTACAGCGTGCCGCGCGCAACGGTGTCCGACGGCTTCGACGGGGCGCTCATGCGGGGGATCCAACGGTTTGATTTCGCAAACTTTTTTCCTCGGTGTTCCAGGTCCGGCGCGGCGGATCGCGCCAGGACGGCGGGGGCTGCGCGGAACATCCTGGAACCAGGCCCGGCAGACGCTTCCCCGGGGTGCGGGCACGCAACTTTACCAGAGGCGCCCGTTTGCGCGCCTGCCCGGCAGGCGCCGGGCCTTGTGCCACATGGGTATGCGGGAGCCTGTGCTATAACCGGGCCGTACCCAACGACAGCCCGGAGGCCCGTGCCTCCCCGCCATCCCAGGAGAACGGCATGCCATCGATGAGCCGCCGCCAGTTCCTGAAAGTGACCGGGACAACCCTGGTCGGCTCCAGCCTGGCATTGATGGGCTTCGCGCCCGGCATCGCGCTCGCGGAGGTCAGGCAGTACAAGCTGACCCGCGCGACCGAGACCCGCAACACCTGTACCTACTGTTCGGTGGCCTGCGGCATCCTGATGTACAGCCTCGGCGATGGCGCCAAGAACGCCGAGCCGAGCATCTTCCATATCGAAGGCGACCCGGACCATCCGGTGAACCGCGGCACGCTGTGCCCGAAGGGGGCCGGCCTGGCCGACATCATCCACAGCAAGTCGCGGCTGCTCTACCCCGAGTACCGCGCGCCGGGCTCGAACGAGTGGAAGCGGCTGAGCTGGGACGATGCGCTGGACCGTATCGCGCGGCTGATGAAGGAAGACCGCGACGCCAACTTCGTGCAGAAGAACGAGGCCGGGCAGACGGTCAACCGCTGGCTGACCACCGGCATGCTGGCGGCCTCGGCCACCAGCAATGAAACCGCGGTGCTGACCCACAAAGTCGTCCGCTCCCTTGGCATGTTGGCATTCGACAACCAGGCACGTGTCTGACACGGCCCGACGGTGGCAGGTCTTGCCCCGACGCTAGGCCGTGGTGCGATGACGAATCACTGGGTCGACATCAAGAATGCCGACCTGATCCTGATCATGGGTGGCAATGCCGCCGAGGCACACCCGTGCGGGTTCAAATGGGTGACCGAGGCCAAGGCGCACAACAAGGCCCGGCTGATCGTGGTCGATCCGCGCTTCAACCGCTCGGCCGCGGTGGCCGACGTGTACGCGCCGATCCGCACCGGTACCGATATCGTGTTCCTGGGGGGCCTGATCAACTACCTGTTGACCGAGGACCGCATCCAGCACGAGTACGTGCTGAACTACACCGACATGTCGTTCCTGGTGAAGGACGAGTTCGCCTTCAAGGACGGCCTGTATTCGGGCTACAACGAAGAGAAGCGCAGCTACGACCGCTCCAGCTGGGACTACGCCTACGGTGACGATGGCTTCGTGCGCAGCGACCCGACGCTGAAGGACCCGCGTTGCGTCTACAACCTGCTCAAGCAGCACTACGCGCGCTACACCGTGGAGATGGTCGAACGCATCTGCGGCACGCCGGCCGACAGCATCCGCCAGATCTGGGACATGATCGCGTCCACCGCCGTCAAGGACAAGGCGATGACCATCCTGTACGCGCTGGGCTGGACGCAGCACTCGATCGGCGCACAGAACGTGCGTGCCGGCACCATGGTGCAGCTGCTGCTGGGCAACATCGGCGTGGCCGGTGGTGGCATGAACGCGCTGCGCGGGCACTCCAACATCCAGGGCCTGACCGACATCGGCCTGATGTCCGACCTGCTGCCCGGCTACCTGACGCTGCCGAAACAGGACGAACAGGACTACGACGCCTACATCGCCAAGCGCACGCAGAAGCCGCTGCGCGCCAACCAGATGTCGTTCTGGCAGAACTACCCGAAGTTCCACGTCAGCCTGATGAAGTCGTGGTGGGGCGACGCCGCCACCGCCGACAACAACTGGTGCTTTGATTACCTGCCCAAGCTGGACAAGCCGTACGACATGCTGCAGGCGTACGAGCTGATGAACGAGGGCAAGATCCATGGCTACATCTGCCAGGGCTTCAACCCCCTGGCCTCGGCGCCGAACAAGGGCAAGCTGATCAGTGCGTTCTCCAAGCTGAAGTTCATGGTCAGCATGGACCCGCTGGAAACCGAGACCATCGCCTTCTGGCAGAACCACGGCGCACTGAACGACGTCGACCCGAGCACGATCCAGACCGAAGTGTTCCGCCTGCCCACCACTTCCTTCGCCGAGGAGAACGGCGCGGTGGTGAATTCCTCGCGCTGGCTGCAGTGGCACTGGAAGGGGGCCAACCCACCGGGCGAAGCACGCAGTGACATCGAGATCATGTCCGAGCTGTTCCATCGCATCAAAGCGTTGTACGAGAAGGACGGCGGTGCGTGGTGGGAGCCGGTGCGCGACCTGGCCTGGAACTACGCCAACCCTGAGGTACCCACGCCCGAAGAACTGGCGATGGAATACAACGGCAAGGCGCTGGCCGACGTGTTCGATCCGAAGGACCCGACCAGGCTGGTGCGCAAGGCCGGCGAGCAGCTGGCCGCATTCGGCGACCTGCGCGACGACGGCAGCACCGCCTGCGGCTGCTGGATCTACATCGGTGCCTGGGGCCCGACCGGCAACATGATGGCGCGGCGTGACAACAGCGACCCCACCGGCATCGGCAACACGCTGGGCTGGGCCTGGGCGTGGCCGGCCAACCGCCGCGTGATGTACAACCGCGCCTCGTGCGACGTGGCCGGCCAACCGTTCGATCCGCGCCGCACGCTGCTGGCCTGGAACGGGAAGAACTGGGGCAACGTGGACGTGCCGGACTTCAAGGCCGACGAAGATCCTGCCGGTGGCATGGGCCCGTTCATCATGAACCCGGAAGGCATCGCCCGCTTCTTCGCCAAGGCCGGCATGGCCGAAGGCCCGTTCCCGGAGCACTACGAACCGTTCGATACCCCGCTGCGCAGCAACCCGCTCAGCCCCGGCCAGGCACTGACGCTGAACAACCCGGCAGCGCGCGTATTCGCCAGCGATCGTGCACAGATCGGTTCGCCGGACGAGTTCCCGCATGTGGCCACCACCTACCGCCTGACCGAGCATTTCCACTTCTGGACCAAGCACGGCAAGCTCAACGCCATCATCCAGCCCGAGCAGTTCGTCGAGATCGGCGCGGCGTTGGCCGACGAGCTGGGCATCAACAACGGCAGCCGCGTGCGGGTCAGTTCCAAGCGCGGCCACATCGAAGCGGTCGCCATGGTGACCAAGCGCATCAAGGCCCTGCAGATCGATGGCCGGACCGTGCACCAGGTGGGCGTGCCGATCCACTGGGGCTTCCTCGGTGCGGCCAAGCCCGGATACATCGCCAATACGCTGACCAACGCCATCGGTGACGGCAACTCGCAGACGCCCGAATCGAAGTGCATCCTGGTCAAGGTCGAGAAGGTGTAGGAGACACGCCATGTCACTGCAATCGCTGGACATCATCCGCCGCTCGGCCACCACCACGCCCTCGCCGGAGGCGCGTGGTGCGCACACCGGCCAGGTCGCCAAGCTGATCGATGTGAGCAAGTGCATCGGCTGCAAGGCCTGCCAGGTCGCCTGCATGGAGTGGAACGATCTGCGCGACGAGGTCGGAAGCTGCGTTGGCAGCTACGACAACCCACCCGACCTGAGCGAACAGTCGTGGACGGTGATGAAATTCCGCGAGTACGAGGACGAGAAGGGCAAGCTGGAGTGGCTGATCCGCAAGGAAGGCTGCATGCACTGCAGCGATCCGGGCTGCCTGAAGGCCTGCCCGTCGCCCGGTGCCATCATCCAGTACGCCAACGGCATCGTCGACTTCCAGGAAGAGAACTGCATCGGCTGCGGCTACTGCGTGACCGGTTGTCCGTTCGACGTGCCGCGCATCTCCAGGAAGGACCACAAGGCCTACAAGTGCACGCTGTGTTCGGACCGGGTGGCGGTGGGCCAGGAACCGGCCTGCGTGAAGACCTGCCCGACCGGCGCGATCACCTTCGGCAGCAAGCAGGCGATGACCGAGCACGCGGCCGGACGCGTGGAAGACCTGAAATCGCGCGGCTACGAGAATGCTGGCCTGTACGATCCGCAGGGCGTCGGCGGCACCCACGTGATGTACGTGCTGCAGCATGTGGACAAGCCCGAGCTGTACGCCGATCTGCCCAAGGACCCACGCATCAGCCCGATGGTGGAGGTCTGGAAGGGCGTGGCCAAGCCGCTGGGCGTGCTGGCGATCGCCGCCACCGCCTTCGCCGGCTTCCTGCATTACATCGGCATCGGCCGCAACACGGTCAATGACGAGGAAGAAGAGGAAGCCGAGCACGAGGCGAAGAAGATCGAAGAGGAGCAGCGGCCATGAAGTACGCCCCGCACCCGCGCCAGATCATCCGCTACCGCGCACCGACCCGCATCAACCACTGGATCGTGGCGATCTGCTTCGTGCTGACCGCGCTGTCCGGGCTGGCGCTGTTCCACCCTGCCCTGTTCCCGTTGACCCAGCTGTTCGGTGGCGGCCCCTGGACGCGCATCCTGCATCCGTTCATCGGGCTGGCCATGGTGGTGGGCTTTGCACTGCTGGCGTTCCGCATGTGGCGCGACAATCTGCCGACCGCTGACGATCGCGCGTGGATGCGCGGCATGCGCGATGTGCTGCGCAACGAAGATGAGAAGCTGCCGCCGGTGGGCCGCTTCAATGCGGGCCAGAAGCTGCTGTTCTGGGCCATCATCGGCTGCCTGTCGGCGCTGCTGCTGACCGGCTTCGTGATCTGGCGGCAGTACTTCAGCCACTTCTTCCCGATCGGGGTGATCCGCTTCTCGGTGCTGGCCCATGCGCTGTTCGGCTGGGTGCTGGTGTGCGCGATCGTGGTGCACATCTATGCGGCGATCTGGATCAAGGGCTCGGTGCGGGCGATGACCCAGGGCAAGGTGACCTATGGGTGGGCGTACAAGCACCACCGGCAGTGGTTCCGGGACATCCTGCGCGGACGTCGGGAAGAGGGGTAGCGGCAGGGCCTGCGGCCCTGCACCCGCTTCAAGCCAAGGCAACAGCAACAGCGGCTATCCGTGGGATGGCGGGGTGGATCCGGTTGCGGGGGACGCTGCAAGTACCCCTCCGGGGCCCGGCCCAGCCGCTGGCGGCTGTGCGTTCGGGCGCTTGCGAAGCAGTGCTTCGCAAGCAAAGCGCCCTCACCCATGTAAGCTCGGTCGCCGCTTGCTCGTGTGCGCTGTCCTGCGCACACGGCAAGACC
>NZ_JCAFVJ010000018.1:0-50820 GCF_059372295.1 Stenotrophomonas sp. YJH_SMC_33
CCTTTTTCGTTTCCGTGGCCCGTCGCCGCGGAGCATTCCAGACAGCGCTCGGCGGATTTTCCGTGATTGCCCATCAAGCCCGGCCCCACCCCGCCGATACCTTCATCAGCGCTGGTTGGGCCTGCCCAACCGCCCCTTCCGGGTGCGCCTACACGCCCCTTCGGGGTTGGAAAACCCCGGAAAAACAGCCTCCGGCAACGAATTACGATTTCAACGGAATTCACGGCTAAAGGTTGTTGACAAAGCGCCGTTATTCATTTGGCAACGGCGAAGCACACAGCCACACAAAAAAACAGGCGGCGCTTCGCTTCATTCACCAACGGGTTCCATATAAGAGGAGACGACCCCATGGCACAGGTAATCAACACCAATACGATGTCGCTCAACGCTCAGCGCAACCTGAGCACCAGCGGCAGCTCGCTGGCCACCACCATCCAGCGCCTCTCGTCCGGCCTGCGCATCAACAGCGCGAAGGACGACGCGGCCGGCCTGGCCATCAGCGAGCGCTTCACCACCCAGATCCGCGGTCTGGACGTGGCCATCCGCAACGCCAACGACGGCATCTCGCTGGCCCAGGTCGCCGAGGGTTCGCTGAACGAAGTCGGCAACAACCTGCAGCGCATCCGCGAACTGGGTGTGCAGGCCTCCAACGCCACCAACTCGGCCAGCGACCGCAAGGCCCTGCAGGCCGAAGTGACCCAGCTGGTCTCGGAAATCGATCGTGTGGCCAAGCAGGCCGACTTCAACGGTACCAAGCTGCTGGACGGCAGCTTCACCAGCCAGCTGTTCCAGGTGGGCGCCAACGCCGGCCAGGCCATTGCCATCAACAGCGTGGTCAACGCCAAGGCCGATTCGCTGGGGGCTGCCACCTTCGCCAACGGCTACACCGGCACCGCGCTGGCGGTGGACAAGGCCACGGCCGACACCACCTACTCCGGCCTGCAGGTCTCGGTCACCCCGCCGGGTGGCACCGCCACCACGGTCACCATCAGCGACTTCACCGTGAAGGCCGGCGAGTCGATCACCTCGGCCACCGCTGCGGCGATCAACAACAAGCTGGGTGAAACCGGCGTGGTGGCCTCGGTCAATGCCGGTGTCATCAGCCTGGCGTCGGTCAAGGATGGCCAGACCTTCGCCCTGGGCGTCAGCGCAGCAACCCCGCCGGCCGGCGTCACCGCCGCGACCATCGCCGGCCTGGGCCTGACCGAGACCAGCACCAACGGCGGCACCCTGACCGGTGCAGCGGCCAGCTTCGTCAAGGACCTGAACGTCACCACCGCCGAAGGCGCACAGAAGGCGATGTCGATCGTCGACAAGGCCCTGGAATCGGTCAACAGCGTCCGCGCCGACCTCGGCGCCATCCAGAACCGCTTCACCTCGGTGGTGGCCAACCTGCAGACCTCCTCGGAGAACCTGTCGGCCTCGCGCAGCCGCATCCGCGATACCGACTTCGCCAAGGAAACCGCCGAGCTGACCCGCACCCAGATCCTGCAGCAGGCCGGTACGGCCATGCTGGCCCAGGCCAACCAGGTACCGCAGAACGTGCTCAGCCTGTTGCAGCGCTGACATGAGCCGCCCCCGGGGCACGTCGGGGGCGTCTAACCCAACTCACGTGCAACCGCTCAAGGACCTCTCCTCATGGCACAAGTCATCAACACCAATACGATGTCGTTGAATGCTCAGCGTAACCTGAGCACCAGCGGCAGCTCGCTGGCCACCACCATCCAGCGCCTGTCCTCCGGTTCGCGCATCAACAGCGCCAAGGACGACGCCGCCGGCCTGGCGATCTCCGAGCGCTTCGGCACGCAGATCCGCGGTACCGACGTCGCCATCCGCAACGCCAACGACGGTATCTCGCTGGCCCAGGTCGCCGAAGGCTCGCTGACCGAAATCGGCAACAACCTGCAGCGCGTCCGCGAGCTGTCGGTGCAGGCCTCCAACGCCACCAACTCGGCCAGCGACCGCAAGGCGCTGCAGGCCGAAGTGACCCAGCTGGTCTCGGAAATCGACCGCGTCGCCAAGCAGTCGGACTTCAACGGCACCAAGCTGCTGGACGGTTCGTTCTCGAGCCAGCTGTTCCAGGTGGGCGCCAACGCCGGCCAGGCCATCGCCATCGACAAGACCATCGACGCCAAGGCCAACGCCCTGGGTGGTGCCCGCTTCGACACCAACGCGCTGACCCTGGCCGATCCGGGCACCAACGCTGACTTCAGCATCACCGGCCTGTCCATCAATGGCGTGGCCATCGCTGACGTCTCGGTCAAGCAGGGCGCCGACGCCGCTGCCACCGGCAAGGCCTCGCGTGAAGCGCTGGTGACCGCGATCAACGCCAAGATCGGCGAGACCGGTGTCTACGCCGAAGTGAACGGCACCGCCGGCGTCACCCTGACCTCGGTCAAGGACAGCGCCAACGCTGATGGCTCGTTCAAGGCGATCACCGCGACCCCCGGCACCTGGGCAGGCAACACGCAGGCGACCTTCACGGCCACTGCCGATGCTGCGGCGCCGGCCGCCAAGTACGCCAGCAACCTGGACGTGAGCACCGTGAAGGGCGCCCAGCAGGCAATGGAAATCGTCGACAAGGCCCTGGGTGCGATCAACAGCACCCGCGCCGACCTCGGCGCGATCCAGAACCGCTTCACCTCGGTCGTGGCCAACCTGCAGACCTCGTCGGAAAACCTGTCCTCGTCGCGCAGCCGCATCAAGGACACCGACTTCGCCAAGGAAACCGCCGAGCTGACCCGCACCCAGATCCTGCAGCAGGCCGGTACGGCCATGCTGGCCCAGGCCAACCAGGTGCCGCAGGGCGTGCTCAGCCTGCTGCGCTGATCCGCGCTCTGCTCGACCTCCGGGCGCCGCATGAAGCGGCGCCCGGCTCCTGAAACACGTCCCACCTTCGCCAAAGGAAAAGCACCATGGCACAAGTCATCAACACCAACACGATGTCGCTAAATGCTCAGCGCAACCTGAGCACCAGCGGCAGCTCGCTGGCCACCACCATCCAGCGCCTGTCCTCCGGTTCGCGCATCAACAGCGCCAAGGACGACGCCGCCGGCCTGGCGATCTCCGAGCGCTTCGGCACCCAGATCCGCGGTACCGACGTCGCCATCCGCAACGCCAACGACGGCATCTCGCTGGCCCAGGTCGCCGAAGGTTCGCTGACTGAAATCGGCAACAACCTGCAGCGCGTCCGGGAGCAGTCGGAGCAGGCCTCCACCGCCACCAACTCGGCCAGCGACCGCAAGGCACTGCAGGCCGAAGTGACCCAGCTGGTTTCCGAAATCGACCGCGTCGCCAAGCAGTCGGACTTCAACGGCACCAAGCTGCTGGACGGCTCGTTCTCCAGCCAGCTGTTCCAGGTTGGTGCAAACGCCGGTCAGTCCATCGCCATCGACAAGACCATCGATGCCAAGGCCGGCTCGCTGGGCACCTCGACCTTCGCCACCGGCGCGACCGCTGCCCTCACCGCCAGCACCGACGGTGCGCGCTTCTCGGGCACGGTGATGGGCGTGGACATCGGTACCGTCGAAGTCAAGGCCGGTGCCACCACCGCCGACGCGTCCAAGGCCGTAGCAACCGCCATCAACGCCAAGATCGGCGAGGCCGGCATCTACGCCGAAGCCAACGCCGACGGCACGCTGAAGCTGAGCTCGGTGAAGGAAGGCAAGGCCGTTGCCACTGCCGACATCGCCCTGATGCGCAGCGACTACGACGCCACTGCCAAGACCTGGGGCACTGCGGCCGCCGCCGGTGCCTACACCGCCGGTGCTGACACTTCGGCCAACGTGCAGAAGCTGGACGTGAGCACCGTGCTCGGCGCGCAGCAGGCCCTGGAAGTGGTCGACAAGGCCCTGGGTGCGATCAACAGCACCCGCGCCGACCTCGGCGCGATCCAGAACCGCTTCACCTCGGTCGTGGCCAACCTGCAGACCTCGTCGGAAAACCTGTCCTCCTCGCGCAGCCGCATCAAGGACACCGACTTCGCCAAGGAAACCGCCGAGCTGACCCGCACCCAGATCCTGCAGCAGGCCGGCACGGCCATGCTGGCCCAGGCCAACCAGGTGCCGCAGGGCGTGCTCAGCCTGCTGCGCTGATCCACGGCAAGAAGGCGCCGCTACCGTCGAAGTGAATCGACGGTAGCGGCAACCTGGAAGCCATGGTGCTCGAAGGCGCGGGCCATGCCCGGCCCGGGAAACCTCCCGAACCGGCTCGGCATCGCCCGCTCCTGCGGACCTCTCTTTCAGCGCTGTACCTTTGACTGTACGTACCGGGCGGCTTCGTCTCCCCCCGATTGTCAGTAGCCTGATCCCTCCCCTGCATTGGGGGAGGGCTTTTTGCAGACCCCCGGCAGCCTGCGGTGAATGTCCCCGCACCCTGCCCCAACCCTCCTGCAATCTGCGTGCCAGAACCTGCGCCAGACCATTGGCACGGCGCATGCATCAACGAAGTCCTCAAGACCCAGCGGCGCAGGCCGCTATTTTCGTTGACGACGGGCCGCCGCACGACGGCCAGGCCCGGATACCAGGAGAAACGACGTGGCAGACTTTGGATACGGTGGCATTGGCTCGGGGCTGGACATTTCCAGCATCGTCAACCAGCTGGTCGCAGCTGACCGCAAGCCCGCCGACAATGCGCTGAACCTGCAGCAGTCCAAGGCCAAGATGCAGCTGTCGTCGATCGGCACCGTTACGGCGGCCTTCGACAAGCTGAAGACCGCGCTGACGGCCCTCAAGGCCACGACGGCCTTCGATACCCGCACCGTCACCGCCACCGGCAAGGCCGGTCCGAACAATGCAGATGATGTGCTGACGGCGTCGGTCGCGTTGTACGACGTGGGCACCACCAAGGCAGCGGCCTCCAACGGCACGCACCAGGTGGAGGTGAAATCCCTCGCCACGGCACACAAGCTGATCGCCGATACCTCGGTGCCCAAGACCGACACCTTCGGTGCCGGAACCTTGACGCTGACCGTTGGCGTGGGCGACAAGGCCAAGACCATGAACGTGACGGTGGAGGACGGCGACACGCTGACCACCATCCGCAACAAGATCGATGCCGCCGGGCGCAAGGAAGGCGTGCAGGCCACGCTTATCAGCTCGGGCGACAACCAGTATCTGTCGATCGCCCAGGAAAAGACCGGTGCCGCCAACGCGATCAAGCTGGAGTATGCCGGCAGCGACCCGAAGCTGGGTGCACTGGTAGGCAGCCTGAAAGAAAACACGGCCGCTGCGGACGCCGAACTGACCATCGACGGCGTCAAAGTGGTCAGTGCCAGCAATACGGTGACCGATGCGGTACCGGGCCTGACCCTGAACCTGAAGGTTCCCGGCAAGAGTACCGTGGTGATCAGCACCGACACGGCCGCCGCGACCAAGGTCATGCAGGAATTCGTGACCGCCTACAACGCGGCGATCGCGGCGATCAACACGGAGACCAAATACGACGCCAAGACCAAGGAAGCCGCCACCCTGACGGGTGACGCGCAGATGCGCGGCGCCTCCAGCCAGCTGCGTTCGATGATGTCGAGCGTGCTGAAGGAGCTCTCGGCCGACGGCCTGGATCCGAAGGTGCTGGGCCTGCAGACCCGCGGTTATCCCAACGCCGACGGCAGCCTCGTTCTCGATACCACCAAGTTTGCCGCCGCACTGGCCAGCCAGCCTGAGAAGATCCGCTCGGCCATCACCGGCGACACCGGCGGTGCTGGCACCCTGTACACCATGGTCGACGGCTATGTCAGCACCACGGTCGGCAAGGAAGGGGCGTTCGTCGCCCGCACCAAGGGCCTGAACACCACGCTGGACAACATCGACAAGCGCCGCAAGGACCTCGACACGCGCATGAAGAACGTCGAGGAACGCTACAAGAAGCAGTTCCTGGCGCTCGACAGCCTGATGGGCAAGCTGCAGCAGAGCAACACCGCACTGCAGCAGCAGCTGGCACAGCTGAACCGCTAAAGGACGGCGTGCAACGCTCAAGTTTGGCGTGGTTCGCACCGATAACGGACGCAACAGCAATCAACGCCGCACCGCCGGCCACGGTCCCCACGACCACCCGACGGCACCCAGCGCAAGGAGAATCACAAATGTACGGTTCCAGCCGTCAATATGCCGAGCAGTACCGCCAGGTAGGAGTGACCAGTGCGGTTGCCGACGCCGATCCGCACAAGCTGGTGGCGATGCTGCTGGCGGGCGCGCTGGAGCGCGTACGCCGTGCCCAGGCCAGTCTTGAGCGTGGCGACCAGGCCGGAAAGGGCAAGGCGATCGGCGAAGTCTGCGCGATTGTCGGCCACCTCAACGGCTCGCTGGATCACGAGGCCGGCGGCGAGATCGCCGGCAATCTGTCGGCACTCTACGACTACGTGCTGCAGCGCCTGACCGAGGCCAACCTGCACAACGACCGCGCCGCGCTGGATGAATCGCTGCAGTTGCTGGGCGAGATCGACAGCGCCTGGAATGCGATCCCGCACGAACAACGCCGCCCGGCCGCGGTGGCACCATGAGCCTGCACGAACTGCACGCCCAGCTGGATGCCTTCGAGAAGGCCCTGGGCGAAGACGCCCTGGACCAGGCTGACAGCCTGCTCGATGGCCACGACAGCACCCTGCACGCCCTGCTCAGCCAGCCGCTGACTACGGCCGACCACGCGCCGCTCAGCGCATTGTTCGAACGCCAGCAGAATCTGCTCGGCCTGCTGCGCCAGCGCCGCGATGCGGTGGCAGCACTGATGAATGACGGCCAGCGTTCCCTTCGCGCAGCGCATGCCTACCTGCAGGCAGAATCGCTGGCATGACCCAATTGCCGCCCACGTCGCTGCACCACCCGGCTGAAAGCGAGCTGTTCGACGAGACGCTCAGCTGCGAGCTGGCCCTGCCGGCCGAGTTCCAGGCAGGCAGCGCGGCCGGTCGCACCAGCAGCGCCGAAGGCCTGCTGCGCAGCCTGGCGCTGGTTGAAGACAGCCGCGTTGACGAACATGACGACCGCAATGAGGCCAGCCTGCAGTTGCAGCGGCTGGAGGCCAAGCTGGATCTGGCGATGGTGCTGCTGGGCCGGCTGGTACGCCAGCAGGGCCAGGAACTGACCCTGCGCCCCGTGCGCTGGTCGCGCCGCGGCATCCGCCTGCAGCTGGGCCCACGCAGTGGCGCCAGCCCCGGCCAGGCCGGCGTGGTGCGCCTGCAGCCCAGCGATTGGCTGCCCGACCATATCGACCTGCCGGTGGAAGTGATCGCCGAAGCGGCGGACGGTGGCGGCGGTCACTACCTGTGGCTGCGTTTCCAGCGTCTTGGCGATGGCCTTGAGATGGCAATGGAGCGGCACTTGTTCCGCCTGCACCGCCGCCAGGTGGCCGAGGCGCGCCGCGCCCGCTGAAACCTGCCACCATCACGCTTTGCGGGCAAGCCTTGGCGCGCCCGTTCAGCTAAGTTAAGGTGGACTCCCCTACACGGATCTGTTGCGTGCCTGTGCGAGTTCTCATCGTCGACGATCACACCCTCGTCCGCGCCGGCCTGGCGCGGCTGCTGCAGGGGTTTGCCGACGTGCAGCTTGTTGCCGAGGCCAGCAACGCCGAGCAGGCACTGCAGCTGGCCCTGCAGCACGCACCGGATGTGGTGCTGATGGACCTCTCGCTGCCGGGCCGCACCGGCCTGGAAGCACTCAGCGACATCCGCCTGCGCGCGCCCGGTACCCGGGTGGTGATGATGACCATGCACGACGATGCCGCTCACGTGCGCGATGCGCTGGATCGGGGCGCGGTCGGGTTCGTGGTCAAGGATGCAGCACCGCAGGAGTTGGAACTGGCGCTGCGCGCCGCGCACGCCGGCCAGGTGTTCCTGAGCCCGCAGATCTCCGCCAAGATGCTGGCACCGATGCTGGGCCGCGAGAAGCCCACCGGCATCGCCGCGCTGTCGCCGCGCCAGCGCGAGATCCTGCGCCGCATCGGCAAGGGTGAGAGCAACAAGGAAATCGCCGCCGACCTCGGCATCAGCGTCAAGACGGTGGAGACCCACCGCGCACGCATGATGGAATCGCTCGGCTGCCGCCGCGCCAACGATCTGCTGCTGCTGGCCGCGCGCCACCAGCACGAGCTGGAGTAAGCGCGAGCCTCGGCGGCGCGAAACGATGGCTGGGTAGAGTGGGCTGTTGGTAGAGTCGACTGCCAGTCGACTTGCGCGCGGAGCGCGGGACTTTTCCTTGGTCTGATCGGAGAGCAGTCGACTGACAGTCGACTCTACCGGTGATCGTCTCTATCGACAGCCGACGCAGCCAACCCGCACCCAGCGACGAATTCCCGTCGCCCTGACACTCCCTGACAGGAATCCGTACACGGCGCAGCCCGATGAATCCGGGCCTTGCACCGGAAATCAGCAACTTAGCAGCGATCATCGTCAACAATCCGCGTCGATGTAGGGAATACCCCTACACTCTGTCAGGGCATTCACCAAGCCCCTCAGGAACCCCCTGATTCCGCCCCCGCCGGATCAAAAGCAAGATGCGTTCCACAAGGCGCCGGGGAGCGGCGCCGGGGAACCACGATGAAGGCTGCACTCTCGACCCAGCTGGGCCAACAACTTCACCTCACCCCGCAGTTGCTGCAGTCGATCCGGCTGCTGCAACTCGACGGCCTGCACCTGGAACAGGAAATCCAGCGCCTGCTGGACTCCAACCCGCTGCTCGAAATCGAAGAGGCCGAAGCGCCTGCCGCCGACGCCACCGAGGCCAGCGCGACCACGCTGGAAACCGCCGCGTTCGACGAGTTGCCCGAGTCTTCGATGTGGGACGTGGTTGGCGCCAGCTGGCAGGACGGCGACGACGATCGCATGGCGCGCATCGCCGCCGGCGAATCGACCGACCCGCAATTGCGCGTGCTGCAGCGCCTGTCGCTGGACATGGATGACCGCGAACTGGCAGTGGCCGCGTTCTGGCTCGACCACTGCGATGAGGCCGGCTACCTGCAGGCGCCGCTGGCACAGCTGCAGCTGCTGGCCAGCGCCCAGTTCGACATCGCCGCCGCTGGCGTGGAAACCATCCGCCAGCAGCTGCTGCACGGCGAGCCGGCCGGCATGGCCGCACAGGACCTGCGCGAAGGCCTGCAGGCGCAGCTGCGCAGCCTGCACGGCGTGGTGCCGGCCCGCCATCTGGCTGCGCGCATCCTGGACGGCGCGCTCGATGCACTGGCTGCCCACGACTACCCCGCCCTCGCCCGCCAGCACGACGCCGAGATCGACGACGTGCGCGAGGCGGTGCGCCTGATCCTGTCGCTGCAGCCGCGCCCCGGCGACAGCCTGCTGCCCGAGCGCAACGCGGTGGTGGTGCCGGACGTCGTCGCTTGGCACGCCGACGGGCAGTGGAAGGTCGCCCTGAACCCGGCCACCAGCCGCCGCGTGTCGATCAACAGCCAGTACGAACAGGTGCTGGCCGAAACCAGCGACGCCGCCCCGGCGCTGCGCGAGATGCTGCAGGAGGCGCGCTGGTTCAGCCGTGGCCTGTCGATGCGCTACGACACCCTGCTGCGTACGGCGCGGGTGATCGTCGAGCGCCAGGCCGCCTTCCTGGTGCGGGGCGAAGAGGCCATGGCGCCGTTGACCCTGAAGGAAGTTGCCGAGGAAATCGGCATGCATGAGTCCACCGTCTCGCGCATCACCACCGGCAAGTTCCTGCAGACCCCGCGCGGCACCTTCGAGCTGAAGCACTTCTTCGCCGTGCGCCTGGAGGGCGCCAGCGTCTCCGGCCAGGCGGTGAAGGCCATGGTCCGCCGCCTGATCGACGCCGAACCGGCCGGCCGCCCGCTGGCCGACGAGGCCATTGCCGGCCTGCTGTCGCGCCAAGGGGTGAACATTGCCCGCCGAACCGTCGCAAAATACCGAGAACAACTGGATATCGCCCCGGCCCGCGAACGGCGCCGGCTCAGCGCCAGGCAACCCCAGCTGGCCCGGGTGGGCTGAAAAGGATGTTGGACATGAACAAGCTCACGGTCCTGCTGGTCGATGACCACGAGGGCTTCATCAACGCGGCGATGCGCCATTTCCGCAAGATCGACTGGCTGCAGATCGTCGGCAGCGCCGGCAACGGCCTGGAAGCGATCGAGCGCTCGGAAACGCTGCGCCCGCAGGTGGTGCTGATGGATCTGGCCATGCCGGAAATGGGGGGGCTGCAGGCCACCCGCCTGATCAAGTCGCAGGACGATGCGCCGTACATCGTGATCGCCAGCCACTTCGACGACGCCGAGCACCGCGAACACGCGCTGCGCGCCGGCGCCGACAACTTTGTCAGCAAGCTGTCCTACATCCAAGAAGTCATGCCGATCCTGGAAGGCCTCAGGGAGGAACAGTCGTGAGCGAATCGCGCATCCTGGTGCTGGACAACGACGCCGTGCGCGCGGAGCGCACCGTTGCCCTGCTGGAATTCATGGACTTCAACCCGCGCTGGGTGTCCGACGCAGCCGACTTCGACCTGGGCCGACAGCGCCAGAACGACTGGATGGCGGTGATCGTCGGCAGCCTGGACGACAGCCCCGCCAGCACCGCGCTGTATCACTGGCTGGGCGGCAGCAGCCTGCCGCCGCCGGTACTGCTGGCCGACGGTGATGCCGCTGCGTTCGCGCAGCAGCATGGCCTGCACGAAGCCAACATCTGGCCGCTGGAAACCCCGCTGCGCCATGCGCAGATGGAAGCGCTGCTGCGCCGCGCCAGCCTCAAGCGCCTGGATGCCGAGCACCAGGCCGGTGCCGCGCAGGAGCAGGGACCGACCGGCAACGGCCCGGCGGTCACCGCGCTGCGCACCATGATCGAACAGGTGGCCGCGTTCGACACCACCGTGCTGGTGCTGGGCGAATCCGGCACCGGCAAGGAAGTGGTGTCGCGCGCGATCCACCAGCGTTCGCCGCGCCGTGATGGCCCGTTCGTGGCGATCAATTGCGGCGCCATTCCGCCTGACCTGCTGGAAAGCGAGCTGTTCGGCCACGAAAAGGGTGCCTTCACTGGCGCACTGACCGCGCGCAAGGGCCGTTTCGAAATGGCCGAAGGCGGCACCCTGCTGCTCGACGAGATCGGCGACATGAGCCTGCCGATGCAGGTGAAGCTGCTGCGCGTGCTGCAGGAACGCAGCTTCGAGCGCGTCGGTGGCAACCAGACCATCCGCTGCAACGTGCGCGTGGTGGCCGCGACCCACCGCGACCTGGAGACCCGCATCGCCGAGGGCAAGTTCCGCGAGGATCTGTTCTACCGCCTCAACGTGTTCCCGATCGAAGTGCCCGCGTTGCGCGAGCGCCGTGAGGACCTGCCGGCGCTGGTGGAAACCATCGCCGCGCAGCTGGCCCGCACCGGCCGTGGCGAAGTGCGCTTCACTCCCGAAGCGCTGCAGGCGCTGTCCAGCTACGAATGGCCGGGCAACGTGCGCGAGCTGACCAACCTGGTCGAGCGCCTGGCGGTGCTGCATCCGGGCGGTTCAGTACGCGTGCAGGACCTGCCGGCCCGCTACCGTGGCGATGCCGCACTGGCAGCGGTGGCTGCACCGGCACCGGCAGCTACGGTTGCCAACGAAGAACGCCTGGACCTGCGCAGCTTCTCGTTCCACACCCCCGGCAGCGGCAACCAGCCGGCGCTGGAGCACGGCATCGCCGTCAATCGCCCGGCGGCACCGGCCGCCCTGCCCGACGAAGGCATGGACCTGCGCAACCACATGGCCAACATCGAACTGGGCCTCATCAACGAAGCACTGGAACGCACCCAGGGCGTGGTTGCCCACGCCGCCCAGCTGCTCGGCCTGCGCCGCACCACCCTGGTGGAAAAGCTGCGCAAGTACGGCATCGAACGCGAGCAGGCCGAACTGGCCGGCTGAACCGCGCCACCAGCATGAAGGGGGCACGAACGCCTGGGCTCGCCCGGGCGTTGGTGCTTCTGGCGCCGCTGCATGACATCAGTAGATCCACGCCGTGCCTGGACAAGGGGATGAGCCGCAGGACCTCGTTTGCAACTTCTCCTAAAGGCAGCTGCGAAGCATAGGGGTAGCCTTGTCCGGATGGAGAATTCAATCAGACCGCCAACGCTTGATCTCACGCCAATCCGCCAGGAAGAGATTGATAACTCTGCCCTGCTGCGTGAGGCGCGGCAGCTGTCTGACCGTCTTGCGCCATATCCCAACAACAGCACGATGTTCCATCCACGTCTGCAGAAGTACCAGACTGACGATCGCAACCTGGCGATCTTTGGACGTGTACTGGGCGGACTCTTTTTCGTCGATCTCATGAATGGCTCGGTAGGGCTACTTCCAATCGACGATGGAACACCGCTCCAATACTGCAATTCAGACCTGCGCAGTTTCGCAATCTTCCACACCGCGTTGATGGAAGCGATTCAAGCTGCGATCAACTCCCACAGGGACGTGTCAATGTTCACGCTCCTGGAGCTTGAGACTGACTTCCGCAAGTCCGATCCCAGCTCAATGCTGGACGAGAGCAACTTCTGGCCCACGTGCCTTTACGAGCTTTCTGAGGGGTTCTTCCCTCTCTCATCCGAAAAGGTGGAACTGCACCGTTCGCTCGGGATCGATCTCCACTATCCCTGGTAGCTAGCGCCAGGGGTCAGATCCCAAGAGGGGTCGGAGCCCTTTCCGCCGGAAAGGGATCCGACCGCTGCGCATTTGCAGCGCCAGAACTCCGGCCGCTGGACTCTGCAGCCCCAGGCCAGAAAACCGACGCCGGATAAATGGCGCCGCCAATGGGATCAGCGCCCGATGCACGGCAACGGGATCCGACCCCGTGCCGACCAGAATGTGTCGACCAAGGTCGACACCCACCAAGGGCAGTCCATACCCGTCCATCAGATCGCAGGAAACTGTCGGAGGCGGGGTGGGTCCGGTTGTGGGGGCGTGAGCCGCATGGATGCGGCGACCGAGCTTACATGGACGTACTTGCAGCGTCCCCCGCAACCGGACCCGCCCCGCCATCCCTCAGTAGACCCGCTTCTGCTGTTGCTCCGGCTCCGGCTTCGGTCATTGCCACTGAGGTTGCCGGCCAGCGGCCGGCACTACCGCGGGGAGCGGGGTGCAACCCCGCACGCACACCCAACCTCCTCACGTCACTGAATCGAAAACCGGTTTCGGCACGGCACTTGCACCTGCTCCAGCAGACAACCCCATCCCTGTTTCTGGAACCGTTGCAGATGTCCCACTCCGTCACTTCGATCCTTTCGCAGATCCGCTCCTATCAGACCCAGATGGGACAGCCGGCGCTCAACCCGCTGGGCGAAACGCCGCGCAGCAACGCCCTGCCGGGCACGGTGCTCGATGCACCGCAGGCCCAGCCGGCCAGCTTCACCGAAACCCTGCGTGGTGCGATTGCCGCCGTCAACGATGCGCAACAGAAGTCCGGCGCCCTCGCCAAGGCCTTCGAAATGGGCGACCCAAGCGCCGACCTGGCCAAGGTGATGGTCGCCTCGCAGCAGTCCCAGATCGCCTTCCGCGCCACCGTGGAAGTCCGCAACCGTCTCGTCCAGGCTTACCAGGACGTGATGAACATGCCGCTGTAAGGAATAGAGACGCATGGCACTGACGCTCTCCAAGGACAGCCTGAACGCCGAAAAGGCCGGGCAATGGTTCGACCGCCTGCAGAGTCTGCAGATCACCCGTCGGCTGGGCCTGATGGCGATGATCGCGGTGGCGGTAGCGGCAGGCCTGTCCGTGTTCTTCTGGTCGCAGAAGCCGGGCATGGTCCCGCTGTACACCGGCCTGGACCAGAAGGCGACCGCTGAAGCGACCGACCTGCTGCGCGCCGCACAGATTCCGTTCGCACTCGACCCGGCCACGGGTGGCATCACCGTGCCGGAAAAGAACCTGCACGACGCGCGCCTGAAGCTGGCCGGCTCCGGCCTGACCGACAGCGGCAAGCTCGGCTTCGAGCTGATGGAGCGCGACCCGGGCTTCGGCGTCAGCCAGTTCGTGGAAAGCGCGCGCTACCAGCATGCGCTGGAAACCGAGCTGTCGCGCACCATCAACACGCTGCGCCCGGTGCGCGATTCGCGCGTGCACCTGGCCATTCCCAAGCCCAGCGCCTTCACCCGCCAGCGTGACGTGGCCAGCGCCTCGGTGACCCTGGAACTGCGTGGCGGCCAGCAGCTGGAACGCAGCCAGGTGGACGCCATCGTGCACATGGTCGCGGCCAGCATCCCGGATCTCGCCCCGGAACGGGTGACCGTGGTTGACCAGAGCGGGCGCATGCTCAGCGTCAGCGACCCGAACAGTGAGGCGGCGGTCAACGCTGCCCAGTTCGAACAGGTGCGCCGCCAGGAAACCTCGTTCAACCAGCGCATCCGCGAACTGCTGGAACCGATGACCGGCCCTGGCCGGGTCAACCCGGAAGTGAGCGTGGACATGGATTTCTCGGTGACCGAGGAGGCCCGCGAGCTCTACAACGGTGAGCCGCAGAAGCTGCGCAGCGAGCAGATGAGCGAGAACACCACCAGCACCCCGGGCCCGCAGGGCGTGCCGGGTGCCACCAGCAACAGCCCGCCGGGCCAGCAGGCCACGCCGGCCACCGCGCAGGCCCCGACCGAAAGCAGCAAGAACGCCACCCGCAACTACGAGCTGGACCGCACCCTGCAGCACACCCGCCAGCCGGCCGGCCGCATCAAGCGCGTGTCGGTGGCGGTACTGGTGGACAACGTGCCGCGCGCCGGTGCCAACGGCAAGGTCAGCCCGCAGCCGCTGTCGGCCGCGGAACTGACCCGCGTCGAGGCGCTGGTGAAGCAGGCCGTCGGCTTCAACGCCGAGCGTGGCGACACCGTGTCGGTGATGAATGCCCCGTTCGTGCGTGACACCACGCCGGTCGAAGGGCCGGCCTGGTGGGAACTGCCATGGGTGCACGATGCCGGCCGCATGCTGCTCGGCGCGGTGGTGGTGCTGGCGTTGTTGTTCGGCGTACTGCGCCCGGCGCTGCGCGCGATCACCGGCCAGAACAGGAAGGACGACCCGCAGGCACTGGAGCCGCACACCGCGGACGTGCAGCTGGTGGATGACGATGGCATGCCGCTGCCGGCGCTGGGCGCCGACCGGGCGAGCCTGGCCGGGCCGGAGGCCCTGGCCCTGCCGGTGGATTCATATGAGGAACGACTGCGGATGGCGCGTGAAGCCGTAAAGACCGACTCCAAGCGCGTGGCCCAGGTGGTCAAGGGATGGGTGGCCAATGACTGAGGCACAACTGACCGGCGTACAGCGCGCGGCCGTGCTGCTGCTGTCCCTGGGTGAGCTGGACGCGGCCGAAGTGCTGCGCCACATGGAACCCAAGGAAGTGCAGAAGATCGGCATCGCCATGGCCACCATGACCGACATCACCCGCGAGCAGGTGGAACGGGTAATGGACCAGTTCGGCCAGGAGCTGGGCTCGAAGACCTCGCTGGGCGTGGGTTCGGACGACTACATCCGCAACATGCTGGTGCAGGCGCTGGGCAGCGAGAAGGCCGGCAACCTGATCGACCGCATCCTGCTGGGCCGCAACACCACCGGCCTGGACGCGCTGAAATGGATGGACCCGCGTGCGGTGGCCGACCTGGTGCGCAACGAGCACCCGCAGATCATCGCCATCGTGATGGCGCACCTGGAAACCGACCAGGCCGCCGACGCGCTGAAGCTGCTGCCGGACCGTACCCGCGTGGACGTGCTGCTGCGCATCGCCACCCTCGACGGCATTCCGCCGAACGCACTCAATGAACTCAACGAGATCATGGAGCGCCAGTTCGCCGGCAACCAGAACCTGAAGTCGTCGAACATCGGTGGCGTGCAGTGCGCGGCCAACATCCTGAACTTCATGGACAGCGGCCAGGACCAGGCGATCCTGGGCGAAATCGCCCGCATCGATGCGCCGCTGAGCAACCGCATCCAGGACCTGATGTTCGTGTTCGACGATCTGGTCGACCTGGATGACCGCGAGATGCAGCTTGTGCTGCGCGAAGTGAGCGGCGAGCGCCTGGGCCTGGCCCTGCGCGGCGCCGACATCAAGGTGCGCGACAAGATCACCCGCAACATGTCGCAGCGCGCGGCCGAGATTCTGCTGGAAGACATGGAGGCCCGTGGACCGGTGCGCCTGTCCGACGTGGAAGGCGCCCAGCGCGAGATCCTGGCCATCGTCAAGCGCATGGCCGATGAAGGCACCGTCACCATCGGCGGCAGCGCGGAGGCCATGCTGTGAGCAACGTCGTGCGCTGGCTTGCCCCGGACCTGCTGGCCCAGCCCGAACCGGCGCTGGAGCAGGAGGATGCATTCGAACTCACCGAGCCGGACCCGGAGCATGAACCCGAGCCACCGCTGCAGCTGCCGACGCTGGAGGAAATCCAGGCAATACAGGACAGCGCCGAGAAGGAAGGCTTCCAGCACGGCCATGCCGAAGGCTACGGCCAGGGCCAGGCCGAAGTGCGTCGCCTCGCCGCGCAGATCGAAGGCATCCTCGACAACTTCAGCCGACCGCTGGTGCGGCTGGAAAACGAAGTGGTCGGCGCGCTCGGCGAGCTGGCCGTACGCATCGCCGGTGCGCTGGTCGGCCGTGCCTACGAAGCTGAGCCGGCACTGCTGGCACAGCTGGTCGGTGAGGCGATCGACGCGGTGGGTGGCAGCACCCGCGAGGTCGAAGTGCGGCTGCACCCGGACGACATCGCCGCGCTCGCCCCGCTGTTGAGCCTGCCGCCACAGCAACGCCTGGTGCCGGATACCAGTCTCAGCCGCGGCGATCTTCGCGTGCACGCCGAAGCGGTGCGCATCGACGGCACCCTGGAAGCGCGCCTGCGCGGCGCGCTGGACGCGGTGATCCGCCAGACCGGAGCCAATGCATGACCCCCGATCCGCAGCCGACGCTGCCACCGGCCGACTGGGCCATCGCCCGCAACCTGCGCCTGGCGCGTCGGCTCGATGGCCTGCGCGTGGATACCGCCCATGGCCGTGGCCTGATCCGCGAAGGCGTGCTGCGCCGCGCGGTCGGACTGACCCTGGAAGCGGTCGGCTGCGAAGCGCCGCTGGGTGCCAGCTGCAAGGTGGAAGTGGTCGATGGTGGCTGGGTCGATGCCGAAGTGGTCGGCTTCGCCGGCGAGCGCACGTACCTGATGCCGAGCGCGGAACTGCACGGCCTGCTGCCCAATGCGCGGGTGGTGCCGTCCGCACGCCGCGGCGGCGTTGAAGTGGGCGAAGGCCTGCTCGGCCGCGTCATCGACAGCGACGGCGTGCCGCTGGACGGCAAGGGCCCGATCCGCGCCGAGGGCCATGTCGGCATGGCCGGCGTGTCGATCAATCCGCTGGCACGTGAACCGATCACCCAGCCGCTGGACGTGGGCGTGCGTGCGATCAACGCGCTGCTGCCGATCGGCCGCGGCCAGCGTGTCGGCCTGTTCGCTGGTTCTGGCGTCGGCAAGTCGACGCTGCTGGGCATGATGACCCGCTACACCGCCGCCGACGTGATCGTGGTCGGCCTGATCGGTGAACGTGGCCGCGAAGTCCGCGATTTCGTCGAGACCACGCTGGGCGAGGAAGGCCTGCGCCGCGCCGTGGTGGTGGCCAGTCCCGCCGACCGGCCGCCGCTGGCGCGCCTGCACGGTGCCTACCGCGCTACCGCCATCGCCGAATGGTTCCGCGACCAGGGACTGAACGTGCTGCTGCTGATGGACTCGCTGACCCGCTTCGCTCAGGCGCAGCGAGAAATCGGCCTGTCGGTCGGCGAGCCGCCGACCACCCGCGGCTACCCGCCGTCGGTGTTCGCCAAGCTGCCGGCACTGGTCGAACGCGCCGGCAACGGCGCCAAGGGACGTGGCTCGATCACCGCGTTCTACACGGTGCTGACCGAAGGCGATGATCCGCAGGATCCGATTGCCGATGCAGCGCGCGCGATCCTCGACGGCCACATCCTGCTGTCGCGGCGCGTGGCCGACAGTGGCCTCTACCCGGCCATCGACGTCGAATCGTCGGTCAGCCGCGTGGTCACGGAAATCGCCGACGAACCGTGGCGCCTGCGCATCCGCAAACTGAAACGACTGGTCTCGGCGTATTCGGCCAACCGTGACCTGATCGCCATCGGCGCTTACCAGCGCGGCAACGACGCGGCCACCGACGAAGCCCTGGAACGCTGGCCGGAAATCATGGAGTTCCTCGGCCAGGACGTTGCCAAGGCCGCAGATCTCCCGCACAGCCAGGCGGCGCTGCAGCGCCTGGTGGAACAAGAGAGTTAAGCCATGAACCAGTCCAAGCGCATCGATCCCCTGCTCAAGCGGGCCCAGGAACACGAGGACGCGGTCGCCCGCGACCTGGCCGAACGCCAGCGCGTGCTCGACACCCATCTATCGCGACTGGACGAACTGCGCCGTTATGCCGAGGAGTACGCCAACGCGCAGATGGCGGCGACCAGCCCGGCGCAGCTGCTCAACCGGCGTGCATTTCTCGACCGCCTCGACAGTGCGGTCGAGCAGCAGCAGGCCACGGTCAATGGCAACCGCGAGAAGGTGGAGGCCGAGCGCGCCCGCCTGATCCTGGCCAGCCGTGACAAGGCCGTGCTGGAACAGCTGGCGGCCAGCTACCGGGCGCAGGAGAAAGTGGTCACCGACCGCCGCGACCAGCGCGAGATGGACGACATCGGTGCGCGCCGTGCGCGTCTGGTGCAGGCCGAAGACCAGGATGGCACCGAGCAGGGAGGCCGCCCGTGATGCCCGCCCCGCTCGCCAGCAGCGCCAACGCGCAGGCACAGACTGCCGGCGGCGCTGCAGCGCGCGCGCCACGCAGCGAGGCCAGCAAGGATTTCAGCCAGCTGTTGCAGGGCGGCGCGCCGGACGCGTCCGCCGGCGCCGCCACGTCACCGCCCACCTCGGCACCGAAGCCGCAGACGAGCGCCGATGGAAATGGCCAGGCGCCGGAGGAACGCAGCATGGATGCGGCGGCGACGGGAAACGAGACGTCGCCCTTGCGGCCGCAAACTCCGCCTGCGGGTGATCGGGCGACGGACAAGGACACGCCGGTGGCCACCGAGGACGCGCCGTGGCCGCCGCTGGGCCTGGCCGGCCTGGTCCTGGCGATGCCGGCCTCCTCCGATCCTGCCGCCACTGCTCCTGCTGCAACGGGTGCGGGCGCGGCGCTGCCGGCCACTGCCGGACCGGGACTGCCTGCCCCGACGCCGACCCAGGCGCCGGGCGCAGCCGTCGCATCCATAACTGACAGCACGCCGCCGGCCGCCAGCGCCGGCGATGCCACGACCCTGCCACTACCGGAGACGGTCCTGCCGGGCAGCAAGCATGGCGACCGCGACAGCAACGACGTGACCGCGATCGGCGACCGTAGCGCTGCCCCATTCCTGCACGCCCCGGCCCCGGCGGCCCTGCAGGACCTCAAGGCTGCGCTCGCCACCGGCACTGCGGTCTTCAACGGCGAACCGACGCCCAGGCCCGTGTTCGGCGACGATGGTTTCGACCAGGCCGTCGGCGCGCGCCTGGGCTGGCTGGCCGACCAGAAGATCGGTCACGCCCACATCCGCCTGAGCCCGGACGACATGGGCCCGGTGGATGTGCGCCTGCAGTTGAACGGCGACAAGGTGCATGCCAGTTTCAGCAGCCCGCATGTGGACGTGCGCCAGGCACTGGAAAGCAGCCTGCCGCGCCTGCGCGAACTGCTGGGCGAACAGGGCTTCCAGCTGGCTCATGCCGATGTCGGCCACCAGGCGCCCGGTGGTGACGGCAATGCGTCGGGCCAGGCCGGTGGCGGCGGTCTGCCCGGCGACGGAGAACCGACGCCGGGCGATGGCAGCGTGTCGTCGGCGCAGCTGATCCGCCAGCGCGGATTGCTGGACGCTTACGCCTGACAGGCGTGCCAACCAAGGTTGGCACCCACCAGAGCAGTGCGGTTGGCACCTGCCAGTATCGCGTTGGTGGGTGCGGAGCTTGCTCCGCACGGCCCCACAGGCACCCCGACGGAATTCCGTCGCCCCCCGCTGCCCCGGCTCCGGCACACCCCTTGCATATCCCGGTGAAGCAACCCTCAGGAGCTTCACCCCGTGGCCGCAGCCGCTGACAAAACCAAGAAGACCGCCGAGAAGGACAAGGCCGCCAAGCCGCGCAGTCCGATCCTGATCACCGCACTGGTGGCCGTGCTGGCCGCCGCTGCCGCCGGTGGCGGCGTATGGTTCTTCACCCAGTCCAAGCACGAAGACAAGACTGCGCAGGCGCCGAAGAAGAGCGCCACCCCGGCCCCCGCGCAGTACTTCGCGCTGGACCCGGCGTTCGTGGTCAATCTCAATGGCCCGGTCGATGGTCCGCGCTACCTGCAGCTGGAAGTGCAGCTGATGACCCGTGACCCGGCTGCGCTGGAAGCGATCAAGACCCATGCACCCGCCATCCGCGCACGCCTGCTGATGCTGTTCTCGCAGGTCAGCCCGGACCAGATCGCCGATGTCGCCGGCAAGCAGAAGCTGCAGGCTGCGTCGCTGGCCGAAGTGCAGAAAGTGCTCAAGGCCGAGACCGGCAGCAATGGTGCCGACGACCTGCTGTTCACCAGCTTCGTGACCCAGTAAGGGCCCACCGATGAATGATCTGTTGTCCCAGGACGAGATCGATGCCCTGCTCCACGGCGTGGACACTGGCGCGGTCGAAACCGATCCGGAACCGCCGTCAGGCGAAGCGCGCTCGTACGACTTCGCCAGCCAGGACCGCATCATCCGCGGTCGCATGCCGACCCTGGAAATGGTCCACGAGCGTTTCGCGCGCCTGTGGCGGATCGGCCTGTTCAACCTGATCCGCCGCTCGGCCGAGCTGTCGGTGCGCGGCATCGAACTGATCAAGTTCAACGACTACATGCACTCGCTGTATGTACCGACCAACCTGAACCTGATCCGCTTCAAGCCGCTGCGCGGCACCGGCCTGATCGTGTTCGAGCCGACCCTGGTGTTCGCCATCGTCGACAACTTCTTCGGTGGCGACGGGCGCTACCCGACCCGCATCGAAGGCCGCGAGTTCACCGCCACTGAAATGCGGGTGATCCACCTGCTGCTGAAGCAGACCTTCGCCGACCTTCGCGAAGCCTGGGCGCCGGTGATGGACGTGGACTTCGAGTACATCAACTCGGAGATCAACCCGCACTTCGCCAACATCGTGACGCCACGCGAATACGTGGTGGTGTGCCGCCTGCACGTCGAACTCGATGGCGGCGGTGGCGACATCCACGTCACCCTGCCGTATTCGATGCTGGAGCCGATCCGCGAGCTGCTCGACGCCGGCATCCAGAGCGACCGCAACGATCGCGACGAAAGCTGGGGCCAGACCCTGCGTGAGCAGCTCAACATCGCCGAAGTCACCCTGTCCAGCGTACTGGCCAGCAAGCGCATGACCCTGCGCGACCTGACCCAGCTGAAGGTCGGCGACATCCTGCCGATCGAACTCAGCCCGCAGGTGCCGCTGTGCGTGGAGAACATTCCCGTGTTCACCGGCGAGTTCGGCATCGCCAACGGCATGAACGCCGTGAAGATCACCGCTACCCATCCGCCGGGCACCCGCCCGCGCGCACCCGTCATCCAGGAAGACCCGCAATGAACGATATCGACGCCCTCGAACCGACCCCGGCCCAGTTCAGCAGCCTGCAGGCCGATGAGGCGAACGGTCCTGACCTGAACCTGGACGTGATCCTGGACGTGCCGGTGACCCTGTCGCTGGAAGTCGGTCGCGCCCGCCTGCCGATCCGCAACCTGCTGCAGCTCAACCAGGGTTCGGTGGTGGAACTGGAACGCGGCGCCGGCGAATCGCTGGATGTGTTCGTCAACGGTACCCTGATCGCCCACGGCGAGGTTGTGGTGATCAACGACCGCTTCGGCGTGCGCCTGACCGACGTGGTCAGCCCGAGCGAGCGGATCCGGAGACTGCGTTGAGCCTGCTGGCCTCCACCCTGCTGGCGGTCGGCAAGACCGCCGCGCCCATCGGGCCCCAGGTCGGCCAGCATGCGGCCGCCGCACCCAGCCTGTTCGGCGCGGTGCTGGCGCTGCTGGCGGTGCTCGCGCTGGTCATCGGCCTCGGCTGGCTGCTCAAGCGCATGCCCGGCAGCGGCTTCCGCCCGGCCGAAGGCATGAAGCTGGTGGCCAGCCTGAGCGTGGGCGCCAAGGAGCGCGTGGTGGTGGTCGAGGTCAACGGCCAGCAACTGCTGCTGGGCGTCACCGCCGGTGGCATCAACACCCTGCATACCCTGCCCGAACCGTTGCCGCCCCCGGCGCCGGTGCGCGTGCCGGACTTCAAGAATCTTCCGAATTTCGCCCAGCTGCTGCAGCAGCGGCTGCGCAAGGATCCCTGACATGCGTGTCACCCGTACCCGTCTTGCCACCCTGATGCCGTGGCTGCTGTTGCTTGCCCTGTGCCTGTTGCCGGCACTGGCGTTCGCCGCGCCCGGCGCCCCGAACACGCCGCTGCCGGACATCAACGTCGGCAAGATCGGCGGTGCACCGGTCAGCCTGCCGCTGCAGACCCTGCTGCTGATGACGGCGATCACCCTGATCCCGTCGATGCTGCTGGTGCTGACCTCGTTCACCCGCATCATCATCGTGCTGGGCCTGCTGCGCCAGGCGCTGGGTACCGGGCAGACCCCGTCCAACCAGGTGCTGCTGGGCCTGGCCCTCTTCCTCACCGCGATGGTAATGATGCCGACCTGGGACAAGGCCTGGAGCGCCGGCATGGCGCCGTACCTCAATGGCGAGATCGACTTCCAGACCGCCTGGACGCTGACCACCACGCCGTTGCGCGCCTTCATGCTGGCGCAGATCCGCGAGACCGACCTGATGACCTTCGCCGGCATCGCCGGGCACGGCACCTACGCCAGCCCCGATGCGATCCCGTTCCCGGTACTGGTCGCATCGTTCGTCACCAGCGAACTGAAGACCGCTTTCGAGATCGGCTTCCTGATCTTCATCCCGTTCGTGATCATCGACCTGGTCGTGGCCAGCGTGCTGATGTCGATGGGCATGATGATGCTGTCGCCGATGCTGGTGTCGGCACCGTTCAAGATCCTGCTGTTCGTGCTGGTGGATGGCTGGGTGCTGACCGTGGGTACGTTGGCAGCCAGCTTCAATCCGGCTTGATATCCCGCGCAAAGCGCAGTCGAGCATGGCTCGACTCTACAAGAGCAGATGGACCCCCGAATGTCTCCCGAACTTGCCCTGACTGAACTGCGTGGCGGCCTGATCACCGTGTTGTGGGTGGCTGGCCCGCTGCTGCTCACCGTGCTGGTGGTGGGCGTGGTGGTGGGCGTGGTGCAGGCCGCGACCCAGCTCAACGAACCGACCATCGCCTTCGTCGCCAAGGCGGCGGCACTGACCGCGGTGCTGTTCGCGCTGGGCAGCCTGCTGATCGGCCACCTGGTTGAATTCACCACGCTGCTGTTCCAGCGAATTCCGCACCTGATCGGCTAGGACACGCGCTTCGATGGACGCCGCCACCCAGATGGCTGCCGACGGCCTTCAGGCCTTCGGCATGATCGGCACCGTACTGTGGACCATGCTGCGCATCGGCGCTGTGGCCATGGCCATGCCGATGGTCGGGACCCGCGCCGTCCCGTCACGGGTGCGCGTGGTGCTGGCTGGCACCCTGGCCATCGCACTGGCGCCGCTGCTGCCGCCAGTACCGGACTGGACTGGCTTCGATGCCGCCACGGTCCTGACCATCGCCCGCGAACTGGCCATCGGCGTGTCCATCGGCTTCCTGCTACGGCTGGTGTTCGAGGCCGGGGCGATGGCCGGCGAACTGATTGCCCAGGGCACCGGCCTGGCCTTCGCGCAGATGAGTGACCCACTGCGTGGCGGCACCTCGGGCGTGATCGGCCAGTGGTTCTATCTGCTGTTCGGCCTGCTGTTCTTCACCGCCAACGGGCACCTGGCGCTGATCTCGCTGCTGGTGGACAGCTATCGCGCACTGCCGATCGGCGCTCCGCTGCCGGACCCGCACGCGTTCTTCAGCATCGCCCCGACTTTCCTGCTGACCGTGCTACGCGGCGCGCTGACCCTGGCGATTCCGCTGACGGTGGCGATGCTGGCAGTGAATCTGGCGTTCGGCGTGCTGGCCCGGGCCGCTCCGGCGCTGAATCCGATCCAGCTGGGCCTGCCGGTCTCGTTGCTGCTGGGTCTGTTCCTGCTGGCGCTGCTGGCCGGGGAAATGGGCCCGCCGGTACAGCGCCTGTTCGATGCCGCCTTCCAGGCTGCGGACGCGGTCACACACTGACCTGATCATCACGTTTTACTGCTTGCCATGCCTTTGTTTCTGTAGAGCCGAGCCCATGCTCGGCTGTCTTCGGCAGGAGCGGCAGCCGAGCATGGGCTCGGCTCTACGGGGCGCAATTTCACGTTTTACTGCTTGCCCTTCCCCCGGGTCTGCGCGTTAGAGTGAATGCGCGGCAACCGGGGGGATGCCGCACGTGGCCGCCGCCCTGCGTCGGCCTGCCTCATGCATGCCCCACCGTGGTTTCCGTCGACAGGCAGGTCCGGGAGACTGACGAATGCTGGTAGGCACGTACAACCCGTGGCTGGTCGCAATCTCGCTGCTGGTAGCCGTGATGGCTTCCTACACTGCACTGGCAATGGCCGGGCGCACGATTACCGCGCCCGGCAAGGCCGCGGCCTGGTGGTGGCGCCTCGGTGGTGGCTTCGCCATGGGCCTGGGCATCTGGTCGATGCACTTCATCGGCATGCTCGCCTTCGATCTGCCCATTCCGCTCGGCTACGACCTGCCGATCACCCTGCTCTCGCTGGCCTTGGCGATCGCTTCGTCGGTATTCGCACTGTGGCTGGTCTCGCTGCGTACTCTGCCGCATCCACGGCTGGCCGGCGGTGCCCTGCTGATGGGCACCGGCATCGCCGGCATGCACTACGTCGGCATGGCCGCAATGCGCATGCAGCCAGGCATCGACTACGACCCGGGCTGGCTGCTGCTATCACTGATGGTGGCGGTCGCCGCCTCGTGGACAGCCCTGTATGTTGCGTTCCGCCTGCGTGGGCAGCGCACCCGTATCGGCGACCGCTTGGCCGCGGCGGGGCTGCTCGGCCTGGCGATCGTCGGCATGCACTACACCGGCATGGCCGCTGCTCGCTTTCCGGAGGGCAGCATCTGCGGCGCAGCCGTCGGCGACGGCTTGCAGAGCGAATGGCTGGCCATGCTGGTGGTGGTGCTGTCCGTGGCGATCCTCGCGGTGGTGCTGGTGGTGTCCTGGCTGGACCAGCGGGTGGAGGCGCAGCTGCTGCGACTGCGCAACTCCATGCTGAGCACCTCGTTGACCGATGCGCAGCAGGAACTGACCCAGGCCGCACTGCATGATCCGCTCACCCGCCTGCCCAACCGCCTGCTGCTGCAGCGTCGCATCGTGCAGGCACTGGCCGAGGCCGAGCAGGGCGGCAGCCGTTTCGCCGTGATGTTCATGGACCTGGACGGCTTCAAGCAGGTCAACGATGCCTACGGCCACCAGGCCGGCGATGCACTGCTGGTGGCGGTGGCCGAGCGCACCCGCCAGCTGCTGCGGCCCAACGATATGCTGGCACGACTGGGCGGTGACGAGTTCGTGCTGGTGGTACGCATCGAACACGACGAGGACCTGCCCACCCTCGCCCGGCGCATCCTGCAGGCGGTGGGCAGCGGCCCGTTGCTGCCGGACAACGAACTGCAGGTAACCGCCAGCATCGGCGTGGCAATCTGCCCCGACCACGCTGCCAGCGAACGGCAGCTGATGGCGTTTGCCGATGCGGCGATGTACCAGGCCAAGGAATCCGGACGCAACGCCTTCGTGCTGTTCGCCGACTGGATGAATGACAGCGCCGAACAACAGTTCCGGCTGCTGGCCGACCTGCGCCGGGCCATTGGCAGCGAGCAGCTGTTCCTGCACTACCAGCCCAAGATCCGCGTGGCCACGCAGAAGGTGGCCGGTGCCGAAGCGTTGATCCGCTGGCACCATCCGGAGCATGGCCTGATTCCGCCCGATCGGTTCATCCGCCTGGCCGAGCGCAGCGGCGCGATCAACGAGATCGGGCGCTGGGCGCTGGACCAGGCCTGCCTGCAACTGCGGCGCTGGCACGATGCCGGTCACGAAGGCTGGTCGATGTCGGTGAACCTGTCGCCGGTGCAGTTCAGTTCGCCGCACCTGCTGCAGGATGTGCGCGCGATGATCGAACGCCACAACATCGCTCCGCGCCACCTGGTGCTGGAAATCACCGAAAGCACGGTGATGCGCGATACCGACACCAGCTTGCGCCTGCTGCAGGCGCTGTCGGCGCTGGGCGTAGGCATATCCATCGATGACTTCGGCACTGGCTATTCCAGCCTGCTGTACCTGAAGCGGCTGCCGGCCACCGAGATCAAGATCGACCATGCGTTCGTGCGCGACCTGGAACACAGTGCAGAGGACGTGGTGATCGTCTCGGCGATCGTGGCGCTGGGCCATGCGCTGGACATGGACATCGTCGCCGAAGGCGTGGAAACCACCGCCCAGCGCGCCTACCTGGAGCGCCTGGGCTGCGACTACCTGCAGGGCTACCTGCTCGGCCGCCCGGTCGACGCGGCGCGCTTCATGCAGCTGCACGACCTGCCGCGGCCGCGGGTGGAGCTGGCGCAGAGCCCACCGTCCAGCGACAACTCTCCCCTGTAGAGCCGAGCCTGCGCTCGGCTGCTCTTCGCGCCCGATCCAAACATAGCCGAGCATGGGCTCGGCTCTACAAATAGATCCGCGCCGCGCGTGGATAGGCAACACCCCATCACGGAACAGTTCTTGCACGCCCTCCGGCAACCCCTGCCGCAGTGCCCGTGATGTCCGAGAACGAATCCGCCGGCGAAAAGACCGAACAACCGACCGAAAAACGCCTGCGCGACGCCCGCGAACAGGGCAACCTGCCGCGCTCGCGCGAGCTCGGCACGGCCGCCGTGTTCGGCGCCGGCGTGCTGGCGGTGATGGCCATGAGCGGCTCGATCGGCCGCGGCGCCACGGCCTGGATGAAGCAGGCGCTGAGCCCGGAACAGAGCCTGCGGCAGAACCCGAAGGAACTGTTCGGCCACTTCGGCGACCTGCTGATGCAGTTCATGCTGGTGATCGCGCCGCTGGTGCTGGTCTGCCTGCTGGCCAGCTTCGTCGCCCCGCTGGTGATGGGCGGCCTGCGCTGGTCGCAGAAGGCGTTGATGCCCGACATCAACCGCATGAACCCGATGAGCGGGTTCAAGCGCCTGTACGGCCCGGAGGCCATTGCCGAGTTCACCAAATCGCTGCTGCGCGTGGCCTTCGTCGGCGTCGCCGCCGGGCTGGTGGTCTGGACCGGCTTCGACACCCTGCGCGGCCTGATCCACCACCCGCTGGAGACGGCCATCACCGACGGCCTCGGCTTCACCCTGCGCCTGCTGCTGGCCACCGCCGGCGCGATGCTGGTGCTGGCCGCCATCGACGCGCCGTACCAGCGCTGGAACTGGACGCGCAAGCTGAAGATGACCCGGGAAGAGCTGCGCCGGGAAATGAAGGAAAGCGAGGGCAGCCCCGAGGTCAAGGGCCGCATCCGCCAGCTGCAGCAGCAGATGGCCAACCGCCGGATGATGGAAGCGGTACCCACCGCCGACGTGGTGGTGGTCAACCCCACCCACTACGCGGTGGCCCTGAAGTACGAGGGCGGCGCCATGAACGCCCCCACCGTGGTCGCCCTGGGCGTGGACGAGACCGCCCTGCGCATCCGTGAAGTGGCCGACGGCAACAAGGTCGCGATCGTCTCTGCCCCACCTTTGGCACGCGCCTTGTATCGGGAGGGCCAACTCGGAAAGGAAATCCCCGTGAGACTGTATTCGGCCGTCGCCCAGGTCCTGTCCTACGTCTACCAGCTGCGCGCGTGGCGCACTGGCCCGATGCCGGACGCCCCGCACATCCAGGTGGATGAATTCGGCAAGGGAGGCCGCCCGTGAGCGCCCAGCCCTCCACCGGCTTCAACACCCGCCGCGCCCTGGAAATGATCCGCCAGGGTCTTGGCGCGCCGCTGATCGTGCTGGCCCTGCTGGCCATGGTCGTGGTGCCGCTGGCCGCGCCGGTGCTCGATGCGCTGTTCACCTTCAACATTGCCATCTCGCTGATGGTGCTGCTGGCGGTGGTCTACGTGAAGCGCCCGCTGGACTTCACCATCTTCCCGATCGTGCTGCTGATCACCACCATGCTGCGGCTGGCGCTGAACGTGGCCTCCACCCGCGTGATCCTGCTCAACGGCCAGAACGGCCACGATGCCGCGGGCAAGGTCATCGCCGCCTTCGGCGAATTCGTGATCGGCGGCAACTACGCGGTGGGCATCGTGGTGTTCGCGATCCTCACCATCATCAACTTCGTGGTGATCACCAAGGGCGCCGGCCGGGTCTCGGAAGTGACCGCGCGCTTCATCCTCGACGCGATGCCCGGCAAGCAGATGGCGATCGACGCCGACCTCAACGCCGGTTTGCTGACGCGTGAAGAAGCCAAGCTGCGCCGCGAAGAAGTCCGCGAGGAAGCCGACTTCTACGGTGCGATGGACGGTGCCAGCAAGTTCATCCGCGGCGACGCCATCGCCGGCATCCTGATCCTGTTCATCAACATGCTCGGCGGCCTGGCCGTGGGTGTGCTGCAGCATGGCATGCCCTTCGGTGAAGCCGCTGCCACCTACACCCTGCTGTCGATCGGTGACGGCCTGGTGGCCCAGCTGCCGGCGCTGCTGGTCTCCAGTGCGGTGGCGATGCTGGTCACCCGCGCCTCGCGCTCGCAGGACATGGCCCAGGCCATGACCGGCCAGGTGTTCGGCCAGTACCGGGCGCTGGCGATCACCGCCGGCATCATCGGCCTGGTGGGCCTGGTGCCGGGCATGCCCAACGTCGCTTTCCTGACGCTGGCGTCGATCCTCGGCTTCATTGCCTGGAAGCTGTACCGCAAGACCCAGGCCCCGGCCGCCGATGCCGCCGCAACGGGCAAGGACCCGGCGGCGCTCAACGCCCTCGGCCGCCCGGCCGCGCCGGCGCCCACCGCCGAACTGAGCTGGGACGAACTGCGCCCGGTCGATCCGCTGGGCCTGGAGGTCGGCTACCGGCTGATTCCGCTGGTGGACAGCAACCAGGGCGGCGAACTGATGGCGCGCATCAAGGGCGTGCGCCGCAAGCTGACCCAGGATGTCGGCTTCCTGATTCCATCGGTACACATCCGCGACAACCTGGAACTGCCCGCCAACGGCTACCGCGTGCTGGTGCACGGCGTGCCGGTGGCCACCGCCGAGATCCACCCCGACCGCGAGCTCGCGCTGGACCCGGGCAGCGCGCTTGGCACGCTGGAAGGCATCGCCGGCAAGGACCCCGCGTTCGGCCTCGATGCCACCTGGATCCAACCGCACCAGCGTGCCCAGGCCGAAACGCTGGGCTACACGGTGGTCGACCCGGCCACCGTGGTCGCCACCCACCTTTCGCACCTGATCCGCGAGCACGCACCTGAGTTGCTCGGCCATGAGGAAGTGCAACACCTGCTGGCCAACCTGGCCAAGAGCGCGCCCAAGCTCGTCGAAGATCTGACGCCGAAGGCGCTGCCGCTGTCGGCGGTGGTGCGCGTGCTGCAGAACCTGCTGGTCGAGCGCATTCCGATCCGCCAGCTGCGCAAGATCGCCGAGGCACTGGTCGAACATGCGCCCAGCAGCCAGGACCCGGCCGTGCTGACCGCCGCCGTGCGCACCGCCCTGGGCCGCTTCATCGTGCAGGAGATCGCCGGAATGTCGGCGGAGCTGCCGGTGTTCACCCTCAACCCGCAATTGGAACGTGTCTTGCAGGAGTCCACGCAGGGCAACGGCGCCGCGCTGGAACCCGGACTCGCTGAGCGACTGCACCAGAGCCTGGCCGAATGTGTCAGCAAGCAGGAAGCCCGCAACGAGCCCGCGGTCGTGCTGGTACCTGGCCCGGTGCGCGCCGCGCTGGCACGCCTGGTCCGCCACAGCGTTCCGTCGCTGTCGGTCCTGGCCTACAGCGAGGTGCCGGAGGACAAGCGCCTGAAGCTGGTCGGAACGATCAGCTGACGCCGCCCGCCGACGCGCCAGAAAACAGACACCACCTTCGAACCAACGCAACAGACAGATACCAAGGGGAACCCGCACCGTGCAGACCACCGACCACCCGAGTTCCCCGGCCGCCACTCCGCCGTCTTCGCCTCGTGACCACAGCATGAAAATCAAACGATTCGTCGCCGCCGACATGCGTTCGGCCATGAACCTGGTGCGCAAGGAACATGGTCCTGATGCCGTGATCCTGTCCAACCGCCGGATCGAGGAAGGCATCGAGATCGTCGCCGCCGCCAACTACGATGAAAGCGCCGTGCAGCGTGCGCTGGAAGCCTCGCGCCGCGACGTGGCGCCGCCGCCGGCGCCCAAGCCGCGCACCGCCGCCGATGCGGTGATCGCCGCCGTCACCCGCCGTCGCAGCGCCACCCCGGCACCGGAGCCGGTCGCCGCCACCACCTCGGCGGTGGCCGCCCTCGCCCGCGCCGCGGTCGGCGCCACCGGCCGCACCTTGGACAGCGCCGACGAGATCGTGCCGACCCGCGGCAGCACAGGCTTTGCGGCCACCCTCGCGCGTGCCGCCGTCAACCAACCGGCGCTGCCGGAACAGATCTTCGCGCCGTTCGCCGAGGCCATCGTTGCACCGGCCGCCGCCGTGCCGGCCAACCGCGCCCGCTTCCAGATCGATCCGCCGCACGAGGCGCATCACGAAAGCGTGGCGCCGGCCGTGCAGCCGCCGCCGCTGCCGACCGCTACCGTCGCCGACGCGCAGCCGGCCAGCGCCGCCAGCGAACCGGCGTTGGCCGATGCCATTGTCGAAACCGCGCCGGCCCCCACCCTGGCTCCGGCTCCGGTGCTGACGGTGGTCGCCCAGGACGACGCCGAGATCCGCCAGTTGCGCCAGGAAGTGGCCGGCATGCGCCAGGTGATCGAGCGCGAGATGAACCGCTTCACCGACGAGCGCCTGCGCGGCTGCCCGGTGCGCGCCACCGCGTTGGACCTGATGGACGAATATGGCTTCGATGCCGGCCTGGCCCGCGACGTGGCCATGCAGATCCCGCTGGAGACCGAAGCCCATCGTGGCCGCGGCCTGATGCTGGGGCTGATCTCGCGCAAGCTGCCGATCGCCCCGGTCGACCCGCTGGAAGAAGGCGGCGTGATCGCCCTGGTCGGCCCGACCGGCGCCGGCAAGACCACCACCATCGCCAAGCTGGCCTCGCGATTCGCCGAGAAGCACGCGCCGCGTGACGTCGCCCTGGTCACCACCGATACCGCCCGCATCGGCGCCCGCGAGCAGCTGTACGGCTACGGCCGCCAGCTCGGCATCGCGGTGCACGAGGCCAACAGCGGCACCGACCTGGACCAGCTGCTGGAACGCCTGAAGGACTACAAGCTGGTGCTGATCGACACCGCCGGGCTGGGCCCGCGCGACCGCGCGCTGGCCGCCCAGCTGCAGTGGCTGCGTGCCGCCCGCCAGGTGCGCACCCTGCTGGTGCTGCCGGCCAATACCAGCTTCGGCGACATGGACGAGGTGGTCCGCCGCTTCGGCGCCGCCAACCTGCAGGGTCTGGTGCTGAGCAAGCTGGACGAGACCGGCCGCTTCGGCAACGCCCTGTCTGTGGCCGTGGACCATGCCCTGCCGATCACCTGGGTGACCGATGGCCAGGACGTCCCGGAGGACCTGCACCGGGCCAGTGCAGCCAATCTCGTACTTCGCCTTGAAGATTTGCGCCGAGCGGCCGATATGCCCTGCAACCCGGAGTTGAACCATGCCGTCGCGTGAGTACGCCAAGCTGACCAAGACCTTCCCGCTGTCGGCCACCCGCAGCGAGCCGCTCGGCCCTGTGCGCACCATCGCGGTGACCGGCGGCAAGGGCGGCGTGGGCAAGACCAACGTCTCGGCCAACCTGGCTGTGGCGCTGGCGGGCATGGGCAAGCGCACGCTGCTGCTGGACGCCGACCTGGGCCTGGCCAACATCGACGTGATCCTGGGCTTGAACCCCACCTTTACGCTGGCCGACCTGGTGGCCGGCCGCTGCTCGCTGGACGACGTCATCGTCGAAGGCCCGAACGGCGTGCTGGTGGTCCCGGCCGCTTCCGGCCGCCGGCACATGGCCGAGCTGGCCCCGGCCGAGCATGTCGGCCTGGTCAACGTGTTCTCCGAACTGGAACGCGAGCTGGACATCATGGTGGTCGATACCGCCGCCGGCATCACCGACGGCGTGCTGACCTTCTGCCAGGCCGCGCAGGACACCGTGGTGGTGGTCTGTGACGAACCGGCCTCGATCACCGACGCCTACGCACTGATCAAGGTGCTGTCGCGCGAGCGCGGCGTGGACCGCATCCAGGTGGTGGCCAACATGGTGCGCGATCCCAACGAGGGCCGCGTGCTGTACGAAAAGCTGACCCGCGTGTGCGAGAAGTTCCTCGCCGATGTCTCGCTGAACTACCTGGGCTGCGTGCCGCAGGACGACTGGCTGCGCCTGTCGGTGCAGCGCCAGCAACCGGTGGTGAAGGCCTACCCGTCCAGCCCGGCCGCGCTGGCGATCACCGAGATCGCGCGCCGCACCGCACGCTGGCAGGCGCCGACCGAACCGCGTGGCGGCGTCGAGTTCTTCCTCGAGCGCATTCTCAAGCAGCGCGGGGTGGCCGCATGAAAGGCGCAGCCCAGTACCGGGAGGTCCAGCGCTCGGCGGCCAACGAGGTCATCTCCCAGCACTCGGACCTGGTGCGGCGCATCGCCCACCACCTGGCCGCACGCCTGCCGGCGAGCGTGGAGGTGGACGACCTGATCCAGGCCGGCATGATGGGGCTGATCGAAGCGTCGCGCAGCTACGACGCCGACCAGGGCGCCTCGTTCGAGACCTACGCCTCGATCCGCATCCGCGGTTCGATGATCGACGAGATCCGCCGTGGCGACTGGGTGCCGCGCTCGGTGCATCGCCGCGCACGCGACGCCGCTGCCACCATCCGCCGCCTGGAACAGAGCACCGGCCGTGCCGCCAGCGCCACCGAAGTGGCCGCCGCGATGGAGATGCCGCTGCCCGAATACCTGCGGCTGATGGAAGACGCCGCGCGTGGCCAGGTGCTGAGCCTGGAGTCACGCATCGAGGACCAGGGCGAGCTGGACACCGTCGCCCAGGGCGGCCCGACCCCGCAGCAGGTGCTGGAGCGCGGCGAGTTCGGCCGCGAGCTGGGCAAGGCCATCGGCCACCTGCCCGAGCGCGAACAGCTGGTGCTCTCGCTCTATTACGAGCAGGAACTGAACCTGAAGGAGATCGGCGCGGTGCTCGGCGTGAGCGAGTCGCGGGTCTGCCAGATCCACGGCCAGGCCGTGCTGCGCCTGCGTGGACGATTGAAGATTTTCGAGGCGGCCGACGCCGGCCTGGAAGAGTGAACATGCCCGAGGCGGCTGCCCCCGGCCACCCGGAATGAACAACAAAGGAACTCTGCTTTGAACAAGAACATGCGCATCCTGATCGTCGACGACTTCTCGACCATGCGTCGCATCGTCAAGAACCTGCTGGGCGATCTTGGCTTCACCAATACCGCCGAAGCCGAGGACGGGCATGCCGCGCTGTCGCTGCTGCAGAGCCAGTCCTTCGATTTCGTCGTCACCGACTGGAACATGCCGGTGATGACCGGCATCGAGCTGCTCAAGGCGATCCGCGCCGATGCCAAGCTGAAGACCCTGCCAGTGCTGATGGTCACTGCCGAAGCCAAGCGCGAACAGATCATCGAGGCCGCCCAGAACGGCGTGAACGGCTACATCATCAAGCCCTTCACCGCGCAGACGCTGGAAGAGAAGCTCGGCAAGATCTTCGAACGCCTGGCGGCCAGCGCCTGATGGATACCACGGTCGACAAGAACGCCCTGGCCCTGCGCCTGCAGGAAGCCCTGGACGCACTGGAGTCCGGTGACGAAGCTGCCTGGCGGCAACGCATCGACGGACTGGTCGCGCTGCGCACGCAGCCGATGATGAGCGGCCTGTCGCGGCTGGCCCGCGAGCTGGGACAGGCGCTGGGTGAACTGCCGACCGTGCCCAGCGAGGCCGGTGAGCTGGATGACGCCTGCGCGCGCCTGGACCACGTGGTGGCGATGACCGAACAGGCCACCCACCGCACCCTGGACCTGGCCGAGGAATGCCGCAGCCTGACCGAACAGCTGCGTGCCGAAGGCCTGCAGCCAGGCCAGGACGCGCAGCTCGAGCGCATCCGCCACAACCTGACCGAGATCGCCCTGACCCAGAGCTACCAGGACCTGACCGGGCAGATCATCCGCCGCGTGGTCGGCATTGTCCGCCGCGTCCACGAAGGCTTCGGCGCACTCGGCCTGCCGCCGGAACAGCATCGCACCGACCCGGCACTGGCCGGGCCGGCACTGAAGGGACTGGACCGCCACGCGGTCTCGCAGAACGACGCCGACGACCTGTTGTCGGATCTGGGGCTGTAAGCATGAGCGCGGTATCCGACGACATCACTGCCGATTTCATCATCGAGGCGCAGGAGATCCTGGACCGCCTCGGCGAACAGCTGGTGTCGCTGGAGCAGGCACCGCAGGACAGCGACCAGCTCAATGCGGTGTTCCGCGGCTACCACACGCTCAAGGGCGGCGCCGGCTTCCTCGGCGTCACTGCCATGGTCGAGCTGTGCCACGCCGCTGAGGAGGCGCTGGGCGCGGCGCGCGCCGGCCAGGCCGTGCTGCAGGCCCACCACTTCGACGCGGCCCAGCAATCACTGGATTACCTGCAGTCGATGCTGGACGCCGTGTCGTCCGGCACCGAGCCGGGCTATGCGCCGCCGGACCTGATCGCCCAGTTCGACGTGCACGGGGGTGCCGTGGCTGCGCCCGCCGCCGCCGCAGCACCCGCCGCGGGGGGCAGCGACCTGATCACCGACGACGAATTCGAGGCGCTGCTCGACCAGCTGCACGGTGGCAATGCTCCGACTGCGATCGCGCCGGCAAAAAAAGCCGACGACGGCCTGATCAGCGAGGACGAGTTCGAAGCCCTGCTCGACCAGTTGCACGGTGGCGCCGCACCGGGTGCCAAGCCTGCTGCAGTCCTGGCACCGGCGCCGGCGCCCGCGCCGCGCCCGGTCGCTGCACCGGCACCCGTGGCCAAGCCGGCGGCCAAGCCGCTGGCCGAGGCCGAACACACGGTGCGCGTTGATACCAAACGCCTGGACGCGATCGTCAACCTGATCGGCGAACTGGTGCTGTCGCGCAATCGGCTCAAGACCCTGCGTGCACGCCTGCGCGATGAAGAGCTGGACCGCGCCGTGTCGACGCTGGATATCGCCACCGCGCGCCTGCAATCGGCGGTGATGCGCACCCGCATGCAGCCGGTGGGCAAGGTGTTCTCGCGGTTCCCCAAGGTCGCCCGCGACGTTGCCCGCTCGCTGAAGAAGGAAGTGGACCTGGAGCTGATCGGTGCCGAGACCGAGCTCGACCGCAACCTGGTCGAGGCCCTGGCCGACCCGCTGGTGCACCTGGTCCGCAACGCCATCGACCATGGCGTGGAAATGCCCGACCTGCGCGAAGCACAAGGCAAGCCGCGGATGGGCCATGTACGCCTGTCGGCGCAGCAGGAAGGCGACTACGTCAGCATCGAGGTGCAGGACGATGGCGCCGGCATCGATCCGGAGAAGCTGCGCGCGAAGGCGCGTGAGAAAGGCCTGATCGATCCGGAGGCCGCTGCCCGCCTGAGCAGCGAGGAGTGCCTGCACCTGGTGTTCCTGCCGGGCTTCTCGACCAAGCAGCAGGTCACCGATATCTCCGGCCGTGGCGTCGGCATGGACGTGGTGCAGTCGCGCATCCGCGAACTGAGCGGCCAGATCCAGATCCAGTCGGAACTGGGTCGTGGCAGCCGCTTCCTGATCCGCGTGCCGCTCACCCTGGCGATCCTGCCGACCCTGCTGGTGCAGGCCGGCGAGGACGTCTACGCACTACCCCTGGCACGCGTGATGGAAGTGCTGCACGCGCCGCGCACCTCGCTGGGCTGGTTCGATGGCCGCGCCGTGCTTGATCGCCGCTCGCACACCCTGCCGCTGGTCGACCTGCGCCAGTGGCTGGATGTGACACCGGCCGCGTCAACCCTGCTGACCATCGTGGTGCTGCAGGCCGGCGAAGCCCGCTTCGGGCTGGTCGTGGACCAGGTGCGCGGGCGTGAGGAAGTGGTCATCAAGCCACTGCCGAAGGCCCTGCGAGGCCTGCGCGGTTATGCCGGTGCAACCTTGATCGGCGATGGTCGCATGGCCCTGATCCTGGACGTGGACGGGCTGCGTTGAACCCCGCCAGGGCCATGCCCGGCAACCCGAAAAACTGTGACTACCGTCTGTACGCGATCTACCGGTGTCTCAAGTCCCATTCATACACGCCGATACCGGAACCATGGATAGACTCAGCCTCATTGGACTCTTTCTCGCCCTGGCCTCGCTGGTCGGCGGCAGCATCCTCAAGGGCGCCGGCCTGGCGTCGTTGTGGTCGCCTGCGGCGTTCGTGATCGTCATCGTCGGCACCGTCGCCGCGATCCTGCTGCATACCTCGCCGGCGGTGTTCAAGCATGCGTTCAAGATCGTGCGCTGGGTCGTGCGCCCGCCACACAGTGATCGCCGCGAACTGATCCAGCAGATCGTCGAGTGGAGCAACATCGCCCGCCGCCAGGGCCTGCTGGGCCTGGAATCGCAGGTGGAAGCGCAGCAGGACCCGTTCCTGCGCAAGGGCCTGCAGCTGCTGGTGGACGGCGTCGAGCCCGAATCGATGCGGCACATGCTGGAAATCGAACTGGGCAGCCAGGAACACCAGGACCAGGCCGGCGCCAAGGTCTTCGAAGCGATGGGCATCTACGCCCCGACCCTCGGCATCATCGGAGCCGTGCTCGGCCTGATCGCGGTGATGAAGAACCTGGCCGACCCGAGCAAGCTCGGCCACGGCATCGCCGCAGCATTCACCGCCACCATCTACGGCATCGCCTCGGCCAACCTGCTGTTCCTGCCGGTGGCTGCCAAGCTCAAGAGTGTGATCTCGCACAACACCCGCGACCGCGAAATGGTCATTGAAGGCCTGATTTCGATCGCCCAGGGCGAGAACCCGCGCAACATCGAAACCAACCTTTCCGGCTTCCTGCACTGACATGGCCCGCCGCAAGCACCACGAAGAGCACGCCAACCATGAAGCATGGGCGATCCCCTATGCCGACCTGATGACGCTGCTGCTCGCCTTTTTCGTGGTCATGTACGCGATCTCCTCGGTCAACGAGGGCAAGTACCGGATCATGGCCGACGCGCTCACCGATGCCTTCGGTGGCGCACCGCGCACGATCAACCCGGTGCAGGTGGGGAACAAGCAGGTGCAGGGTGGCGGCTGGGACAGCCCTTCGGTGATCAAGTCCGGCACCAAGATCGGCCCCTCCGCGCCGGCGCCGTCGCACGACCCGACCCTGCTGCCGTCGATGGCCTCGCAGATGCGCATGCCGGTCTCCGTGCACAACCAGGAACAGATCGCCCGTGCCGAGCGCCAGCTCAACAGCATCGCCGACCGCCTCACCGCTGCATTGGCGCCGCTGATCGACCGCGGCATGATCAGCGTGCGCCGCACCGAGTTGTGGATTGAAGTGGAGATCAACAGCGACATCCTGTTCCCCACCGGCTCGGCCGCGCTGGACGTGCATGCACGGCAGACGCTGGCCAGCCTCGCCGAGGTGCTGCGTGACGTGCCCAACAGCGTGCGCGTGGAAGGCCACACCGACAACGTGCCGATCGCCACCGCCACCTTCCCTTCGAACTGGGAACTGTCGGCCGGACGCGCCGCCAGCGTGGTGCATCTGTTCGCCGACCAGGGCCTGCAGCCGTCGCGGCTGGCGATGGTCGGCTATGGCCAGTTCCGTCCGCGCGAAGAGAACGACAGCGCGCAGGGGCGCAACCGCAACCGCCGGGTGATGGTCATCATCCTGGCCGACACCTCGCATTCGGTGGATCCGCTCGGCCAGCGCCTCAATGCGGCCACCGGCGCCGTCGACAACAGCACCACCGAACAAGCCGCCGCAACTCCGGCCAGCGCCCCCACCTCCCCCATCGCACCGGTGAAGTTGCCGCCGGTGCCGGCTGGCAGCCGCGTCGGCGCCGCCGTTCCCCCGGCAATGAAGGAGTAAACCGATGCGCATCTGGGCAATCGCCAACCAGAAGGGCGGAGTCGGCAAGACCACCACCACCCTCGCCCTCGGCCGCGGCCTGGCCGCGCTCGGCCATCGCGTGCTGCTGATCGATCTCGATCCGCACGCCTCGCTCAGCCGCGCCTTCGGCGTACCGGTGGATCCGCCGCCGGCCGGTGTGCTGGAACTGTTCGGCGCTCCGCCGGCCGATCTTTCCAGCCTGTGCCATGCCAGCAGCATCCAAGGCCTGGACTATGTCTGCGCGCAGTCGGCGCTGGCCACGCTGGAGCGCCGCAGCGCCAACCAGCCCGGCCTCGGCCTGGCCCTGCAGAACGCACTGGCGCGCCACCAGGGCCAGCACGACTACATCCTGCTGGACTGTGCCCCCACCCTTGGCCTGTTGATGATCAACGCGCTGGCCGCTGCCGACCGCCTGATCATCCCCACCCAGGCCGAGCCGCTGGCCCTGCATGGCCTGGACGGCATGGTCCGCACCGGCGAGATGGTCGAGCGCTCGCGCCGCCGCCCGCTGCCGATCTCGATCCTGCCGACCCTGTTCGACCGCCGCACCCGCGCCGGCAACGAGTCGCTGCGCACCATGCAGGATCGTCATGGCACCCGCGTGTGGGAAGACGCCATTCCGATCGACACCCGCATCAGCAATGCCGCAGGCCTGACCCTGCCCAGCGTTGGTGAGGAGTACCCGGGCCGCGGCCTGGCCGCCTATCGCCGCGCACTGAACTGGATCCTCGGTGAGGATGCCCGCGCCCTGGAGCAGGCCGCATGAACAGCACCGGCGTACTGGACGACTATCTGGACGAACTGCTGGGCGAAGCGATCGCTCCGGCGGCCGTCGTGCTTCCAACGCCGGACAGCGTCGCCCCGGCCCCGGCCAGCATATCGCAACCGGAACATGAGCCGACCTGGGATGACCTGCCGGCCGAGGTGATCTACGAGACCGACACCGTCGCCGCGGCGCCTGCCGCGGACAACGCCGCGCTCGAAGCCGCCTTCGAGGCCGCCGCAATGCCGGTCGCCGCTCCCGAGCGGGAACCGACCTGGGATGATCTGCCTGACGAGGTGATCCACGAGACGGCCCCGGCCAAGGCCGGCCCGGAGCCCACCTGGGACGACCTGCCCGACGAAGTGATCTACGAGACCGACGCGGCCGACAGCCATCACCTCGCCCACACTGACAGCCCCGGCCTGCAGGCTGCGTTCGAGGCCGCTGCCGGCGGCGCGGATGTCCCCACGCCGCCCCCGGCCGTGGTAGCGCCCCCAGCGCCGCGCCCTGCACCCGCGCCTGCCCCGGCTGCGCCCGCTGCCGTCGCGCCGCCGCCCCGCGTTGCCGTGGATGCCCCGGCCACCAACCGTCCCGGCACCTGGCAGGAACTGCAGGCACAGGCTCTCCAGCCCGCCAGCAGCCCGCATCCGCAGAACCGCCGCGCAGGCGAGCGCACCTCGCGCTGGCTGCGCCTGCGTTGCGGCACCCAGGCTTATGCGCTGGAACTGCTGAAGGTGCAGGAAGTGGTGCTGCCAGTTCCCCTGCTGCCATTGCGCGGCACCGCACCAGCGATGCTCGGCATCATGAACCTTCGGGGCCAGGTGGTACCGGTGATGGATCTCGGCCTGCACCTGGGTGCGGCCGCTGCCGAAGACGATTCGCAGACCCGCATCGTGGTGCTGGAGGAAGACGGCGAAACCATCGGCCTGCGCGTGTCGGCGGTGGAAGATGTCGCCAACCTTACCGACTCGCAGATCGAGCCGCCTGATACCGCGCGCATCTGCCAGATTTCCAACGACCTGTTCCGTGGCGTCGCCCGGGTCAGCCAGCGTCCGATGATCCTGCTCGACGCCACACGGCTGTTGAGTTGAGTCGGCGCTTTGCGCCGACGCGGTGCCTGTCGGGGACTGCAGGTGCCGATGCGCAGCATTGGCATCTCCCGTCCCCGAACAACACCGCATCGGCGCACCGCGTCGATTCCCCTAAAGAACCCTGCCGGGGTGCCGTTATGGATCACGGAACCGTTTGTCCGGAGCAACGATGAGCACTGTCGAACTGGGTGGGGATCTCGGCATCGAGAGCAGCACCGAGCTCAAGAACCGCCTCGCCCCGCTGGTGGCGCAGGCAGGCGAGCTGACCCTGGATGCAAGCCAGGTCGCCCGCATCCACACGGCCGCCGTGCAGGTGCTGTGTGCATTCGTGCAGGCCCGCCGCGAGGCAGGCCTGGGCACCGGCTTCCACGGTTGCACCGCAACCTTCCGTGACGCCGCGCGCCTGCTGGGCGTCACCCAGGCCCTGGGCCTGGACGCAACCCATGACAACCTGAAATCTGTGGAGAACGCTGCATGAGCGCACGTATCTTGGTGGTGGACGATTCGGCGTCGATGCGCCAGATGGTTTCCTTCGCCCTCACCTCGGCCGGTTTTGCCGTCGAAGAAGCCGAAGACGGCGCGGTCGCGCTCGGTCGCGCCAAGGGCCAGCGCTTCAACGCGGTGGTCACCGACGTCAACATGCCGAACATGGACGGCATCGCGCTGATCCGCGAACTGCGCCAGCTGCCGGACTACAAGTTCACCCCGCTGCTGATGCTGACCACCGAATCGGCTGCCGACAAGAAGTCCGAAGGCAAGGCCGCCGGTGCCACCGGCTGGCTGGTCAAGCCGTTCAATCCGGAACAGCTGGTCGCCACCGTGCAGAAAGTGCTGGGCTGATCGCCCCGCACCGCTCCCCTTCTTCGCTTCCGGACCGCCACTGCCATGAGCATGGACCTGCAACGCTTCCACGCCACCTTCTTCGAGGAGAGCCGCGAAGGCCTCGACGCGATGGAGGCTGGCCTGCTGGCCCTGGAATCGGGGCAGCAGGACGCGGAGATCATCAATTCGGTGTTCCGCGCCGCCCATTCGATCAAGGGCGGCGCCGGCACCTTCGGCTTCGATGCCATCGCCGGCCTGACCCACGTGCTGGAAACGCTGCTCGATGAGCTGCGTGCCGGCAAGCGGGCGCTGGAAGGCCATGCCGTCGACGCCATGCTGTCTTCGGTGGACGTGCTTCGCGCCCTGCTGCGCGAAGCCGAACACGGCCAGGCTGCCGACCCCGCCGCTGTCGCCGCAGTGAAGGCGCGCCTGGAAGCCGTTCTCTCCGGCCAGGCCGCATCGAGCGCTCCGGTCGCGGCAGCGGCCAAGGTGGACGATACCCCTGAAGCCTGGCAGATCGGTTTCACTCCAGCGCCGTCGCTGTTCATGAGTGGCAACGATCCGCTGCGCATCATCCGCGAACTGGAACACCTCGGCTCGCTGCAGGTCGCCGCGCGCATGGAACGCCTGCCCGGCTTCGCCCAGCTCGACCCGCTGGAGGCCCACCTGGCGTGGGATCTGGGCCTGGTCGGCAAGGTGCCGCGCAGCAAGATCGAAGACACCTTCGCCTGGGTGCTGGACGACTGCGAACTGGACATCCGTCCGGCCGCGCCGCCAAGCCTGGCCACCCAGGCCCCGGCCGCAGCGCCCCCCGCTCCGGTGGCAGCGGCGCCGTCGGCACCTGCCGCGCCAGCCGCCAGTGGCGGCGCCAACCAGGAAGCGGAAACCTCGATCCGCGTCAGCGTCGACAAGGTCGATGCGCTGATCAACCTGGTCGGCGAACTGGTCATCACCCAGGCCATGCTCAAGCAGGTCTCGCACGCGCTGGACCCGGTCCACGCCGAGAGCCTGTTCGCCGGCCTGGACCAGCTTGAACGCAACACACGCGACCTGCAGGAAGCGGTGATCGGCGTGCGAATGCTGCCGGTCGATGCGGTGTTCCGTCGCTTCCCGCGCCTGGTCCGCGACCTGTCCAGCCGCCTCGGCAAGCAGGTGCGCCTGCGCACCGTCGGCGAAGGTACCGAGCTGGACAAGGGCCTGATCGAGAAGATCGCCGATCCGCTGGTGCACCTGGTGCGCAACTCGATCGACCACGGCCTGGAAATGCCCGACGTGCGCCGCGGTGCAGGCAAGGACGAGACCGGCACGATCACCCTGGCGGCCTCGCATCAGGGCGGCCATATCGTCATCGAAGTCAGCGACGATGGCCGTGGCCTGGACCGCGCCAAGATCCTGGCCAAGGCTCACGAACGCGGCCTGGCCGTGCCGGACAACCCGACCGATTCGCAGGTCTGGGACCTGATCTTCCAGCCAGGCTTCTCCACGGCCGATGCGGTCACCGACCTGTCCGGGCGTGGTGTCGGCATGGACGTGGTCCGCCGCAACATCCAGGCACTGGGCGGCGAGGTGCAGATCGAAAGCAGCCTCGGTACCGGCACCCGCACGCTGATCCGCCTGCCGCTGACCCTGGCCATCCTCGACGGCATGACCGTAGCGGTGGCCGGCGAAACCCTGATCCTGCCCCTGGCGTACGTGCTGGAGGCGCTGCAGCCGCAGGCCGAGGACATCCGCAGCATGGCCGGCGAGGGCCGCGTGCTGCGCGTGCGTGGCGAGTACCTGCCGATCCTCTCGCTGAGCGAGTACTACGGCTACGGCAACCGCGCACCCGGCAGCGAATCGCTGGTGGTGGTGGTCGAAGGTGATGGCCAGAAGATCGCGCTGGAGGTGGACGAACTGGTCGGCCAGCAGCAGGTCGTGGTGAAGAACATCGAGAACAACTACCGCCGCATCGGCGGAGTATCCGGCGCCACCATCCTCGGCGACGGCCGGGTCGCGCTGATCGTCGACATCGGTGGGTTGGTGCGCTCGCTGCGGATGCCGCAGGCGGCCTGATCCACGCTGCATGCGAACCATGGACCGCCGCCCCTCGGGGCGGCGGTTTTCGTTTGTGTTCGGTCTGCCAGGGGGGGTCAGATTCCCTTCCGCAGGAACGGAATCTGACTGCGGGACGGCACCCCGAAACCAAATCGTGAACTCCGTCGGCACGCTAGTTGCTGTCGCAACCACTTCATCCAATCGAAAACCGCGTCGCTGCAACGCTTCCATGCTGCCCTCCCTACGCATCCGAATGTGATCTGCGTCCATAAAGTCCATCGAGACTGCGCCGCTATTTCGCATTGACGGCCGTCACCGAACCCCACCGGGAACCACCGTTCGCTCTGCAACCACCCCCAAACCGGCGCACAGACGCCGGCACTCTGCCCACCTGGAGCACCCTGCATGAAGTGGTTCCAAGATCTGCCCATCGCCCGCAAGCTGGCTGTGGGGTTCACCCTCACCACGTTGATGACCCTGATCCTCGGCGCGTTCGCCCTGCTGCGACTGAGCGAAGCCAACGCGCAGCTACGCGACATGGCTGGCAACGATATCCCCTCGGTCCAGCACCTGGGCGAGGCGCGCTCGCAGCTCGGGGAGTTCCGCACCTACGAACTGGCCCAGCTGAGCATGCTCGACCAGCCGGAAAAGGTGGCCGACTACAACAAGCGCATGGACGACACCGCCAAGGCCGTACATGACGAACTGGCGGCGTACGCGGCGCTGCCGGCGCTGGACAAGGAGCGTGAACTGTATCGCGCAGCCAGCGCGCAACTGGATCGCTACTTCGCCGCCAACAAGGCGATGCGCGACGCCGTGACCGCCGGTGACGGCGTCCTGGCGCGGCAGATCTCCGACGAGCAGTCACGCCCGGCGCGCCGCGACCTGTTCGCTGCGATGAAGGCACTGGGCGCCCATATCGCCGGGCAGATGGACGGCAAGATCGCCGACGCCAACGCCACCCATCGCAACAGCATGATCGCCATCATCGGCTGCATCATCCTGCTGTCGCTGGTGGCCGCCGCGCTGGCCATCGTCATCTCGCGCGCGGTCACCGGCCCGCTGGGCAAGGCCGTGCATGCCATCCAAGCGGTCGCCCGCGGCGATCTCAGCGTCAGCACCCAGGCCACCAGCAGGGACGAAGCCGGCAGGATGCTTACGGCCACGGCCGAAATGACCGCAATGCTGCGCCGTTTCAGCGAGCAGACGCAGCTGATGGCACAGATGCATGCCGGCCCGGACATCAGCCACCGTATTCCGGAAGACTTCCCGGGTGTCTACGGCCAGCTGGCCAGCGGCATCAACACGGTGATCTTCGAACACCTCGATGCGATCGTCGATGCCATTGAAGTGCTCAACCAGTACGCCATCGGCAACCTTGCTCCGGACGCCCGCCGCCTGCCAGGCAGCCGCGCGATCCTGCACGAATCGATGGACGCCGCCAAGGCCAGCCTGCTGGCCATCAATACGCAGATCCAGCATCTGGCCTCGGCCGCCGCTGCGGGCGACTTCAGCCAGCGCGGTGACGCGCAGCGCTTCGATCACGATTTCCGCGTGATGATCGAGCAGCTCAACAGCATGATGCAGGTCGCCGACGGCAACCTCGGCCAGCTCTCGCAGCTGCTGCAGTCGATCGCCGCCGGCGACCTGACCGCACGCATGGACGGCCAGTTCAACGGCGTGTTCGCGCGCATGCGTGACGACGCCAACACCACCGTCGCACAGCTGACCCAGATCGTCAGCCAGATCCAGGCCAGTGCCTCCAGCATCACCCTCGCCGCTGGCGAGATCGCGTCCGGCAACAGCGACCTGTCGCGCCGTACCGAGCAGCAGGCCGCCAACCTGGAGGAAACCGCCGCCTCGATGGAGGAACTGACCTCCACCGTGCGCCAGAACGCCGAACACGCCCGCCAGGCCAACCAGCTCGCCATCGGCGCCCATGGCGTCGCCTCGCAGGGCGGTGAGGTGGTCGGCCAGGTGGTTACCACCATGTCGGCCATCGAAGCCTCGTCGAAGAAAATCGCCGAGATCATCAGCGTCATCGACGGCATCGCGTTCCAGACCAACATCCTGGCACTGAACGCCGCGGTGGAAGCCGCCCGTGCCGGCGAACAGGGCCGTGGCTTCGCCGTGGTTGCCAGCGAAGTGCGTACCCTCGCCCAGCGCTCGGCCGCCGCCGCCAAGGAAATCAAGGGCCTGATCGACGACTCGGTGGGCAAGGTCGCCGAAGGCTCCAGCCTGGTGCACCAGGCCGGCAGCACGATGGGCGAGATCGTCGCCTCGGTGCAGCGCGTGACCGACATCATGGCCGAGATCTCCGCCGCATCGCAGGAACAGAGCGCCGGCATCGAGCAGGTCAACCAGACCGTGGTGCAGATGGACGAAACCACCCAGCAGAACGCTGCGCTGGTGGAGGAAGCCACCGCCGCCGCGCGTGCAATGGAAGACCAGGCCGTGCAGCTGGGCGAAGCCGTGGCCCGCTTCCGGCTGGCATCGCAGGGCACGACGGCCATTCCGGCGCGTCCGCTGGCGGCGCCGGTACCGCGCCAGGTCGCAGCTGCCGCACCGGCCGTGAAGGCGGCCCCGGCACGTACGCTGCGCACCGGGACAGCCCAGTCGGCGCTGGCTGCAGACGGCGACTGGCAGGAGTTCTGATGTCGCCAGGGTCGGACCCTTCTCCCTCGGGAGAGGGGTCTGGCCCCTTACGCATGGAAAGTGATGCAAATCCCACTTCATAATCCGGTGCAGAGGCCGATATCCCCATCGAGCCTCGCGCCAACGCGTGCTGGCGCCCGCCCCTGACCGTAGATTCCATGTCCGACGGCAACGACACTGCAGTGCATGATGTCCACGCGGCTGATGCCGCCGACGAACGTTTCCTGGTCCGCAACCCGCGCCAGTTGCGCCAGCTGCTGCGCTCGCTGATCGACCAGCGATCACTGATCAATGCCCATATCGACGGCCGCGACCGGTCGTTCCCGACCGCACTGCTCGAACTCGAAGAGGATGAAGACTACCTGCTGCTCGATGGCAGCCTGCAGGAGGCTTCCAACCGCGCCGCCGAACAGGCCGACCATCTGCTGTGCTTCGCCCAGCTCGAGCGTGTCCTCGTGCGGTTCCGCCTGCACGCGCTGGAGCGCGTGGACAACGATGGGCACGTTGCCTTCCGCGCCCCCCTTCCGGACGAACTGGTGCATCTGCAACGCCGTGAGATGTACCGGCTGGAAACCCCCGTCACTGATTCGCCCCAACTGCGGATCCCCGCCGGCGAGAGCCGCGCCGACGCCCTGTCGATGCGGGTGGTGGACATCAGTGGCGGCGGCCTGGCGGTCGCCGTGCCAACCGATTGCGCAGTGTTCAGCCTGCAGAAGCGCTACCCGGCGGTGCTGTCGTTGCCCGACGGCCCGGACCTGGAGATCGGGCTGGTTGTCTGCAACCTGTTGCCGCAGCGCCAACCCAACGGGATCGAGATCAAGCGGGTGGGCATGCGCTTTGACACCCTTCCGCGCGGCGCCGACAGCGCCATCCAGCGCTACATCTTCCGCATCGACCGCCAGCGCAAGGCACGCCGCAACGGCGAGCTGTAGGGCGCGTTCAACGGGTAGTGCCGGGCGCTGGCCGGCAACCCGCATATTGCCGTTGCCGGCCAGCGGCCGGCACTACCGATCCTCGGCAGACCCACGCCGTGCGCGGATGCCTCCGAGCCGGCGCCTAAAGTCCCCCCCGGAGGGGCCGATATCGAGCCTGACACCGGGACTTCCGGCAGAACCAGGACCCCTCGATGAACGACAAGACCAACTCCGCCGCCAGCGCCGGTGGCGAATTCCTCAGCTTCACCCTTGGTGACGAGCACTACGGCGTGGACATCCTCAAGGTGCAGGAAATCCGCGGCTACGACGCCGTCACCCGGGTGCCGGATGCACCGGACTACATCAAGGGCGTGATCAACCTGCGCGGCACCATCGTGCCGGTCATCGACCTGCGCCTGAAGCTGCGCCTGGACAATGCCCGCTACGACGCCTTCACCGTGATGATCGTGCTGAACGTCGAAGACCGCGTGGTCGGCATCGTGGTCGACAGCGTCTCGGACGTCATCCCGCTGTCGGCCGAGCAGATCCGTCCGACCCCGGAATTCGGCGCTGCCGTCGACACCCGCTTCATCTCCGGCATCGGCACCCACGACGACCGCATGCTGATCCTGCTGGACATCGAGACCCTGCTCGACAGCGCCGACATGGGGCAGAACGCCCTTGCCGAAGACGCTGCTGCCTGACCGAGCGGACCTGCTTCACGTTCCGGTTACAAAACCCTTCAGTTCTCCCCGGCAGTGCCGATAGGGGGACAGAAGCCGGTCGCGCAGGAGCGCGCAGAACCGGAACGACCATCACCATCCCCGGAGATATACCTCGATGAAGTCCCTGCTTGCGTTCGTTTCGGCCGCTGTCCTGGCCACCACCGCTTCCTCCGCGTTCGCCCAGTCGGCCGACATGATCCCGCCGGAACTGGCACCGCGCTCGGTCGGCAAGGACGGCATGGTCTGCGGCAAGGTCGAAAAGGCCCGCTACGCAGAAGGTTCCGAAGGCCAGCCGACCTTCCTTTACATGGGCGGCGCCTTCCCGCGCCACACCTTCTCGGCCCGCATCGCCGGCGAGAACCGCAGCAAGTTCTCCTTCCCGCTGGAAACCCTGGAAGGCAAGACCGTCTGCGTGATCGGCAAGATCCAGCGTGACGCCTCGCGCGCGGAAATCGAAGTCAGCTCGCCCGCTGGCCTGAAGCTGGCCAACATCAAGTAATCCGCTGTCCGTCGGACCACGCCGGTGCTGGTGCCGGCGTGGTTTCTGCTGCAACCGGGCCCGATGCCCGGGCGCGTCTGCCTTAGGAGCTCGCAACGCCCATGCCGTGGATCAACAACCTGAAACTGATGCCGAAGCTGCTGCTGACTTTCGGCGTCCTCCTGCTGGTGATGCTGTTGCAGGGCATCGTCGCCTATCGCGGCCTGCATTCGCTGAACAACGTCACCACCGAGCTGGCCGGTTCACGCATGGAGAGCATCCGCCTCGCCGGCGAGATGCGCGGCATGCTGGGCGAATACCGCAATGCCGCCTACCAGCAACTGATCCGGGCCAGCGACGACGTCAAGTCCGATGCACGCAAGCAGGGCGTCGAGCTGCGCGCGAGCATGGACAAGTCGATCAAGGAGTACCCGAAGCTGGTCGACAACGCGCAGCAGAAGAAGCTGTTCGACACCTTCGCCAAGGAGTGGAAGGACGCCCTGGCCTCCTATGACAGTGTCACCGAGATGCTGGAGCTGGACCTGCCGGACGATGCCATCGATACCTTCGTCGGCGAAACCCGCACCAAGCACCGCAACGCCGCCTCGGCACTGGAAGCGCTGATCGCCGAAGACAACCGCCTGGCCCGCGCCTCGCGCGAACAGGCCGCGTCCACCTATTCCGCCTCGGCCGTGCTGACCGTGATCGCCCTGCTGGGTGGCGCCGCGCTCGTCCTGGTGCTGGTCTGGCTGTTCGCCCGCGCACTGGTCGGCAGCGTGCGCGGCGCCGTCTCGGTCGCCAACGACGTGGCCGGCGGCAAGCTCGATGGCCACATCGACGTCAGCCGCCAGGACGAGGTAGGCGAACTGATGCAGGCCATGCAGCGCATGCAGCGCGACCTGCGCGAACGCATCGAGACCGACCAGGCGGTCGCCCGCGAGAACCTGCGCATCCGCACCGCGCTGGATTACAGCTCCACCGGCGTGTACCTGACTGATACCAGCAACACCATCGTTTACACCAATCGCGCCCTGCAGCAGACCCTGAGCCAGTACCAGGACGACGTCCGCCGCGACCTGCCGGACTTCGATGCCCAGGCCTCGCTGATCGGCAAGCCGGTCACCGTGCTTGAGCACCGTGGCGAAATGGACCAGACCCTGCTGGGCAACCTGAAGGCGCACGGTGTCGCCCGCCGCCCGATGCAGTATGGCGACGCCCAGTTTGCCCAGGTCGTCTCGACCATCCGCAATGAGGACGGTGACACTGTCGGCTACGTGGTGGAATGGCGCGACCGTACCCAGGAAGCACAGGTTGAAGCGGAAGTGGCCCGCGTGATCGCCCAGGCCGCCGCCGGCGACCTGTCCGGCCGCATTGACGCCACCGACAAGGAAGGCTTCTTCCTGCAGCTGGCCCAGCAGATCAACGGCCTGCTGGACGCCAACGCCGGCAGCATCGAACAGATCTCCGGCCTGCTCGCCGCACTGTCGCAGGGTGACCTGACCGTGCGCATGCATGGCGACTACCAGGGTGTGTTCGCCCGTATGCGCGACGATGCCAACGCCACGGCCGCGCAGCTGAGCGAGATCGTCACCCGCATCAAGCAGTCCAGCCGCGCGATCAGCTCGGCCGCCGGCGAGATCGCCTCGGGCAACAGCGATCTGTCGCGCCGTACCGAACAGCAGGCCGCCAACCTGGAGGAAACCGCAGCCTCGATGGAGGAACTGACCTCCACCGTGCGCCAGAACGCCGAACACGCCCGCCAGGCCAACCAGCTCGCCATCGGCGCCCATGGCGTCGCCTCGCAGGGCGGTGAGGTGGTGGGCCAGGTGGTGACCACCATGTCGGCCATCGAAGCCTCGTCGAAGAAAATCGCCGAGATCATCAGCGTCATCGACGGCATCGCGTTCCAGACCAACATCCTGGCACTGAACGCTGCGGTGGAAGCCGCCCGTGCCGGCGAACAGGGCCGTGGCTTCGCCGTGGTTGCCAGCGAAGTGCGTACCCTCGCCCAGCGCTCGGCCGCCGCCGCCAAGGAAATCAAGGGCCTGATCGACGACTCGGTCGGCAAGGTCAACGACGGTTCGGCGCTGGTGCACAAGGCTGGAGCCACCATGGGCGAGATCGTCGCCTCGGTGCAGCGCGTGACCGACATCATGGCCGAGATCTCCGCCGCATCGCAGGAACAGAGCGCCGGCATCGAGCAGGTCAACCAGACCGTGGTGCAGATGGACGAAACCACGCAGCAGAATGCTGCTCTGGTGGAGGAAGCCACCGCCGCCGCCCGTGCCATGGAAGAACAGGCCGGCCACCTCAGCGAGGCCGTGTCGATCTTCGTGGTCGACGAAACCGATACCGTGGCTGTCCCCGCGCGCGCCGCCGCCCCGGCCCCGCGTGCTGCCGCACCGGCGGCACCGGCTCCGGCCGCCCCGCCCGCCCGCCGCAGCGCGGGTGGTCGCCCGATGGCCACGGAACTGGCCGACGGGGACTGGCAGGAATTCTGATGCCTGCCTGACCTGAGGTACGAGAACGCCCTGGCCCTGTGCTGGGGCGTTTTCGTTTACGGGGTATCCGGATATCCAGCCAACGGCGAAGCCCCTCGGGGTGGTCGGTCGAAGCGCTGGGTTACTGAGGGTTGGCCGAGAGGGTGGGCTGCGCAGGGGACGCCGTGAATACGTCCTTGTAGGCTCGGTCGCCGCTTGCTCGTGTGCGCTGTCCTGCGCACACGGCAAGACCGGGGTTGGGCGTCCTGCCCAACCCGCCCGAGGCATGCCTCGGGCCCATGCGGCTCACGCCCCTGCGCAGCCCACCCTCCCGGCCACGGAAAATTTCCGTGCGCGTCCACCCCGGATTGAAGAAAGAAAAGCAAAAAACAAAAGCCAGGTCACTTCCGGGGTCAGATCCGTTTTCCTGCGGAAAACGGATCTGACCCCTCTTTCCACTTGGAAACCCAACGCTCTTGCCGTCCGACGCAGGGATATCGAATGGGCCGGGCCAGGGTGGGTTGGCGGGGGTGTCCGCGGCATGGATGCCGCGGCCAAGCCCCCAGGGATGAAGTGACCCCCGAGACTTGGACAGGGGTCAGGCGGCCGATTGGGCCTGTTGGGCCTGCTCCCGGTACTGTACCGGGCTCAGGCCCTTCAATTTCAATTTGATGCGCTCCTGGTTGTAGTACTGGATGTATTCCACCAG
>NZ_JCAFVJ010000019.1:0-38058 GCF_059372295.1 Stenotrophomonas sp. YJH_SMC_33
GGCGGGGTGGGTCCGGTTGCGGGGGCGTGAGCCGCATGGGCCCGAGGCATGCCTCGGGCGGGTTGGGCAGGACGCCCAACCCCGGTCTTGCCGTGTGCGCAGGACAGCGCACACGAGCAAGCGGCGACCGAGCTTACATGGACGTACTTGCAGCGGCCCCCGCAACCGGACCCACCCCGCCTACCCTCAGGAAACCAGCCTCTGCTGTTGCTTGGGCTTTTGCTGTGGCCGTTGCCTCTGCGGGTGCAGGGCACCGCCCTGCCGAACTAAACTACCTGCCGTTGTCCCAGCAGGATTGCCCATGTTCGATACCTCGCCCCAGCTCGATTGCGCCGGCCGCATCCTGCGCCTCGACCGTGCCCGGGTCATGGGCATCGTCAACGTCACCCCGGACTCGTTCTCCGATGGCGGCGCGCACGACACCACCGAGGCCGCGGTCGCCCATGGCCTCAAGCTGGTCGAGGAGGGCGCGGACCTGCTGGACATCGGCGGCGAATCGACCCGCCCGGGCGCCGCGCCGGTCTCGATTGAACAAGAGCTGCGCCGGGTGATTCCGGTGATCGAGCAGCTGGCCGCACGCACCCGGGTGCCGATCAGCATCGACACCTTCAAGCCGGAAGTGATGCGCGCGGCGGTGGCGGCTGGCGCCGGCATGATCAATGACATCTACGGCCTGCGTCAGCAAGGGGCGCTGGACGCCGCCGCTGCAACCGGCGTGCCGGTGGTGCTGATGCACATGCAGGGCGAGCCGGGCCACATGCAGGCCGATCCGCAGTACGACGATGTGGTCGCCGAGGTCCACGGCTTCCTGGTCCAGCGCCTGTTCGCTGCCGAGATGGCGGGCATTGCGAAGAAGAACCTGCTGATCGATCTCGGTTTCGGTTTCGGCAAGACCACTGCCCACAACATGACCCTGCTGGCACGCTCCGAGCGGTTCCTGGAGCTGGGCGTGCCGATGCTGGCTGGCCTGTCGCGCAAGCGCAGCCTGGGCGAACTGACCGGTCGCGACACGCCGTCCGAGCGCGTGGCCGCCTCGTTGGCTGCGCACCTGATCGCGGTGCAGCGTGGCGCACGCATCGTGCGCGTGCATGACGTGGCCGCCACCGTCGATGCACTGAAGATCTGGCAGGCCGTCGAGGCCGTGCCAACGCCGCGCGCCGATGCCACGCCGACGATCCGCTGGCCGGACGAAGACTGATGGACATCGACCGGCGGCCACTGGCGATCGCCGTGATGGGGCCGACCGCCAGTGGCAAGACCGCCACCGCGATCGCCCTTGCGAAGCAGCTGGATGGCGAGATCGTCAGCGTCGATTCGGCGCTGGTCTATCGGCATCTGGATATCGGCTCGGCCAAGCCGGATGCGGCCGAGCGGGCGCAGGCGCCGCACCATCTTCTGGACCTGCGCGATCCGTGGCAGACCTATTCGGCGGCCGAGTTCGCCGCCGATGCCGGCCGCGTCGTGGCCGACATCGTGGCACGCGGCAAAACGCCGATCCTGGCAGGTGGCACGGGGCTGTACTTCCGGGCCCTGCTGCAGGGCCTGTCGCCGATGCCGGAGGCCGACCCGGTGATGCGCGAAGCACTCAGCACCGAGGCGGCCGAGCGGGGCTGGGCGGCACTGCACGCCGAGCTGGCCAAGGTCGACCCGGCCGCCGCCGCACGTATCCATGCCACCGACCCGCAACGCATCCAGCGGGCGCTGGAGGTCTATCGCCTCACCGGCACGCCGATCAGTGAATGGCAGCGCCGGCCGGGCGTCGCGCCGTTGCCGGTGCGCACCCTCAAGCTGATCCTCGCCCCGCGTGACCGCGCGGTACTGCACCAGCGCATCGAGGCGCGCTTCGACGCCATGCTGGCGCAGGGCTTCCTGGACGAGGTGCGGGCATTGCGTGCAATGCCGGAAATGACCGCCGTGGCGGCGCCGCTGGACCTGCCCGCGGTGCGCGCGGTTGGCTATCGCCAGGCCTGGGAATACCTGGACGGGGAGGGCGATGCTGCCCGTTTCCGGGACAAGGCCATCTTCGCCACCCGGCAGCTGGCCAAGCGCCAGCTGACCTGGCTGCGCGGCGAGCTTGATGCGCGCTGGTTCGACCCCCATGTCGATGGGGAGCGCCTGGCCGGCGCGGTGTCGACCTTCGTCGCACGCTGAACCCCCGCCAGCCGTGTAACATCATCGGTCGGCGGGCGGCTCGGGGGCCGTGGCAACCGTCGGCAACCCAATAAGAACAATAATCAGGAGTGTGCAATGTCCAAGGGGCAATCGCTGCAGGATCCTTTCTTGAACGCACTTCGGCGCGAGCGCGTGCCGGTTTCGGTGTACCTGGTCAACGGCATCAAGCTGCAGGGCACGATCGAGTCGTTCGACCAGTTCGTGGTCCTGCTGCGCAACACGGTCAGTCAGATGGTCTACAAGCACGCCATTTCCACGGTCGTTCCGGCACGTAACGTGAAGGTCGGTCCGGGCGGTGGTTACGTGCAGTCCGGTGAAGGTGGTCAGGCAGGTGATGAAGCAGACGAGTAAGACCGGAGCGGTGAATGTTTGACCGCTCGAAAAAGGGCGAACACGCCCTGTTGATCCAGCCCCATTTCGGCAAGCTGGAAGACGATGTGCTGGAAGAATTCGGTGATCTGGCCCGCTCGGCTGGGGCCAGCATCGCCGCGACGATCACTGCGCGCCTGGACCGACCGAATCCGTCGACCCTGATCGGCAGCGGCAAGCTGGACGAGATCAAGGCTGCGGCCGACGCCAGCGGTGCCGACCTGATCCTGGTCAACCATGCGTTGAGCCCGGGCCAGGAGCGCAACCTGGAACGGTTCCTGGAGCGCCGGGTGATCGACCGTACCGGCCTGATCCTGGATATCTTCGCCCAGCGTGCGCACAGCCACGAGGGCAAGCTGCAGGTCGAGCTGGCGCAGCTGCGGCATCTGGCCACGCGGCTGGTGCGCGGCTGGACCCACCTGGAGCGCCAGCGCGGTGGTTCAATTGGCCTGCGCGGCCCGGGTGAAACCCAGCTGGAAACCGACCGCCGCCTGCTGCAGAAGCGGGTCGAGCAGTTGCAGAAGCGCCTGGAAAAGGTGGAAGTGCAGCGCACCCAGATGCGTCGTGCGCGTGTGCGCAGCGAGCTGCCCCGTGTGGCACTGGTGGGCTACACCAACGCCGGCAAGTCGACCCTGTTCAACGCCATGACCGGCGCCGAGGCCTATGCCGCCGACCAGCTGTTCGCCACGCTGGATCCGACCGTGCGCCGCATCGCGGTGCCGGGCGGCAACGTGGTGCTGGCCGACACCGTTGGCTTCGTCCGCGACCTGCCGCATGACCTGGTCGCTGCGTTCCGCTCGACCCTGTCCGAGGCGCGCGAGGCCGATTTCCTGCTGCACGTGGTCGATGCTGCCGACCCGCACCGCGAGGAGCGCATCGCCCAGGTGGACGAAGTGCTGACCGCAGTCGGTGCCGGCGATCTGACGCAGCTGCTGGTGTTCAACAAGATCGACCGCATTGACGGCGCCGACGTGCGCCACGACGGCCAGGACGGTATCCCGGACGAATCGCGTCGCGAGCGGGTGTGGATTTCCGCGCGTGACGGTCAGGGCTTGGAGCTGTTGCAGGCGGTGCTGGGCAAGCGCCTGGGCCTGCAGCATGTCACCGGCGAACTGCGTCTTCCCCCGGATGCAGGCCGCCTGCGCGCGCGCCTGCACCAGCTGGAGGTGATCCGCAGCGAGCAGGCCGATGAGGATGGTTGGCTGCTGCAGGTCGACCTGCCGATCGCCGAAGCCGAAAAGCTGGCCGCCAGTGCCGATGGCGCCCCGATCCGCGCGCTGCTGCCGGAAAAACTGCCGGAGTGGTGAGGTAGCGACCGGTGCCCGGTAGTGCCGGCCGCTGGCCGGCAACGCAACCGTGCCGGAGGGGCGCGACATCCGCCTGTCATCTGCGGTACAACGTGTTCTTCACCCCACCGTCATGCCGATGTCCATCCCCACCGACGCCGATCTCAATGCCCAGTCCGCCGCGCTCGGACAGCGCCTGCAGCAGGCCTCGCTGCAGCTGGTGACCGCCGAAAGCTGCAGTGGTGGCTGGATCGCCAAGTGCATGACCGACATTGCCGGCTCGTCGGCGTTCTTCGACTGCGGCATGGTGGTCTACAGCTACGAAGCCAAGCAGCGCCTGCTCGGCGTGCGCGCGCAGACCCTGGAGCAGTTCGGTGCGGTCAGCCGCGAAACCGTGCTGGAAATGGTCTCCGGCGCGCTGGTCAATTCCGGTGCCGGCATCGCCGTGGCGGTGACCGGCATTGCCGGCCCCGGTGGCGGGAGCCCGGACAAGCCGGTCGGCAGTGTCTGGATTGGCTGGAAGCGCCGTGGCGGCTATGCCCGCGCCGAGCTGTTCCAGTTCGACGGCGACCGCGAAGCCATCCGCCGGCAAACCGTGGCGGCGGCATTGCGCGGTATCGACGCCCAGCTGTGACATGCTGCTCCGGTAATCGTCCGGAGCACGCATGATGTGGGAGACGCTGGGTACTGTCCGTGACCTGGGCCGACTGCAGGAAATCGCCGTCGTCCTGATCCGCTATGGCTTCGGCGACGTGGTGCGGCGCATCGGCTTGGCCACCACGCTGGAGCGGGCAGGGCGCCTGCTGCACTGGAACGAGGACCGCCAGGAACTGCTGCGGATGACCGCGCCGGTGCGTGTGCGCAGCGCTATGCAGGATCTGGGTCCCACTTTCGTCAAGCTAGGGCAGGTGCTGGCGACGCGCGTTGACCTGCTGCCGCCGGAATGGATCGCTGAACTGTCCGAACTGCAGAACGCGGTGCCGGCGCTGCCGTACGCGGATATCCGCGAGCAGCTCGAAGCCGACCTTGGCGCCTCGCCGACGGAGGTGTTCGCCTTCCTCGATGAAACCCCGATGGCCGCCGCCTCGCTGGCGCAGGCCCATCGCGCCCGGCTCCACGATGGCCGTGAGGTGGTGCTGAAAATCCGGCGGCCCGGCATCCGCGATGTGGTCGAGGCCGATCTGCGGCTGCTGGCCCGCCTGGCCGAGATTGTCGAGGCGCGGCTGCCGGACCTGCGCCGCTATCGTCCGGCCGAGGTCGTGCAGCAGTTCACCGTGTCGCTGCGACGCGAACTGGATTTCGCCGCCGAATGCCGTAACGCCGAACGCATCGCGCGCAACTTCAGCGGTCGTGACGACATCCTGATCCCCACCGTGCACTGGCAGTGGACCTGCGAAAGCCTGAACGTGCAGGACTTCGTCGACGGCATTCCCGGCCGTAACCTTGCCGGTGTCGATGCGGCCGGGCTGGACCGCCGCGAACTGGCCCGGCGCGGCGCCGGCATCGTGTTGAAGATGGTGTTGGAGGACGGCAGCTTCCACGCGGATCCACACCCGGGCAACATCATCTACCTGCGCGACGGCCGCATCGGCGTGATCGATTTCGGCATGGTCGGCGCGCTGTCCGAGGTGCGCCGCTTCCAGGTCGCGCAGCTGCTGCACGGGCTGGTCGAGCAGGACCCGCAGGGCGTGGCCGACGTGTTGCTGGACTGGGCCGGTGGCGTGGAAGTGGACGAGAACCGGCTGCAGCACGACATCAGCCAGTTCGTCGACCAGTACCGCGGCGTGCCGCTGAAGGACCTGCGTATCGGCCTGATGCTGGGCGATATCACCCAGCTGCTGCGGAGCTACAGTCTGACGTTGCCGGCCGATCTGGCGCTGATGATCAAGGCCTTCCTGACCCTGGAAGGCATGGGCCGCCAGCTCGACCCGGATTTCGACATGGCCAGTGCCGCGCGCCCGTTCCTGGAGCGGGTAGTGCTGCAGCGCTATGCGCCCAGGGCGCTGCTCAAGCGTGGCCGCCGCAGCCTGCTGGGGTTGGTCGACTTCGCCGGTGAGCTGCCGCGCGACCTGCGCAAGCTGGTGCAGGCGGCGCGCCGCGGACGACTGCAGCTGAAGGTCGAAACCACCGCGCTGCAGGGCTTCGGCGAACAGGTGAACCGTGCGGCAAACCGGCTGGTGGTAGGCGTGATCACGGCTGCCCTGATCATCGGCTCGTCGATCGTGATGCACAGCGTCGGCGGGGTTTCCAGCCGCTGGCTGCTGGCGCTGGGCGTGTGCGGCTTCATCGGCGCCGGCTTCTGTGGTGTGTGGATCCTGTTCTCCATATGGAGGAGCGGCAAGCACACATAGTGTGCTTGCCGCAGCGGTTCCCCATCGGAACCGTGGAATCGCTGCGCGATTCCTGTAGGGCCGACCGCTGGTCGGCTGCTCTTGCTTTTGCCTTTGCCGCCCGGCCATTGGCCCAACTGCCGAGCATGGCTCGGCACTACAGATCCCCATCACCTGTTTGTCGTACCCGGCACTTGCAGTTGTATGCGTTAGTAGTAATACTACTAACCATGGACCTGACCGACACCCAGCAGGCGATCCTGCAGTTGATCGCCGAGCGTATCGAGAGCGAAGGCGCACCGCCCTCGCAGACTGAAATCGCACGTGCGTTCGGCTTCAAGGGCGTGCGCGCGGCCCAGTACCACCTGGAAGCCCTGGAGCAGGCCGGTGCGATCCGTCGCATCCCGGGCCAGGCGCGCGGCATCCGCCTGGTGCAGGCGCCGCCGGTCGAGAAGCTGGCCGAGCCGGGCCTGCCCGACAGTGTGCTGCGCCTGCCGGTGCTGGGCCGGGTTGCGGCCGGCCTCCCGATCGGCGCCGACATCGGCTCGGACGATTTCGTGGTGCTGGACCGGGTGTTCTTCTCGCCAGCGCCGGACTACCTGCTGAAGGTGCAGGGCGATTCGATGATCGACGAGGGCATCTTCGACGGTGACCTGATCGGTGTGCACCGCACCCGCGACGCCCATTCCGGGCAGATCGTGGTGGCGCGCATCGATGACGAGATCACGGTCAAGCTGCTGAAGATCGCCAAGGACCGCATCCGCCTGCTGCCGCGCAATCCCGATTACAAGCCGATCGAGGTGCTGCCGGACCAGGATTTCGCGATCGAGGGCCTCTATTGCGGCCTGCTGCGGCCCAACCGTTGACCCGTTCCATAGCGCATTACCCCGCGGTCTTTTGTGGCGATTCTCTGGTTCCACTGAGGTTGGTACGGATGTCCGATAATTCTTTTCAGAGCGCCGGGCAGAATCTCAGCCTGTGCGATACGTCCGACTTAAAGTGAACCCATGGCAAAGAAGACCCCCAAAGACAGCACCCCCAACGACATGACCTCTGCAAGGACCAATACGATGGACGAGAACAAGAAGCGCGCCTTGGCTGCTGCTCTGGGCCAGATCGAGAAGCAGTTCGGCAAGGGCTCGGTGATGCGCATGGGTGACCGCGTGGTCGAGCCCGTCGAAGCCATCCCGACCGGTTCGCTGATGCTCGACATCGCACTGGGCATTGGCGGTCTGCCGAAGGGCCGTGTCGTTGAGATCTACGGGCCGGAATCCTCGGGCAAGACCACCCTGACCCTGCAGGCCATCGCCGAGTGCCAGAAGATGGGCGGTACCGCAGCTTTCATCGACGCCGAGCACGCGCTTGACCCGATCTATGCCGCCAAGCTGGGCGTGAACGTGGACGACCTGCTGCTGTCGCAGCCGGATACCGGTGAGCAGGCGCTGGAAATCGCCGACATGCTGGTCCGTTCGGGCTCGGTCGACATCCTGGTGGTCGACTCGGTCGCCGCACTGACCCCGAAGGCCGAAATCGAAGGCGAGATGGGTGACCAGCTGCCGGGTCTGCAGGCCCGCCTGATGAGCCAGGCGCTGCGCAAGTTGACCGGCAACATCAAGCGCTCCAACACCCTGGTGATCTTCATCAACCAGCTGCGCATGAAGATCGGCGTGATGATGCCGGGCCAGAGCCCGGAAACCACCACGGGCGGCAACGCGCTGAAGTTCTATGCCTCGGTCCGCCTGGACATCCGCCGTATCGGCGCGATCAAGAAGGGTGACGAGATCATCGGCAACCAGACCAAGATCAAGGTGGTCAAGAACAAGCTGGCGCCTCCGTTCAAGCAGGTCATCACTGAGATCCTGTACGGCGAAGGCATCAGCCGCGAGGGCGAACTGATCGACATGGGCGTGGATGCCAAGCTGGTCGAAAAGGCCGGCGCCTGGTACAGCTACGGTGAAGAACGCATCGGCCAGGGCAAGGACAACGCCCGCGGCTACCTGCGCGACAACCCGACCGTCGCTGCAAAGCTCGAGGCAGAACTGCGCGAGAAGTTCCAGCCGGCCGAAGCGGCCCGCGAGGATGGTGACGACGAAGGCGACGACGAGTAAGGCTTGCTGTGGGGCAGGGCGGCGCCGTCAGTGACGTCGCCCTGTCCCGCAGGTTCGAATCGCCCATGGATGGGCTGGGTGCCACGGATGGCGCCACCCTTGGAGTACCCATGTCCGACGCCGAAGACATTCCGACCGGCCGCAAGCGCCGACCGCGTGAGCAGACTCCCGTGCAGCGGGCGCTGGGCCTTCTGGTCCGCCGCGAACACTCGCGCAAGGAACTCACCCGCAAGCTGACCGCCCGTGGCATTGAAGACGAAGCCGCGCAGGCCGCTGTCGCCAAGCTGACCGAGGCCGGCTGGCAGGACGACACCCGCTTCGCTGAGAACCTGGTGCGGATGCGCGCCAACACCGGCTATGGGCCGATCCATGTCCGCGCCGAGCTTGGCACCCACGGCCTGGACAGTGCCGCGATTGCCGCAGCGATGGACAGCTACGAAGGCGACTGGCAGGAAAATGCTCGCGATCTGGTCCGCAGGCGCTTTGGCGAGGCCGGCCCGCAGGACCTGGCGCAGCGGCGCAAGGCCGCCGATCTGCTGGCCCGACGGGGCTTCGACGGCGACAGCATCCGCCGCGCGACCCGCTACGACCCGGATGACTGAGACTGGCGGCGCCGGGCCTGATACCCTTTAGGTTTTCGGCGGTCCCTCGCGACCCTGGCCAACGCGGCCGGTGGTCCGGGTCCGCCGGCCCGCAGACTGCCAGCCCCCAATGAACGCATCCGCCAAATTCACGACTTCCCAGATCCGCAGCGATTTCCTTGAATTCTTCAAGGGCAAAGGCCACACCATCGTGCCGTCGGCGCCGCTGGTGCCGGGCAACGATCCGACCCTGCTGTTCACCAACTCCGGCATGGTGCAGTTCAAGGACGTGTTCCTCGGCGCGGAAAAGCGCAGCTACGTGCGCGCGGCCGATGTCCAGCGCTGCCTGCGCGCGGGCGGCAAGCACAACGATCTCGACCAGGTTGGCTACACCGCACGCCACCACACCTTCTTCGAGATGCTGGGCAACTGGTCGTTCGGCGATTACTTCAAGAAGGACGCGATCGCCTGGGCCTGGGAGCTGCTGACGCAGGTCTGGAAGCTGCCGGCCGAGCGCCTGCTGGTTACCGTGTACCAGACCGACGACGAAGCCTACGAACTGTGGCGTGACATGGTCGGTGTGCCGGAAGAGCGCATCGTGCGCATCGGCGACAACAAGGGCGCACCGTTCGCCTCGGACAACTTCTGGCAGATGGCCGACACCGGTCCGTGCGGCCCGTGCACCGAGATCTTCTATGACCACGGCGACCACATCGCCGGTGGCCCCCCGGGTTCGCCGGATGAAGACGGCGACCGCTTCATCGAAATCTGGAACCTGGTGTTCATGCAGTTCGACCGCCAGCCCGACGGCACCCTGGTGCCGCTGCCGGCGCCGTGCGTGGATACCGGCATGGGCCTGGAGCGACTGGCGGCGATCCTGCAGCACGTTCACACCAACTACGAGATCGACCTGTTCCAGGCGCTGATCCGCAAGGCCGCCGAGCTGACCGGCACCGCCGACCTGGAAAACAAGTCGCTGCGCGTGATCGCCGATCACATCCGCGCCTGTTCGTTCCTGATCGTCGATGGCGTGCTGCCGTCCAACGAAGGCCGTGGCTACGTGCTGCGCCGTATCATCCGCCGCGCCCTGCGCCACGGCTGGATGCTGGGCGTGCGGCAGCCGTTCTTCAGCAAGCTGGTGCCGACCCTGGTCGAGCAGATGGGCGAGGCCTATCCGGAACTGCCGGCGGCGGTGGACACCGTCACCCGTGCGCTGCAGGCCGAAGAAGAGCGTTTCGCCGAAACCCTCGATGCCGGCATGAAGATCTTCGAGGACGTGGCGGGCAAGGCCAGCAACGGCGTGATCCCGGGCGTTGACGCCTTCCGCCTTTACGACACCTACGGTTTCCCGCTCGACCTGACCCAGGACATCGCCCGCGAGCGCGACCTGACCGTCGACATCGCCGGCTTCGACGCCGCAATGGAGCAGCAGCGCGAGACCGCACGCGCAGCCGGCAAGTTCGGCGGCGGCGTGACCCTGCCGGCCGAGCTGGTGGCAACGCTCAGCCCGACCCTGTTCCTGGGCTATGACCGCCTGCAGGCCGACGGCCTGAGCGTGCTGGCCCTGCTCAAGGACGGCCGTCCGGTGCAGTCGGCCGATGCCGGTGATTCGGTCATCGTGATCACCAACCAGACCCCGTTCTACGCCGAATCCGGCGGCCAGGTCGGTGACACGGGCGTGCTTGCCGGCAACGGCGTGCGCCTGGTGGTGGAAGACACCCAGAAGTTCGCTGGCCAGTTCCATGGCCACGTCGGCACCCTGTCCGACGGCGGCCTGAAAGTGGGCGATGTGCTGTCCGGCCAGGTCGATGGCGAGCGCCGCGGCGCCACCATCCTCAACCACTCGGCAACGCACCTGCTGCATGCCGCCCTGCGCGAAGTGCTGGGCACCCACGTGCAGCAGAAGGGCTCGCTGGTCGCGCCGGACCGCCTGCGTTTCGACTTCTCGCACTTCCAGCCGATCAGCGCGGAAGAGCTTGCCGTGATCGAGCGCAAGGTCAACCAGCAGGTACGCGCAAACAACGCGGCCGAAGTCCACAACATGGGCATGCAGGAAGCGCTGGACTTCGGCGCGATGGCCCTGTTCGGCGAGAAGTACGGCGAGCACGTGCGCGTGCTGAAGATGGGTGACTACTCCACCGAGCTGTGCGGTGGTACCCACGTCAACCGTACCGGCGACATCGGCCTGTTCAAGATCACCTCCGAGGGCGGTGTCTCGGCCGGCGTGCGCCGTATCGAGGCGGTCACCGGCCAGGGCGCTCTGGATTACGTGGACGCCGAGGAGGCCCGCCTGGCCGAAGCCGCTGAACTGCTCGGCGGCAGCGCCGCCGACGTGGTCGAGAAGATCCGTGCCCTCGGCCAGCGCCAGAAGCAGCTGGAGCGCGAACTGGAGGCCGTGAAGGCCAAGGTCGCCGCCGGCGCCACGGCCGACCTGTCCGGCCAGGCCGTCGAGGTTGCCGGCGTGAAGGTGCTGGCCGCCCGCCTGGAGGGCTTCGATGCCAAGGCCCTGCGTGACGCCATGGACCGCCTCAAGCAGCAGCTGGGCGATGCGGTGATCGTGCTGGCCGGTGCCCAGGACGGCAAGGCTGCCCTGGTTGCGGGTGTGAACGGCAGCGCAATGGGCAAGGTCAAGGCCGGGGAACTGTTGTCCCATATCGCCAGTCAGATCGGGGGCAAGGGCGGCGGACGCCCGGACCTCGCCCAGGGTGGTGGCGAGGACGGGCCCGCCCTTGCCACCGCGCTGGCTGCGGTCGTCGAATGGGTCAGCCCCCGCCTGTGATGAACCTGGCCGTCCCCCTCCTTGTAGGAGCGGGACGGCTGACGGTACCATTGCGAATCTTTTCCCTTTGTCGTGGTAGCGCTTCTTGACGGAGCGTCAAGCCGGTGGGGGATACCCTTCCACACGGTTCCATGGAGACTTACAAAAATGTTGATCCTGACTCGCCGCGTCGGCGAAACCCTGATGATCGGTGACTCGGTGAGCGTCACCGTGCTTGGCGTCAAGGGTAACCAGGTGCGTATCGGCATCACCGCGCCGAAGGACGTCGCTGTGCATCGCGAAGAGATCTATCAGCGCATCCAGCGTGGTGATGAAGCCGGTGGCACCGGCAGCGAAAATTCTGCCGAATAACGCTTTACCTTCGCACTCGATTAACGTTATGATTCACGCCCCGCTGAGGTGCAACGCACCAGATGCGGAGAAAACCCCGGAGTGATGCCCGAGTGGCCGAAGGGGCTCCCCTGCTAAGGGAGTATAGGGTCAAAAGCTCTATCGAGGGTTCGAATCCCTCTCACTCCGCCAGATATAAAGAAGCGCCTGCAGATCCTCGATCTGCAGGCGTTTTTCTTTGTTCAACGCGGTAACACACGGCCGCGCCGCACGGGCGTTGTGCAGGCCTAGTGGGTGGTGCCAGCCGCGTCCTGCCCGACTTCGGGCGAGGAATAGAGCCTGGGCTCCGGCACCGCATGACCCGGATGAGCGGGCGGCGCAATGCCGCTTGGCGTTTCGCGCCAGAGAATTGCCAGTGTGCAGTCATTGGCACGTTGCCTGCACATTCTTTCCGCTTTGCGTTGTGCGGCGTCCGCCGTCTTTTCCCCAAGTGCAAAGCCCATGGCGACGGTGCCGGTAGCGATCGCCGAATATCCCACCGCGGTAGTCGTGGCAGTCTGCGCGCAGTTGCGGGACCGAACGGCGCAGTGCTGCAGTGCGCGCTGCATCGCAGCCGACAGCGTGCTGTGGTTCATGGCGTAGCCGTAGCGGCCATCGTCGTCGTAGACGATGGCGGAGGCCGCGTTGGCGCCGGATGACAGGCACAGCAACAGGCCAAGTGACAGGGGGCGCATCCAGTTCATTCCCATCTCCATTTTCTGCTGATGGTGGATCAGACCGGGTTTGAAGCGCAACGTTGCCGCCACTACGCCGAGCCCGCAGTTCATCGAACCGCGGGCGGCGCCATCGGTTGACCGTCAGAGCCTAACCGTCACCCCCACCTGGAAACCACGCCCCGGCAACGGCGCGATGTACTTCAACGGCGAGTTGTGCGGGCGTGCTTCTTCATTGAGCAGATTGCTGCCGTTGACGAACACCTCCATGCCGGCGATGTAGCTGTTGCGTACCGGCAGCTCACGGCTGACCTGCAGGTCGACCAGGTTGAAGGCATCCAGTGGCACTTCCTCGCTGACGTTGCGGCCGAGGTACTTCTGCGTGTCGTAGTAGGTGCTGGACAGCTGCGCCTTCCAACCCTCGCGTTGCCACTGCAGATTGGCGCCGTAGCGGTTGGTCGGCATGTTCGGCAGGTACTCGCCGTCGTTGTGGGCACGCAGCGAATCGGGGTGATCGGCCTTGTTCTTCACCAGGTCGGCGAAGGCGGAGATGTTCAACGTGCCATAGCGGCCAAGGTCCAGGGCCTGCGATGCGTCGATCTCGAAGCCCTTCACCGTGGTGTCGGTCTGCTTCCAGTATTTCAGCGGCAGGCGGTTGGCGGTCTGCACGCCCGAGTAACCCAGGTACAGATAGTTCTCGTACTTCATCCGATACGCGGTGGCCGACAGTTCGAACCCTCCGATATGGAACAGGCCGGTCAGCTCCAGGTTTTTCGCGCGCTCTGGCTCGAGGTTCTGGTTGCCTTCTTCCTGGGTCATCACCGAGTAGTGCGCGTTGCTCGCATACAACTCATTGATCTCCGGTGCGCGCTGCGAGGACGAGTAGCGCACCTTGGCGGCGAACAACGGACCGAGCTCGACATACGATCCCAAGCTGTAGCTGTTGAGCCGGTAGTCGCGGTCCTGCAGTTTCGTGTTGGCGGCATTGCGCGCGGTCTTGAAGCGGCTTGGTTGCAGGTCATGGTCAACGCGCTCGTGGCGCACGCCAGCGTCGAAACTGGCCCAGCCGAAGTCCAGCGTCTCCTTCAGGAACACCGCGTTGCTGCGGGTGTCGACGTCAGGCAGGTAGCGCAGCGAGCCGCTGCCGGTGACATCGCGCGACTGGTGGCTGTAACCGAGCAGGCCGCTGAGCGGACCGACACGCTGATGGCTCAACAGCAGTTCGGCCTGGGTGCTCTCGAAATCGTAGTCGTTGGCCCGGGTGGCACCCAGCCGTTCGCCCGAGGTGTTGTCCAGCTTCGAAACACGCAGTTCGGCGCGCTCGAACCACGGCAGCGGATCACGCAACAGGGCTTCCAGTGCGTAGCGTTCCTGCTCGATCACTACGCCCACCGGCAATGCGTTGGCGTAGTTGGAACCGAACGACAGGTTCTGCATCGAGAACCCGGGCACGCCGTATTCGCTGTCCTTGGCATCGATGCTGACACCCACGTAACCACGGTCGAAGAACAGGGTCGACCCGAACGCCACCTGCGAATTGCGCGCGTAACTGTTGCCCAACCGGTGATGGTAATCGGGCGTCACGTCGTTGTTGATCTGCTTCTGCACGTACGAAGGCGTGCCGGGTACGTAGGCCGGGTTGACCGGATTGATGTAGGTACGGCGTTGCCAGACCGAAGTCGGGTTGTTGGTGTAGAACGAGAAATCACCATCGGCCCAGTCCGGGTTCTCGGTCATGAACTGGTCGATGTAAGGTTGCGAGGCCTTGTTGTAGATCTGCTGGACGCGCGCCTCCTTCTGGCAGCTGTCGGCCAGCGCCGAGTTGACGCCGCCGGTGGGCGGAAACAGTCGGGTATTGCAGACACTGGCCTTGCTGTTGCCGGGGATGTCGTAGTGCGAGATGCGCTGCCGAGAGACCTGCAGGTTGGTCGAGACGTTGCGCTGGTTGTTGAAGTTCATGCGGAAGCCCTGCGCGTCCGCAGCATTGAAGCCCTTGCGCAGGACCAGTTCCATCGACTGGTCCTTGTCTTCCATGCTGCGCGGGATCAGGCCCGGATCGATCTCCACGCTGCCTCCGATCGCATTGCCGCCGTAGCGCACGGTGTCGGAGGACTTGTTGACGGTCACACTGCGTACGAACAGCGGATCGAACGGAATGTTGATGTCGCCGCTGATCGCGTTCATGCCAAGGATGGACTGGCCGTCCTGCAGGATCTGCACGCGGTTGCCGCTGAGGCTGCGGATGACCGGAGCGCCCGCGTTTGGCCCGAAGGCGCTGCTCTGCACGCCGGAGACGTGTTCGAGCAGGCCGCCGAGGGTGCGGTTCTGCGCATGTGGGTTGTCGACAGTGACCCGGGTGTCGATGCGCGAGGGCTGGGAGGCCTGGACCTGGAGGGTGGGGAGGGTGGGTTCGTCTGCGGCCTGGGCGGTGTGGACGGCGAACAGAATGGCAGCAGCAAGCAGATGGCAACGCATGACACGCTCCGTGAAGATTACGTGAAATGTTATAACGTAACTATTGCGGACAACAAGGGCGTTTTGGCTCTAGTCGCGAGGCCGAACACACGGGAGGCGCGAATGAGGTTGCCGGCCGTTCAGCGCTCTGCCTTGTGCGGGGCGCCGATGCTGTGCACGATCCGGATGCTGCGCCCCACAGCGCTTCACGCAGCATCTTCTTCACGGAAACGGAGCAACGTATGAAGCTGCTGTCCGCTGTGTTGTTGTCTGCGCTTTCGCTGGCCGCCGTTCCGGCGCTGGCCGTGGAGGCTTCGCCCTCACCGCTGCTGGGACGCTGGTCGCTGGACATTGCCACCTCGGCGCTGCCCGAGGCGCAGCGCCCGAAACAGGTGGTGCTGGAATTCAAGGATGCCGGGGGTGGACGCTGGAGTTCGCACGTCGACATCGTCCTGCACGACGGCAGGACCATGAAGTCCGATGGCACGCTGTCCCTCGACGGCACGCCGGGGCCTTTGTCCGGCACCTACGGCGCGGACAAGACCAACCTGAAACTGCCGGCGCCGAACACCCTGGTGATGCAGCTGGTGGACCACGGCACGCCGGCCTCCACCCGCATCTATACCGTGGCGGCCGACCGTACGACGATGACCGAGACCAAGGCGTTCTACGGTCACGACGGTACGCCGATCCTGCAGACCAATCTGTTCAAGCGGATACCGTAGCGGCGCCGCCTGCACCACGCCCGCACAGCGGGCGTGGTGAATGCAGCAGCCTTACACCGCGGCCGGGTCGCGCTTGCCGGCGTCGATGCCGTACTTGTCGATCGCCTCCTGCATCCGCGAGCGTTCGATGCGACCTTCGTCGGCCAGCGACTTCAGGGCCGCCAGCACGATGAAGTGGCGATCCACTTCAAAGAACGTGCGCAGTGATTCACGCGTGTCGGAGCGGCCGAAGCCATCGGTGCCGAGTGCGATGAAGCGGCGATCGTTGATGAAGGGACGGATCTGGTCACCGACGATCTTCATGTAGTCGGTGGCCACCACCACCGGGCCTTCATGACCCTGCAGGCATTGCTGCACGTAGGGCACGCGCGGGGCCTCGGCCGGATGCAGCAGGTTCCAGCGCTCGGCGGCCAGCCCGTCGCGGCGCAGTTCGGTCAGGCTGGTCGCGCTCCACACATCGCTGGCGATGCCGAAGTCCTGCTGCAGCAGGTCTGCCGCGGCTTCCACTTCGCGCAGGATCGCGCCGCTGCCCATCAGCTGCACGCGTGGCTGCCGAGCGTTGCCGGCGGCTGCTGGATGCAGCAGGTACAGGCCCTTCAGGATGCCGGCCTCGGCGCCCTCGGGCAGTGCCGGCTGCGGGTAGTTCTCGTTGAGTACGGTGATGTAGTAGTAGATGTCTTCCTGCTCGACATACATGCGGCGCAGGCCGTCGTGGATGATCACCGCCAGCTCGTAGTTGTAGGTCGGGTCGTAGGACACGCAGCTCGGGATCACCGACGAGAGCACGTGGCTGTGGCCGTCATCGTGTTGCAGGCCTTCGCCCATCAGCGTGGTACGGCCCGACGTGGCACCGAGCAGGAAGCCCCGGGTACGCGCATCGGCTGCAGCCCAGGCGAGGTCGCCGACGCGCTGCAGGCCGAACATCGAGTAGAAGATGTAGAACGGAATCGTGGCCAGGCCGTGGTTGCTGTAGGCGGTGCCGGCGGCGATCCACGAGCAGATCGCACCGGATTCGTTGATGCCTTCCTGCAGGATCTGGCCGTCCTTGGCTTCCTTGTAGTAGCTCAGCTGGCCCGCATCCTGCGGCGTGTACAACTGACCCAGGTACGAATGGATGCCGATCTGGCGGAACAGGCCTTCCATGCCGAAGGTGCGCGATTCATCGGGCACGATCGGAATGACCAGCTTGCCCAGCTCCGGGTCCTTCAGCAGGCTGGTGAGGATGCGCACGAAGCCCATGGTGGTGGATTGGCCGCGATCGCCGCTGCCCTGCAGCTGGGTGTTGAAGATCGACAGCGGCGGCAGCGGCAGCGGATCGACCTTCGCCAGCCGCGCCGGCAGCTGGCCGCCCTGGATGCGGCGGCGCTCGGCGAAGTAGGCCGCCTCGGGGCTGCCCGGCTCCGGTCGCAGATACGGCATGTCCTCCAGCTGCTCGTCGCTGACCGGCAGGTTGAAGCGATCGCGGAAGGCACGCACCGCATCGGCGCTCATCTTCTTCAGCTGGTGGTTGATGTTCTGGCCTTCGCCGGCTTCGCCCATGCCGAAACCCTTGACCGTCTTGGTCAGGATCACTGTCGGCCGGCCGCGGGTGTTCACCGCCTGCTGGTAGGCAGCGAAGACCTTCTGCGGATCATGGCCGCCACGCGCCAGCGCCCAGATGTCGTCGTCGCTCATATGCGCGACCAGTTCCAGCAGCTCAGGGTAGCGGCCGAAGAAATGCTCGCGCACGTAGGCACCGCTCTGCGACTTGAAGGTCTGGTAGTCACCATCCACGCATTCCATCATGCGCTGGCGCAGCAGGCCGCTGTGGTCGCGGGCCAGCAGGTCGTCCCAGCCACTGCCCCAGATCAGCTTGATCACGTTCCAGCCGGCCGCGCGGAAGGTGCCTTCCAGTTCCTGGATGACCTTGGCGTTGCCGCGCACCGGCCCGTCCAGGCGCTGCAGGTTGCAGTTGACCACGAACACGATGTTGTCCAGCCGCTCGCGGCCGGCCAGCGAGATCGCCGCCAGCGATTCGGGCTGATCCATTTCGCCATCGCCGAGGAAGGCCCAGACCTTGCGGCCCTGGTGCTCTTTCAGGCCGCGGTATTCCAGGTAGCGCATGTAGCGCGCCTGGTAGGCAGCGGTCAACGGGCCCAGCCCCATCGACACGGTGGGGAACTGCCAGAACTCCGGCATCAGGCGCGGGTGCGGATATGAGGACAGGCCTTCGCGGCCGGCTTCGCGGCGGAAGTTGTCCATCCGTGCCGGATCGATGCGGCCTTCCACGTACGCGCGGCCGTAGATCCCTGGCGCGGAGTGGCCCTGGATGTAGATCATGTCGCCGTCGAAGGTGTCGGTACGGCCACGAAAGAAATGATCGAAGCCCACGTCGTACAGCACTGCCGCCGACTGGTAGGTGGCGATGTGGCCGCCGACGTTGGAATGCTTGCCGGCACGCAGCACCATCACCATCGCGTTCCAGCGGATCATCGCGTTCAGGCGGCGCTCGATGGCCAGGTCACCCGGGTAGGCCGGCTGGCGCTCGGGCGGGATGGTGTTGACGTAGGCGGTCCAGGCACGGGTATGCAGGTCGCCGTGCTGCCGGGCGTCCAGATCGCTCAGCTGGTCGATCAGGTAGTGCGCGCGCGGCCGGCCGCCGGCCTGCATCACCGCCTCCAGCGATTCACGCCACTCCTGGGTTTCCAGTGGATCGGTATCGAAGGGAATGAGGGCTTGGTTCATGGCTGTCTCCAGAGGGCGCCGGTCGGAGGTCTGCCTGGGCGACAACACCGGCAGGGCGCACAGCACTGGAGCGGGGTCGCAATGGCGGGCGCCGTGACGCGAAGGGCGACCGTGGCGGCCACCGAGAAGACAAGCGTATGCCTGCCCCCCACGCCTCGATAGGCGGGCGGGGCTTGGGTCTCTGGCAAGCAAGGGTTGGTGCCGCGCGCCGTATCATGGGCCGATGCGCTGGGCGCGGCCGCTGATCAGGCCGGGGGCAGCCCCGACAGGAACACCGGGATGATCGCCACGCCGACGCCCAGCAGGCACCAGGCGACGACGGGCAACCAGCGCGCCAGGCGTTGGGCGGGTTCCGGTGCACGACGACCGCCGATCCACAACAGCAGCGTGAGCACACCTAGCGCATAGGCGAGGACGACGATTACCGGATGCACATGGATGACCCGGCTGGGCGGCCACATCTGCTGCTGGTAGGCGGTGGTGTGGGCGACCAGCAGCAGGAACAGCAGGCTGCTGAGGGTGTTGATGGCGGTGCGGGCGTTCATTGCGGGGCACTCCTTGTGCCGGCTGCCGGGACATTGCAGGGGCCGCATTCTAGCGGCTGCCTGCCGGTCGTTGAAACGCCACTGTCATCGATGGCGGTCACCCTGCGGGGCTTTCCAGCCTCGGGGTGGTTGGCCGGCCGTGAACAGCGTGAGGATCTGGGAGAAAAGCTACGCGCTGCGGCGCCGGCTACTGCGTGGCTTCTTCCTGCGTCGCGGTTCGGCCAGCGAGGATGCCGAAGACCTGGCGCAGGAGGTCTACCTGCGCCTGCTGCGCAGCACCGGCGAAGATGCCGATGCGGTCGAGAACCCGGAAGCCTACCTGTTCACCGTGGCGGCGAACCTGGCGCGCGAGCATGCGCGCGCGCGGTCGTCGCTGCCGCCGCTGGAAGACGTCGACCTGCTGGCCGAAGTGCTGAAAAGCGAAGAAGACATCGAAGGTGATTTCGAGCGTGCGCAGCGCTGGAACGATATCCGCAGCACCATCGCACGACTGCCGGCAACCACGCGGCGGGTGATGGAGCTGCACTACCGCGACGGACTGGACTGCCCGGCAATCAGCCAGCAGCTGCAGGTGTCGGTGCACATGGTGCGCAAGCACATCGGCAAGGGGCTGGAGGCCTGCAGGAAGGCGCTGGGCGCCAGGGAGCTCACATGAACCGGACCTCATCGCCCGTGGCCGACGACACGATCGCCTGCGAGGCCATGGACTGGTTCCTGGGCAACCGCGAGGGGCCGTTGGATGAGGCCGGGCGCCTCGCGTTCCTGGACTGGATGAAGCGCTCGCCGGAGCATGTGCGCGCCTACTTGCGCGTGCTCTCGTTGCACCGGCAGGTGGGCGAAGCGCTGCAATCGTCGTTGGCTGACGAGGCGCCGCCGCTGCGGGAGGCGACGTCGGCCAAGGTGGTGCCGCTGTTCGGTGGCGTGCACGCGCCGCCGCGCGCTGTGCCGCGGCGCGGTCGTGCGCGCTGGTGGGTGGCAGCTGCCGCAGCCTGTATCACCCTGCTCGGCGTGGGCCTGGTTCCGCAGGTGATGCCCACCGAGCAGCTTTACAGTGCCGGACAGGGCGAACTTCGCGACCTGGTGCTGCCCGACCAGACCCAGGTGCAGCTCAACGCGGACAGCCGCCTGCGGGTACGCATGGGCTGGTTCAGCCGCAAGGTGGAGCTGCTGCAGGGTGAGGCCACGTTCGACATCGCCCGCGACCGCCGTCCGTTCGAGGTGCAGGTGAACGGCCTGGAGATCCGGGATATCGGCACGGTATTCGATGTATCGCGACGGCTGCAGAGCACGCGCATCGGCGTGGTCTCCGGCGAGGTGGAGGTATGGAGCCAGGGTGCGGACGCCCGGCGTCTTGCGCAGCTGGGCGAAGGCCGAGTGGTGCAGGTCGACGCGGGCAGCCATGCGGTCGAGTCCTTGGACCTGCCATTGTCGATGCTGCTGGATTGGCAGCAACGCAAGGTGTCCTTCCTGGATGAGCGGCTGGACGAGGTGGCCGCTGCCTTCAACCGGCACAACCAGGTGCAGGTCCGCGTGCTGGACGAAGGCGCGGCATCGGCACGGTTGTCGGGCAGTCTCGATGCGCATCGCATCGGTGCGCTGCAGGCCTTCCTCGAACGCGACCCGCGTTTCGTGGTGAGGCGCGAAGGCGACACCGTGCGGGTTGGCAGTCGCTGAGGCCGAAATGGCCGTGGACTGTCAAAAAAAATTCATCGAATCCGCGTTCTCCACTTCGGTGGATGCGGGCTCTTACTTGGGAGAAGCCGCTGCCGAGCCACGCAGCGGCGCCTGCTGCCTTCTCTCTCTTCCAAGGACCCGTGATGCGCAACACGCTCTACCTGTCGATCATCCTCGCCCTGTCTCCCTGCAGCGTGCCGCTGGCCTTCGCCGCCGGTGCCGATGGCCTGGAGGCGCGTGTATCCACGCCGATCGCGGCGCAGCCGTTGGCGCGTGCGCTGGAGCAGTTGTCACGCAGTTCCGGGGTGCAGTTCCTGTACTCGGCCGGCGGTGATGCCCGCATGGCCGGTGCGGTGCCGCGCGGTGCCACCGTCAGGCAGGCGCTGGACGCGCTGCTGGCCGGTACCGGCCTGGGGTACACCGTGGTGGATGGCAATGTCATCGCCATCGATCCGGCGCCAGCACGCAACCAACCGAAGCCGGCCGCGCCGAAGCCGCGCGAGGCCGAGGCAATGGTGGCGCCGACCCTGGACACGGTGAAGGTGATTGCTGCACATGAGGTCATCGACCAGAAGAAGCGCTCACCGGTGATCAAGGATTCGGTGGTGTACGACGAGATGGACAGCTACGGCGACGAGACCCTGGCCGAGAGCCTGATGGCCGCTCCAGGCCTGAGTGCGGTGGAGGATGCCGGTGAGCCACGTTACGTGACCGTGCGCGGCGTACAGGCCAACCTCAACTACACCACCATCGATGGCATCGCGATTGCCAGCGTGGGGGGCAGTGGCTCCGGCGAGCGCATGAACAACCTGCAGCTGATTCCCAGCGACATCGGCACCCGTACCGACATCTACAAGAGCTTCAGTGCGGAGCAGGCACCGGATGCGATCGGCGGCGTGATCGACATCATCAGCCGCAGTGCCTTCGACCGGTCAGGCAAGTACGTGTTTGCCGATGTGGCAGGCATCTATTCCACCGCCGAGACCAACGTCGAGCGCAGCGCAGGCGGCAACCACGAGACCCTGGGTCACTTCGGCAAGAGCGCCAAGATGGTGTTCTCAAACCAGTTTGGTGTCGACCAGGAGTTCGGCATCGTTGCGGTGGCACGCTACGAGCAGCGTTCGCGCAACAGCGTCAAGCGCTGGGTGGAGTCGAACTACTACTACAACGACGCAGGCAAATACCTCACCGACGGTACCACGGGCCCGGACGAGGCCAAGGGCTGGAACGGGCTGCGTGCGCCTGGCAACTTCAGCACCGGCACCTATACCAACTTCATCACCAACTTCGGTGGCTCCGCCAAGCTTGAGTGGAAGCCCTCGGACGATCCGTTCTACGCATCGCTGCTGCTGTACTCGTACCGGTTCTACGAGAACTCGACGATGAACAAGACCGATCTGTACGGCAATGCCAAGTTCCCGATCCGCAACCAGACCGAGGACAGCGGCACCACCCAGATCAACAGCATCTACATCAAGAACCGTCACGACCGCTGGGACCGCAGCAACCGTGGTGCCATCGCCAGTTTCAACTGGGACATGGGCGACCGTTCGCGCCTGACCCTGCGCGGTGGCCACACCGAAGAGACCTTCCACAACAGCCAGGTCTACTGGGGTGTACGCGCCTACCCCAGCAATCTGTTCGTCGACTACGAGAACGACAGCCACGGGTTCCCCAACGCGGTGGCGGTTTCCGATTCCAGCCTGCTGACCAGTTCCGCATTCAAGCTCAATCCGGCGCAGGCCTACGTCTCCCCGCGCGATGCCAAGGAGAGCATCGACAACCTGCGCGCCGATTTCAGCTACAACATCGACGCCGATGCGCGTGGCTTCGGCCTGGCCACCGGCGCCGAGTACCGCCACCTGAAGATCTGGCAGGACATCGACTTCGACTACTTCAAGAGCAGCGCCACGCTCAACGACTACCTGTATCCGGGTTCGACACTGCTGGGCAGCGTGCCCGGCTTCCCGCTGATCGACAACCGCAAGTGGACCGAGGAACTGCTGCCGAAACTGGGCAGCAACAATGCGGCGTATCCGAATGCCAACTTCACCAGCGACTACAAGTACGTGGAGGACATCACCAATGCCTATGTATCCGCGCACTACGCCTGGGACCGGCTGCTGCTGATCGGCGGCCTGCGCTACGACCACACCCGCTTCGATGCCTACAGCCCGTTCAGCGATGATGGCGGCGCTACCTATACCTCTGCGTTCCGCAACACGAGCGGTGGCTACAACAACCTGCTGCCCTCGTTGAACGCAACCCTCAAGCTCACCGAGGACCAGCGCCTGCGCTTCTCCGCCAGCCGCACGCTGGGCCGGCCGACGCCGAGCAACATCGCCCAGGCCACCAGCACCAGCTGTGGCGATGACGAGGAGGGCAGGGGCTTCTGCACCATCAAGCAGGGCAATGCCGATCTGCAGCCGCGCCGTTCCACCAACATCGACCTTGCATGGGACCTGTACTTCAACGGCAACAACGGCCTGGTCTCGGTGGCGTTGTTCGACAAGGTGATCAAGGACGACATCTACACCCTGACCACCTTCGAGAACGTGGGTGATACCCGCTATCGGGTCACCCAGCCGATGAACACCGATGAGTCGAAGCTGCGCGGTGTCGAGTTCGCGGTGGCCAACCGCAACCTGCAGTGGGGCCGCCAGCGCTTCGACATGTACTTCAACGCCACGCGGCTGGAAGGGCAGACCGACTACCGCATCAGTGATGGCACCGCGCGCCACCTGGATCGCCTGCTGTACCAGCCGGACTGGTCGCTCAATGGTTCGGTGATCTGGCGCATGCCGTGGAGGAGCGCGCAGCTGCGCCTTTCCGGAACCTACCGCAGCCGGATGCTGGTCGACTTCGGTGACACCGAATGGCTGGATTCGTACTACGACCCGTACATGACGTTCAACATGGCCTTCAGCCACAAGGTCGGCAGGCACGTGACGCTGAAGTACGAAGCCAAGAACCTGTTCAACACCCAGCCGACCTACAGCACCGGCCCGAATGGGCGCTTCCGTACCGAGATCGACGACTACGGCCGCTTCTTCTACTTCCACATCATCTACAACTGAGGGCAGCGCCGTGGATACGATCAATCGCAGGCGATTCCTGGCCCTGGCCGGCCTGTCTGCTGCCGGCGCCTGGATGGGCACGGCACACGCGCTGGCCGCGCAGGCCGATGCCACCGCGCTGAACCCGCGCAACCTGCTGGCCAAGCCGCGCTTTGCCAGCACGCCCTTCACCCTGGGCGTGGCCTCGGGTGATCCCTCGGCCGATGGCATGGTGCTGTGGACACGGCTGGCGACCGAGCCGCTGGTGTTCGGCGGTGGCATGCCTGCCCGGCCGATGGTGGTCGAGTGGCAGCTGGCAGCAGACGAAGGCATGCGCAGGGTGGTACGCCAGGGTTCGGCAATGGCGCATCCCGAACTTGGCCACGCGGTGCACGTGGAGCTGGACGGGCTGGCGCCCGGACGGCCCTACTGGTACCGCTTCACCGTAGGCGGCCACGCCAGCGCAGTGGGTTGCACGCGCACGCTGCCGGCAGCCACGGCAGCGGTGGATCGCGTTCGCTTCGTGGTGGCCGGTTGCCAGCATTACGAAGAAGGCCACTACACCGCGTGGCGACGCATCGCCGAGGAACCACTCGATTTCGTCTTCCACTACGGTGACTACATCTACGAAGGCGAAAGCCAGCCGGGCCTGCGGAAGATGAACGGACAGCCGTTCACCAACCTGCGCAACCACGTCGGCCCGCAGATCTACACGCTGGATGATTACCGCCGCCGCTACGCCCAGTACAAGAGCGACGCCGACCTGCAGGCCGCGCATGCGGCGGCACCGTGGTTCGTCACCTTTGACGACCACGAAGTGGACAACAACTGGGCCGGCGCCGAAGACCAGGATGACACGCCCAGCGAAGTATTCCTGCTGCGCCGCGCACAGGCGTTCCAGGCCTACTACGAGAACATGCCACTGCGCCGTTCGGCATTCCCGCGCGATGGCCACATGCAGATGTACCGGCGCGCACGCTACGGCACGCTGATGGATCTGCACCTGCTCGACACCCGCCAGTACCGCAGCAAGCAGGTGAACATGGCGCTGCGTGAGGAGGTGGAATCGCCGGAGCGCAGCATTGTGGGGGCGAAGCAGGAACGCTGGTTGTTCGACGGCCTGGCCGATGCTTCACCGCGCTGGCACACGATCGCCCACCAGGTGGCACTGGGCAACTACATGCGCGAGAAAGACGGCGTGGTGCAGTCGTCCGACGACCAGTGGTCGGGCTATCTGCACAGTCGCCGGCGCCTGCTTGATCACATCCAGAAGGTGGGCTTCGGCAACGTGGTGACCGCCTGCGGCGATGCGCATCGCCACTATGCCGGTGATCTGGTGCAGGACCACCGTGACTCGGGCGTGGTCTCCAGCGAGTTCCTCGCCACCTCGATCACTTCCGGTGCCGACGGCCAAGGCGTGGACGCGTATGCCAGGAACCAGCTTGCGCACAGCCCTTACCTGAAGGCGACCACCGACAAGCGTGGCTACGTGCTGTGCGATGTCACCCGCGATGCGTGGATCGGCGACATGAAGACGCTGGATACGGTGATGCAGCCGAATGGCGCGGTGCAGAGCTGGAAGCGCTACGCGGTGGAGCACGGCCGGCCGGGGCTGCAGGAGGCCTGAATCTACCGGTCTGCGCTGTAGAGCCGAGCCCACGCTCGGCTGCTTTTTTCGGGGCAATGCGACCAGGGCGAAAGCAGCCGAGCATGGGCTCGGCTCTACCGGGATTCTTCAATCGTGCTCGAACCGCAGCGGCTCGGTGCCCATCGCCGGGTCACTGGTGCCGGGGCGCCCATCCTCGGCGCGGCCGGCCAAACGCAGCACACTCCCACCCGCGCTGACGCGCAGGTCATACCAGCCGGCGGTAGGCGTAGCATCCCACGCCAATGAAGTCTGCGCATGTGCGGGCAGCGCCAATGTCTGTTCGGGCATGTGTCCTGCATAGGCGCCGCCGTGCACGCGCACCTGCTGTGCACTGTCACCCAGATTGCGCAGGCGGAGCCGCAGTTGGTCATCGACGCGATCGATTGAAGCCTGCACGGCAGGACCCGTGGCCGCTCCCTGGAAGTGGCGGTGGAAGCCGTTCGGGCCGAGCAACCACAGGTCATAGCGGCCCTGGGCATCCAGCGGCCAGCGCTCGCGCAGCGGCCTACCGGGCAGCAGCGTGTAGCGGCGTGGCACCGCATCCAGCCGCAGCCGGTCGTAGACATGCAGCACAGCCGCTGCGCCTTCGCAGGACAACGTCAGGTCCACGCCCGCAGCGTCGACCGCAGCGATCGATGCCTGCGGCCGGTAGGGCAGGGCACGCGCCGGGCGTACACCGCTTTCCTGTTTCGCCGGCTTCAGTCCCTCGGGCAACGCGGGCACGGTGCGTCCCGGCAGGGCGGCGGCACGCGCGGCCACCGCGCTCATGTCCGGCAGGCCGCGCACGAACGGACGGGTATCACGCTGGGCGAAGTCGAACGCGTTGCTCAGATCCCCGCAGACCGCACGGCGCCACGGCGAGATGTCCGGTGCGGCCACGCCGAAGCGACGTTCGATCAGGCGTATGACCGAGGTGTGGTCGTACACCTGCGAATCGACCCAGCCGCCGCGGCTCCACGGCGAAATCACGTACAGCGGCACACGCGGACCGAGACCATACGGGCGCCCGCGCAGTTCGGCGGCATCGTACTTCTCGTCGCCCGGTGCGGGATGACGGTGATACTCGCCCTCGGTACTGACCGACGAGGCACCTGCCCATCCACCGTTCACCGGTGAGGGAGGGGCCGGTGGCGGCATGTGGTCGAAGAATCCGTCGTTCTCGTCGAACATCAGCAGCAGGGCGGTGCGGCTCCACACGTCCGGATCGGCGGTCAGTGCATCCAGCACGCGTGCGGTATAGGCCGCGCCCTGTGCCGGGCTGGACGGGCCGGGATGTTCGCTGCCTGCCGCGTCGGCGATGATGAAGCTGACCTGCGGCAGGCGCCCGTCAATGACGTCCTGTCGCAGCTGCGTCAGGCCCCGCGTGCTGACCCCGCGCGCGCGCAGCTGCGGGTCATGCCCTGGCGCCGCGCGGTGGGCCTGGCGGAAGGCCTCGAAACCCGCCAGCGGGTTGTCGGTGAAGTTGTCGGCCATGTCCTGGTAGATCTGCCAGGAAACGCCAGCCTTCTGCAGACGCTCGACATAGCTGGTCCAGCGGTACGACGCCGGGTGCCCACCCTGTTCAGGGAAATTGTCATGCGAGTTGGCGATTACCGGGCCACCGGCACGGGCCTGTGCATCGTTGTGGCCGGTCCACAGGAACACCCGGTTCGGGTTGGTGCCGGCCTGCATGGCGCAGTGGTACGCATCGCAGATCGTGAAGGCATCGGCCAGCGCGAACTGGAACGGCAGGTCGCTGCGCTGGAAGTAGCCCATCGAGTGGTTCTGCTTGGCCTTCGGCCATTGCCCCATGCGGCCGTGGTCCCAGGCGCGCTGCGCATCGGGCCAGGTATGCGGCGTACCTTCCACGCGCATGTAGCCGAAGTGCGCGGCGGTATCCAGCGGGAACGGCGCGATCGCCCGCGTGCCGCTGGCATCGGGCTGCAGCCACAGGCTGCGGGTGCGGCCACCGGCTTGCAGCGCGGCGGCCGGGGCGACGAACCGATCACCGAAGCCACGTACCCCCGGCAGCGTGCCGAAGTAGTGGTCGAACGAACGGTTCTCCTGCATGAACACCACGATGTGCTGCAGGTCTTCCAGGCTGCGCGTCTGCGCGGCAGGGGCGATCGCTGCGGCCCGGGCGATGCTGGGCAGCAGCGGAGAAAGGCCGGCGGCAACGCCGGCCTGCAACAACCGGCGTCGGCCGATATCGGTCACGGGCTCACTCACAGGTCCACGCGGAAGGAGATGCCGACGGTGCGCGGAGCGCCGATGAAGGCGTTGTCGCGGCCGTCCACCCCTGCAAGATACCGCTTGTCGGTGAGATTGCTCACCACCAGGTTGGCACCCATGCCCTTCAGACGCGGCGACAGCCCCTGCAGGTCGAAGCCGATGTTGGCGTTGAACACGGTGGCCGAGGGCAGCGTCTTGACGTTGGCGGCATCAAGGTAGCGCGTGCCCAGGTAACGGCCGGACAGGCCGAAGTTCCAGTTGGCGCCCTGCCAGTCGGCCGACAGCACCAGGGTGTTCTCCGGCTGGCCGATCACCTTGGCGCCGTCGACGATGCCCAGCTGGGCATCACGCGCGGCATTGCCGCTGCCCAGGTACTTGGAGCGGTTGTAGGTGTAGGCCGCGTTGATCCGCCAGCCGTTGTTCCACCCATAGCCGAACGCGGCTTCCAGGCCGTTGCTTTCCACGCCGCCGAAGTTCTCGTAGACGCCGTCGGTCTCGCCCAGGTAGTCGATGCCACTGACGAAACCTGCCGGCAGATAGACGATGCGGTTGTCGAACCTGATGTTGTACAGGGTCACCGAGGCGGTCAGCGGCCAGCGGCTGATGCGCATGCCCACTTCAATGTTGTCGGCGGTTTCGGGCTCGACGTTGCGGAAGCGCTGCGGGTCGGTCTCGCCAAGCACGCCGGAGGGGATGGCGGCGAAGTTCTGCGAGAAGCCGGCGAACAGCTCCATGCCTTCCACACCCGGTGCCCAGGTGACGCCGGTGGACAACAGTGGATCGGACCTGGAATCGGATTTGACGTGCTCGCTGGCACCGATCACGCGGCGGCGCGACTGGTCGACGAAGAACTGCTTCACGCCCAGGCGCGCGCTGAACGGACCGAAGCGGGCCACGTCCTCGACGTAGTACATCTGCTCGTTGACCTTGTACTTGTCCTCGAACTGCACCCAGTACGGCTGGTGGTCGAAGGCGATGTCCTGGCCGACGTTGAGCAGGCGGTGCCAGTCACGGCGTGCCGAACGGTCCAGCTTCTCCACCCAGAGGCCGCCACGGATGGTGTTGTCGATCGCACCGAAGGTCTGCCGCCATTCGACGTCGGCGGTCACGCCCATGCGGTCGTTGTCGTAGTGGGTGTGGCGGTAGGACTGCGCGCCCAGCACGTTGCCCGCGTAGCAGTTCGGATCGTACTCGGCGGTGAAGCCCAGGCGCGGGGTGCAGCTGGCCAGGCGCTGCGCGGCGCTGCCATCGGTATTGACGAAGAAGATCTGGCCACGGTTGCTGCCGCCGTACACGGTTTTGCCACCCAGATATTCCGATTCGGGGCGGCCCGCACCCTCATCGCTGACCTGCGCCAGGTAGGGTGGAAGCCAGTCGCCACGACCTTGCATGCGGTGCCCGTAGGCGGCCACCGAGGCCTTGAACCCGTTGCCGCCGTCGAAGGCCGCACGCAGGTAACCGAAGGTGTTCTCGCGCAGCGCACGCGAGCCCGAACGGAAATTCTGGTCCAGATAGGGAATGCCGGTGAGGGTGCCGACCAGGTTGTCGCGATCCGGATGGGTGGCAAAGCCCTTCGGCGAAACACTGGTGTATTCCGGCTCGTCGGCATCGTTGTAGGACAGGTAGCCGGTCAGGGTCCAGCGATCCAGTTCGGTGATGAACTTGCCGGCGATGTGGTTGTTGCTGGCGTGGCCGGTGCCGTCGATCCAGTCGTGCACCTTCGACGAGGAGGCGCTGATCCACGCGCGGGTGTGGCCGCCGAGCAGGCCGGTGTCGTAGCGCACGTAGTACTTGCGTGCCTCGTTGTCACCGGCACCGACCACGAAGCGCAGGCGGCTGTCCTGCAGCGGATCGCTGGTGAGGAAGTTGAGCGTGCCGCCCAGCGCCTCGTTCGAGCGCGAGGAGATATCGGCGGTGCCCTGGCTCACTTCCACCGTCTCCAGATCAAGGGTGTCGATGTAGCGGTTGGCCAGCGATCCACCGCCGTAGCCCGAACCACCGTTCGGCAGGCCGTCGATGGTGGTGCCGATCTGCTGCGTATCGCGGTTGGTGACGAAGCCGCGCATGCTGATCTGCGTGCCCCACACCGACGAACCGGTGGCATCGGCCTCGCTGACCACCACGCCCGGCACTTCATTGAGCGCATCGTTGACGCTGCTCATCACCGTCTGCCGGTTCAGTGTTTCTGCGCGCACCGACGTCTTGGCGTAGCTGGTGGCCTGGCCGATCACCTGTACCTGGTCCAGGGTACGGGCATCGCTGCTGTGCGCTTCGCCCGTATCGCCCTGCGGTGCTTCTGCGAGGGCGTCCAGGGCGGGGGCGATCAGCACGGCAAGCAGCGAGACACGGGGAAAACGCGCAAACGTTCGCATTGAAACCGGACCTTCAGGGGAGGGAAGCCCCGGAGTGTCGGCAGTGCCCATGACATCGGCATGACGCGGCGAAGCAGGAACCGTGTTGTGTGACGGCCGGTTCCAATGGCTTCTGCTCAGTACCGCGCGTCCTTGGGTTTCGGGTCGCGCGGCCAGTCCTTGGCCTTGTTGGCGAAGTCCGGGCGTGGCTGGTTGATGAAGTAGCTGGCGATGTCCACCGCATCCTGGTCGGGCATCACCTGCTGGCCCAGTGGCGGTTCACGGGTCACTGCCGGCGGCATGTTGTGTTTGACGAAACCGGCGGCCTTGTACAGGCGCGCCATGCCGGCGCCGATGTTGAAGCTGTGGTCGCCCCATAGCGGAGGGAACGCGATGTCACCGCTGGCGTCGCGCCGGCCTTCGCCATTGTCGCCATGGCAGGCAGCGCACTGCACGGCGTACAGCGCCTGGCCACGGATCGGGTCCGGGACCAGCGTGCTGTCGATGGGCCCCTCACTGGGGGCAGCCACCCTTGCACCCACTGGCACAGGGCTGCTCAGCCACGCCATGTAGTCGAGCATCGCACGCATCTGCGGCGAGTCCTTCGGCAGCGGCTTGCCGTTCATTGAACGCTGCAGGCAGCCGTTGATGCGCTCGGTCAGCCCGATCACCTTGCCCGGACGCGGCATGTAGCGCGGATAGGCGCCGCCGCCGGTGTTGAAGTAGTGATTGCCGAACGGCCGCTTGCCTTCGGCCATGTGGCACGAGTTGCAGTTCAGATCGTTGCCGACGTTGTCCGGCAGCAGCCGTGCGGTCTCGTTGAGGAGGCGGCGGCCGAGCATCACCGACTCGGCATTGCCGAGCCCGGCGATTTCTTCGGCGCTGGGTGCACGGTAGTGGCCGACCACCTTGCCCTGTGCATCGAGGATATCGATCGTGCTGGCCACGGCGGCATCCAGGTCCGGGTACAGATGGCGGTAAGCGAGGGTACCGGCGCCGGCCAGCAGCACGAGGGTGATCGCACTGCCGATCAGCAGGCGGGAGCGTTTGCGCGAACGTTTCATCGTTCGGACTCCTGCGGAACGTAGTGCACCGGCTTGTCGCGCACCACCCGGCGCATGCGCGCCACGTCGACCTCGCTCACTGCGCTGGCCTGGTTGCCCCAGCTGCTGCGGATGAAAGTCAGGATCTGCGCCAGCTGCGCGTTCGGCAGCTGTTCGAAGCCGGGCATGGTGAAGGCCATGCGGTCGTGCGGGGTATGCGGCGTGCGGCCACCGATCAGGGTCACCTGCACCAGCGAGCTGGGATCGTCGGCGAACACGATCGAGTTGCCGGCCAGGGCCGGATAGACGCGGGGTATGCCGCGTCCGTCGGCCCGGTGGCAGGCCTGGCAGTGCTCGGCATAGGCCAGCGAACCGGCCACGCGGTAGTCGCCGCTGCGCAGTGCGGCGGTGGTCGTGTCGCTGCCGGGCGACCACTGTGCGCTGCGTCCTTCGCGGGCGGGCAGCTGCTTCAGGTAGCGGGCCATCGCCAGCAGGTCAGCGTCGGACAGGTACTGCGTGCTGTGCTCGACCACGTCGGCCATGCCACCGAAGGCCGCCGACCGATCGGTGCGTCCGGTGCGCAGGAAGTCGACGATCTCGCCCTCGCTCCAGCTGGCCAGGCCGCTCGCTTCATTGCGCAGGTTCTTCGCATACCAGCCTTCCAGCACCGAGCCGGACAGGAACTGGCGGCTGCCATCGTCGGCCATTGCCTTTTCCTGGAACGCCAACCCGCGTGGCGTGTGGCAGGCGCCGCAGTGGGCCAGGCCTTCCACCAGTTCGGCGCCGCGCTGCTGGCTGGCATCCAGCGACGGATCCGGGTTGAACGTGCGCGGGCGTGCGAACAGCAGCTGCCACCAGGCCAATGGCCAGCGCATGTTTGCCGGCCACGGGATCGTGCTGTCGGCGTTGTTCTGCTTCACCGGTTGCACCGAGCCCATGAAGTAGGCGTACAGCGCCTTGATCTCGGCGTCGCTGGCGATCACGTACGAGGCGTACGGCATGGCCGGATACAACGGCTGGCCATCGTGACGGATGCCGCGACGTACCGCGCGCTCGAAGTCGGCGTAGTCGTAGGCACCAATGCCGGTGTCCGGATCGGGCGTGATGTTGGTCGAGTAGATCGTGCCCATCGGCGTCTGCATGCCGAGGCCACCGGCGAACGGCTTGCCACCCGGTGCGGTGTGGCAGGCCGCGCAGTCTGCGGCGCGCGACAGGTATTGTCCCTGCGCGATCAATGCCGGATCGTGGATGTCGACCTGCGCGGTCTGTCGCGGTGCGAACCAGTAGGGCGTGGTGCGGGCGACGCCGTAGGCGGCGGCCAGCGTGGCGACCAGGGCAATGGCGAGCTTGAACGAGGTGCGCATGGCGGCACTGTGGGCAATCGTGCCGGCGTATTCATTGATCCGGATCAATGCCGAGGTCAATCGCGCCATTGTGACAACCTGAATCGTTCCTGCGTTGTCATCAAGCCGTCATCCATGCGCGATAGATGGCCCACGCCCGCGTCGCTAACCTGCCACGCTGTCGCACCTTTTCCCTGATTGCCCATGAAGCGCCTGCTGCTGTTGTCGCTGGCGTGCGCCGGCCTGTGGCTGGCTGCATGCTCGTCCTCGATCAATGCCTCGTCCACTTCGCTCGCCGATCGGCTGATCGCGCCAGGTGGCGTGTCGACCCTGCTCGATCGCCCGCGCATCGCAGCGGCCATCGCCGAACTGCCCAACCGCCATGGCTTCGCGCCGGGCCGCGATGGCGTGCCGATCTTCTGGCGTGTGTTTGATCCGGGCGATTACGGCGCGCGTTACCACTACCTGCCGCAGCGCCACGAGAACGGCCTGCCGCTGGATACCGGTCTGAGCCTGGCAGTACCGCGACCGTTCCGCGCGCAGGCACCGCGCGGCACCGTGGTGCTGCTGCACGGCTGGATGATGAACGGTGATTCGATGCTGCCGTGGTCGTTGCAGCTGGCCGAATCCGGCTACCGCGTGGTCACGCTCGACCTGCGCAACCATGGACAGTCCGGTACTGGGCCGTCGGGCTATGGCACCTATGAATCGGACGATGTGGTGGATGTAATCGGCGAGCTGCGCGCGCGGGGTGAAGTAACCGGCCCGCTGTACCTGTTCGGCGTGTCCTATGGCGCCGCCACAGCGGTATTCACCGCCGACAAGCTCGGCGACCAGGTGGAAGGCGTGGTGGCGATGGAATCGTTCGCCAATGCCGGTGTAGCGATCCGCACGATGATCCCGCACCTGATGGGGCTGCAGCCGGAAGGCCTGAAGGCGCAGGCGATGGCGTCGTACGCGCGCTGGCGCTACGGCGGCCAGGACATCAACCAGGTGATCGCCGACGCCAGCCGTCGCATCGACGTCGATCTGGACCGCGTCGACGTCGCGCGTGCGCTGGCCGATACCCGCGCCTGCGTGCTGCTGCTGCACGGGCAGGGCGATCAGCACATACCCGTCAGCCAGGGCCGCGAACTGGCCCAGGCCAACCCGCGCGCGCACTACATCGAGATGCGCGGCGAAGACCATATCACCCTGCCGCTGCGGCTGGATCTGCTGGCCGGAGTGGTTGACGACTGGATGGCGCGCGACGAGCACCACCCGCAGAGCGCATGCCCGGCGCCGCAGCTGCCGGCCCAGGCCGAATGGCTGGCACACGGCTGAAAAAGGGGACGGAGGGGATTAAGTCGTTTGCAGCACACCCGTGGCAGATGCGACTTAATCCCCTCCGTCCCCTTTTTTTGTCAGGCCACGCGTCGGGCCAGTGAGCGGGCGGAGGCAGCTACGCCCAGCAGCAGTACGGCTACGCACAGGAAGGCAAAGCCGAGGCTGGTGGCATGCGCCACTGCGCCGATCGCCGCCGGGCCGGCGAGGATGCCGGCGTAACCCAGTGTGGTCACTGCAGTGATGGCGATGCTCTCCGGCATCACCCGCTGCTGGCCGGCCATCGAGAACAGTGCCGGCACGATGTTGGCGCAGCCCAGCCCGACCAGCACGTAGCCGGCCAGCGCCACCGGGAACGAGGGCACCAGCGTGGCCAGGGTGAAGCCTGTTGCGGCGGTGATGCCGCCGAAGACCAGGGTACGGGTGCGGCCGAGGCGCTCGACGATGCCGTCGCCGAACAGACGCATCGCGGTCATCGCCAGGGTGAACAACGCGAAGCCGGCACCGGCCTGGTCGCGTGGCACCTGTCGCACTTCGGCCAGGAACACCGCGCTCCAGTCCAGCATCGAGCCTTCGCCGAGGAACACCACGAAGGCCAGCACGCCGATGAACAGCACCACGCCATGCGGCAGCGCCAGCAGCGGGCCTTCATGCAGGATCCGTTGTGGGCGCCAGTGCGGCGCCGACAGAACCGCAACCAGCAGCAGTACTGCCACTGAGGCCAGCGCGGCCAGCCACAGCGGCGTGCCCAGAATCAGCAGGCCGGTCATGCAGCCGGCGCCGACGAAGCCACCGATGCTGTAGAAGGCGTGGAAGCCGGACATCATTGCGCGCCCGGCGTCGCGCTCTACCGCGACCGCCTGCATGTTCATCGCACAATCCAGTGCACCGACGCCGGCGCCGAACACGAACAGCGCCGCGCCCAGCGCCACCGGCGAGGGCGCCAGCACCAGCAAGGGCAGGGCGCACAGCATCATCGCGCAGGTGATCACCATCACCCGGCGGCAGCCCAGCCGCCCGGTCAGCGCACCCGCCAACGGCATCGCCAGCAGCGAGCCGAGCCCGAGGCACAGCAGCACGGCGCCGAGGCTGGCGTCGGACAGCCCGGCCTTGGCCTTGGCGTAAGGCACCATCGGCGCCCACGCGGCGGTGGCGAATCCAGGAATGAAGAAGGCGGCACGGGTGGCGTGCTGCTGGGCACGTGGGGATGAAGGCGTCATGCGCGATGCGAAGCTCCAGGGGACTTTTATGAAAACGTTTGCAGGCCGGATCGGCAAGTGCCATGCGTGACATCGGGCGACGCATACGATTGCAGTGACCCGATCGCGTCACCAGCGATTAACGTCGCCCACGGACAGTGGCTGCACGGTCGGCACCCCGCTGGCCGCTGCCGGAGATCCGTACATGAGCACGACACCGACCATCCTCCTCGTCCATGGATTCTGGGGCGGGGCCGCACACTGGGCCAAGGTGATCCTGGAACTGCATCGCAACGGCCACGACCGGGTGCAGGCGGTGGAATTGCCGCTCACGTCGCTGGCCGACGACGCAGGACGCACCCAGAAAATGATCCGGCAGATCGACGGTCCGGTGCTGCTGGTCGGCCACTCCTACGGCGGTGCGGTGATCAGCCAGGCCGGTAACGAGCCCAACGTGAAGGGCCTGGTTTACATCGCTGCCTTCGCGCCTGATGCCGGCGAGAGCCCGGGTGGCATCACCCAGCAGCATCTGCCGGAGGCGGCGCCGAATCTGGCACCGGACAGCGATGGCTACCTCTGGCTGCGTGCGGACAAGTTCCATGAGAGCTTCTGCCAGGACCTGAGTGCCGACGAGGGCCGGGTGATGGCGGTGACCCAGAAGGCGCCGCTGGCCAGCACTTTCGGCGACACGGTCAGCGATCCGGCGTGGAAGCACCGGCCGAGCTGGTACCAGCTGTCCCGCCACGACCGCATGATCGCGCCGGAAAACCAGAAGGCCATGGCCGCAAGAATGCAGCCCAAGCGCCTGCTGGAGCTGGATGCCAGCCATGCCTCGCTGGCCTCGCAGCCGAAGGAAGTGACCGCGCTGATCCTGGAGGCCTGCGCCGCCATCGGTGGGTAACACTCCTCCTGTAGCACGCCTGGCGCAGGCCGGGCTCTACGAAAAGGCCCCCGATGCTCAGCAGCATCGAGGGCCTTGTGGTTACAGCGGCAGGTCGAACACCAGCACTTCGGCATCGTTGCCGTTTTCCAGCGTCAACTGGGCTTCGTCGCTGACCTGCAGTGCATCGCCGGCTTCCAGGGTGATGCCGTTGACCTGCAGCTGGCCACGCGCCACCTGCACATAGGCGCCACGACCGTTGCCGAGGGCGTGAAGCAGCTTCTGGCCGCCATCAAGAATGGTGGCGAAGATGCGGGCATCCTGGTGGATGCGCAGCGAACCGTCGGCACCGTCAGGCGAGGCGATCAGGCGCAGCTGGCCGCGCTTGGCCTCCGGCGAGAAGTGGGTCTCCTCGTAGGACGGCGCGATGTTCTCGGTGTCCGGGAAGATCCAGATCTGCAGGAAGTGCACGGTCTCGTCGGCCGAGTGGTTGAATTCGCTGTGGGTGACGCCGCTGCCGGCGCTCATGCGCTGCACGTCGCCATAGCGCAGCACCGAACCGGTGCCCATCGAGTCCTTGTGTTCCAGCGCACCGCCCAGCACGTAGGAGATGATTTCCATGTTGCTGTGGCCGTGGGTGCCGAAGCCCTGGCCGCCGATCACCTTGTCTTCGTTGATCACCCGCAGCGGGCCGAAGCTGACGTAGCGGGGGTCGTAGTAGTTGGCGAAGGAGAAGGTATGGCGCGAGGACAGCCAGCCATGCTCGGCCAGGCCACGGGTAGCGCTCTTGCGGATCTGCAGCATGATGGAATCTCCTTGTTCGATGGTTTCGATGGGGCGGGGTGGACCGGTAGCCGCTGTGTTTCCCCGTTGGAGAGAAGTATCCGCTTGCGCCCGGGGTTTTAAAAACGGATAGTTTTGACAGCCACCATCGAAAAATTCGAATGCTCAAGCTCAGCCTCGATGCCCTGCAGATCCTGGATGCCATCGACCGCCGCGGCTCGTTTGCGGGCGCTGGCAAGGCGCTGCACAAGGTGCCCTCGACCATCTCCTACACCGTGGCCAAGCTGGAGGAGGACCTGGGCGTGCAGCTGTTCGACCGGGTTGGCCCGCGCGCCGAGCTGACCGCAGCTGGCCGCGCGCTGCTGGACGAGGGTCGGCACCTGCTGCGTGCAGCCCGCGAGCTGGAACTGCGGGTGCGCCGGGTGGCGTCGGGCTGGGAGACCGAGCTGACGCTGGCGGTGGACTCGGTGTTTCCGACCTGGCTGCTCGGCCCGGACATCGCCGCGTTTCGTGAGGCCGAGGCACCGACCCGGCTGCGATTGATCGGCGAGGCCCTGTCCGGCACCTGGGAGGCCCTGCTGGACCGCCGTGCCGACCTGCTGGTCGGCGCGCCGGGCGAGGGCCCCAGCGGCGGTGGCTACGTCGTCGAGCCGCTGGGTACGGTGGCGTTCGTATTCGCGGTCGCGCCCGAACATCCGTTGGCCAACGTGCCTGGCGTGCTGGGTCGCGAGCAGCTGGTCGAGCACTGCGCGATCGCGGTCTCCGATTCGGCACGACGGCTGCTGCCGCGCACGGTGGGCCTGTTGATGGGGCAGGAGATGCTGACGGTGCCTGACATGGCCAGCAAGCTGAAACTGCAGTGCGAAGGCGTGGGCTTCGGTTTCCTGCCCGAGCCGTGCGCGCGCGCTGCGGTGGCGCGTGGCCAGCTGGTGATCCGCGAGGTGGAGGAGCACAAGCCGGAAGAAACCTTCTGGCTGGCCTGGCGCACCGGCGAGGACGGCGCCGCGTTGCGCTGGTGGCGCGAGCGCCTGCGCAGGCCGGAGCTGCTGTCGCAGTGGTGGCAGGCAATGGCCAGGGGGTAGGGCTTTGGCAGGGCTGCGCCCTGCACCCGCCGAAGCAACAGCTATGGCCGAAGCAACAGCAACAGCAACAGCAACAGCTGGTTTCCTGAGGGATGGCGGGGTGGGGCCGGTTGCGGGAGACGCCGTAAACCCGTCCATGAAGTGACCCCCGGGAGTTGGACGCCAGATCCAACCCCGAGGGATACATGAACAGATACGACGCTCGTTTCAAACTGCAGGTTGCCAAAGAGGCCTGCAAGACCTCCACATCAGTCAAAGCCGTTGCTCGTCGCCACAGCCTGGAGGCCTCCACGGTCAGGCGCTGGGTGGCGACCTATCGGCTGCATGGTTGGCGCGGATTTCATCGCCA
>NZ_JCAFVJ010000020.1:0-36837 GCF_059372295.1 Stenotrophomonas sp. YJH_SMC_33
CAACATCCTGGCCAGAAAGCTGGCCAGGATCGCTTGGGGCGTCTTCAAGAGCGGCCGGGACTTTGACCCGGCCATGCTGAAAGTGGGTCAAGCCTGCTTCCAGCAGGCTTGACCACGAACATAGGATCTCGGCTCTACAGATTCCGCCTGTAGCGGCGGATTGGTCGGCATCTGTATCTATTGAAGTGACTGAATCGGGATTACGGTGGAAACAGATTCCTCTCCCCCGAGCCCACCGTGCCCACCGCCCTGCCCCTGCGCCTGCTGCAACTGATCACCGGCCTGTTCCTGTACGGCTTTGGTGCTTCGCTGATGATCCGTGCCGCCATCGGCGTGGCGCCGTGGGATGTGCTGTCACAGGGCATCGCCGCGCAGACCCCGCTCTCGTTTGGCCTGGCCACCAATGTGATTGGCGCACTGGTGCTGCTGCTGTGGTGGCCGCTGCGGCAGAAGCCGGGCGTCGGCACCGTGCTCAACGTGATGCTGATCGGTCCCTCCGCGCAGTTCGGGCTGTGGCTGCTGCCGCCGGCCGTCGGCCTTGGCTGGCAACTGACGATGTTCTGCGCGGGCATGCTGCTGGTGGCATTGGCCACCGGCCTGTACATCGGCGCCCGCCTCGGCCCGGGTCCACGCGATGGCCTCATGACCGGCCTGCATGCCCGCACCGGCTGGGCGATCTGGAAGGTGCGCAGCCTCATCGAAGGCAGCGTGCTGCTGCTGGGCTGGTGGCTGGGCGGCAACGTCGGCCTCGGCACCCTCGCCTTCGCCCTGCTGATCGGCCCGCTGTGCGGCGTCACCCTGGGCTGGTTCGGGATCGGCCGCCGCCCGGCCGTGCCGACCGCAGGCCGACAACCACAATCGCCCTGAGTTGACCCGAATGCCGGCCAGCGGCCGGCGCTACCGCCCCCCGAGTTCGGGGGCAGCGCTGCAGGCGCGATCCAGCGGCCCTTGCCCCGGCCGCCATTTCGCGGCACGCTTCGCGCTTCCGTACGCAAGCGTATCGACCATGCCGCCAGCCAACGAAAGCGCCTATCCCCATCTGTTCGCCCCGCTGGATCTGGGCTTCACCCAGCTGCGCAACCGCGTCCTGATGGGCTCGATGCACACCGGACTGGAAGATCGCGCCCGCGACTTCCCAAGGTTGGCGGCCTACTTCGCCGAACGCGCCGAGGGCGGCGTTGGCCTGATCGTCACCGGCGGCTTCGCACCGAACGTGGTGGGCTGGCTGAAGCCCTTTGGCGGCAAGTTGTCCTGGCCCTGGGAGGTACGCCCGCACCGGCAGCTCACCGCCGCCGCGCACCAGCACGGCGCGAAGATCTGCCTGCAGCTGCTGCACGCCGGCCGCTATGCCTATCACCCGCTGTCGGTGGCACCGTCGAAGCTGAAGGCGCCGATCAACCCGTTCACCCCGCGCGCGCTGTCGGCCAGTGGCGTCGAGCGGCATATCGCCGACTACGCGCGCAGCGCGAAGCTGGCCCGCGAGGCCGGCTACGACGGGGTGGAGGTGATGGGCTCGGAGGGCTACCTCATCAACGAGTTCATTGCCCCGCGCACCAACAAGCGCTCCGACCGCTGGGGTGGCGACGCCAACCAACGCATGCGCTTTGCAGTGGAGATCGTGCGCCGCATCCGCGAGGCCTGCGGCCCGGACTTCATCATCATCTACCGCCTGTCGCTGGTCGACCTGGTGGACGACGGCAGCAACTGGGACGAGATCGTGCAGCAGGCGCAGGCCATCGAGGCGGCTGGCGCGACGATCATCAATTCCGGCATCGGCTGGCACGAGGCGCGCATTCCGACCATCGCCACCTCGGTGCCGCGTGCGGCCTTCGCCGGTGTCACCGCCAAACTGAAACCGCATGTGACGCTGCCGCTGGTGGCGACCAACCGCATCAACATGCCCGACGTCGCCGAACGCATCCTCGCCGGCGGCGGCGCCGACATGGTGTCGCTGGCACGTCCGCTGCTGGCCGACCCGCAATGGCCCAACAAGGCCCGTGCAGGCCGCGCGGAAGCGATCAATACCTGCATCGCCTGCAACCAGGCCTGCCTGGACCACGTGTTCGAGAACAAGCTGGCCAGCTGCCTGGTCAATCCGCGCGCCGCGCACGAGACCGAACTGGTCTATCGCCCCACGCCCGCGCCGAAGAAGGTTGCCGTGGTCGGTGCCGGCCCGGCCGGCCTGGCCTGTGCCACTGTCGCGGCCCAGCGTGGCCACCAGGTCACCCTGTTCGATGCCCACGATGAGATCGGCGGCCAGTTCAACGTGGCCAAGCGCATCCCCGGCAAGGAAGAGTTCCACGAAACCCTGCGCTATTTCCGCCACAAGCTGGCCGAAACCGGCGTGCAGCTGCGCCTGAACACCCGCGCCGACGCGTCCAGCCTGGCCGGCTTCGACGAGGTGGTGCTGGCCACCGGCATCACCCCGCGCAAGGTCGATTTCCCCGGTGCCGATCACGCCAAGGTGGTGAGCTACCTGGACGTGCTGCTGGGACGGGTCGAAGTGGGCGCCACTGCCGCGATCATCGGCGCCGGCGGCATCGGCTTCGACGTCGGCGAATTCCTCAGCCACGCTGGCGAGTCGCCGTCGCTGGACCCGCAGCGCTGGATGGCCGAATGGGGCGTGGACGCCAGCTTCGAGGCACGCGGCTCGCTGGGCCGGCCCGAGGTCGAGCCGTCACCGCGGCGCCTGTGGCTGCTGCAGCGCAGCGCCGGCAAGCCCGGCGCGCGACTGGGCAAGACCACCGGTTGGATCCACCGCGCCACACTGAAGGCCAAGGGCGTGCGCATGCTCGGTGGCGTCGAGTACCTGGGCGTGGACGATCAAGGCCTGCGCATCCGCGTGGAAGGCAGCGAACAGTTGCTGCCGGTAGACCATGTGGTGATCTGCGCCGGGCAGGAACCGAACCGCGCATTGCAGGCCGAACTGCAGGCCGCCGGCATCAACGCGCAGCTGATCGGCGGTGCCGACGTGGCCGCCGAACTGGACGCGAAGCGGGCAATCGACCAGGGCAGCCGGGTGGCCGCCACGCTCTGATGAGCGCCTGAATGGGGGACGGAATGTGATTTCCGTCACCTCCGTCGAACCTGAATGTCAAGCCGGGCGGTTCACGATGCGTTCGGCTATTCCCCCCTACCTTGCGCCATCTTTCCGCTCACCAGCCAGTTTCCGGTGAGCTGGCGTGGCCCCACCGATCAGTACTGATCGATTCTTTTTGGGGCTGCCCACGGGGCGGCCCCGATGGCCGCCTCCCCATGACGCCAAGTCGTACCCCGCCTCCTGTCGCCCCCGCGGCCGGAACCGGAAGGTGCGGCCCATACGGAGCAAGGAGTTATATGAAACTGGCCTGGATTCTCTGGCTGTCGCAGTTGTTGCCGCAGCCGGCCGCTGATTCACTGTGTCTGAGCACCACCGTTTACCTGGAAGCCCGCGACCAGACCCTGCGCGGCCAGCAGGCCGTCGCCGAGGTCGCCCTGCGTCGCCTTGACAGCGGCCTGTGGGGCGACTCGATGTGCCAGGTCGTCACCGCGCGCAAGCAGTTCGCACCGACCATCGTCTCCCCCGGCACCCAGCTGGGCAATGACGCGGCGTGGAGCGAGGCGATGAACGTCGCTTTCGACGCCGAGCGCAACTGGGCGCTGCCGGCCGGCGAGCGCCGCGAGATCGTGCCCGGTGCCAGCCACTTCGCCGCGCTGTCCATCGCCAGCCCGAACTGGCGCAATGCCTACCAGGTGGCCACCATCGGCGATCACACCTTCTATAAGGTGCAGAACCTCAAGCCGCGGCAGTCGTAACGATCCGTGCCGGCGGCAGCGTTGCCGCCTGCCGGCAGGCTCTGGGATAGTGGGCGTTTCCCGCCCGCATCACCTGGAGTTCCCATGAAGCTGTACAGCAAGCCCGGTGCCTGTTCCACCGCCGACCACATCGCCCTGCAGTGGACCGGCCAGCCGTTCGAGGTTGAACTGCTGAACAAGGACACCCTGAAGGGTCCGGAATTCCTCAAGATCAATCCGGCCGGTGCGGTGCCCGCGCTGGTCGACGGCGACTTCGTGCTGCTGCAGAACGCCGCGATCATGGGCTATATCGCCGATCGCTTCCCGCAGGCCGGCCTCGGCGGTGACGGCAGCCCGCGCCAGCGCGCCGAAGCCACCCGCTGGCTGGCCTTCGTCAATTCCGACGTGCATCCGGCCTTCTCGCCGCTGTTCGCGCCGGGCAAGTTCATCGCCGACGAGAGCCAGTTCGATGCGATCCGCGCCGCCGCGCACAAGCGCCTGCGTGGCCTGTTCGAGACCGCTGACAGGCAGCTGGCCGACAAGCCGTGGCTGGCCGGCTTCCGCAGCTTCGCCGACCCGTACTTCTACATCACCCTGCGCTGGGCCGCCGGTACCAAGGTCGACCTGTCGGGCCTGGACAACCTGGCCGCCTACAAGGCGCGCATGGACGCCGATGCCGGCGTGCAGGCCGCACTGAAGGCCGAAGGGCTGGCCTGATCATGACCCGGGGTCAGAGCCGTTCGCGTGGCGGACGGGCCTGACCCCTCTGCCCTGCGCAGGCGGGGGCCGATACGCCAGGGCGTGGTCAACCGATCTGGCGGATCACTTCACCGTTGGCATCGCGCAGGTAGGTCGGCATCACTTCGATGCGCAGCGCCCCCGCCAGCGGGTAAACCCCGCGCTCGGCGCACACCCCTGCCAGGGCCTGCAGGCCCGCCTCGTCCAGCGACCAGCGCGCGCTGTCGGCGGATACGTCCGCCGCTTCACCGCCCCCGTTCGCGACGAACTCCCACTGCCGCTCGCGGCTGACCAGTTCCAGCGATCTGCCGTGGCGCAGGCGCAAGGGCAGCAGCTCGCACACGCTGGCCACCTGGCCGGCGCCGAGCACCAGCGTGGTGACGCCCGCCTCCTGCCGCCAGTCCAACGTCTCGATGAACAGCATGCCGGTGCTGGAGCCCTCGCGCTCGCTGCCTTCCCGCACCTGCGCGGCAAGCGCCGGCTCCTCCAGCAGGTTGCCGCGGTGCAGGTCGCTGATCCACAGTGGCATTGCCGGCTGCAGTACCTGCAGCACGCCGCGCGTGGACCAGCGCTTGACCGCTTCCATCTCCTCATCGGTCAGCCCGACCAGCTGCAGGAACTGCAGGTGGCCATTGGCGGTGTCGCGTGCCGGCAACTGCGGGTCGGCAATGAACGCCAGATGGCACAGCCGCGTGTCGGTCTCCAGCGCGATCGGGCCGTTGGCATTCAGATGGTGGCCATCCTCGAACACGTTGCCGCTGGCGAACACATAACGCGCCAGGTTCTGCAGCAGGTTCATCGGCCACACCGGCGGCGTGCTGTCGGCGTTCTCAGCGGCTTCGGCGGCGAGACGGAACGTCAGCTCGAAACCATAGCCGCTGGTGGCGGCATCACTGCTCTCCTTGGCATACAGCTCGGAGAAGCCGTAAGTCACGTAGTGCCAGTGGGGTACCGGCGCATGCGCCCAGTACACGCTGATGCCATCGAGCGGATCCTGGCCACCGAGCGTGTACGGAAGCGCGGTGCCGAAGTGACGTGGCTCCTGCCCGGCATACAGCGGCGCCAGCGCCTCATTGATCGCGTCCCAGCCGGGGGTATCGGTGTCGTCGTGGTCGTCCTGCACGCGGGACTCCTTGTGGGGAAGTGAACCGATCACTTTACGCGGTGGCTCAGGCCTGCACGAACTCACCACCACCCTTGACCACGGCGGCCTGAGTTTCCTGCCACCAGCGCTGTGCCAGCGCCGGGCTGCGCGCCTTGCCCACCGCTGCCAGCAGTTCCGGGCACAGGCGTTCCAGCGCCAGCGCATCGGTGCAGCGTTCGATCTTCAACTGCATGAAGTAGCCCTTCAGGCCCAGATGGCGCCGCACCGCATCGCTCATCGCGTCGTACAGCTGCTGGTACAGCGCCGGGTCCTGTTCGCGACCGGTGCTGATGCCACGCGCCGGCACGGCCTCTGCACTTCCGCCGATCACTTCGATCAGGCCCAGCGCGGCCAGCTGCTCCAGTGCATCGGGCGGCGCACGCAGGCCTTCACACAAGCCGCGCAGTTCGGTGTCGTCACGATGGCCATCGACCATCAGCAGGATCGAGCGCAGTGCCGCCGGCAGGCGCCGGCTACGGTCTTCGATTTCCTGACGGCCAGCAGCCGTCTTGGCGTGCAGCAATGCCATTGCCTCCCCCTCCCTCGATGCGCAATGCCGGCGCGCCCTGACGGGCGCGCTCCCCTGTGTGCCATCCCCGGACGGCACGCGCCTTCCCCGGCGCGCGCCGCGTATTGCAGGTCGATGACAGGCCGAGCTTAGCGCAAGTGCCGCGGGTAGTGCCGGCCGCTGGCCGGCAACCTCGGGATTGATGGGGGTGCCGGCCAGCGGCCGGCACTACCGGATCAACGGCCCAGCGCCCGGCGGATCTCCTCCAGCGCGCCGGGGTCGTCCAGCGTCGACAGGTCGCCCGGGTCGCGCTGCTCGGCCAACGCCTGCAACGAGCGCCGCAGCAGCTTGCCCGAACGGGTCTTGGGCAGCGCGTTGACCACGTGCACGTGCGCCGGGCGCGCCACCGCGCCGAGCGAGGTGGTCACCGTGGCCATCATCTCGGCCACCACCGGCGCCGGATCCTCGCCATCCAGGCCCTGCTTGAGGGTGACGAACACCAGCGGCACCTGCCCCTTCAGTTCGTCCTTGACGCCGATCACCGCTGCCTCGGCCACGCGCGGGTGGCTCGAAATGGCCTCTTCGATCTCGCGCGTGCCCAGCCGATGCCCGGCCACGTTGATCACATCATCGGTACGGCCGAGGATGAAGGTGTAGCCATCGTCGTCGCGGATCGCCCAGTCCAGCGAGCTGTACAGCAGTTCCTTGAAATGGCTGAAGTAGCTCTGCAGGAAACGGTTGTCGTCGTTCCACACCGTGCTCATGCAGCCAGGCGGCAACGGCGGCGACACCACCAGCACCCCCTTCTGCCCCGGTGCGACTTCCTCGCCGGTGTTCTCGTCGATCACCTTCATCCGGTAGCCAAGATTGGGGAAGCCCGGCGAACCGAAGCGCACCGGCTTCATCTCCAGGCCCGGCAGCAGGGTCAGAGCCGGCCAGCCGGTCTCGGTCTGCCAGTAGTTGTCGATGATCGGCTTGCCCAGCGCTTCGCTGATCCAGTGCGCGGTCGGTTCGTCCAGCGGCTCGCCGGCCAGGAACAGGTACTTCAGGGCGCGCAGGTCGTGGCGATGGATGAAGTCCGCATCGTGCTTCTTCAGCACGCGGATGGCGGTGGGCGACGAGAACATGGTGCGCACGTTGTACTGCTCGCACAGCGCCCACCAGATGCCCGGATCCGGATTCGTCGGCAGCCCTTCGTACAGCAGCGAGGTGCAGCCACCGATCAGCGGGCCGTACACGTTGTAGGAATGGCCCACCGCCCAGCCGACATCGGAGGTGGAGAACATTACCTGCCCCGGCTTGCAGTCGAATACGGTTTCCATCGACTGCGCCATCGCCACCGCGTAGCCGCCCACATCGCGCTGCACGCCCTTCGGCTTGCCGGTGGTGCCGGAGGTGTACAGCAGGTAGCTCGGCTCACTCGCTTCCAGCCACTGCACCGGCACATCCACTTCCCCGATCTGTGCACGCAGCGTGGCGTACTCCACATCACGGCCCGGCACGCGTGGTTCGGCGGCATCCAGCCCGCGCGACACGATCAGCACATGCGGTGGCGGCGAAGCCGCTTCGGCGCAGGCCGCGTCAACCATCGGCTTGTACGGAATCAGCTTGCCACCGCGCATGCCGGCATCGGCGGCGATGAGCAGCTTCGGCTTCGCATCGTCGATGCGCAGCGCCAGGTTGTGCGCGGCGAAGCCACCAAACACCACCGAGTGCACCGCACCGATGCGCGCACATGCCAGCATCGCGAACACGGCTTCGGCCATGTTCGGCATGTAGATCACCACGCGGTCACCATGGCCGACGCCGAGGTGCCTGAGCACGGCGGCGAAGTCGTTCACTTCGCGATACAGCTGGCGATAGGTGATTTCGCGGGTGCTGTTGGTTTCGGTGGAGATGGCGACCAGTGCGAGCTGGTCGGCGCGCTCGGCCAGGTGGCGGTCGACGGCGTTGTAGCAGAGATTGGTTTCGCCGCCGACGAACCAGCGCCGGAACGGCGGATTGCTGTAGTCGAGCACCTGCTGCGGCGGTTTGTGCCAATGGATGCGCTTGGCTTCCTCGCCCCAGAAGGCCTCCGGCTCGTCGATCGAGCGACGGTAGGTTTCCTCGTAGTTCATGACGCAGCCCTCCCAGACGAAGTCATGGGTTTGAGGATAGTCCGGCGCCGGCGCGCGGGCCGCCCTACCTTGGTAGGGGGGTGGGTTTGTTCTGCAGGGCTTTGCAGCCCTGCACCCGCAGAAGCCGAAGCAACAGCAGAAGCGGGTTTCCTGAGGGTTGGCGGGGTGGGTCCGGTTGCGGGGGACGCCGTGAATCCCCAGTCCGGCCCAGCCGCTGGCGGCTGGGCGTTCGGGCGCTTGCGAAGCAATGCTTCGCAAGCGAAGCGCCCTCACCCATGGAGGCTCGCGCCATGCATGGCGCTCACGCCCCCGCAACCGGACCCACCCCGCCTTCGACAGTTTCCTGCCATCTGTCGGAACGGCGTATTGCTCTGGTGGGTGTCGACCTTGGTCGACACGGTAGATCCACGCCATGCGTGGATCCTTTTCGATCAATTGTCGAAATATTCGATTCCGATGGATTTGATCCACGCAAAGCGTGGATAGACCATCCGTCACCGGAGATCTGTCGAAGGCGGGGCGGTGTGGGTTGGCAGGACCGTTGGCGCCATGGATGGCGCCATCGAGCCCCCATGGATGGGTTTACGGCGTGTCCTGCCAACCCACACCGCCCCGCCCAACAAGTAGAAAACCAGAGCCGCCTTGGCCTTTCGCGTTGCTCCGGTTCGTAGCAGGTGCAGGGCTGCAAGCCCTGCCGAACCCCTAGAACGGAGCCGCAGACTCGAACGCGAGCACCTCGCCCGTCATCGGGTGGGTGAACTGCAGGCTGCACGCATGCAGATGCACGCGGTGCGCCGGTGCCGCGTCATACAGCACGTCGCCAACAATCGGATGGCCAATACTGGCCATGTGCAACCGCAGCTGATGGCTGCGGCCGGTGATCGGTTCCAACGCCACGCGCGTGCGCCGCGCTTCAACATCGCGCACCAGCACGCGCCAACGCGTCAGCGCCGGCTTGCCGCGCTCATGGTCGACCATCTGCTTCGGCCGGTTCGGCCAGTCCACGATCAGCGGCAGGTCCACTTCGCCGGTGTCGCGTTCGAGCAGCCCCTGCACCACCGCTTCATACCGCTTGCCAACCTGGCGCTGCTCGAACTGCATCGACAACGCCGCCTGCATGTCCTTGCCGCGCGCATGCAGCAGCAGGCCGGAAGTCACCTGGTCCAGGCGGTGCACGGTCAACGCATCCGGATACAGCGCCTGCAGGCGCGCGACCACGCAGTCCTGGTTCTCGGCGCTGCGGCCGGGTACGGACAACAGGCCAGCCGGCTTCTCGGCCACCAGCAGTGCGTCATCGATGTAGTGCAGGTGGATCATGCGGTTCCAGGAATTCCAAATGAAAACGGGGAAGCCGAAGCCTCCCCGTTCTCTGCGTACCAACCAGCGGTCGGTACCTACCTTGATGGAAGACGTACCGGCCGGAGCCGGTACCGCCTGCATCAGCCCAGCAGGTGGGCGACGCCGGCGCGCTCTTCTTCCAGTTCGGCCAGGGTCTTGTCGATGTACTTCTGGCTGAAGTCGTCGATCGGCAGATCCTTGACCAGGGTGTACTTGCCGTTCTCGGTGGTCACGGCAAAACCGAAGATCACGCCTTCCGGAATGCCGTAGGAACCGTCGGACGGCACGCCCATGGTGACCCACTTGCCGTTGCTGCCCAGCACCCAGTCACGCACGTGGTCGATGGCGGCGTTGGCGGCCGAAGCAGCCGAGGACGAGCCGCGGGCTTCGATGATCGCCGCGCCGCGCTTGCCGACGGTCGGGATGAAGGTGTTGGCGTTCCACTCCTGGTCGTTGATCGCATCGGCGATCGACGCACCATCGGCGGTGGCGAAACGGTAGTCCGGGTACATGGTCGGGCTGTGGTTGCCCCACACCACCAGCTTCTCCATGCCACCGACCGGCTTGCCGAGCTTGGCCGACAGCTGGCTCAGCGCGCGGTTGTGGTCCAGGCGCAGCATGGCGGTGAAGTTTTCCGGCTTCAGGTCCGGGGCCGACTTCATGGCGATGTAGGCGTTGGTGTTGGCCGGGTTGCCGACCACCAGCACCTTCACGTCACGGCTGGCGACCTTGTTCAGCGCCGCGCCCTGGGCGGTGAAGATCTTGGCGTTTTCCAGCAGCAGGTCCTTGCGCTCCATGCCCGGGCCGCGCGGACGCGCGCCGACCAGCAGGGCGATGTCGGCGTCCTTGAACGCGACTTCGGCGTCATCGGTGCCGACCATGCCGGCCAGCAGCGGGAAGGCGCAGTCTTCCAGCTCCATCATCACGCCCTTCAGGGCGGCCTGGGCCTTGTCGACCGGCAGTTCCAGCAGCTGCAGGATGACCGGCTGGTCCTTGCCCAGCATTTCGCCGGAGGCGATGCGGAACAGCAGGGCATAACCGATCTGGCCGGCGGCGCCGGTCACGGCAACACGAACGGGTGCTTTCATGGGGGTTTCCTCTTGCTTGCAAGCGTTTGATGGGACGCCGCGGGCGGAGCCACGCAGGCCTGGCGGGCGGCGGGGAACAGGGAAACGGCCACCCGTGGGTGGCCGTTTCGAAGGGGGATCAGGCGGCGAGGTGCTTGTTCCACTCGGCGACGCGGTCGGCCTGGGCGGCCAGCACGGCGTCGACGTCGCCTTCCAGGGTGATCGAATGGATCACGTCGCCCTGCTTGACCGAATCGACGATGGCCTGGCCTTCCAGGACCTTGCCGAAGACGGTGTGGCGGCCGTCCAGCCAATCGGTCTTGATGTGGGTGATGAAGAACTGGCTGCCGTTGGTGTTCGGGCCGGCGTTGGCCATCGACAGCGAGCCGACCTCGTGCTTCACGCCATTCTTTTCGTCTTCGAACTTGTAGCCCGGGCCGCCGGTGCCACGGCCCTGCGGGCAGCCGCCCTGGATCATGAAGTCGGCGATCACGCGATGGAAGATCAGGCCGTCATAGAAGCCGTGCTTGACCAGGTTCACGAAGTTGGCCACGGTCAGCGGCGCCTTGTCGGCGAACAGCTCGACCTTGATCGGGCCCTGGGTGGTGTCGAAAGTGGCGATGAGGGACATGAAGATCCTTGATGCAGAGGGGAACGCGTCTAGCCACCTAGTTTACACCTGCCTTGCGGCGGCGGCGGCTTCGACCATGGGCGCAGACCCGGGCTTCAGCCGCCGGCGGGGCAGCCCGCGCGACGGTCTGGCGGCCTCCGCCGTGTGGCGGCCCAGCTGAATGGGCCCCGTGACGGGCGTGAAATCCACCTTTTCGCGAATCGTCAAGTTCGACGTATAATGTTGGACTTCTTTTTCCAAATCCGGCGCCGACTGGCCCCCTTTCGTATGTCCATCGAAAATCTTCGCAACATCGCCATCGTCGCCCACGTCGACCATGGCAAGACCACCCTGGTCGACCAGCTGCTGAAGCAGTCCGGCACCCTGTCCGAGCGTACCGTCCTCGCCGAGCGCGTGATGGACAGCAACGACCAGGAAAAGGAACGCGGCATCACCATCCTGGCCAAGAACACCGCCATCACCTGGGAAGACAAGAAGACCGGCATCAAGAACCGGATCAACATCGTCGACACCCCCGGCCACGCCGACTTCGGCGGTGAGGTCGAGCGCGTGCTGTCGATGGTCGACACCGTGCTGATCCTGGTCGATGCGATGGACGGCCCGATGCCGCAGACCCGCTTCGTTACCCAGAAGGCCTTCGCGATGGGCTTCAAGCCGATCGTCGTGGTCAACAAGGTCGACCGTCCGGGCGCCCGTCCGGAGTGGGTGATCGACCAGGTCTTCGACCTGTTCGACAAGCTCGGTGCCACCAACGAGCAGCTGGACTTCCCGATCGTCTACGCCTCGGGCCTGAACGGCTACGCCGGCCTGGAAGACACCGTGCGCGACGGCGACATGACCCCGCTGTACGAAGCGATCATGAAGCACGCGCCGAAGCCGGAAGTGGACCCGGAAGGCCCGTTCCAGATGCGCATCAGCCAGCTGGACTACAACAACTTCGTGGGCGTGATCGGCATCGGCCGCATCCAGCGCGGCACCCTGAAGAAGAACATGCAGGTCGCGGTCATCGACCGTGAAGGCAAGAAGCGCAACGGCAAGGTGCTGCAGGTGCTGGGCTTCATGGGCCTGGAGCGCATCGAGCAGGATTCGGCCGAGGCCGGCGACATCGTGGCCATCTCCGGCATCCAGGAGCTGACCATCTCCGACACCATCTGCGCACCGGACTTCCCGGAAGCCCTGCCGGCGCTGACCGTCGACGAGCCGACCATCTCGATGACCTTCCAGGTGAACAACTCGCCGTTCGCCGGCAACAAGGACCTGTCCGGTGGCAAGTTCCTGACCAGCCGCCAGATCAAGGACCGCCTGGACCGTGAAAAGGTCCACAACGTGGCCCTGAAGGTCGAGCAGCTGGAAGACGCCGACAAGTTCCTGGTCTCCGGCCGTGGCGAACTGCATCTGTCGGTGCTGATCGAGAACATGCGCCGCGAAGGCTACGAGCTGGCCGTGTCGCGCCCGGAAGTGATCATCAAGGAAATCGACGGCCAGCTGATGGAGCCGATCGAGCAGTTGGTGGTGGACATCGAAGAAGTCCACCAGGGCGGCGTGATGGAAAAGCTGGGCACCCGCAAGGGCCAGTTGAAGAACATGGAATCGGACGGCAAGGGCCGCGTGCGCCTGGAATACCAGATCCCGGCCCGTGGCCTGATTGGTTTCCAGAACGAGTTCAAGACCCTGACCCAGGGTTCGGGCCTGCTGTTCCATGTGTTCGACCACTACGGCCCGAAGGAACAGGGCGCGATCGCCAAGCGCATCAACGGCGTGATGATCGCCAATGCGCCGGGCGTCACCCCGGCCTACTCGCTGGGCCCACTGCAGGAACGCGGCAAGCTCTTCGCCGCCGAAGGTGACAACGTGTATGAAGGCCAGCTGGTCGGCATCCACTCCAAGGACAACGACCTGACCGTCAACGCGATCAAGACCAAGCCGCTGACCAACATGCGCGCTTCGGGCAAGGATGATGCGATCCAGCTGACCCCGGCGATCAAGTACTCGCTGGAACAGGCCCTGGACTTCATCGAAGACGACGAGCTGGTCGAGATCACCCCGAAGGAGATCCGCCTGCGCAAGAAGTTCCTGACCGAGAGCGACCGCAAGAAGGCTTCGCGCGGCGGCTGAGCCAGCACCCCGTGAGCCAGAGCGGCTACAACCCGGATCCACACCGGCATCCGGGCCTGCACGTCATCGCCCTGCTCGAAGCGAGCAAGGCGATGCTGGCACTGTTGGCTGCCACCGGGCTGGAAGTGCTCGGACCGCAGCCGCTGCGGCACGGCATCATGGCCCTGATCCGGCGTTTCAGCCTGGATCCGGACCACGGCACCCTGCCCTCGCTGCTGCACATGATCAGCCCCGACGCGGTCCACCTGGCCGCGGCGGGGATGATCGGTTACGGACTGCTGCACCTGGTCGAAGCCTGGGGCCTGTGGCGGGCCAAGGCCTGGGCCTCCTGGCTGGGTTGCCTGACCGCTGCCCTGTACCTGCCCTTCGACATCTTCGCGATCATCCGCCATCCCGGCTGGCCGTCGTGGACGATCCTGGCCATCAACCTGATCGTGGTCTACGTACTCGCCCGCGACCTGCGCAAGCGCCACCGCTGAGCACTCGCTACACTGGGGATTGGAGCCGACCAAGCCGCCCCATGCGCCCGTCCTTGCCGCCTCTGCTGACCTGCCTGCTCGCCGCGCTGCCGGCGCTGCTTTCGGCTGGCTGCAGCCCGGCCACGCCCAGCGCGCATGCGGCCGAACCTGCGAGCCGCAACGTGCCGTTCCCGTACGCCGAAACCGATATTGCCGACCTGCAGGCGCGGATGACCGCCGGTGAACTGGACAGCACCACCCTGACCCAGGCCTACCTGCAGCGCATCGCCGCCCTGGACCGCGCCGGGCCGCGCCTGCGCGCGGTGATCGAGCTCAACTCCGATGCCCTGAAGGAAGCCGCCGCGCGCGACCGCGAGCGCCGTAGCGGCCACCTGCGCGGCCCGCTGCACGGCATCCCGCTGCTGTTGAAGGACAACATCAACGCCGCGCCGATGGCCACCAGTGCCGGCTCTCTGGCCCTGCAGGGCTTCCGTCCGGACGATGCCTACCTGGTGCGCCGGCTGCGCGATGCCGGCGCCATCGTGCTGGGCAAGACCAACCTCAGCGAATGGGCCAATTTCCGCGGCAATGATTCGATCTCCGGCTGGAGCGCGCGCGGCGGCCAGACCCGCAATCCCTATCGGCTGAGCCATTCGCCCTGTGGCTCCAGCAGCGGCAGCGCGGTAGCCGTGGCCGCCAACCTCGCCAGCGCAGCAATCGGTACCGAAACCGACGGCAGCATCGTCTGCCCGGCGGCGATCAATGGCATCGTCGGCCTCAAGCCGACGGTAGGCCTGGTCAGCCGCGACGGCATCATCCCGATTTCCTTCAGCCAGGACACCGCCGGTCCGATGGCGCGCAGTGTCGCCGACGCTGCCGCCGTGCTGACCGCGATCGCCGGCCGCGATGATGCCGACCCGGCCACCGCGACCATGCCCGGCCGCGCGGTCTACGACTACACCGCGCGACTGGACCCCCAGGGCCTGCGCGGCAAGCGCATCGGACTGCTGCAGACACCCCTGCTGAAGTACCGGGGCATGCCGCCACTGATCGAACAGGCGGCGACCGAGCTGCGTCGCGCCGGCGCCGTGGTGGTGCCGGTGGAGCTGCCCAACCAGGGCGCTTGGGCCGAGGCCGAGCGCACGCTGCTGCTGTACGAATTCAAGGCCGGGCTGGAGCGCTACTTCAGCGCCCATCGCGCCCCGCTGCGCAGCCTGGCCGAACTGATCGCCTTCAACCAGGCGCACAGCAAGCAGGAGCTGGGCCTGTTCGGCCAGGAACTGCTGGTGGCGGCCGACGCCACCGCCGGCCTGGCCGACCCGGCCTATATCCGCGCGCGCAGCGATGCACGCCGGTTGGCGGGCCCGGAAGGCATTGACGCTGCCCTCGCCGCCCACCAGCTTGATGCGCTGGTGGCCCCCACCACCGGCGTGGCGTGGCCGATCCGCAGCGAAGGCGACGACTTCCCCGGCGAGAGCTACAGCGCTGCCGCCGTGGCTGGCTATCCCAGCCTGACTGTGCCGATGGGCCAGATCAACGGCCTTCCCGTCGGCCTGCTGTTCATGGGCACCGCCTGGAGCGAACCGAAGCTGATCGAGATGGCCTACGCCTACGAGCAGCGCACGCGCGCACGGCGCCCGCCGCACTTCGATACCGACGCGCTGATCGACGCTGGCGAGCCGTGATCGTGTTTCTGTAGAGCCGAGCCCACGCTCGGCTTCAACGGAAAATCGAAAGCAGCCGAGCATGGCTCGGCTCTACAGCGGCTGGTCGGGCTCCGCTGGCACGATCGCCGCCTCACCGTCTTCAGCTCCCGGCGAACGCACATCTGCAGTGCGTGCACGAGGACCACGCGGCATGTCCAGCTCGTCTGCATGCTGCAGCCGCGCACGCACCTGCGGCAGCGACTGCGGATGCTCACGCGCGAGGAAATCGAGCATGCGCTCGCGTACCAGGCAACGCAGGTCGAACGCGTCGCCGGAGCTGCGCGCACTCACCAGCAGGCGGATCTGGATTGCACGCTCACTGGTTTCAGTCACCTGGGTCACGCAGACTCGGCCATCCCACAACGCTTCGCCCCGGCAGATGCGCTCCAGTTCAGCACGGATCGCCGCAATCGGGGCACGATAATCCAGCCACAGGAAGGCTGTGCCGAGCAGGTCGGCACTACGCCGCGTCCAGTTCTGGAACGGGTTCTCGATGAACCAGGTCAACGGCACCACCATCCGCCGCTCATCCCAGATACGCACCACCACGTAACTGCTTCCGATCTCCTCGATGCGTCCCCACTCGCCTTCCACGATCACCACGTCATCCAGGCGGATCGGCTGCGTCAACGCGATCTGCAGGCCGGCGATCAGGTTGCCGAACACCGGCTTGGCCGCGATACCGGCCACCAGGCCGATCAGGCCGGCCGAGGCCAGCAGCGCGGTACCGATCTTCTGCACCATCGGAAACGTCAGCAGCACCAGCGATGCGCCCAGCACGATGATGCCGCCCATCAGCACCCGGCTGAGCACGCGCGTCTGGGTCTGGATGCGGCGCGCTTCCAGATTGTCGGAGACATCAATGGGATGGCTGCGCAGGATTGCGCGCTCGCCCGCCGCCACCGCACGTACCAGCAACCAGATGAAGCAGGCAGTCAACGCGATGTGCAGCACATGCTGCAGATGGCCCAGCAACGGATCCTGCAGCGGCGTGGCCTGCAGGGCGGGAATCAACAGCAGCAGCGGCCATGCAGTGGCCATCGGCAGCCCGAGCACACGGCCGATGCGCGCACGCCGGCGATCACGCCCTTTCAGCCGGTGATAGATCCACAGGATCAGCCACGCGCCGATGCCACCCACCAACGCCGCCAGACCCAGCGGCCATGCATATGCCTGTGCGCTTTGCCAGTGCACCGTTGCTACCTCCACACGAACAGCCAAGCGGACAGCCTCGCGCATGGCGCATGAGCGTCACGTCAGTCGTTCGTAAGAAGGGTGTTGGTCGGCAGGGCTTGCAGCCCTGCACCTGCTGCGAGCCGAAGCAACAGCAACAGCCGAAGCAGAAGCGGGTTTCCTGTGGGGTGGCGGGGTGGGTCCGGTTGCGGGAGACGCCATGAACCCATCCATGGGGGCCTGGCCGCGGCATCCATGCCGCGGACACTCCCGCAACCGGACCCACCCCGCCTTCGACAGTTTTCTGCGATCTGTCGGAACCTGATGCTGATGGTGGGTGCCGACCGTTGGTCGGCACGGGGTCGGAGCCCATTTTGAATACTGCTATCTGAAAGAAAAATCGTGTCGACCAACGGTCGACACCTACCAACAGCCGCGCATGCCAATCGCCGCAGTTACCAGTAGATCCACGCCATGCGTGGATGATTCATTCGACATCTGACAGATGTGCCGACCAACGGTCGGCACCCACCAATAGCGACCTGAACCTGTCGAAGGTGGGGCGGTGTCGGAGTGCGGGGTGTCAGCGGCATGGATGCGGCCGCCAAGCCTACAAGGACGTACTTGTGGCGTCCCCGCACTCCGACACCGTCCCGCCAACCCACGGATAGCCCGCTTTTGACGTTGACGTTGACGTTGCTCTGGCTCGTAGCAGGTGCAGGGCTGCAAGCCCTGCCGAAAAACCCTTACCGCACTTGCTCCTGCTTGCGTACGATCGCCATCGCGATCTCCAGCGACTGCTCGTAGTTCAACCGCGGGTCCACCGTTGAACGATACGCGCGCTCCAGGTCGCGCTCGGTCAGTTCGCGCGCGCCGCCGATGCACTCGGTCACGTCCTCGCCGGTCAGTTCCAGATGCACACCGCCCAGGCGCGTACCGGCGGCCGCATGCAGGTCGAACGACATCTCCACCTCGCCACGCACGTTGTCGAAGCGACGTGTCTTGAAACCGTTGGCGGTGCTTTCGGTATTGCCATGCATCGCATCGCACACCCACAGCACGCGGCGACCATCACGCTTGACCGCGTCCAGCAGCGGCGGCAGTTTCTCGGCGATCTGCGCGGCACCCATGCGGTGGATGAAGCTCAGGCGGCCCGGCTCGTCATGCGGGTTGAGCACATCGATCAGGCGCAGCAGCTGGTCCGGCGTCACCGACGGGCCCACCTTGATCGCAATCGGATTGCGCACGCCACGCAGGTATTCCACGTGCGCGCCATCCAGCGCAGCCGTGCGCATGCCGATCCACGGGTAATGCGTGCTCAGGTTCAACCAGCCCTGCTGGCGGGGCACCTGGCGGGTCAGTGCCTGCTCGTACGGCAACAGCAGCGCTTCATGCGAGGTGTAGAAGTCGATGCGGTTGAGGTTGTGCACGCGGGCCCCGGCCAACGTCTCCATGAAATGCACGGCATCGCCGATCGAGGCCACCATCTTCTGGTACTCGGCGGCCAGCGGCGAATGGCTTACCCATTCCAGGTTCCAGTACTCGGGGTGGTGCAGGTCGGCGAAACCACCATCGATCAGCGCCCGTACGAAGTTCATCGTCATCGCCGAATGCGCGTGCGCCTGCAGCATCCGCTTCGGGTCCGGCAGGCGCGCTGCTTCAGTGAAGGCCGGCGCATTGATGACATCGCCGCGGTAGCTCGGCAGGGTCACACCGTCGCGCGTCTCGGTATCGGCCGAACGCGGCTTGGCGTACTGGCCGGCGAAACGACCCACGCGGATCACCGGCTGGCGCAGCCCATGCACCAGCACCAGGCTCATCTGCAGCAGCACCTTCAGGCGGTTGGAGATGGTGCCCGATTCGCAGTCGCTGAAGTTCTCAGCGCAGTCGCCGCCCTGCAGCAGGAAGCGCTTGCCCTCCTGGGCCTCCGCCAACTGCTGCTTCAGGGCCAGGATCTCCCACGAGGTGACCAGCGGCGGCAGCCGCTTCAGCTCGTGCAGGGCAGCGTCCAGCGCCACCGGGTCCGGGTAGGTCGGCATCTGCAGCGCGGTCTTGCCACGCCAGCTCTCCGGCGACCAGGCAGCGCCGGTGGCGGCTGCGACGGGATCGGGGACAGGCGAAACGGCGGACAGGCTCATTGCAGGCTTCCGGAGGTGGGGGACGTTCATGGTCGCAGAGCCGACCGCTGTCGCAAAGGGCCGAACGGCGTCTGCACATGACTGAACGCCGGGGAAAGGGCATCGCGATTGGCCAAAAGCGGCATGCCCACGGCCAGCCGGTCAGGCGCATGATTCGCCACGCACTGTTACGAAGTAACACTCAATCCCCAATGGCCCCTTCCACAGCCTATCCGCCATGAAGCCCTCCCTGCTTGCTACCGGCATCACCTTCGCCCTGACCCTGGCCAGCCTGCCTTCCCTCGCCGTGGCCGCCGATGCCGCCGCTCCCGTGAAGGACCTCGACGCGGTCACCGTCCACGCCCAGCTCGACCAGGCCCGCAACACGCTGTCGCCGGACATCGGCAGCAGCCAGTACCAGATCACCGCCGAGGACATCCAGAAGCAGCCGCTGGGCGCCTCCGCGCCGCTCAGCCAGGTGCTGCTGCAGGCGCCCGGCGTGGTCCAGGATTCCTACGGCGGCGTGCACGTGCGCGGCGACCACGCCAATCTGCAGTACCGCATCAACGGCGTGCTGCTGCCCGAATCGATCTCGGGCTTCGGCCAGACGCTGGATGCACGCACCATCAAGAGCATCCGCCTGATGGATGGCGCGCTGCCGGCGCAGTTCGGCGAGCGCACCGCTGCAGTGGTCGACATCACCACCCGCAGCGGCGCCGAGCTCGGCAACGGCGGCAGCGCCGGGCTGACCGCAGGCTCGTTCGGCAAGATCAATCCCAACGCCTCGTGGTGGGGCAACCAGGGGCGCTGGAGCTGGTTCCTGACTGGCAACTACGACCAGAACGAGGTTGGCCTGGAGAACCCGACCCGCTCGCGCAAGCCGCTGCACGACGACACCCACCAGGGCAAAGCGTTCGCTGACCTTACCTACCTCGTCAACGAGAACACCCGCCTGAGCGTGTTCGCCGGCTTTGCCAACAATCGCTTCCAGATCCCGGTCAACCCCGGGCAAACGCCGCAGTTCGGTTACCTCGATACCACCACCTTCGACTCCAGCCAGCTGGATGAAACCCAGCGCGAGGCCACCCGCTTCGGCATGCTGGTGCTGCAGGGCACGTTGGGCAGCACCGCATATCAGCTCTCGGCCGGGCAGCGCTACAGCGATGTGGCATTCCATCCGGATGTCGTCGGCGACCTGGTGTTCAGTGGCGTCGCCTCGCAGGTGCAACGCAGCAACCGCGCCAACACGCTGCAGGCCGATTTCTCCACCCCACTGGGCAACGACCACACGCTGCGCTATGGCCTGTACGGCAACTACGAGAATGCGCGGGCCAGCAACAGCAGCTGGGTGTTTCCGGTCGATGACGCCGGCCAGCAGTCCAGCACCACGCCGCTGCTGATACCTGACCGCAGTGCCTTCCATGCCAGCACGCTGGCGCTGTACGTGCAGGATGAATGGAAGATCGGCGACGACTGGACCGTCAACTACGGCCTGCGCGGAGATCGCTACAAGGCCTTTGGCCACACCGAGGGCCAGCTCAGCCCCCGCGTGGGAGTGGTCTGGAATGCCAGCGACAGCACCACCGTGCATGCCGGCTATTCGCGTTACTTCACGCCACCGGCCAGTGAGCTGATCGCCAGCAGCGATATCGCCCTATACGACGGCACCACCAACCAGCAGCCCAGCGGCGGCAACAACACGCCACTGGCCGAACGCAGCGACTACTACGACATCGGCGTGTCGCAGCAGGTGGGCGACCACCTCACCCTGGGCTTGGACGCCTACGATCGCCGCGTTGCGCGCCTGCAGGACGAAGGCCAGTTCGGCGCCGCCTACATCTACTCGACGTTCAACTATCGCCGTGGCCACATCCGTGGGCTGGAGTTCAGTGCCGACTACAGCAACGGCCCGTTCAGCGCCTACTTCAACGCGGCGTACAACAAGGCCATCGGCACCCAGGTGATCACCAGCCAGTACAACCTCGATCCGGACGCGCTGGCCTATGTGGCCGACCACTGGATCCACCTCGATCACGACCAGAAGCTGACCTCATCGGGTGGCTTCAGCTACGCCTTTGCCGGACACAACCGGATCGGTGCCAACTACGTGTTCGGCAGCGGCCTGCGTTCGGACATCGAGGGCGTACCCAACGGCGGCGAGCTGCCGTCGTACCTGCAGGTGAACCTCAGCGCCGGGCACGACTTCAATGCCGACAGCGGGCATCCGCTGCATGTGCAGCTGGCCGTGGTCAACGCCCTGGACCGAAGCTACCAGCTGCGCGATGGCGGCGGTGTCGGCGTGTTCGCCCCGCAGTGGGGACCGCGCCGAGGTGCTTACCTGAGCCTGCAGCAGGATTTCTGAGGTAGCGCCGGCCGCTGGCCGGTATTCCCACGGTGTGCCGGCCAGCGGCCGGCACTACCCTGCGTTCAGCGCTTGACCCTGCGCAGCGACACCACCAGCGCCCACAGCGCCAGCAGCACGAACCACACGCCCGACCACATCGGCATGGTCAGGCCCAGGAAAGTCCAGTCGATGTTGCCGCAGTTGCCGGTACCGGTGAGCACCGTGCGGAACACTTCCAGCGGCCCCATGGTCTCGCGCAGGAAGCTCAGCGGCGGGCCGCAGGTCGCGCCCATCTCCGGCGGCAGCATCTGCACGTATACGTGGCGCGCGGCAATGCCGACGCCTACCGCGGCGGCAATGAAGGCGAGAATCCCGTAGGTCGCGCGTCCCGGGCGGTTGGACGGCCCGTGCAGCGCACCAATCAGGAACAGCAGGCCCAGCGCGGCGAAGGCCAGCCGCTGGAAGATGCACAGCGGACACGGCTCCAGGCCCATCTTCAGCTGCAGGAAGATCGCGTAGCCGAGCAGGCCCGCGCAGATCAGAAAGCCCAGGAAGAACTGGGCGCGGAAGGGCCAGCGCAGTGGATTCATCGTCAACGCTCGAATGGATCAGGGCGCCAAGCGTAACCGAGAGCGCGCGCCATTCGAACCGCCACAGGTGACGCCTGTCGGAACGGTGTGGGTCGCATTGTGCCGCAGGTAGCGCCGGGCCATGCCCGGCGAGCGTAGCGGATACGGAAACGCCGGGCATGGCCCGGCGCTACCAGAACGCAAAAGCCCGGCAGAGGCCGGGCTTTCGCTGTGTCGCGTTGGAGCGGTCCGATTACTCGGCCACTTCCTCGGCCACGACCGGACGGTCGACCAGCTCGACGTAGGCCATCGGCGCGTTGTCGCCGGCGCGGAAACCGCACTTCAGCAGGCGCAGGTAGCCGCCCGGACGGTTCGCGTAGCGCGGGCCCAGGATGGTGAACAGGTTGCCCACCGCTTCGTTGTCGCGCAGGCGGGCGAAGGCCAGACGGCGGTTGGCGACGGAGTCGACCTTGGCCAGGGTGATCAGCGGCTCGGCAACGCGGCGCAGTTCCTTGGCCTTCGGCAGGGTGGTCTTGATCAGCTCGTGCTTGAACAGCGAGGCGGCCATATTCTTGAACATCGCTTCGCGGTGGGCGCTGGTGCGGCTGAACTTACGGCCAGACTTCTGGTGACGCATGGTGATATTCCTTGGTTAATGATGAGGCTGTGCGGATCGTTGTCGCCATCCTGGCGTTGCTGCGCGGACTGCGGTTGGTCCTGGCCCTCCGTCCTGGACGGCCTGCCCGCGAACCTGCGGTTCGTCGTGGCGTGTTGTGTTGCGTTGAAGGCTCCACCGCGAACGGTGGAGCCTTCAGGCATTACCGATATCAGCCCAGCATGCCGTGGCTGGCGACGCCGGCCGGCGGCCAGTTCTCCAGCTTCATGCCGAGCGACAGGCCGCGCTGAGCCAGCACTTCCTTGATCTCGGTGAGCGACTTCTTGCCCAGGTTCGGGGTCTTCAGCAGCTCCACTTCGGTCTTCTGGATCAGATCGCCGATGTAGTAGATGCTTTCAGCCTTCAGGCAGTTGGCCGAACGCACGGTCAGCTCCAGATCGTCGATCGGGCGCAGCAGCACCGGATCCACGCCGTTGTTGGCCGGCTTGGCCGCACCGCGGTCGCGGTGGGTGAAGTCACCGAACACCGACAGCTGGTCGCTGAGGATGTCGGCGGCGGTGCGCACGGCTTCCTCGGCATCGATGGTGCCGTTGGTCTCGATATCGATGACCAGCTTGTCCAGGTCGGTACGCTGTTCGACGCGGGCCGCTTCCACGGCATAGGCGACGCGGCGGACCGGCGAGAACGAGGCATCCAGGACCAGGCGGCCGATGGCACGGGTTTCTTCGTCCGGACGACGACGCGCGGCAGCCGGCTGGTAGCCGAAACCACGTTCGATCTTCAGACGCATGTTGATCGCCGTGTCCTTGGTCAGGTGGCAGATCACATGGTCGCCGTTCAGGATCTCCACATTGTGGTCGACCTTGATGTCGGCAGCGGTGACAACGCCCGGGCCCTGCTTGGACAGGGACAGGGTGGCGCTGTCGCCGGAGTGCATACGGATGGCCACGTCCTTCAGGTTCAGCAGGACTTCGAGCACGTCCTCCTGCAGACCTTCGACCGTGGTGTACTCATGCAACACGCCGTCGATTTCGACTTCCGTGATGGCGAAGCCCGGGATGGACGACAGCAGCACGCGACGCAGGGCGTTGCCCAGCGTATGCCCGTAACCCCGCTCCAAAGGTTCGATAACGACCTTTGCACGGGTGTCGGTAAGGCGTTCGATCTGCGGACCGCGAGGACGCAGAACCTGGTTGGCGGTAACCGTCATGTTGCGGGTTCTCCTAGTGAACCCCCGGCCGTCGCCGGGGGCTCTCCAATGTGAATTACTTCGAATACAGCTCGACGATCAGCGCTTCGTTGATGTCCGCAGGCAGATCCGAACGATCCGGAACGGCCTTGAAGATGCCGGTGAACTTGCCGGAATCCACTTCAACCCACGACGGGCTCAGGTCATGCTGGGCGGCGACGGTCAGGGCTTCCTGGACGCGCAGCTGCTTGGCAGCCTTTTCAGACAGGGCGATGGCGTCGCCAGCCTTGACCTGGTACGAAGCCAGGTTGACCGACTTGCCATTCACGGTGACGCCGCGGTGCGACACCAGCTGACGAGCAGCCGGACGGGTCACGGCGAAGCCCATGCGGTAGACGACGTTGTCCAGGCGGGTTTCCAGCAGCTGCAGCAGGTTCTCGCCGGTGTTGCCCTTCTTGGTCGAGGCCTTCTTGTAGTAGTTGCGGAACTGACGCTCCAGCAGGCCGTAGATACGCTTGACCTTCTGCTTTTCACGCAGCTGGGTGGCGTAGTCGGACAGCTTGCCCTTGCGGGCAGTGGCGCCGTGCTGGCCGGGCTTCTGCTCCAGCTTGCACTTGGAGTCCAGCGCACGCGCCGGGCTCTTCAGGGACAGGTCGGCGCCTTCGCGACGGGCGAGCTTACAGGTAGGACCGATATAACGAGCCATTTCTTATCGCTCCCTTTAGACGCGACGCTTCTTCGGCGGACGGCACCCGTTGTGCGGGATAGGCGTCACGTCGATGATGTTGGTGATCTTGTAGCCGACGTTGTTCAGCGAACGCACGGCCGACTCACGGCCCGGACCCGGGCCCTTGATGCGGACTTCCAGCGACTTCACGCCGTAGTCCAGCGCAGCACGACCGGCCTTTTCAGCAGCCACCTGGGCAGCGAACGGGGTCGACTTGCGCGAACCGCGGAAGCCAGCGCCACCGGAGGTCGCCCACGACAGAGCATTGCCCTGACGGTCGGTGATGGTGACGATGGTGTTGTTGAACGAAGCGTGGACGTGGGCAACGCCGTCGGTGACGACGCGCTTGATCTTCTTCTTGGTCTTAGCAGCGGGCTTAGCCATTTCTCAGTCCCTTACTTCTTGATCGCCTTGCGCGGACCCTTGCGGGTGCGGGCGTTGGTACGGGTGCGCTGGCCACGCAGCGGGAGGCCACGACGGTGACGCAGGCCGCGGTAGCAGCCCAGGTCCATCAGGCGCTTGATCGCGATGCCGATCTCACGGCGCAGATCGCCTTCCACGATGTACTTGCCGACTTCGGCGCGCAGGCGCTCGATTTCCGGCTCCGACAGATCGCGGATCTTGGTGGTCGAAGCAACGCCTGCGACTTCGCAGACCTTCTTCGAACGGGTACGGCCGATGCCGTAAATGCTTTGCAACCCGACCCAGACGTGCTTCTGGGCTGGCAGGTTGACGCCTGCAATACGCGCCATGACGCGGTTCTCCAGCTGAGTGATGGCCGACAGCGCGCCTCGGGCACGCCAATCCGGCAGGATGGATCAAAAAAGTGAACTAGCGATACTAACAAGGTTCCGGTTTACATGGAAGCCCGTGAAACCACTGGTTTCATGAACCCGGCCTGGGGAGTGTGCCCAGGCTCCGGCGCCGGATGGGGTTGGACCCGGGGTATCCCCCGGGGCCGCCCGCGCTACTCCAGCGCGGGACCACCTCATCACACCCCCACCCGGAACCGCTGCGGGGGCCGCCCTTCGTTTGTGTGGCCGGAGTCCGCGAAGCGGAGGGACCATCACGTCAGGAAGACGAAAGTATAACAGGCCAATCAGCCGCGGGCAAAACCGCCGCGGTTGCCGCCCTTCAGGTTGGCCTTTTTCAGCAGGCTCTCGTACTGGTGGGACATCAGGTGCGCCTGCACCTGGGCAATGAAGTCCATCACCACCACCACCACGATCAGCAGCGAAGTACCGCCGAAGTAGAACGAGGCGTTCAGCTGCGTGCGCATCAGTTCCGGCAGCAGGCAGACGATGACCAGATAGGCCGAGCCGGCTGCGGTCAGGCGGGTCAGTACACCGTCGATGTAATCGGCGGTGGCCTTGCCCGGACGGATGCCCGGAATCAGCGCGCCCGACTTCTTCAGGTTGTCAGCGGTTTCCTGGGAGTTGAACACCAGCGCGGTATAGAAGAACGCGAAACCGGTGATCAGCGCAGCGAACACGATCATGTGCAGCGGCTCGCCCGGGCCCAGGGCATTGGCGACCTTCTGCAGGACCTGGCCGAAGCTGCTCTGGTTGGCCGCCTGGCCGGACCACATGGCCAGTGTGGCCGGGAAGGCCAGCAGGCTCGAGGCGAAGATTGCCGGAATGACGCCGGCCATGTTGAGCTTCAGCGGCAGGAACGAGGTCTGGTTCATGTACGCGTTGCGACCGCCCTGGCGGCGTGCGTAGTTGACCGTGATCCGGCGCTGGCCACGCTCGACGAACACCACGAAGAAGGTGAACGCGAGCACGACAATGGCGATCAGCAGCAGCTGGATGAACTGGATGTTGCCGTCGCGGTAGGCGTCGAAGGTGTGGATGATCGCACCCGGCAGGCCAGCGACGATACCGGCGAAGATGATCAGCGACACGCCGTTGCCGATGCCGCGCTCGGTGACCTGCTCACCGACCCACATCAGGAACATGGTGCCGGCAGTCAGCGCGACCACGGCGGTGAGCACGAAGCCCATGCCCGGCGCATACACGACCGGAGCGCCCGACGGCGACACCTGGCCCTGCAGGGCCAGTGCGATCGAACCGCCCTGCACCACTGCCAGCAGCACGGCGCCGATGCGCGAATACTGGGTGATCTTGCGGCGGCCGGACTCACCTTCCTTCTGCATCGCCTTCAGGGCGGGGAAGATGTGCACGGCCAGCTGCATCACGATCGATGCCGAGATGTACGGCATCACGTTCAGCGCGAAGATGCTGAAACGGTGCAGGGCGCCGCCCGAGAACATGTTGAACATGTCCACGATGCCGCCGCCCTGCTGTTGCATCATGGCAAGCATGGCATCGGGATTGACGCCCGGCACCGGCACGTAGCAGCCGATGCGATAGACGATCAAAGCCCCGACGACGAACAGCAAACGTTGGCGAAGTTCAGTGAACTTGCCCATTCCGCCCGCGAGGTTACCGATGCCAGCTTGCGCCATGATTTTCTTACTCCGTTACGCTGCCGCCGGCAGCTTCGATCGCGGCCTTGGCACCCGCCGTGGCAGCAATACCCTTCAGGGTGAACGCCTTGGTCACTTCGCCCTTGACGACGACCTTGGCCTTCTTGGCAGTGCTCGGAACCAGCTTGGCAGCACGCAGGGCGGCGAAGTCGATCTCACCGGCCGGCAGCTTGTCCAGTGCGTACAGCAGCACTTCAGCGGTGTCCTTGGCGATCGGCGAACGGAAGCCGATCTTCGGCAGACGACGCTGCATGGGGGTCTGGCCGCCTTCGAAGCCAGCCTTGATCTTGCCGCCACCCTTGCGGGCGAACGAACCCTTGTGGCCGCGGCCGGCAGTCTTGCCCAGGCCCGAGCCGATACCGCGACCGACGCGGGTACGCTCGGTGCGGGCGCCCGGTGCCGGGCTCAGTTCATTGAGACGCAGAGTCATGGTCGATTACTCCTCAACCTGGACGAGGTACTGAACCTTGTTGATCAGGCCGCGCACCTGCGGGCTGTCCTTCAGTTCACGCACATCGTTGAGCTTGTTCAGGCCCAGCGCACGCACCGACAGGCGGTGACGCGACTGGGTGCCACGCAGGCCACGCACCAGGCGGACCTTGACAGTCTTGTTGGACTCATTAGCCATGGTTGAGTTCCTCCACCTTCTTGCCGCGCTTGGCCGCGATGCGAGCCGGCGACTGTGCAGCAGCCAGGCCCTTCACGGTGGCACGCACCAGGTTGATCGGGTTGCGCGAACCGGTGGCCTTGGCCAGCACGTTCTTCACGCCAACGGCTTCCAGCACGGCGCGCATGGCACCGCCGGCGATCACGCCGGTACCTTCCGAAGCCGGCTGCATGAACACGCGGGCTGCGCCGTGACCATCCTTGATGGTGTGCCACAGGGTGCCGTTGTTCAGGTCAACGCTGACCAGGTTCTTGCGGGCCTGTTCCATCGACTTCTGGATGGCAACCGGCACTTCGCGGGCCTTGCCATAGCCGAAACCGACCTTGCCTTCGCCGTCGCCGACGACGGTCAGGGCGGTGAAGGTGAACTGGCGGCCACCCTTGACGGTCTTGCTGACGCGGTTGACCGCGACCAGCTTTTCGATCATGCCGTCGTCGATCTTCTCTTCGCGGTTACGGTCGCGATCGCGACCCCGCTGCTGACGCTCTTCTGCCATGTTGATTCCTTGGTTGTTTGGGTATGTACGGCTCGAAGCCGCTTATGGTTGTGGCGTGACGCGTTGTTCCGGTGGGCCGCTGCAGAAGAGCGGCGCCGTCCAGCCTCACTCAGGCTGGCGAGCAGGTGGGCAGGAGGCCAATGGCCCCCTGCCCTTGTCCCTTAGAACTGCAGGCCGGCTTCGCGGGCGGCTTCTGCCAGGGCCTTGATGCGGCCGTGGTAGCGGTAGCCCGAACGATCGAAGGCAACCTTCTCGATGCCGGCGGCCTTGGCGCGCTCGGCAACGATGCGGCCAACCTTGGCAGCAGCATCGGCGTTCTTGCCGTTCTTCAGGCCTTCGATGACGTCGGCCTGGGTGGTGTTGGCAGCAGCCAGCACCTTGGAGCCGTCGGCGGTGAAGACCTGGGCGTACAGGTGCTGGCCGGTGCGCAGCACCGACAGGCGGGCGACGCCGAGCTCACGGATGTGGGCACGGGTCGACTTGGCGCGACGCAGGCGGGCGATGTTCTTGTTCATTTTGATTATTCCTTGAAAGCTGAAGGAAGAGCTTTTCCCTGAGAAGTCCGCACAGGGATGTGCGGGCTCTTGCGAGGGACTCGCGCTTATGCCTTCTTGGCTTCCTTACGGATGATGACTTCGTCGGAGTACTTCACGCCCTTGCCCTTGTACGGTTCCGGCTTGCGGAACGCACGGATCTTGGCGGCGACTTCACCGACGACCTGCTTGTCAGCGCCCTGGACCAGGATCTCGGTCTGGGTCGGGGTCGACAGCGTGATGCCTTCCGGCGCCACGAACACGACCGGGTGCGAGAAGCCCAGCGACAGGTTCAGGTCCTTGCCCTGCATGGCAGCGCGGTAACCCACGCCCACCAGCTCCAGCTTGCGCTCGAAGCCTTCGGACACGCCCTTGACCATGTTGGACAGGATCGCACGCACGGTACCGGTCAGTGCGATCAGGTCGGCGCTTTCGGTGCTCAGGGTGGCAACGCCGTTGTCGACGTTGATGGCAATACCGGCCGGCTTGGCCAGCGACAGGGTGCCCTTCGGGCCCTTGGCGGTGACGCTGTCCGACTGGACGTTCAGTTCAACCTTACCCAGGGTAATCGGCTTCTTGGCTACGCGGGACATAGTTCTACTCCTTTCGCCTTAGGCCACGAAGCACAGGACTTCGCCGCCGACGCCCAGCTGGCGCGCCTGCGCATCAGTCATGATGCCCTTGGAGGTGGAAATGATGGAGATACCCAGGCCGTTCATGACCTTCGGCAGCTCGCTCTTGCCGCGGTACTGGCGCAGGCCCGAACGCGAGAAGCGCTTCAGGGTCGCGATGACCGGCTTGCCTTCGAAATACTTCAGCACGATTTCCAGCTCGGACTTGTTGTTTTCCAGCTGGGTCACGCGCAGGTCGGCGATGTAACCCTCGTCCTTCAGGACCTGGGCGATCGCAACCTTGATCTTGGACGACGGGGCTTTCACCGTCTGCTTGCCCACCGCGGCCGCATTCTTGATGCGGACCAGCAGGTCGGCGATGGGATCAGTCATGCTCATATGAGTACCTTTGAGTGCACCGATATCCGCTTTCGCGAAAATCTGTTGTCTCCTGGAAACGGGCCAGGTCCCTTGATGCAGCGGGCCGGAAGCCCACTCCTACGACCCCGTTTGCGCAGGGCAAGACGCGGGAGTATACGCCAAAAGAGCCCGGCTTGCGCCGGGCTCCTCGGTTTTTTTGCGTCGGGAAAGCTGAATGCCTCCCCTGCCCGGTTCAGGAACCCCCGAAGGGGCTCCTGATCGCAGGGCCGGCTGGGGTTACCAGCTGGCCTTGCGCAGACCCGGTACGTCGCCACGCATGGTGGCTTCACGCAGCTTGTTACGGCCCAGGCCGAACTTGCTGTAGACGCCACGCGGACGACCCGACAGCTCGCAACGATTACGCTGGCGGCTCGGCGACGAATCGCGCGGCAGCTTGGCCAGCTTGGTTGCGGCCTCGATCTTCTCTTCGTAGGTCGCGTCCACGGAGGACACGATCTTCTTCAGAGCCGCACGCTTTTCAGCGTACTTCTTGGCCAGCTTTTCCCGCTTGATGTCGCGGTTGACCATGGAGGTCTTTGCCATTTCGGTTTCCTCGACAGATCAGTTACGGAACGGGAACTTGAACGCTGCCAGCAGCGCCTTCGCTTCCGCGTCGGTCTTCGCAGTGGTGGTGATGGCGATATCCATACCGCGGATCGCATCGACGGCGTCGAAGTCGATTTCCGGGAAGATGATCTGCTCCTTCACACCCATGTTGAAGTTGCCGCGGCCGTCGAAGGAACGGCCGGAAACACCACGGAAGTCGCGCACGCGCGGCAGCGAGATGTTGATCAGGCGGTCCAGGAACTCGTACATCTTGTGGCGACGCAGCGTGGTCTTGCAGCCGATCGGCCAACCATCACGGATCTTGAACGACGCGACCGAGATACGCGACTTGGTGACAACCGGCTTCTGGCCGGAAATCTTGGTCATGTCCGCGACGGCGTTTTCCAGGATCTTCTTGTTGGTGGCAGCCTCGCCGACACCCATGTTCAGGGTGACCTTGACGAGCTTCGGTACTTCCATCGGATTGGTGTAGCCGAACTGCTTCATCAGCGCCGGCACCACTTCTTCCTTGTAGATCTTTTCGAGACGGGAAGTCATCTTCACATTCCTCAGGCGTCGAGCGCCTCACCGCTGGAGCGGAACACACGCAGTTTGCGTCCATCCTCCAGCACCTTGAAGCCAACGCGTTCGCCCTTGCCCGAAGCCGGGTTCAGCACGTTCACGTTGGAGATATGGATCGAAGCTTCGCGCTCGACCACGCCGCCGGCAACACCTGCCTGCGGGTTCGGCTTGGTGTGGCGCTTGACGATGTTCACGTTGGCGACGACCACACGGTCGCCGTCGACGCGGACGACTTCGCCCTGCTTGCCCTTGTCCTTGCCAGCGTTGACGACAACCTGGTCGCCCTTCTTGATACGGTTAGCCATGATTATCTCCTGTCGCTCACAGCACTTCGGGAGCGAGCGAGACGATCTTCATGAACTTCTCCGAACGAAGTTCACGGGTCACCGGCCCGAAGATACGGGTACCGATCGGCTCCTGCTTGTTGTTCAGCAGGACGGCCGCGTTGCCGTCGAAGCGGATCAGCGAACCGTCGGCGCGACGCACACCCTTGCGGGTACGCACCACGACGGCGTCATACACTTCACCCTTCTTGACCTTGCCGCGCGGAATCGCATCCTTCACGGTGACCTTGATGATGTCGCCGATGCCGGCGTAACGGCGCTTGGAACCACCCAGCACCTTGAAGCACATCACCTGCTTGGCACCCGAATTGTCCGCGACGTCAAGGTAGCTCTGCATCTGGATCATGATTCAGACTCCTTATTCAGCCGCACGCGTGATGACTTCCACCACGCGCCAGTTCTTGGTCTTGGACATCGGAGCAATCTCGGTCACGCGGACGACATCGCCTTCCTTGCAGGCGTTGTCGGCATCGTGGGCGTGCAGCTTGGTCGAGCGCTTGATGTACTTGCCGTACAGCGCGTGCTTGACCTGACGCTCAACCAGGACGGTAACCGTCTTGTCCATCTTGTTGCTGACGACACGGCCTTCGACCGTGCGCAGCGTCTTCTTTTCAGTATTGTCGCTCATAGCGGCCATCCTTACTTCGTGCTGCCGAGCAGGGTCTTGACGCGAGCAATCTCGCGACGGACCCGGCGAATGTCGTGGGTCTTCGGCAGCTGGCCGGTGACCTGCTGCATACGGACAGAGAACTGTTCCTTACGCAGGTCGATCAGGTGGGCCTTGAGTTCGTCAGCCGACTTTTCACGGAGAGTTTTGATATCCATCAGCGCACCGTACGGGTCACGAAAGTGGTGGTGACCGAGAGCTTGGCGGCGGCCAGGCGGAACGCCTCGCGAGCCACTTCCTCGGAAACACCCTCGATTTCATAGATCATGCGGCCGGGCTGGATCTGGGCCACCCAGTATTCCACGTTACCCTTACCCGAACCCATTCGGACTTCGATGGGCTTCTTGGTGATGGGCTTGTCGGGGAACACGCGGATCCACATCTTGCCGCCGCGCTTGACGTAGCGGCTGATCGAGCGGCGGGCCGCTTCGATCTGGCGCGCGGTCAGCTGACCGTGTGCGGTTGCCTTCAGGCCGTATTCGCCGAAGCTGACAGCGTTGGCGCTCCAGCTCAGGCCATCGTTACGGCCCTTGTGTACCTTGCGGTACTTGGTTCGCTTGGGTTGCAACATTGTCGTTACCTCGCTTCACGGGCCGGGCGCTGACGGTCACCACGGTCGCCGCGATCGTGACGATCGTTGCGCGACGGGGTGTCGTCCTGCTTTTCCTGGCCAACCTGGGAGAAATCGAAGACCTCGCCCTTGTAGATCCAGACCTTGATGCCGATGATGCCGTAGGTCGTCTTGGCTTCAGCGAAGCCATAGTCGATGTCGGCACGCAGGGTGTGCAGCGGCACGCGGCCTTCGCGGTACCACTCCGAACGGGCGATTTCTGCACCGTTGAGGCGGCCACCGACGTTGACCTTGATGCCCAGGGCACCCAGGCGCATCGCGTTGCCGACCGAGCGCTTCATTGCACGGCGGAACATGATGCGACGCTCCAGCTGCTGGGCGATCGACTCGGCAACGAGCTGCGCGTCCAGTTCCGGCTTGCGCACTTCGGTGACGTTGATGTGCGCCGGGACGCCCATCATCTCGCTCACTTCCTTGCGCAGCTTCTCGATGTCCTCACCGCGCTTGCCGATCACCACGCCCGGACGGGCGGTGTGGATCGTCACGCGAGCGGTCTTGGCCGGACGCTCGATCAGGATCTTGCTGATGCCGGCCTGGGCCAGCTTCTTGCGCAGCATGTCGCGCACTTTCAGGTCGGCTGCCAGGTAACCGGCGAACTCGGCCTTGTTGGCGTACCACTTGGAGTTCCAGTCCTTGGAAATGCCGAGGCGGATACCAATCGGATGAACTTTATGACCCATGGTCTTTTCCTTATCCGCTTACTTGGCGGCGCCCACAACCACAGTGATGTGGCTGGTGCGCTTGAGGATGCGGGTACCGCGGCCTTTCGCCCGCGCCATGAAACGCTTCAGGGTCGGACCTTCATCAACCATGATGGTCTGAACCTTCAGCTCGTCGACGTCGGCGCCCTGGTTGTTCTCGGCATTGGCAATAGCCGACTCCACCACCTTCTTGATCAGGTGGGCAGCCTTCTTGTCCGAGAACTTCAGCAGGTTGACCGCACGTTCGGCCGGCAGACCGCGCACCTGGTCAGCGACCAGACGAGCCTTCTGCGGGGAGATGCGCGCAGTGCGCAGGATGGCTTTCGCTTCCATTGTCATCTCTCCTTACTTGCCCGACTTCTTGTCACCACCGTGACCCTTGAAGGTCCGGGTGATGGCAAATTCGCCGAGCTTGTGGCCGACCATGTTCTCGTTGACGAGAACCGGGATGTGGTTCTTGCCGTTATGCACGGCAATGGTGATGCCTACCATGTCAGGCAGGATCATCGAACGGCGCGACCAGGTCTTGATCGGCTTCTTGCTGCCCGCAGCGGCCTCCACCTTCTTGACGAGGTGGTGATCGACGAACGGGCCCTTCTTGAGTGAACGTGCCATGGTCGATTAGCCCCTACGATCGCGGACGATGAACTGCTGAGTGCGCTTGTTATGGCGCGTCTTGTAACCCTTGGTCGGGACACCCCACGGGGTGACCGGATGCGGGTTACCCTGGCCGGCCTTGGCCTCACCACCACCGTGCGGGTGGTCAACCGGGTTCATGGCAGCACCACGAACGGTCGGGCGGACGCCGCGCCAACGCTTGGCACCGGCCTTGCCCAGCTTTTCCAGGCTGTGCTCGTCGTTGCCGACTTCGCCGATGGTGGCGCAGCACTCGACCGGCACCTTGCGCATTTCACCCGAGCGCAGGCGCAGGGTGGCGTAGATGCCTTCGCGGGCCACCAGCTGCACGGCCGCACCGGCGGCGCGGGCGATCTGAGCGCCCTTGCCGGGCTTCAGTTCGATGCAGTGGATGGTGGTACCGACCGGGATGTTGCGCAGCGGCAGGGTGTTGCCAGCCTTGATCGGGGCATCCGAACCAGCGATCACCTGATCACCGGCCTTCAGGCCCTTCGGGGCGATGATGTAGCGGCGCTCACCGTCGACGTAGCACAGCAGGGCGATGTGGGCGGTGCGGTTCGGATCGTATTCGATGCGTTCCACGCGCGCCGGGATGCCCAGCTTGTTGCGCTTGAAGTCGATGATGCGGTAGTGCTGCTTGGCACCACCACCGACGTGACGCACGGTGATGCGGCCATGGTGGTTACGACCACCCGAGCGGCTCTGCGACTCGACCAGGGCAGCGTGCGGAGCACCCTTGTGCAGGTCGGGAGTGACCACGCGCACGGCCGAACGGCGGCCGGGGGAAGTGGGCTTGAATTTCATCAATGGCATGGGATGTACCTCAGGCCTTGGCCGTTACATCGATCGACTGGCCATCGGCCAGGCGAACGTACGCCTTGCGCCAATCGCCGCGGCGGCCAGCACGGTTACGGAAGGACTTGTTCTTGCCCTTGACGTTGACCACGTTGACAGCTTCGACCTTGACGTCGAACAGCTGCTCAACCGCGGCCTTTACATCGGCCTTGGTGGCTTCGTTCGAAACTTCGAAGACATACTGGTTGGAGAGTTCCTGCAGGCGCGCGGTCTTTTCGGAGACACGCGGGGCACGCAGCACGCTGAAGATTTTTTCGTTGCTGTTCATGCCAGCCACTCCTCGACCTTCTTGACCGCGTCAGCGGTGATGACGACCGTGTCGGCACCCACCAGCGAGACCGGATCCAGGCCCTGGACGTCACGCACCTGCACGTACGGCAGATTGCGGGCGGACAGGTACAGGTGCTCGGACGCTTCTTCGGTGACGATCAGCGGGCGCTTGCCCACTTCCAGGCCGGCCAGCTTGGCGACCAGACCCTTCGTGTTGGTCACTTCGACGTCGAAGGACTCCACGATGGTCAGACGGCCCTGACGGTTCAGCTCGGACAGGATCGCGCACATGGCGGCACGGTACTGCTTACGATTGACCTTCTGCTCGAAGCTGCGCGGCTTGGCCGCGAAGGTGACACCGCCGCCGACGAAGATCGGAGCCGTCAGTGCGCCATGACGCGCGCCGCCGCCCTTCTGCTTCTTCGACTTCTTGGTGGTACCAGCCACTTCGGAGCGAGTCTTCTGTGCCTTGGTGCCGGCGCGACCGGCGTTGCGGTAAGCAACGACGACCTGGTGGACCAGATCTTCGCTGAAATCGCGACCGAACACGGCTTCGGAGACCGAGACCTTGTTGTTGCTACCCGTGATAACGAGTTCCATCGTCATCTCTCCTTATGCCTTGCTCGCCGGACGGACGATCACATCGCCACCGGCCGCGCCCGGAACGGCGCCGCGAACGGCGATCAGACCGCGCTCGACGTCGACCTTGACCACTTCCAGGTTCTGGGTGCTCTGCTGCACCGCGCCCATGTGGCCCGACATCTTCTTGCCCGGGAAAACGCGACCCGGGGTCTGGCGCTGACCCAGCGAACCCGGCGCGCGATGCGACAGCGAGTTACCGTGGGTTGCATCGCCCATACGGAAGTTGTGGCGCTTGATGGTGCCCTGGAAGCCCTTACCCTTGGTGACACCCTGGACGTCGACGATCTGGCCGACTTCGAAGATGTCCGCCTTGACTTCGCCGCCAACGGCGAAATCGCCGAGCTGCGCGTCTTCAACGCGGAATTCCCACAGGCCACGACCCGCTTCCACCTTCGCCTTGGCGAAGTGGCCGGCTTCCGGCTTGTTGACCAGGGCAGCGCGACGCGCGCCGACGGTCACCTGCACGGCGCTGTAGCCGTCGGTTTCGACGGTCTTGATCTGCGCGATGCGGTTCGGGGTTGCTTCGATCAGGGTCACCGGGATGGAGCGGCCATCTTCAGTGAACACGCGGCTCATGCCGGCCTTGCGGCCCACGAAGCCCAACGAATACTTCTTCGTCATGGTCGTAGTCCTCAGGTCAGCTTGATCTGAACGTCGACGCCGGCAGCCAGTTCGAGCTTCATCAGCGCGTCCACGGTCTTGTCATTCGGGTCAACGATATCGAGCACGCGCTTGTGCGTGCGGGTCTCGTACTGGTCACGCGCGTCCTTGTCGACGTGCGGGGAGACGAGAACGGTGTAGCGCTCGATCTTGGTCGGCAGCGGGATCGGGCCACGCACTTGCGCGCCGGTCCGCTTTGCCGTTTCAACGATCTCGCTGGCCGAACGGTCGATCAGACGATGATCGAACGCTTTCAGCCGGATCCGGATCTTTTGGTCCGCCATGGCGGTAGGTTCCTTCGTTAAAAGAGCGACAGACAAAGCCTCTGGGTTGCTTTGCCCCATGAAATTCCTGAATACGGACGGCCCACACTCCTGCAGGCCGACAAGGTCACTCCATAGACCTCAAAAACGTAGGCAGACCAGTTTCCCGGCCTGCCCAGACGTAGAAGCATAATGGCACACAAGGCAGCTGTCAACAGTCGCCTGTTGACGCCGCCTGAATGGCATTGACCCTTCCTGGTCCGGGGAACACAAGGCACATCCTGTGCCTGCTTTCCCATTTGATACGCCCCGATGCCCTACCCAGGCAACATCGGGGCGCAGATACTACCAGATTACTCGATGATCTTCGAGACCACGCCGGCGCCGACGGTGCGGCCGCCTTCGCGGATGGCGAAGCGCAGGCCTTCGTCCATCGCCACCGGGTTGATCAGGGTGACGACCATCTTGACGTTGTCACCCGGCATCACCATTTC
>NZ_JCAFVJ010000021.1:0-28416 GCF_059372295.1 Stenotrophomonas sp. YJH_SMC_33
CCCGAGCGACTCGGCCAACTCCACGGCTTGGTGCTTGAACTCATCGGTGTAGCTACGACGGGTGATACGGGACATAAGGGACCTCCAAGTGCGATCAAAGTATCGCTTCTTGGCGTCCGCTGACGGGCGGCCAGATCAGTCAGCCGCATGGATGCGGCTGCCAAGCCTACAAGGACGTACTTGCGGCGCCCCCGCACTCCGACACCGCCCCGCCACCCCACGGAATGCCAGCTTTTGCTGTTGCTGCTGCCTTGGCTTGAAGGCTTCGGCGGGTGCAGGGTGCAGGGTGCAGCCCTGCCCAACAACCTTTACCTCAACTGGCTGTCCTTGCTGCCACGCCGGTTGTACCCGGCATGCGCCTGCTCTTCGTCATCCCGCGCCTGCTGGCACGCAACGCACAGCCGCACACCAGGCACGGCCTGGCGCCGCGCCAACAGAATCGGCGCGTCGCATTCCTCACAGTGTTCCAGACCGGGTCCCTCGCGCAGCTGGCGCCGCGCGCGGGCGATCGCATCATCAACGGTGGCGTCGATCTGGTCCTGGACCGCGCCGTCTCCCGCCCAACCGGTGGCCATGGCCGTCCTCCGCAGGTGTGTCGCCTGATATGGGGACGATACACCCCGGTAAAAAGGAATGCCTTCCTGTAGCGCCGAGCCATGCTCGGCGGGGCTTCAGCAAGCTGAGTGGAACGCGCACGGGTTCGATCAATCCGATTGCGACTTAATCCCCTCCGTCCCCTTTTTGTTTACCAGATCAGGTCGTCCGGTACCTGGAACTGCGCATAGTAGGCGTCGTCCTCGGCGTTGCCGGTCGAGATCTCGGCGGTCGAGCCCGGCTGGCCGTGGTCGACGATGATCGCTTCGGGCGCGCGTTCACGCACCTTTTCGGCGGCAGCACGCGGCAACACGGCGTAACCGTCACCATGGGCAATGATGACCAGAACGCCCACCGACAGCGCCTTGCGCAGCTTGGGGTCGATCAGCAGGGTGCGGATCGCCGTGCCATCGCTGAAGCGGTACTCGTCATCGCCCTTGTGGGGCACGGCATGGGCCGCGATGATCTGCTTCGCCTGCGCCTTCTGTTCAGCTTGCCTGGCCTGGGCATTGCGCTCGGCGGCCAGCGCGCGGTCGCGCTCGACCTTCTCGGCGCGGGCACGCTCAGCCTCGCGCTGGACCTCGGCCGACGTCGATTCGGCCTTGCCTTGCCGCGCCTTGGCCTGCTCGCGCGCGGCGGCGCTGGCCTGCGACTTCTTGGCCAGGCCGGCCTTGAGCAATTGTTCCTGCAGCGCGTTGGGCTTTGCCATGGTCGATGTGTACCGCGTGTAATCTTGGATGTCCCCATTCTACCGACGCCCCGCCACCCCTGCATGGCAGTCCTGAAGTACCTCACCGGCTATCCCGAACCCCTGGTCGCCCAGGTCAGCGACCTGCTGGCACAGGGCAAGCTCGGCCCATGGCTGCAGCAGCGCTACCCCGACCCGCACACCGTGCGCAGCGACCGCCAGCTGTACGACTACACGCAGGAGCTGAAGGACCGCTACCTGCGCAAGTCGGTGCCGCTCAACAAGGTCTGCTACGACAACACGCTGGAAGTGATCAAGCACGCGCTGGGTACCCATACCGCCATCTCGCGCGTTCACGGCGGCCGCCTCAAGGCCAGCCGCGAGATCCGCATCGCCACCGTGTTCCGCCAGGCACCGGCAGCGTTCCTGCGCATGATCGTGGTGCATGAGCTGGCCCACCTGAAGGAAGCCGACCACAACAAGGCCTTCTATCAGCTGTGCCAGCACATGGAGCCGGATTACCTGCAGCTGGAATTCGATACCCGCCTGTACCTGACCGAGCTGGCCAACCGCGGCCAGCGCTGACCGGCCGCAGCAGCTACACTGCGCGCCCACTGCCCGACCTGCCTGCCATGGAACCGATCCGTCTCGACAAACGCCTGTCCGCCCTGCTCGGCATCCCGCGCGGCGAAGCGCGGCGCTACATCGAAGGCGGCTGGGTCACGGTCAATGGCGAGGTGGTGGAACAGCCGCAGCGTCCGGTCGATGACAGCGCGGTGATCGTGGTGGCCGAGCAGGCCAGCGATGAAAAGGCCGAGCGGGTCAGCATGCTGCTGCACAAACCGGCTGGCGTTGCCGCCGAAACCCTGTGCGCGCTGGTCAGCAGTGACAGCCGCAGCGAGCTGGACGCCAGCGACATCCGTCCGCTGCAGCGCCACTTCCACGGACTGCAGCTGGCGGCCGCCCTTCCGGCCAGCGACAGCGGCCTGGTGGTGGTCAGCCAGGACCCGGCCACGCTGGCCCATCTTCAGCGCAACCTGGGACGCACCGAGCAGGAATACCTGATCGAGGTCGCCGAAGGCGGCCCCGAGCGTGGCCCATGGCTGCTGGCGCGCCTGCAGCAGGAATCCGGCGGTGCCAAGGTCAGCTGGCAGAGCGAGCAGCGCCTGCGCTTCGCGGGCAAGGGCCTGACCGCCAAGGGCCTGCGCGTGGCGGTCACCGCGGCCGGCCTGCAGGTGACGGCCGTGCGTCGGCTGCGTATTGGCCGCGTGGCACTGGGACCGCTGCCTGCAGGGCAGTGGCGTTACCTGGGCAGCGACGAGCGGTTCTGACAGGGAAGTCCCTGTCATCCACGCATGGCGTGGATCTTCTGCGATGCACCGTCTGCCTTTGATCCACGCGTGGCGTGGATCTACCATCGGCGCATGAGCCTGCCCAAGCCCCTGTGGCGACGTCTGCTTCGCGTTGCTGCAATCATCCTCGCCACACTGGTGCTGCTGGTCCTGTCCGGGCTGCTGCTGGCCGACCATCTCACCCCGCAGGCACGGGGCACGCCCTCGCACGTGCTGCCGCTGCAGCCGGCACAGACGCGGATCGACCGGCAGATCGTTCCGTTGCAGGAGGCCCATCCCGGCCAGTCCGGCGTGGCCTTCCTCAGCGATGGCATGGATGCCTTCGCCGCGCGCGCGATGATCACCACCCACGCCGGGCGCAGCCTGGACCTGCAGTACTACATCTGGCACGACGACCTGATCGGCCACCTGATGGCCAAGGCGTTGTACGACGCCGCCGAACGCGGCGTGCGCGTGCGCATCCTGCTCGACGACATGAACGCCAAGGACAAGGACGCCCTGATGATGGCGCTGGACCGGCACCCCAACATTGAAATCCGCCTCTACAACCCGTTCCGCAACCGGACCGGCCTGCTGCGCATGGTGGAGATGGTGCAACGGTTCTTCAGCGTGAACCACCGCATGCACAACAAGAGCTGGATTGCCGACGGCCGCGTCGCGATCGTCGGCGGCCGCAACATCGGCGAGGAATACTTCAGCGCGCGCACCGATGTGAACTTCCAGGACCTGGACCTGCTGGTCGCCGGCCCTGCCGTGGAGCAGGCCAGCCGGATCTTCGACGACTACTGGAACAGCGAGGCCGCCATTCCGGTATCGGCGCTTGCCTTCCATACCGATGCCCAGCTGCGCCTGCTGATACGCGAATCGGACCATGAGGCCCAGCGTGACGTGGCCCAGCCCTACCTTGCGCGCGTGGCCGAATCGCGCAGGCGGCAGCGCCCGAGTCCCGAGCCATTGCGCTGGAGCCGTGCAGTGCGCATCGTCTCGGACCCGCCGATGAAGCACCGCGACGATGATCGCGGCGCGTGGCTGGTTTCGACGCTGACCAGCGAGCTGCAGGCCGCCCGGCACAAGGCCCTGTTGATCTCGCCCTACTTCGTGCCCGGCAACGAGGGCCTGGATGGCTTTTCGGCCATGGCCCGGCGGGGCGTGCAGGTCGGCGTGGTCACCAACTCACTGGCTGCCAATGACGTCGCCGCGGTGCACGGCGGCTACATGGGCTACCGCGTGCCGTTGCTCGAAGCCGGCGTCCACCTGTATGAGCTGAAGGCACAAGGGCAGTCCGGCGATGCGGGCGTGTTCGGCAGCAGCGGCGCCAGCCTGCACACCAAGGCGTTCCTGGTCGATGACCGCCGCGGCTTCGTCGGCTCATTCAACCTCGATCCGCGCTCGGCCTACCTGAACACTGAAATGGGTGTGCTGTTCGACGATCCGTTGCTGGGTGCACAGCTGCGCGGCGAGTACCTGCGCCTGGCGGATCCCAGGCACAGCTGGTGGCTGGCGCTGGACGACCGTCGCCGGTTGCGCTGGCTGGAGCGCGAACCACCACCGCACTGGGCGGAGGAAGAGCCAGGGGCAACGGCGCGCAAACGCTGGTTGTCGCGGGTGATCAGCTGGCTACCGCTGGAATCGCAGCTGTAACGCTCAGCGCCCCGGATCGGTGGCTTCCTGCCCGGCATCATCCAGCGTTTCCACGCTGCGCCCATGCAGTCGCCGCCAGATCCAGCGCAATGCATGCGGCGGTGCCGAAGGCAGCTGTTCCAGCAGGGCCAGCATGCGGCTCTGGCTGGCATGCCCATGGCGGCACAGCAGGCTGGCCGCCGCAGCGGCGCTGGCCAGGCGCAGGCTGTCGGCCAGCGGGCCCTCGGCCTCCGGCAACAGCGCCTGATGCACCGGCTCGGGCAGCTCCCAGGCAGCCGCCACCCGTTGTGCCAGCGGTAACGACCACTGCTGAAGCAGCTGCAGTGCCAGCGCCGGCTCCACGGTTTCACCACGTGCCTGGGCTTCCTGCAGCAGCTGGCGCATCACCAGCGCCGCGCCCAGGCCCTGCACCAGGCCCAGCCACTGCGCGGCGAAAGCATCACCGAAGGTAACCGTGCGTGCGTGGTCTGCAGCCGCGCGCGAGGCCAGCAGTGCGTGCTCCCAGATGATCGTGCTGAACTGCGGGAACGCATCGCACTGCATCTGCATCACCGGCTGTACCAGTACCGCGCTGATGATCTGCCGAACGCCTTCGGTACCGACCAGGGTCACCGCCCGCTGCAGGCTTTCCACGGGCCGCTCGTGCACCTTGTAGGCGGGGCTGTTGGCGATGCGCAGCAGGTTGCCGGTCAGCACCGGGTCCTGGCCGATGATCGCGGCCATCACCCGCGCGGAGGCGGCATCGTCGTTGACGGTCTGGATCAGCTGCGGCAGCAGCTGCGGACGGCGCGGCAACTGCCGGGTAGCCCAGTCGCGGTCCTGCAGCGCGCGTGCCACCGCTTCCCCCAACGCCGGATCCTGTACAGGCGCCGGCTCACCGGCCAGTCGTGGGTACAACGCCAACGCGTGCAGGCCGCGCTGCAGATGTGCGGCGATCTCCGCAGACGGCAGGGCCTCACCCTGCAGGCTCGCAGCCGCTGCCGCCACTGCCTGTCGCGATACCGCCGCCAAGCGGGACGGCGCAGCCCCGGTCGAGCGCGCCAGCCAGCCGCGTAGTGATCGCCACCAGGCCGCTGTCATCGCCGCCTGCCCTGTCGTTTTGGTGCCCTTGCCGTCACTGACCGCCTGCCTCTTCACGCGAATCCGGCCACCCGCCGTCGTCGCAGCATCGGCCGCACTTTCATCTTCTTTAACCGGAAGGCATGCGATGTCGACGGCACCGGCCGGGGGAATGGACTAGAATGGCGCCGCGCGACCCGTCCCCCTGCACCGACGACGTCGCTTTTTTTGTTTTGGGACCCTACCGTTCACTGGCCGTTCGCTGCAGTTCGCCGCTGATCGCGCCATCGGAGACGCCATGCTATTCGAAACCCTCGCCACCACCGGCCACGAACAGGTGGTGTTCTGCCACAACCACGACGCCGGCCTGAAGGCGATCATCGCCATCCACAACACCACCCTTGGCCCGGCCCTGGGCGGCGTGCGCATGCGTCCTTACGCCAGCACCGACGAGGCGCTGGCCGATGCGCTGCGCCTGAGCCGGACGATGACCTACAAGAATGCACTGGCCGGCCTCAACGTCGGTGGCGGCAAGGCGGTGATCATCGGCGACCCCAAAGCGGACAAGACCGAAGTGCTGTTCCGTGCCTTCGGCCGCTATGTCGATTCGCTGGGCGGACGCTACATCACCGCCGAGGACGTCGGCACCGATGTCAACGACATGGAGAACATCTATCTGGAGAGCCAGTTCGTGACCGGCGTGCACCAGGTCCATGGCGGCTCCGGCGATCCGGCCCCGTTCACCGCCTACGGCGCGCTTCAGGCGTTGATGGCGTCGATGCGCTTCAAGTTCGGCCATGAGGAAGTGGGCAAGACCAGCATCGCGGTGCAGGGCCTGGGTCACATCGGGATGGAACTGGTGAAGCTGCTGCGTGACCGCGGTGCCAAGCTGTATGTCACCGACCTGGACAGCGCGCTGGTTGACCGCGCGGTCAGCGACTTCGGCGCTGAAGCGGTCAAGCCGGACGAGATCCATGAAGTGAATGCCGATGTGTTCGCACCGTGTGCGCTGGAAGGCGCGATCAACGCCGACACCCTGCCGCGGATCAAGGCAAAGATCATCTGCGGCACCGCCAACAACCAGTTGTCGAGCCTGGAAATCGGCGACGAACTGCATGCGCGCGGCATCCTGTATGCGCCGGACTATGCGGTCAATGCTGGTGGCGTGATGAACGTGTCGCTGGAGATCGACGGCTACAACCGCGAACGCGCGATGCGCCTGATCCGCAGCATCTATCACAACCTCACCCGCATCTTCGAACTGTCGCAGCGCGAGAACATCGCGCCGCAGCGAGCGGCCGACCGCATCGCCGAAAGCCGCATCCTGTCGATCGGCAAATTGAAGATGCCGCTGGGCCGCAGCACCCCGCGCCTGGGCAACCTGCGCGGCGGCTGAGCGCGTCGATGTCGCGCCGGGGCTGGCGTCCCGGCGCGACTGTCACTCAGAACCCGGTGCTGTAGCGCAACGCCGCCTGGCGCGCGCCCTCGCCCCCGACGCGCTGGTCGAAGCCCAGGCTCAGGCGGCCACTGCGACCCCACCACGATTCCAGCGCCATGCCGATCAGCGCACTGCCGCGCGGCGCATTCCAGCCCGCCAGTGGTGCCCAGGCATCGACGCCGACGAAACTGGCCTGCCACGCCGCATCGGCACCCTCGAGCCGCTGCTGCCACTCGGCATGCCCGCGCAGGGTCCAGCGCCCCCAGCCATGCTCGCCGCGGATGCCGGCCAGCATCTGGCTGCGCTGCACGCGGTTGGCATCGCCACGCAGGCCGAAGCCGAACCCGCCCAGTTCGTTGAACGCATCGGTATCCACGCGCGTAGTGCTGGCGCCCAGATACGGTGTCAACGAGGCACCCGCGCGGCCGAAGCGATAGCCGCCTTCGACACTGGCACTGCTGAAGCGCCCGCCATAGCGGGCCGAAACACCGTAACTACCCGCGCCCAGCAGCAATTGGCGATCCAGCGCCCGGGTGAACTGCCCGCTGCCGATCTGGGCCAGCGCATAGCCCCGGCCCAGATTCCAGCCCGCGTAAAGCTGTGCCTGCGCCTGGCGATCACGCCCGCGATCGCCGCCGAAGCTGCTGCCACCGTTGCTGCGGGTCTCGCCGAAGGCCACACCCATCAGCCCGGTGCTGCCCAGCGGCAGGTCCTGGCCGGCCATCCAACCGCGGCTGTCGGCGGCGTTGCCGGCAAAGCTGCCCTGCCCGGCCTGGCCGAGCGCACTCTGCCAGGCCCCGCGCAGGCGCGGCGCCGCCTGCACGCGATCAAAGCGCTCTGCGATGGCACGGCGTGACATGTCGATGCTGTCGAAGGTGGCCGCTTCGGCCCGCGCGTGCGCCTGCCCGGACAGGCTCTGCAGACTAGCCTCGAGGCCGTTGCTGCCACCGCCGGTCCACTGCAGCGCCCCGGCGGCCGTACCGAAAGCCGATCCCTGCAGTCCTGCATTATTGTCGAGCACGGCAAATGCACCCTCCAGCCGCTGTGCTGCCGCCTGGGCGGAAGCCCCCAGGCCGCTGGCTGCCCCGGTGACACTGACCTGGGTCAGGTTCAACCAGGCGTTGTTGCTGTCGTAGCCATAGCTGCTCTGCAACAGCGACAGTCCCTGCAGGCCGCTGGAGGTGGCCGGCGTACTGAAGGCACCACTGAGTCCGCCGTCCGCATGGATCAGGTCCTGCCGGGTGCCGCTCTGTGGCACGTAGCCGGAGACGAAGCCATGCACGCGCACGCCACCGTCGAGGGTGGCCTTGCCGGTGACCTGCAGCGCATTGGCGCCGAGTGCGATCATCAACTGTGCGCCCGCCTGCTGGGCGTAGTCGCCCTCGATGGTGCCGGTGGTGTTGCCGGTGGTGAGGAATACGCTGCTGCCGTTGACCACGTTGCCGACCACGCGCGGCGAGCCGCCATTGAACTGCAGGCCGGTCGAATCCGGATCGGACTGGCCGAGGATGGTCACGTTGGAACGGATCACGCCACCGTCCTGCAGTGCCAGGATGCCGCGTTCGATGCGGGTGGAACCGGTATAGCTGTTGTTGCCGGCCAGCACCAGAGTGCCCCCGCCCTGCTTGACCAGGCCGCCGCTGCCGACGATGTTGTTGCGCCACGCCGAACCGCTGGAGGCCACATCCACGTTGGCAACCACATCCCCCCAGTCGAAGCGACCCGGACCGTTGATCGCACGACCGATGTCGAGCAGGCCGTAGCCGAACACCGGATCCACGCCCGGGGCGCCGATGTCCTTGGCAGTGCCCAGCAGGGTCTGCCGCACCAGGTCGTTGCTGAAATACGGATAGCGCTGCCAGACCAGCGCAGCGGCGCCGGACACCAGCGGCGCCGCGAATGACGTGCCGTAGTTCCAGTAGTAGCTGCCCCCGTTTGCATCGGGATAGACCGCGCTGCCCGGCGCTGCCAGGCAGTAGCGCGCGGCCTGGCCGCAGCCATTGGCGTAGCTGGCCAACGTGCCCGGTGCATAGGGATCCACCGCGGTCGCCACCAGCCAGCCGCGCTCCAGATCTGCCGCCGGCAGCGAGCCGGCAACGCCCAGCTGGCTGGGCAGCGCGGCCAGGCTGCTCGGTTCACTGCGGCCGTCATTGCCCGCTGCGAACACCACCAGCCCGCCGTGGTTGACCACGAAGGGGCGATACTCGGCGGCCACCTGCGCGGTGGTCGGCAGGTCGGTCCAGTACAGGCCGCCCCACGAGTTGTTCATCACCTTTACGTTGTAGCTGATCAGGTCCTGGTGCACCTGGGCCACGCCCAGCGGTCCGCTGAAGGAATTGCCCTTGCCGCTGCCATCGTCGGCGGGCGGCTTGTCGGCGATGATCCGCGCCGAAACGATCTGCGCACCAGGGGCGATGCCGCCTGGCCAGGACCCAACCGGCGCGCCGGCAGCCAGGCTGGCTACCGCCGTGCCGTGGCCCACCACGTCGTCCACCTGCAGGTTGTTGCGCGACGGATCGATGTAGTTGAGGTTGGCCACCACCCGCCCGTTCAGTGCCACCGCGTCGCGCTGCACGCCCGAATCGACGATACCGATGCGCACGTTCTGGCCGCTCAGGCCGGCGGCCTGTGCGGCACGCGCATTGGTGACCGACAGATGCGCGTCGAAGGCCGGCTCCTGCGGTTTTGCCGGCGGCGGCGGCGTCGGTGGCGGGGTCGTGGGTGGCGGCGGTGGTGGCGGTGTGTCAATGCGCACGTTGCCGCCCCCGCCACCTCCGCCACAGGCTGTCAGCGCCAGTGCCAGCGCGGTTGCCAGGGCAGATTTCACCGTCGTCGTGCGTTCCATCGATTCCTTCCCATGAACATTGGCCCGCCGTTGTCCCGGCAGGCATGCGGCGCCGTCCAGCGGCGGCCCTCCCCGACCCTCTATACTTGGGCCGACCCCCACGCAGTCTGCCGGGAAACCGGGGCGCTTCCAACGGCCCACGGTCTCCTTTCCGAACATTGCTTACGCATCAACGAGATTGCCATGTCCAACATCGTCATCGCCGCCGCCAAGCGCACCGCCATCGGCTCCTTCCTCGGCCAGTTCAACGGCGTGCCGACCCCGACCCTGGGCGCGGCCGCCATCGCCGCCGCACTGGAGCAGTCGGGCATCCCGGCCAGCGACGTTTCCGAAGTCCTCATGGGCTGCGTGCTGCCGGCCAACCTCGGCCAGGCGCCCGCCCGCCAGGCGGCGATCGCTGCCGGCATTCCGCTGTCGACCGGTGCCACCACGCTGAACAAGGTCTGCGGCTCCGGCATGAAGACCATCATGCTCGGTCATGACCTGATCAAGGCCGGTTCGGCCAGCATCGTTGTCGCCGGCGGCATGGAATCGATGTCCAACGCGCCGCACATGCTGCCCAACTCGCGCACCGGCAACCGCTTCGGCAACTTCCAGGCGGTCGATCACATGGCCCACGACGGCCTGGTCAACGCTTATGACGGCAAGGCGATGGGTGAATTCGCCGAATGCGCCGTGGACAAGTACCAGTTCAGCCGCGAAGAGCAGGACGCCTACGCCATCGAATCGGTCAAGCGCGCGCAGGCAGCCCAGGCCAACGGCGCGTTCGCCGATGAAATCGTCGCGGTGAAGGTCGCCACCCGCAAGGGCGAGGTCGAGATCACCACCGACGAGCAGCCCGGCCGTTCGGACATCGCCAAGATCCCGACCCTGCGCCCGGCCTTCAAGAAGGACGGCAGTGTGACCGCCGCCAGCTCTTCCAGCATTTCCGACGGCGCTGCCGCAGTGGTCCTGCTGACCGAGGAAGATGCGGCTGCGCGCGGCATCAAGCCGTTGGCCCGAATCGTCGGCCACGCCACCCATTCGCAGGAACCGGAGTGGTTCACCACTGCCCCGATCGGCGCGCTGCGCAAGCTGCTGGACAAGACCGGCTGGTCGCTGGATCAGGTCGATCTGTTCGAAATCAACGAAGCCTTCGCTGTGGTGGCGATGGCGCCGATGCGCGAACTGGGCATTCCGCACGACAAGCTCAACGTGAATGGCGGCGCCTGTGCACTGGGCCATCCGATCGGTGCCTCCGGCGCACGCCTGGTGGTGACCCTGGTCAATGCCCTGCGCACGCGCGGTGGCAAGCGCGGCATTGCCACCCTGTGCATCGGCGGTGGCGAAGCAACCGCGATCGCCATCGAATTGATTTAACTAGATTTAACGATGATTTCGCAAAAATGAATGCGGGATCGCTTGACACCCAATCTTGGCTTGTCATCATGTTGTCGGCGCGCAGCATGCGCGTTGCCTAATTCTAACGACGAGGATTTACACAATGAGCATCAACAAGCTGCTGGTCGCGATGTCCCTGGCTCTGGCCCTGGCCGCCTGCTCGAAGCAGGAAGCTGCCCAGGACGCCGCTGCTTCGGCCAACGAAGCCGCCACCGAAGCCCAGGCTGCTGCCGACCAGGCCGCCGCTGCTGGCGCCCAGACCGCCGACGCTGCCCAGCAGGCCGCTGACACCGCCGCCACCGCTGCCGACGCTGCGACCGACGCTGCTGCCAACACCGCCGCTGCTGCCACCGACGCCGCTGCTGGCGAAGCCAAGGACGCCGCCAAGGCTGCCGAAGCTACCGCTGAGCAGGCCAAGGACGCTGCTGAAGAAGCCAAGAAGTAATCACTTCTTTCTTCACGCTGTTCCGGAAAAGCCGCTGGTTCGCCAGCGGCTTTTTCTTTGCGCCCGTGGATCGCGACTGAGCGCGCTCCGCGACCCCGTCTTCACAACGGCATGAATAGGCTGGCGTCCCCATCCATTGCAGTACCGGAGACCGCCATGAAGATTCGTCCGATCACCACCACCCTGCTGGCCGGCTCCCTGCTGCTGGCCCTGGCCGCCTGCAAGGGCCCGGAGGCCGAACAGGCCAAGCAGGACGCGCAGCAGGCCGCCGACAGCGCTGGCGTCGCTGCCCGCGATGCCGTCGACCGGGCCGCTGCCGCAACCCGCGACGCCGCCGACAAGACCGCTGCTGCTTCCGAGCAGGCCGCCGCCGATACCCAGCAGGCGCTGGACAAGGCCGCCGACGCCACCGCCAATGCCGCTGACCAGGCCAAGGTCGCCGCCACCGACGCGGCCGCGCACGCCAGCGACGCCACTGCCGACGCCGCGCAGAAGGTCGCCGACAAGGCGCGCGATGTCGCCAATGACGCCAAGGCCAACGCCGCCAAGGAAGAAGCCAAGCACTGAGCCTTGCCGGCAGCCGAGCACCGGCTCGGCGCTACAGGAAAAGCCGCGGCATGGCCGCGGCTTTTTCTGTTTTTCGCTCTCCGCTCTTTCTGTTGATTCCGTGGTGGACGGCACGGAAACCGTCCAAGGCCGCGCGGGTAGGTTGCGCAGGGGCGTAAGCGCCATGGATGGCGCGCCCGAGCCTACAAGGACGTATTCACGGCGCCCCCTGCGCGACCTACCCGCGCGGCCCATCCATCAGTATCAGCGCCCACCACGAGGGGCACCGCCGTTGGCCATTGCCTACGGCAGCGCGCGCGCCAGCATCGCGGTCAGCTCCAGGCCCGCCGGCAGCGTCCCGAATGCCAGCCCGTGCTCTCCTTCCAGCCGGCTGCGCACGAACGCCTCGGCGATCGGGCTGCGCGCACGCAGCAGCAGCGCTGCCTGTAACAACAGCGCAGTGCGCTCGCAGAACAGCCGCGCCTGTGATTCCTCCGGTGCCGGTGCCGCTGCCCAGCGCTGCAATGCCGCTGCGTAGCGCGCATCACGGTCGGCCACCGCCGCCAGCTCGCCGCGCAATGCCGCCATCGCCTCCGGTTCACGGGCCAATGCACGCAGCACATCCAGACACTGGATGTTGCCGCTGCCTTCCCAGATCGAATTCAACGGTGCCTGCCGGTACAGGCGCGGCAGCATCGACTCCTCCACATAGCCCGCGCCGCCCAGGCATTCCTGCGCTTCATTGACGAAGGCCGGCGCACGCTTGCACAGCCAGTACTTGCCCAGTGCCGTCCCCAACCGTGCCATCGCGGCTTCATTGGCATCCACACCGGCACGATCCACCGCGCGTGCGATGCGGATCGCCAACACCGTGGCCGCTTCCGACTCCATCGCCAGATCAGCCAGCACGTTGGTCATCAACGGGTGCTCGACCAGCAGCTTGCCAAAGGTGCGGCGATGCCGTGCGTGATGCAGCGCCTGCGCCAGCGCCATGCGCATCTCCGCTGCGGCGCCCAGCATGCAGTCCAGGCGGGTCATCATCACCATGCCGATGATGGTGGCCACGCCGCGGCCCTCTTCACCCACCCGCCACGCCTGCGCGCCGCAGAACTCGACCTCGCTGGAGGCATTGGCCCAATCCCCAAGCTTGTCCTTCAACCGCATCAGGCGGAACGCATTGCGGTCACCGTCTGCCAGGCGGCGCGGCAACAGCAGGCAGGTCAGTCCTCCAGGCGCCTGCGCCAGCACCAGGAAGCCGTCGCACATCGGCGCGGAAAAGAACCACTTGTGGCCGACCAGGCGATAGCGCTCGCCATCGATCGGTTCGGCGCGGGTACTGTTGGCACGTACATCCGAGCCGCCCTGCTTCTCGGTCATGCCCATGCCCAGGGTGATGCCGGCCTTGTCCGCCACCGGCACGTCGCGCGGGTCATAGACCGGCGCTGCGGCCTTGCGTGCCCACTCGGCCAGGTGCGGCTGCGTGCGCAGCACCGCTACTGCTGCATGGGTCATCGTCAATGGGCAACTGGTGCCCGCCTCGGCCTGGTGATGCAGGTAGCTCAACACCGCACGTGCCACGTGCGCGCCGGGCTGCGGCTCATGCCAGGACAAGCCTGCGACGCCGTGCGATTTGGCCGTGTCCATCAACTGGTGATAGGCCGGATGGAACTCCACCGTGTCGATGCGATGGCCCTGCGCATCATGCGTGCGCAGGCGTGGCCGATCGCGGTTGGCATCGAAGCCGACCCGGTACAGCTCATCACCCGCCAGCGCGCCATACACCGCCAATCGTGGCGCGAAGCTGCCAGCGCCTTCGCGCTGAACGGCTTCCATCAGCGCCGCGTCGTCGGTCCACAACTGCCGCCCCGCGAACGGCGGCGGCTGGTTCAGTACCACATGGGTTTCGTAGGGCGCGTTGCTGCTGAAGCTCGGTCCACTCATCCGGTCCATCCTGGCGGCAAGAAGTGTGCGGCCCGATTGTGCCGCATGACCTGCCAAGCCCGTGTTCAGGCCGGTTCTCACCCCGTGCACGAGCCGCAGGCCACAGTGATGGCATGGCAAGCAATGACGATCTGGTGGTGTTGCGACCGGAGGGGCTGTACTGCGCTGCGGGCGACTTCCACATCGATCCCTGGCGGCCGGTGCCGCGCGCGGTCATCACCCATGGCCACGGTGACCATGCTCGCCCGGGCATGGGCGAATACCACTGCAGCGACGGCAGCCTGCCGATCCTGCGTTGGCGCCTGGGCGACGTGCCGGTGCAGGCGCATGCCGAGGGCACCCCGTTCCGCCTGGGCCGGGTGCAGGTATCACTGCATCCAGCCGGCCACGTGCTGGGGTCCTCGCAGGTGCGCATCGACGACGGGCGGCAGGTCTGGGTGGCCTCCGGCGACTACAAGCGCCAGCCAGACCCGACCTGCGCGCCGTTCGAAGTGGTGCCCTGCGATACGTTCATCACCGAGGCAACCTTCGCCCTGCCGATCTACCGCTGGCCGGACACGCCGGCAGTCGCTGCGGAGATCGTGGCGTGGCGCCGCGAATGCGAACAGCGCGGCGAGGCGGCGATCCTGCTGTGCTATGCACTGGGCAAGGCACAACGGGTGCTGGCCGAGCTGCGGCCGCTGGATGATCGCCCGGCCTGGCTGCATGGCGCCATCGCCAATGGCGTAGCGGTGTACCGGCAGGCCGGCGTACCGATGCTGGAGACGCTCACCGTGGCCGAACAGGGCCGTCAACCCGATGCCGCCGGCCAGTTGATCCTCGCCCCGCCCTCGGCTGCGGGCACGCCCTGGATGCGCCGCTTCGGGCGCCACCAGCTGGGCTTCGCCTCGGGCTGGATGCAATTGCGCGGTAACCGGCGCCGACGCAACGTCGATCGTGGCTTCGTCATTTCCGATCACGCCGATTGGCCAGCACTGCTGACGACGATCGAACAGACCGGCGCGCAGCGGGTGATCGCCACCCATGGCAATACCGATGCGCTGATTCCCTACCTGCGTGAGCGCGGCGTGGCTGCCGAAGCCTTCCGTACCGGTTTCGGGAGCGAGGAATGAAAGCCTTCGCAGCGCTCTACCAACGCCTGGACCGCAGCACTGCCACGCTGGACAAGCGAGCGGCACTGGTCGATTACTTCGGCCAGGCAGGCGCGCACGATGCGGCGTGGGCGCTGTACCTCCTCAGTGGTGGCAAGGTGGGCGGTGCACGCCGGAAGATCGCCACCAGTGGCGAACTGCGCGCCTGGATCGCCGAGGAATCAGGGTTGCCACCGTGGCTGGTGGACGACAGCTATGCGCAGGTCGGTGACCTGGCCGAAACGCTGACGCTGCTGCTGGACGACCCACCAAACCCCTCGCCTGACCGCCCCCTGGCCGAATGGATCGAACAGCACCTGCTGGCGGTGGCCAACCAACCCGAGGCGGTGCGCCGTGCGGCGGTCGTCGCCGGCTGGCGGCAGCTGTGCAGCAGCGAACGCCTGGTGTTCAACAAGCTGCTGACCGGAGCCCTGCGCGTTGGCGTCTCGCAACGGCTGGTGCAGCAGGCGCTGGCCGAGTGGTCCGGCCTGGATATTGCCCGCATCGCCCAGCGCATGCTGGGCGAGTGGGTGCCCTCGCCCGGGCTGCTGGCCCAGCTGCTGTCGCCGGATGAGCTGCCGCTGGACCGGCAGCAGCCCTACGCCTTTTTCCTCGCCTCGCCACTGGAGGGCAGCCCTGCCGAACGACTCGGTGCGATCGACGACTGGCTGCTGGAATGGAAGTGGGATGGCATCCGCGTGCAGCTGCTGCGCCGGCGCGGCGAGGTCGCCTTGTGGTCACGTGGCGAAGAGCGGCTGGATGGTCGCTTCCCCGAAATCGAACAGGCGGCGATGGCGCTTCCCGATGGCTGCGTGCTGGATGGCGAGCTGCTGGCCTGGGACGAAGCCGCGGACCTGCCACGTGCCTTCACCGCGCTGCAGACCCGCATCCAGCGCCGCAAACCCGGCGCGGCCACCCTGCGCAACACGCCGGTGCGCGTGCTCGCCTACGACCTGCTGGAACTCGATGGCGCGGACCTGCGCGAACTTCCACTGCAGCAACGGCGCGCGCGGCTCACCGAGGTCGTCGGTGCACTGGGCGATGCGCGCATCCAGCTGTCGCCCGACGTTGCCGCCGGCGACTGGCCGCAGGCCGCGGCGATGCGCGATGTGGCGCGCGAACGCGGTGTGGAGGGGTTGATGCTGAAGCGGCGCACGTCCTCCTACCAGGCGGGGCGACGACGCGGCGACTGGTGGAAATGGAAGGTCGATCCACTCACGATAGACGCGGTGCTGCTGTACGCACAGGCCGGGCACGGCCGACGCAGCACGCTGTACACCGACTACACCTTTGGCGTGTGGGACGGCGACACGCTGGTGCCGGTGGCCAAGGCGTATTCCGGCCTGGACGACAAGGAGATCATCGCGCTCGACCGCTGGATCCGCGCCAACACCCGCGAGCGCTTCGGGCCGGTGCGCAGCGTACGCGCCGAACAGGTGTTCGAGCTGGGCTTTGAAGCAGTCAACCGCAGCAGCCGGCACAAGTCCGGCATCGCCGTGCGCTTCCCGCGCATCCTGCGCTGGCGCCACGACAAGCCCGCCAGCGAGGCCGATCAGCTGGCCAGCCTGAAGGCGCTGGCGCGATGACCCGCAGCCAGGCGCTGCGCCGGCTGGAAGACTGGTTTGCGTCCAGAGGCTGGCGCTCACTGCCGTTCCAGCGCGCAATGTGGCGCCACTACCTGGCGGGCGAATCCGGGTTGCTGCATACGCCCACGGGCAGCGGCAAGACACTGGCGATGTTCGGCGGGCCCCTGCTGCAGGCCATGATCGATCCGCCGCCCTTGCCCCGTCGGGCCAGCGCGGTGCGCCCACTGCAGGTGCTGTGGGTGACGCCCTTGCGCGCGTTGGCCAGTGATACCGCACGCGCACTGCAGGACGTGGTCGATGGGCTGGGGCTGGGATGGCGTGTCGGCCTGCGTAGTGGCGACGCCAGCAACCGCGAACGACGACAGGCGCGCGAGGGCCGCGTCGACGTACTGGTGACCACGCCCGAATCGCTGGCGCTGTTGTTGAGCTATCCCGACACGCTGCCGCGCATGCGCCAGCTGCGCTGCGTGGTGGTGGATGAATGGCACGAACTGCTGGGCAACAAGCGCGGCGTCCTGCTGCAGTTGAACCTGGCGGTGTTGCGCGATGCCAGGCCGGCATTGCAGCTGTGGGGTCTGTCGGCCACGCTGGGCAATCTGCAGGAGGCGCGCGACGTGCTGCTGCCCGGTCAACCGGAAGCACCGATCGTGCAGGGCGTACGGCCGCGCACACTCAGCGTGCGCAGCCTGCTGCCAGACCCCGGCGAACGCTTCCCATGGGCGGGGCATCTGGGCCTGGCACAGCTGCCACGCGTGCTGGAGGCGCTGATGCAGGCACGCAGCAGCCTGCTGTTCACCAACACCCGTGCACAGGCAGAACTGTGGCATCAGGCGCTGGCCGCGGTGTGGCCGGAGGAACTGGACACGCTTGCGCTGCACCACGGCTCGCTGGATCCGGCCCTGCGCCAGCAGGTGGAAGACGGACTGCGCGCGGGCGCGCTGCGCTGCGTGGTTGCCACTTCCAGCCTTGACCTCGGCGTGGACTTCCCCGAAGTAGAACAGGTCCTGCAGCTGGGCAGCCCGAAGGGCGTGGCGCGCCTGCGCCAGCGCGCCGGACGCGCACGCCACCGCCCGGGTGCCAGCGGCGCCATCCTGTGCGTGCCCAGCCATGCGCTGGAACTGGCCGAGTACGCTGCGGTGCGCCGTGCATTGGCTGAAGGCGTGGTCGAAGCGCGCAGGCCGCCGACGCTGTCGCTGGATGTGCTGGCCCAGCACGCGGTCAGCCGTGCGCTGGCGGGCGGCTTCGACAGCACTGCGCTGCTGGAACAGGTCCGGCGTACCCATGCCTTCGCGTCGCTCGGCAACGACCAATGGCAGGCCGTGCTCACGTTCATCGTGCAGGGCGGGCAGGCCTTGGCCCAGTACCCCGATTTCCACAAGGTCGTGCGTGATGCCGATGGGTGGTACCGCATGCATGACCGCCGCCAGGCGCTGCGTCATCGGCTTTCGATCGGCACCATCAGCAGCGATGGCAGCGTGCGCGTGCAGTTCCTGCGCGGCGGCAGCCTGGGCGCCGTGGAGGAGCAGTTCGCCAGCCGGCTGCGACGTGGCGATCGTTTCCAGTTCGCCGGGCGCCTGCTGGAGCTGGTGCAGCTGCGCGACATGACCGCCTTCGTGCGGTTGGCACGAGGGCGCGGAGACGGCGTCGTGCCACGCTGGCAGGGAGGCCAGTTGCCGCTGTCGATGCCACTCGGTCGCGAGCTGGAGTGGGTACTGTCCGGCGCCGACAACAGTGCCGAATCACGCTGGCTGTCGCCCTTGCTGGCACTGCAGCAACAGTTGTCGGCGCTTCCCGGCGCGGACCACCTGCTGGTGGAACAGGTGCGGCGTCGCGAAGGCCAGTTCCTGTTCGTCTATCCCTTTTCCGGCCGCCACGTGCATGAGGCGCTGGCCGCCCTGCTGGCCTTGCGCTGTACCCGCCTGCAGCGCAACAGCATCGGCTACGCGGTGAACGACCATGGCCTGGTGCTGGCACCGGCCCAGGCGATCGATCTGGACGCAGCGCAGTGGCGAGCATTGTTCACCCCCGATCAGCTGCTGGATGATCTGCGTGCCGCAGTGAACCTGGGCGAGCTGGCGCGGCGCCAGTTCCGCGGCATCGCACGTGTGGCCGGCCTGCTGGTACCCAGCCTGCCCGGTGGCATGCCGCGATCGCTGCGGCAGTTGCAGGCGTCGGCGGGCCTGCTCTTCGATGTACTGCGCGAGCACGATCCGGGCCATCTGCTGCTGGCGTTGGCCGAACGCGAAGTGCTGCACGACAGCCTTGACCTGCCGGGCTTGCGGCAGGTACTGGCAAGGATCGGCACGCAGGCGCTGTCGGTGCAATGCCCGGCGTCGCTGACGCCCCTGGGCTTCCCGCTGTGGGCCGAACGCCTGCGTGGGCAGTTCAGCAACGAGGACTGGCGTACCCGCGTGCAACGCGCGGCCAAGCAGCTGGAGCGCCGCCATGGCCGATGAACTGCTGCTGCTGCGCGCGGGCGAATCGCTTGTGCTGCTTGGCGAGCGCGCGCTGTACTGGCCCACACGGCAGGCGCTGTTGATCGCCGACCTGCACTTGGGCAAGGCCGACGTATTCCGCCGTGCCGGCATCGCGCTCCCCAGTGGTGGCACCGGGGAAGACCTCAATCGCCTGCAGGCGCTGCTGGACAGGTATGCATGCCGCGAGCTGTGGATCCTGGGCGACATCCTGCATGGACCGGCGCATCGCGCCGCGTGGTACCAGCAATGGTTGGCATGGCGCGAACGCAACGCGGCGCTGGACGTGCATGTCCTGCGCGGAAATCACGACCGCCACCTGCCGCACGCCCAGCTGCTGGTACAGATCCACGATGAAGCACACCTGCATCCGTTCATGCTTCGCCATGAGCCAGTGGCCGATGCAGGACGGCATGTGATCGCTGGGCATCTGCATCCGCAGGTCGCCCTGCCGCCGTTGCGTCGGCGCTTCCCCGTATTCTGGCTGCGTGACGGGATGACGGTCCTGCCGGCCTTCTCTGCGTTCACTGCGGGAATCGTGCCTGTTCCCGCTCCCGGCGAGCAGAGGGTCGCCTGCGTCGAGGGCAGCCTGGTCGAACTGCCCGTGACGTGAATCAGGCGGGGCGGATCTCCAGCTGCGGCATCAACTGGAACTCGGGCGTATCCCCTTCACGCCGCCGCGGCAAGGCCTGGATCCTCGCCAGCATTTCCTGCGCGCAGGCGCGGATGCGTGCATGGTGTTCCGGCGACGCGTGGCTGATCAGGCTGCCCACATGGAATTCAAACACGTCCTCCAGTACGTCGGGCTGGTCCTCGTGCAGCATCTGCAGCAGACCACGCAGCTTGCAGATTTCCGATTCCAGCTCCTCGACCGCGAACAACATGGCGTCCTCCTCTTCAACAACAGGCGGCGCGTCCGGGCCGCAACAGGCCGCGACGGCAGCGCCGCCCGGGCCACGCGCGATGTCGATCACGGAAAGGAAAACGGGCGACGCGCAATCGCGTGCAACCCACTTCTCGCATATCTGTAGTGACGCAGCCGTTAATTCACGTGACGACGCGCCTCACGCACTGGCCGTGATCGCGTTGCTGGGAGGCATTGCCATCGACGTGCCCAGTTCGTTGACGAATGCCGGGTCCAGTTGGAGCGAGCCAAGCCAGCCATGCTGCGTGCCACTGAGTATGCGCAGCATATGCCCACGGCCACCGGGCAGGCGCCCCATCGGGCCAAGCAGCACATCACGCGCTTTCGCCCAAGCGTCGCGGTCGGACTGGAACAGTGGCGTCAGCCAGCGGCTCCAGCGCTGGTACACGGCCACATGCGCGCGCCGCTGCGCTTGGTAGGCCTGCAATGCCGCCGCACTGCCGCCATGGCTGCGCACGGCATCGCGCAGTGCCAGCGCATCGAGCAACGCCATGTTCACACCCTGCCCCAGCTGTGGGCTCATCGCATGCGCCGCATCACCGGCCAGCACCATGCGGCCTTGGTGCCAACGTGTCATCACCGCATCACGGTAAACGGCGCGCGCCATCTGGCCGGCATCGCGCAGATGGGCGAAGCGCGCACCGGCCTGCGGCCACAGCGCATGCAGTTCATCCAGCCAGGGCGCCATACCTTCGGCCTGCCACCGATCGAAATCGGCGCGTGGCAGGCTCCAGAAGAAGCTCAGGCGCGGCGTGTCATCACCGGGGCGGGTACCGACCGGCAGCAGCCCGATCATCTTGCGCGCGGCCACGTAGCGCTGGCGCAGCTCGCTCATGTGCGGCCAGTCCTCGGCCGGCAGCAGGCACCACAGCGCGCCCCACGGGTAAACCCTGTCCAGCGCGATGCCCTGCTCGACGCCGCCGCGCAGCGTTGAAGCTGCACCATCGGCAGCCACCACAAGGTCGAACGGTCCGTGCTGGCGCCCCCCGCTGTCGCGCAAACGCCCCTGTGCGGCGTCGACGGAAACGATGGTGGTGCCGACATGCAGCTGGCCGGCGCCATCGCGGGCCTGGTCCAGCAGCGAAAACAGTGCCCCGCGCTGCATGCCCAGCCCATGCAGGCGTGCATCCAGCCCGGCATAGGCCATGTCCATCACCGCGCGCTCGCACGGCGTGTCGCCATACAGGCGGTGCACCGGCGCGGCATGTGCACGCACGGAATCAAGCAGGCCCATCTGCCACAGTACCTGCAGGCCGCTGGGCTGCAGCAGGAAGCCGGCGCCAACCGGTCCCGGCGTGGGCACGCGTTCGAAGATCTCCACCTCGTGGCCGTCACGGGTGAGCAGGATGGACACTGCCTGTCCAGCGGTGCCGTAGCCGATCACGGCGATGCGCAGTCGTTCCTTCATGGGCGCATTGTGCCCGAGGTGGGTGGATCGCGAACGGGCCGCGAGCGTGCCGCGCAAAAAAAACCCCGCCGGAGCGGGGTTTTCAACGCACTGTCGAGTGGATCACTCGGCCGGCGTGATGTTCGAAGCCTGGGCACCCTTCGGGCCCTGGGTCACGTCATAGGTGACACGCTGGCCTTCCTGCAGGCTGCGGAAGCCCTTGGAGTTGATGGCGGAGAAGTGCGCGAACACGTCGGCGCTGCCATCCTCCGGCGAGATGAAGCCAAATCCCTTGGCGTCGTTGAACCACTTGACGGTACCGTTCGGCATGGTGATGCGAGACCTTATGCAATGAATGGGTGGTGTACGCTGAACCCGCGCACAAGCTGAGTATGCAAAGCTTGCTCGGCGAAGACAATCACCCCCGTGCCAATTCACCTACCAGTTCCGGAAGTCCGTTGCTGGCGGCCTGCACGTTGGCAAGTACTTCAGCCATCGTGATCTCTTCACCATCGCCACAGCCGGCAGCCCAGTTGGCGATGATCGCCAGGCAGGCGTAATCCAGCCCCAGCTCCCGTGCCAGTGCGGCTTCCGGCATCCCGGTCATGCCCACCAGATCGCAGCCGTCGCGGCGCATGCGGGCGATCTCGGCGATGGTTTCCAGGCGCGGGCCCTGCGTTGCGCCGTAGCAGCCGCCGTCATGGACCGTGACACCGGTCACTTTCGCAGCGGCCAGGATCTTGCTGCGCAGCATCGGCGTATAGGGGTGGCCGAAATCGACGTGGACCACGTCGGTGCCTTCTTCTTCACAGATCGTGCTGATGCGGCCCCAGGTGTAGTCGATGATCTGATCCGGGCAGGCCAGCACGCGCGGACCAAAGTGTTCGGTGATGCCTCCCACCGTGTTCAACGCCAGCACGCGCTGCGCGCCCAGTTGCTGCAGTGCGGCCAGGTTGGCGCGGTAGTTGATCTTGTGCGGCGGCAGCGAATGGCCCTCGCCATGCCGCGCCAGGAACGCCACGCGGTGTCCAAGCAGCGTACCGACGCGTACCGGGCCGGACGGGCGGCCGAAGCGGGTGTCGACCTCGTGGGTCTGCACGTCGTCAAGCTTGGCCAGGTTGTAGACACCGGTACCGCCGATCACGGCCAGGGCGATCTGTTGCATTCAAAGCACTCCATGAAAAGACCAACGCCGGCACCCGAGGATGCCGGCGGCAGAAGAAGACGCACCGCGGGCGGCTGCGCCGTTATTCCTTCATCGCGTAGATGGCCGGCACGCAGCGCAGGGTTTCATTGACGTCCATGCCGAAGCCGAACACGTAGCGGTCCGGCAGTTCGATGCCGGCGTAGTCGGCGGTCACGTCCGGCAGCGCGCGGTCGTGCTTCTTCACCGTCATCGCGGCGATGCGCACGTCGGTCGCGCCCTGTTCCAGGCACCAGGTGCGCACGCCCTGCAGGGTGTAGCCCTCGTCCAGGATGTCGTCGACCAGCAGCACGCGGCGGCCGAACAGCGAGGTCGCCGGCTTGTGCTTCCAGACCAGGTCGCCGCCGGTGGTTTCGCCGCGGTAACGGGTGGCGTGCAGGTAATCGAACTGCACGTCCTGGCCGCGCGCGCCCAGCTCCAGCGCCAGCTGGCCGGCGAACGGCAGCGCGCCGTGCATGATTGACAGGAACAGCGGCACCTCGCCCTTGTAATCGCGCGCGATGGCGTCGGCGATACCAGCGATGGCCTTGTCGATGGTGGGGCGGTCGACCAGCAGGTCAGCCTGGGCCAGGGCCTGGGAAATGGTGAGGTTGGGCATCAGACGGTTCTTCCAAGGGTTTCAATCAGACGGGATTGGGTGTGGCCATGGCGGGCATCGGCCAGCAGGCCATCCCAGCCAAGCGCGCCGCGGCCGAGCAGGCCCAGCAGCGCAGCAGTATTGAGGGAGCGCCCCTGCACCGCGTGCAGGGCTTCATCAACCAGCTCCGGGTGGCAGACCAGCACCACGTCGCAGCCGGCGTCCAGGTGTGCGTGCACGCGCGCGGGCACGCCACCGGCACTGTGCGAGGCGGCCATGCCGATGTCATCGGAGAACACCACGCCGCGGAAGCCGAGCTCGCCACGCAGGATGTCCTGGATCCAGCGCGGCGAATAGCCAGCCGGTTCAGGCGCAATCTGCGGGTAGATCACGTGCGCCATCATCACCGCGTCGGCACCGGCGGCGATGCCGGCCTGGAATGGCACCAGGTCCTGCGCGCGCAGCTCGTCCAGCGCGCGCGGGTCGATCGCGGTATCCACGTGGGTGTCTTCCAGCACGGTGCCGTGGCCGGGGAAATGCTTGAGCGTGGCGGCCATGCCGACCGCATGCATGCCACGCACATAGGCTGCGGTGAACGCCGCAACCACCTGCGGGTCTTCGCTGAAGGCGCGGTTGCCGATGGCGCGGTTGCCGCGGCCAAGATCGACCACCGGCGCGAAGCTGAGGTCCAGCCCGCTGGCGCGGACTTCACTGGCCATCAGCCAGGCGTGCTGCTCGGCCAGCGACAGGGCCTGCTGCGGGTCGGTGGCGTACAGGGCACCGATGTCCTGCAGTGGCGGCAGATCACTGTAACCTTCGCGGAAGCGCTGTACGCGGCCGCCTTCCTGGTCCACGCAGATCAGCTGCGGGCGCGGCGCAGCGGCGCGGATCGCCGCGCTCAGATCGGTTACCTGCTGGCGCGAGGCGAAGTTGCGCTTGAACAGCACCACCCCGGCCACGGCATCGTGCTGCAGCCAGTCACGTTCCTGGGTGGTCAGTTCGGTGCCGGCAACGCCGATCAGCAGCATGGTTGATCTCCACAACGCGCGCCCGCATGGCGCAGTGCCGCATTGTCGCAGAACCGGCCGACAGGCGCAGTGGTCAAGGGGAAAAGGGAAATGCGGGGGCTCTGCCCCGGTCTGCTCAGACCCTGCAGCCGTCCGGGCCGCAGGCCTCGTCGTCGCCAGCCGGGGCGGCCGGGGGCCCCTGTTCGGCCGCGATCTGGCGCAGCGCGTTGGCAAAGCCTTCTGGCGGCTGCGCCCCGGAGATCGCCCACTTCCCGTCGATGACAAAGGTCGGCACGGAGGAAATGCCCAGCGCATGGGCTTGGCCGAGCTTGGCCTCGACCTCGGCCAAGCCACGGTCCGAGGCCAGCATCTGCGCGATTTCGCCACCGTCCAGGCCGCCAGCCACGCCGGCCTTCACCAGTACAGCGTTGTCGGCCAGGTTCTGGCCATGTTCGAAGTGGGCGCGGAACAGCGCCTCGCTGACCGCATCCTGCACGCCGTGCTCGCCGGCCAGCCACAGCACTCGGTGCGCCGGCAGCGTGGTCACCCGCACCTGGCCCTGGTTGAAATCCATCGGAAGCCCCTCCGCGCGCGCGGTGGTCTGGGTCTGGCCGAGGATCTGCTCGGTGCGCTCGACGCCCCCAAACTTCCGCGAATAGGCCTCGCGCAGCGGCACCGGGGTGTCGTCCGCATCCGGGTCCAGCTGGAACGGCTGCCAGTGGATATCAAGATCAGGCGCGTGCTCGCCCAGCAACTGCACGCCCTGCTGGAAACGATGCTTGCCGATCCAGCACCAGGGGCAGACCACGTCGGAATAGATGTCGATTCTCATCCCCACCACATGGGGCCCCCCTTCCTCGATAAAAGGGGACGGAGGGGATTAAGTCGCTTTCTGCACAGGCGGGGTAAAGACGACTTAATCCCCTCCGTCCCCCTTTTTGGGGTTCACCACTCTGAATACGGGCGGCTGGCCAGGGCAACGTTGTAGTAACGGGCGTCATCGGTCACTTCGGCACCGACCCAGTCCGGCAGGTCGATGGCTTGGTCGGCGCTTTCCAGCTCGACTTCAGCCACCACCAGGCCGGCGTTGTCACCGAGGAACTCATCCACTTCCCAGGTCAGGCCGGCGTGTTCGACCAGATGGCGTCGCTTGTCGATCAGGCCGCCGACGCACAGCGCCAGCAGTGCGCGCGCGTCCTCCACCGGGATCGGGTAGTCGAACTCCTGGCGGGTATGGCCGAGGGTGCGTGACTTCAGGTTCAGCGCGGCGTGGTCGCCTTCGATGCGCACGCGCACCGAGGCGTTCTGGGTGCCGCGGTCGAGCGCGCCCATGTCGTTGATGTAGCCCTGCGCCATCGGGATCACCCGATGCGCGGCGGTGCGCCAGCCATCGCTGCTGACCAGGAATTTGCGTTCGATTTCGATGCCCATGGCGCAATTATGCGCCACGGGTGATGACACCTGCTCAGCGCTTCTCGAATACTGCGATGCTTTCCACGTGCGCGGTGTGCGGGAACATGTCCATGGCACCGGCGCTGACCAGGGTGAAGCCCTGTTCGTTGACCAGATAGCCGGCATCGCGTGCCAGCGAGCCCGGGTGGCAGCTCACGTAGACAATGCGCTTGAACTGCTTCAGCGGCAGCTGCTGCAGCACTTCGATCGCGCCCGAGCGCGGCGGATCCAGCAGCAGCTTGTCGAAGCCCTGGCGCATCCACGCCGTGCTGCGCTGGTCCTGGGTCAGGTCGGCGCTGAAGAACTGGGCGTTGGCCAGGCCATTGCGCTCAGCATTCTCACGGGCGCGCGCGACGAGGCCGGCATCGCCTTCCACACCAACGACCTCGCGCACGCGGCGGGCCAGCGGCAGAGTGAAATTGCCCAGGCCGCAGAACAGGTCCAGCACGCGCTCGTCCTCACCCGGCTCCAGCAGATCCAGGGCATGGGCGATCATCTTTTCGTTGAGCTTGGCGTTGACCTGGATGAAGTCCAGCGGGCGGAATGCCAGTTCCACATCCCAGGGCTCCAGCCGGAACGACAGGGGCACACCCTGCCCGTCCAGCGGCTTCACGGTGTCCACGCCACCGGACTGCAGGTAGATCACGAAGCCATGCTGCTGGCCGAAGGCAGCCCAGGCCGCACGGTCCGCATCGCTGAGTGGCTGCAGGTGGCGCACGGTCAGGACCACGGCCTGGTCGCCGGCGATGAACTCAATCTGCGGGATATCGCGCTTGCCATCGAGCGATTCGATGAAGGTGGACAGCGCCTCGACCTTGGTGCCGATCTCCGGGATCACGGTCAGGCACTGGCTGAGGTCGGCGACGAAACGCGGATCCTGTTCACGGAAGCCGACCAGGGTCTTGTCCTTCTTCTCGACCCGGCGCACGGAGAAGCGGCCCTTGCGACGGTAACCCCAGCTGTCGCCGACCAGCGGCGCAAGCACGGTGCCCGGCTTCACATGGCCGATCCGCTCCAGGTTGTCCATCAGCACGCGCTGCTTGGCGACGATCTGCTGGTCTTCGTCCAGGTGCTGCAGCACGCAGCCGGCGCAGGTGCCGAAATGCGGGCACTTCGGGGTCACGCGCTGCGGCGAGGCCTGCAGAACTTCCAGAGTGCGCGCTTCGTCGAAATGGCGGCTGCGGGCCGTCTGTTCGGCCGTCACCACCTCACCCGGCAGGGCACCGCTGACGAAGGTGACCTTGCCGCCCTCGCCTTCACGGCGGGCGACGCCGCGACCATCATGGCTGAGGTCGAGGATTTCGGTCTGGAACGGGGTACGGTCGATGCGGGAGCGGGATCGGGCCACGTGGCAACAGGCTGCGGGCAAAAATGGGGGCGTATTGTCGCAGATCCTGACCGGCAGGGTCCGGACCCGCTTGCGCCCGCCGCCGCCGTGCTTGATGATTGCAGCAGCTGACATGGAGGCAGCCCTGATGCAGATGACCCCGCGGGCCAGCCGGCCCCGCTTCCTGCTTGTCGAGGACGACATCATCAGCCGCGGTTTTTTCAAGGCGGCGTTGGAAACGTTACCGGCGGATGTGGACACCGCAGATTCGCTGGCCAGCGCTTTGGCCAGCGCCGAACCCGGCGCGCACGACCTGTGGCTGATCGACGTCAACCTGCCGGACGGCAATGGCGCGCAGCTGCTGCGCGAACTGCGCCGTTCACATCCCGACACCCCGGCGTTGGCACATACCGCTGACGGTGACACGTCCATCCATGCCCGCCTGCGCGAAGCTGGCTTCAGCGACACCCTGGTCAAGCCGCTGGGCCGCGACCAGTTGCTGAAGGCGGTGCGCCGCGCACTGGTGAACAGCCCGGCGGGGATCTCCGTTGCCCCGGCCCCGGCAGCGGTCGAGCTGCAGGTGCAGGACTGGGACGAGACAGCGGCACTGGCCGCGCTCAATGGCCAGCGCAACCACTTGATCGCCCTGCGCGAACTGTTCCTGGCCGAGCTGCCGGGGGTGCGTGACGCGGTCGAGCAGGCGGTGGACCAGCATGATGAGCGTCAGCTGCGCAGCCAGTTGCACCGGTTGCAGGCGAGCTGTGGGTTCGTGGGCGCGGCACGCTTGGCCCGGGCGGTGCGCCAGCTGCATCATGCGCCGGAGTCCGGGCAGGCCCAGGATGGGTTCCGCGCGGCGGTGGCGGCCCTGCTGCATTGAGGGTTGGTCGGCAGGGCTGCGCCCTGCACCCGCCAAAGCTAACGTCAAATTCAACGTCAAAAGCCGGCATCCCGTGGGATGGCGGGGCGGTGTCGGAGCGCGGGGACGCCGTGAACCCGTCCATGGGGGCTTGGCGTCCGCTGACGGGCGGCCAGATCAGACACCCCACACTCCGACACCGCCCCGCCTCTGACAGATTTCCGCGATCTGGTAGATCCACGCCATGCGTGGATGAATCTCTGTCAGATATCGAAATTCAAACTGGGGGTCAGATCCGTTTTCCGAAGGAAAACGGATCTGACCCCATTGCCATTCCGACAGCTCGCGGAAAACTGTCGAAGGCGGGGTGGGTCCGGTTGCGGGAGTGTCCGCGGCATGGATGCCGCGGCCAAGCCCCCAGGGTGAAGTGACCCCCGAGACTTGGACAGGGGTCAGGCGGCCGATTGGGCCTGTTGGGCCTGCTCCCGGTACTGTACCGGGCTCAGGCCCTTCAATTTCAATTTGATGCGCTCCTGGTTGTAGTACTGGATGTATTCCACCA
>NZ_JCAFVJ010000022.1:0-22915 GCF_059372295.1 Stenotrophomonas sp. YJH_SMC_33
GCCAGGATCAAACTCTTCACTTAAAACTACATGATCCGAAGATCAAAATTTAAAGCTGCAGATGATTGATGCTGGCAACGTATCGCTTGCTTTAAAACAATTAATAGTTGCTTGATCAAACGTCTGCAAGATGGACAATCATCCTTCCTGCAGGCGCCTTCACAAGATACCTGCGCATACTTTCAAAGATCCGGGGAAGTGGCCTCAGCGCCGTTCCCGTGTGCTGCGAAGTTTCCTTCGTAGCGAGCCGCCCATTATAGCCGGCTTTTCCGCTTCGTCAACACCTTTTTTCAAGGCCGTCTCACCGGAGTGGACGTTGTTGCCGATGCCGCTTCGTCGTTGGACCCGAGGGTCTTTCGTCGTTGCGAGCCGCCTATTATGCCGGACTTTCCGAGTCCGTCAACACCTTCGTTCGATCAACTCGTTCGCCGGTGATGGCGTTGCTGATCGCGTGCCGTTTCCGAGGAAGCGATGCGTTGCAGCAAGGGGGCGAATTCTAGAGATCCTGCAGATTTCGTCAAGGCTTTTTTTTCATGGTGATGACAGAAGCGCCGCGACTTCAGGCATGACGTACGCTCGAAGATCACTGCGGCGTTGCCCGCGCGTTGCGCGGTCAACGCCGCAACGGCTATCAATGCACGGATGCAACAAGGAGAGACGGCAATGAACATGCAGGTGCGGCAAGCATGGTGGCGCGACCTTTCAGTGCCGGCCGTGGTCGCCGGCTTCATCACCGTGCTGGTCGGCTTCGCCAGTTCCGCAGTGATCGTGTTCCAGGCCGCACAGGCTGTCGGTGCCGACCAGGCACAGATCGCCTCATGGATGTGGGCACTGGGACTGGGCATGGGTGTCACCTGCATCGGGCTGTCGCTGCGCTATCGCGTGCCGGTGGTGACCGCATGGTCGACACCGGGCGCGGCGATGCTGGTGGTCGGTGCTGGTGGCGACTCGCTCGCTGAAGCCACCGGCGCATTCCTGCTCGCTGCGGTGCTTGGCATGCTGGCAGGCTTCTCCGGGGTGTTCGCACGATTGATGCAGCGGGTGCCGATGGCGCTGGCCGCCGGCATGCTGGCCGGCGTGCTGCTGCGCTTCGGTCTGGACGTGTTCGTGGCCATGAATTCCCAACTGGTACTGGCACTGGCAATGTTCGCCACCTGGCTGGCGGGACGCCGCTTGTTCCCGCGCTATGCGGTCATCGCCACACTACTGGTCGGCATCGCGGTCGCAGCCAGCCGTGACCTGCTGCACGCACAGCAGGTGCAGCTGCAGCTGGCGGTGCCGCAATGGGTGACCCCGTCCCTGTCCTGGACTGCGGTAGCCGGCATCGCCCTGCCCCTGTTCGTGGTCACCATGGCCTCGCAGAACATCCCCGGTGTGGCAGTGATGCGTGCCTCCGGCTATGACGCGCCGGTGTCGCCGCTGATCGGCTGGATCGGCGTGGTCAATACATTGCTGGCGCCGTTCGGTGCCTACGCACTGAACCTGGCCGCGATCACGGCCGCGATCTGCATGGGCCGTGATGCGCACGAGGATCCGGCACGGCGCTACACCGCCGCCATGGCCGCTGGGGCTTTCTATATTGTCATCGGGCTGTTCGGTGCCACCGTGGCCGCCCTGTTCGCGGCTTTCCCAAAGGAGCTGGTGGCCTGCGTGGCCGGTATCGCGTTGTTCGGCACCATCGCCAACAGCCTGGCCAGTGCGCTGGCAGTAGAGCAGGACCGCGAGGCGGCACTGGTCACCTTCCTGGTCACCGCCTCCGGCGTCTCACTGGCCGGCATCGGTTCGGCGTTCTGGGGCCTGGTGGCCGGTGCGCTGTGCCTGCTGGTGCTGCGGCCGCGTCAGGGCCGCTGACCTGTCCTACCCCGCCAGTGCGGCGCCGACGGTGCTCAACACCACCGAGATGACGATGGCGGCCAGTGTGGCGACCACGCTGGTGCCGCCGCGTGCGGTCAGCTCGCTGCGCAGCCGTGCGTCATCGCCGCCGCTGACGGCACGGGCTTGGGCGATCAGGCGTTGGCAGTGTGCCAGGTACCAGGTGTTGCCAAAGGTGCCGGTGGTGACGCTGAGCGCGATGGTGATGACCAGCGACACGCCTTCGGGCACATCCAGCAAGGTCTCCACCACGCTGATCAGCAGCAGCAGGCCGACCCACATTGCCGCCAGGCGGTACATCCTGCGGTACATCATCCAGATCGGGCCGAGCAGGAAGGCCGGCCAGTGCCAGGTTCCACTGGCGGTGGCAATGCCCTGATCCAGTCGCCAGCGCTGGCGATAGATCGGGAAGTTGCCGCCGACCACGCTGGCGTACAAGGCCATCTCGCCCTCCAGCCCCGCGGCGGCAGCCGTATCCGGTGCAGCGGCGGGGGCTCGATACGGATCGGACGGATCGCCGACACTTGGCGCAACGACCTCAACCGGTGGGGCTGTGTCGATATCCGGAGCCGGCGACATCTCGATGGGCGTTGAATCCTGTTCCAGCTCCGCCAAGGGGCGCCACGAGAGCATGCCTTCGCGCCACAGCAGCGTGCGTGCCGTCACCGTGCCGTCCTGCTGCAGGCGACGCAGGGCGGCCAGGTCAACCGGTCCTTCGCTCTGCCTGCTGTTGGCGTACCACCACTGTGCGTCCTGCATGAAAACATCCTTGCTGCGTTGATTCGTTACCGGGTTACCGGTGTCCACGGTGCCGCGGACAATGTCTGTGACAGGACATGGCTGCCACCCGGCGGCAGGGTCACCACGTCGGGTCCGGCGTTGGCCGCTTCCAGGCAGACGTAGTCGCGCCAGCCCTCACCCACATCTGCCATCTTCGCTGCAGCCTCGGCACCGGGATTCCACGCCACCAGCGAGCGGCTTCCTTCCGTACGGATGTCGATGCGGCGTTTCAGCACCGGATCACGCAGGACATAGTGACCCTTGGCCTGCGTGTAGATGCGGTCGCTGCGCCCGGGATCACGGGGATCGCGCAACGTCCAGGCGCCCTGCTGCCGACGCGGCGTCGCATAGTTCTCGAACTTGTCCAGATAGTCCAGTCCGTCCACGCCGTCCACATCCACCGCGCTGGCATCACCCACGCGGAAGTAGTTGTGCAGCGCCTGGGTGATGCTGGCAGGGGAACTGCCGACGTTCTCGGTGATCAGTCGCTGGGTCAACTGGCGGCCTACGCGCACAGTCATCCTCAATCGCAGGTCCAGGCTCTGCAGCACCGGGGGTGCCAGCGTGAGCTCGATGCTGCCGTCGTCCAGGCGACGGGCCTGTTGCAGTTCCCACGGCACGGTACGGACGAAACCGTGGGCGGGCACGTCGTTGCCCTGGCCTTGGCGGCCGAAGTACGGCCAGCAGACGGGGCTGCCTCCGCGGATCGGCGTGGGCAGTTCGGCGCGCCGGGGGGACAGCCACATCAGATCCGGCTGGCCCTTGGGCACGAAGGAAAGCAGCTGGCCGCCAAACACACTGATGGCCGCGCTGGCGTCGCCGGTTTCCACCAGCCAGGCATCGAGCCCCTGGTACTGCCCGCTGCGTACACCCTGGATCTGCTGCACGTGGGATCGACTCCGTATGGCCGGCGATTGCACGGCACTGTAGTTGCTGGGAAGCATGAAACGCGTGGGCACCGGTGCAGTGCGCGGCGCGTTCTGCAGAGTGCGAAGGATACGCTGTCCCGCGCGCCCATCTGCGTTGGCCCAGCCCAGGCGCTGCTGCTCGACCTGGATGGCGCGACGCGTGGCCGTACCGATCATGCCGTCGGCGCTTCCGATGTCGTGGCCGCGGGCCAGCAACAGGGTCTGCAGCTGGCGGCGCTCATCGCGGCCGATACCGGGATCATCGGTCGGCCAGGCCGTGGCCAGGCCCGTGCCGCCACGCAGCTGGTCGGCCAGCGTGGCGATCGCCAGCGCGTAGCTTTCGGCAGCGTTGTAGCTGTAGATCGCGTCGTAGTTGCGGAACACCAGCAACGCCGGGCCCTTGCCGCCCGCCGGCAGCAGCAGGGCCGCGCGCGCGTCGGCAGGCAGGTTGGCCGGGGCCAACGCGCTGCCATCCAATGCGGTCACACCTTGCGCACGCCAGTCGGCCAGCGCCCGACGCTGGGTGCGCCCGGCCTGGCTGGCGTCGAAACCGGGCGGGATACGCACTTCCATGCCCCACGGCTCTCCGCTGCGCCAGCCGGCGCGCTTGAGGTAATTGGCGGTGGAGGCCAGCGCATCGGGAATGCTGCCGACCAGATCGCGGCGGCCATCGCCATCACCGTCCACGGCGATGCGTGCATAGGTGCTGGGCATGAACTGCGTATGCCCGAAGGCGCCGGCCCAGGAACCGGTGAGCCCCTGTGCCTGCAGGTCGCCGCGGTCGATCAACTTGAGCAGGGCCAGCAGCTCACCACGGAAGAAGGGCTGGCGGCGGCCGGCACAGGACAGCGTGGCCAGCGACTGTAGCAGCGGGCGCTTGCCGAACACACGGCCGTAGTCGCTCTCCACGCCCCAGACCGCGACGATGGTGGCCGGATCGACGCCGTACTGGGCCGACACCCGATCAAGCAGGGCCCGATGCTGCTGCAGCAGGACGCGCCCATCGTCCACGCGCTGGCGATCGACCAGCGCGGCCAGGTAGTCCCAGATCGGCGTGGTGAATTCCGGCTGCGCGTCGAGCAGGCCGAGCACGCTGGGATCGGGGGTGAGCCCGGCGATAATCCCATTGAAGCGGTCGGCACTGATGCCCTGGCTGGCGGCTGTCGATTGCAGGACGGCCATGCAGCGGCTGAAAGCGGCATCGCTGCTGGCCGCAGGCGCTGCTGTCGAAGCGGGTGCCGCGGCGAGCACGGCCGCCAGGCCGAGCGTGGTCAGAATGGGCATGGCGTCCTCCGTGTTGCCGTTGCAGGGCCATCTTAGGCGCAGCGTAGGCGAACCTGAAGCAGCGCGGGCTGGCGGCGGCTAAAGGGCGCGAAGCAGGCGCAGGCCATAGGCCGGGCTTTCAGCATCCCAGCGCCGCACGACCTGCAGGCCCGCTGGCAGCAGCAACGCTTCGAAGCTGTCGTCGGTGTACTTGTGGCTGTATTCGACGCGGATCGGCTCGTCGGCCTGGAAGTGGAAGGTGCGGCCATCCAGACGGACGTCCTGTGCGCGCTGGCTGACCAGATCGGTTTCGATGCGCAGCCGCGCGATGCTGTAGCGGGCGCGGTGGCGGAAGCCGTCCAGATCGAAGTCGCTGCCGATCTCGCGGTTCAGGCGCGCCAGCAGGTTGAGGGTGAATGCAGCAGTGATGCCCTGCACATCGTTGTAGGCGGCTTCGATCAATGCCGGGTCCTTGTGCAGATCGATGCCGACCAGGGCCAGGCCATCGCGGCCCATGGTCTGGCGCATCGCGCGCAGCAGTGCGACGGCATCCTCTTCGACGAAATTGCCCAACGTGGAGCCCGGGAAGAACAACAGGCGCCGCGCAGGCTCGCGTTCCGGTGCCGGGACGTCGACCGCGCGGGTGAAGTCGGCACAGACCGGCAGCATCTCGACGTCCGGCAGCGCCGGGGCCAGATGGTCGATGCTGGACAGCAGCGCGGCGCGCGAGATCTCGATGGGGGTGTAGGCCACGGGGTCCTGCAGTGCCGCCAGCAGCAGCGCGGTCTTGCGGCCACTGCCGCTGCCCAGCTCCACCACATGAACATGAGGACCGACGCTGCGGGCGATGTCCGGCAGCACCCGCGCCAGCAGCGCCAGCTCGGTACGCGTGGGGTAGTACTCGCAGGTCTGCGTGATCTGCTCGAACAGGCGTGAGCCGCGTGCATCGTAGAAATACTTGGATGGCAGCTGGCGCGGTGTGCGCGACAACCCGGCCACCACGTCGGTGAGGATCTGCTGGCGGCCGGGGGTGAGGTCGGTCAACGCCTGCAGCGCGTCGTGAACGGTGCTCATGTGAGGTCCCTGGCCAGGCGCAGTCCGGAGAACTGCCAGCGCGCCGGCGGCATGAAGAAATTGCGATAGCTGGCGCGCACATGGCCCCGTGGCGTGACGCAGCTGCCGCCGCGCAGCACCCATTGGCCGCACATGAACTTGCCGTTGTACTCACCGAGGTTGCCCGCGAAAGGGCGGTAGCCGGGATAGGCGCCATACGCGCTGTGAGTCCACTCCCAGACATCACCGAACAGCTGGCGCAGGCCGCTGCCCTGCCCCGCCTGCGGGTGCAGGTGATCGTCATCCGCAAAGTGGCCCCGCACCGCCTGAGACGCGGCCGCGGCCTCCCACTCGAACTCGCTGGGCAGGCGTGCCCCGGCCCAGCGGGCACAGGCATCGGCCTCGAAGTAGCTGAGATGGCAGACCGGCGCGTGCGGATCCAGCTCGCGCCAACCGCCCAGGGTGTATTCGCGCTGCAGGGTGTCATCCCAGTACAGCGGGTGCTGCCAGTCCTCGGCTTCACGCAACGCCCAGCCTTCACTGAGCCACCAGCGCGGTTCGCGGTAGCCGCCGGCATCGATGAAAGCACGGTACTCGGCATTGCTGACGGGACGTTCGGCCAGAGCATGTGCCGGCAGCAGCACGCGGTGCGGCGGCGATTCGTTGTCGTAGGCAAACGCAGCGTGCTGCGGCCAGGCTGCAGCGCCGACGGTAACGATGCGCTCGGGTGATTCGATCCAGCCCTGTGCACTGGCAGCGCCAGGGGGGGGGGGCAGGTCCTCGCGGTAGGCCGGCTGCAGCGGATTGCACCAGAACGCGTGCTTGATGTCGGTCAACAACAACTCCTGATGCTGTTGTTCGTGCTGCAGGCCGAGCTGCAGGTTGTGCAGCGCGTGTGGGTCCAGGTCACCTGCCGATAGCCGCGACTGCACCTGTGCATCGACCTGCTGGCGATAGTCATGCACCTGCTGCAGCGAGGGCCGTGAGAGGAGGCCGCGCTGCGGCCGGGCATGGGCGGGGCCGATACTCTTGTAGTAGCTGTTGAACAGGTAGTCCCATGCAGGGTCATGTGCAGGCGCAGCCGGGAAGCCGGCCAGCACGAAGCGTTCGAAGAACCAGGTGGTGTGGGCCAGGTGCCACTTGCTGGGGCTGGCATCGGCCATGCTCTGCAGCATGGCGTCCTCGGCGCTGAGCGGGCCGGCCAGTTGCATGCTGCGCGCACGCACGCGTGCGAACTGGTGGGCGAGATCGTGCTGCGGGGCAGCGACGGCGGCGGGTACGCTGTCCATGCCGACAGCATCGGTGCCGGCGGGTGAGTGCGATGTCATGGTCCGGCGTCACTTCGTTCACATGGATGGGCCTGCCGCATTCAAGAAGCCGCCCCGAACGCCGCTAACGGCAATGCTGCGGCCGCGTCGTCACCGCGCTGGAATTCCTGATTGCCCCTGCATCCGCTCCGCCAGCCTGCGCACTACCTGTTCGTGCTGCCCGCCGTGCTGGTTGCCGTGGTGCTGTGGGCGGCGTTGGGCAACGAAGACGTGGCCAGTCCGGCCCAACGCGTTCTGCCCTGGCTGCTGGCCTGCCTCAGTGCCGGCCTGGCCCTTCTCTACCACCAGGTGCGTGCGCTCTGCCTGCTGTTGGTGGTGGCAGTCATGTTCGCGCTGCTGCACCAGGATGTCGGCGGCTACCTGCGCAGCGGCCATGTCAGCGCGCTGACACCGCTGCGCTTCCATGCCATCTCGGCGTGGCTGCCATTGCTGTTCGCCGGCCTGTCGTTGTGGCCGGAGCGTGGGCGGCGCAGGCACGACCTGCTGTTGCGCTCCGTCGCCAGCAGTACGGCATTGCTGATCTTCCTGCTGCTGGCCGCGCAGCAGCCGCGCGGCATGCATGATCTGCTGTCGAACCGTCATTGGGCGTGGATCCCGGCCGACTGGAACGCGCTGGCGCAGCTGCCGGCGCTGCTGTTCCTGCTGGCCACGGCGGCGCTGGGTTGGCAGGCATGGCGCCTTCCGCGGCCGCTGCACACGGCTATGTTGCTGGCGCTGCTGTGCCTGTGGTGGATGCTGCCGAGGGTCTTCCTGCAGCCGGTGCTGCTGCCTGCGCTGGCCAGTGCGGCCCTGCTGCTGATGCTGGGCGCGATGCTGCAGGAGTCGTTCCACATGGCGTTCCGCGACGAACTGACCGGCTTGCCGGGGCGCCGCGCCTTCAATGAGACCCTGCAACGGGCGCGCGGCACCTACAGCATCGCGATGGTGGACGTGGACCACTTCAAATCGTTCAACGACACCCACGGCCACGACACCGGCGACGACGTGCTGCGCCTGGTGGCCTCGCGGCTGGCGCGGGTGGGTGATGGTGGCCGTGCGTTCCGCTACGGCGGCGAGGAGTTCGCGGTGGTGTTCCTGGGCCAGCCGGCCGACGCCTGCATGGATGCCGTGGAAGCCTTGCGGCAGAGCATCGAGGACACCCGCATGCAGCTGCGCGACCGCAGCACCCGCAGCCGCGACGATGACGCCGGGCGTCAGCAACGCGGGCGCGGCGGCAGCGGCCCGGTGGTGCAGGTGACGGTGAGCATCGGCCTGGCCGACAGCCTTGTGGACCCGCGCCCGGCAGCGGTGGTCAAGGCCGCCGACCGGGCGCTGTACGCAGCCAAGGACGGCGGCCGCAACCAGATCCGGGCGAACGCCGGACAGCGGGCTGAGGCTCAGACTGCGTCGAGGTAGTACCAGCGACCGTCGATGCGCAGGAAGCGGCTGTGTTCGGTCATCTTCACCGCGCTGCCGCCGCCTAGCCGGTAGCGGGCGGTGAACCTCACCTCGGCGCTGTCAGCGCCGGTGACGGTGTGCTCATGGACGGTCAGGCCCAGCCAGTGCGTACGCTGCCCGGGCGCGTCATCCAGCGACAACTCGACCGGACGCGTGTCCGGATGCCAGCTCTGGCGCAGGTAGCCTGCCAGGCCCCGCACGTACGCGCTGTAGCGCGAACGCATGAGGCGTTCGGCGTCGGGGACGGTGTCGCCGGCATGGAAACGGCCACAGCAGGCGGCGTACTCCGCGGGTAGCCCGCAGGGACAGGGATCGGCAGGTTTTCGGCTCATGCGCGCATTGTCGCGCGGAGCGCCGCCAGCATCCATCGGCGAAGGGCGTATGCTGTCGCGCCCCCACCTTGATTGATCGCCGTGCTGGAACTGGTTCCCCCCGAGTTGTGGTGGCTGGTGGTGATCGCCTTCATCGCCGGTCTTGTGGATGCCGCCGTCGGTGGCGGTGGCCTGGTGCAGCTGCCGGGACTGTTCACGGTGCTGCCGCAGCAGACACCGGCGATGCTGTTCGGCACCAACAAGTTCAGTTCGATGTTCGGTACCGGTGCGGCTGCCTGGCGTTACGCGCGCAACGTGCGTTTCCCGTGGAAGCCGGTACTGTTCGCGGCTGGTACCGCCTTCATCTTCTCCTTCGCCGGGGCCACTGCGGTAAGCCTGCTGCCCAAGGACGCGGTGCGCCCGCTGGTGCTGGTCCTGCTGATCGCGATGCTGGCCTACACGCTGTGGAAGAAGGACTTCGGCGCGTTGCACCGGCCACAGGAGATCGGCCGCCGCGAGCTGGTGATCGCACTGGCGATCGGTGCGGCGATCGGCTTCTACGATGGCTTCTTCGGGCCGGGTACCGGCAGCTTCCTGATCTTCCTGTTCGTACGCTTCTTCGGGCTGGATTTCCTGCGCGCGTCAGCGGCATCGAAGGTCGTGAACCTGGCCACCAACGTGGCGGCGATCTCGTTCTTCGTGCCGACAGGCAACATCCTGTGGCTGTTCGCGCTGCCGATGGCCGCAGCCAACATCATCGGTTCGGTGGTGGGCACGCGCCTGGCGTTGAAGGGCGGCACGCCGTTCATCCGCAAGCTGTTCGTGGGGCTGGTGGTGGTGCTGATCGCGCGGATGGCGTGGGACACGTTCCGCGGTTCGTGAGGGACGTTATGAAATGGTAGGTGCCAACCTTGGTTGGCACGTTGTTTCAGGTCGCGAAGAGCAGCCGAGCATGGCTCGGCTCTACAGGTAGATGGACCGAGGCGCTCAGGCCTCGGCTTCTTCCGGTTCGTTGGCCTGCTGGCGACTGCGCTCGGGCAGCTTCAGGCGCTTGCCTTCTTCGTCGTACTCGATCAGCAACACCCCGGAGTCGTGTCGGCCGCTGATTTCGACGAAGCAGGCGCCGCCGATGAACGGTTCAAGCGTCATCACCGACTTCAGCGGGGTGGCGACCACCATCTGGAAGCCGAAGTTGTCGAAGATGTTCATCGCCAGCGCGGTGAACTCGTTGTCGGCCTTGTCGAAGGCCTCGTCGAGCACGACCGCCGCGTAGCTGGGCAGCTGGCTGTCGGCGCCGCCGAGCTGGTAGCGCAGCGCTGCCGCCAGGCAGGTGGTGGCCAGTTTCTGGCGCTGGCCACCGGACTTGCCCGCGCCACTACGGTAGATCTCGACCTGCTGGCGCGTTTCCGCATCCAGCTCGACGCCGATGAACTCCACGTGCATGCGCACGTCCAGCACCAGCTCGCGCCAGCGCTTGTCCTCGCCTTCCTGCGAGCCCAGTCGGTTGACCAGCTGGCGCAGCACGGTGAACTGCGATTCGGCCAGTTCACGCTGCTCGGTCTGTTGCTGCGACAGCACCTCGCGCAGCTGCAGGTGGAACTCGGCGACTTCCGGCAGGCGGCGGTCGCTCAGTTCGATGGTCAGCAGCGTGCCACGGTTGAACGGCACCTGCTCCAGGCTGGCATTCACTTCATCCAGGCGCTGTCCGATCGACTTCCGGGCTTCGGCGCTGTGGCGCTGCAGGGCCAGCAGGTTGTTCTTGCTCTGGTTCTGCAGCAGATCGAAGAAGCGCTCTTCGTGCTGCGGCAGGCCATCGCGTTCCAGGCGTTCGAGGCGGGCGAGGAAGTCCTCGGCCGAGGCCACCGAGACGGTGAAGTCACCCGACTCCTCCGGCCACTGCTGGATGAAGCGGCGGAAGCAGCCGATCAGCTGGTTCTCGATGCGGTTGAGGTCCTGCTGCGAGGACGACAGCTGCTCGTTCAGCGCGTTGCTGACCTGGCGCATGTGCGCTTCGAGCGTTTCCAGGCTGAGCGGACCCTGCTCCTGCAGGCGCTCGGCAAGCCCGGCCTCCTGCTCCTGGGCCAGGGTCGGCAGCACCAGTGCACGGCTCTGCTGGCGGGCGCGATCGAGACGGTCGCGCTCCTTGACCAGCTGGCCGCGTTCGACGCGAACGTCCTCATAGGTGCGGCGTGCCTGTTCGATATCCGCACGCACGGCGTCGATCTGCTTGGCCAGCCTGGCGAGATCGGCGTTGCCTTCGCGCAGGTCGCGCAGGGTGGCTTCGATATCGCTCAGGCGCTGCTGCGGAGCGGCGATGTCGATCTCGTTCCAGCTGATGCTGACCAGCTCGTGGCAGGCCAGGCGGCGTTCGTTGTCGCGGTCACGTTGCCCGCGCAGGCGCGCGATGTCGGTCTCGCAGCTGGCGATGCGCTTGGCCAGTTCCTGGGCTTCGCGCTCGAAGGCACCGACCTTGTCGTGGTTGTTGAAGCCGAGGATCCAGCGGCGGCGGTCGCCCACTGCACTGCGGTCGTCCTTCTCGAAACGGTCACCGGGATGCTTGACCTGGCCTTCGCGGGTGATGCCGCGGTCGACGTTGCGCAGTTGCTTGGCATCCACGCATTCGTAGTCGAAGCGCTTGCCCAGCTCCCGGCGCAGCCAGCTTTCGAACACATGCTCGCGCAGTTCAAGCTTGTGCAGCAGCGATTTCGCCGAGGGTTCGCGCGCGAACGCATCATCGTTGCGGCGCACGCGGTAGTAGGTGAAGCGCATGCCCAGGTGAGTGCGGTTCACCCACTCGGCAACATCGTTGTAGTGCTTGTCGTCGACCAGCAGCGACAGCGCGAAACCGCCCAGCACGCGCTCGATGGCACCCTGCCAGCCCTGCTCTTCCGCGCGGACCTGGATCAGTTCACCTACGAACGGCAACGCTGCCTCGGCGATGCCGGTCTCTTCGGCCAGGCGCGCACGCAGCTTCTGCATCGGCGCCGGGATGTTGGACGGTGTGCGCTGCATCGCTTCGAGTTCGGCACGGACTTCGCCGAAACGGCGCTCGTCATCGCGCTTGCCACCGAGGCGATCACTGATCGCATCGTCCAGTGCCGAGGAGGCACGCTGGCGATCCTGCAGCTCGTTCTGCGCGCGCTCGACCAGTTCGGCGAAACCGTGCGCGTCGTCCGGCAGTTCGGCCCCCAGCTGCTGTGCCGCCTGGCGTGCCTGCTCGCGCTTGGCCTGGCGCCGGTCGCGCTCAGCTTCGGCACGACCCTGCTCGCGTTCCAGTTCCTCGATGCGCTCACCGCCCTGCTGGCGGCGCTGCAGCTCCAGTTCGGCCAGGCGCTCGGTGTGATTGTCCAGTGCAGCACGGCGCTGGGCTTCTTCGCCAAGCAGGCCGCGGTCACGCACGTCCATCTCGCGCAGGCGCGCTTCGATCAGCGCCTGGCGGCGGCTCTCGCGGAAGCTGTCGACGCCAAGTTTCAAGGCTTCGTCGTCACCGCGCCGGCGGTGCATTTCCTTCAGGTCGTTGTAGTAGGCGCGCGCCGGCAGCAGGGTTTCCACCTGGCGGCGGGCGGTGACCACCGCCTGGTGTGCGCCATCAAGCTCGGCGAAATCGCTGACCAGGCGCTCGGCGGCGTCGAAGGTCTTCGGCGTGTCGAGCATGAAGTCGCGCAGGAAGACGTTGAGGTCTCCCAGGTTCTTCGCCGACTGCGTCTTGTGCAGCAGGCGCAGCGCCATCTCGTTGTCGATGCCGAGCAGGTCGCGGAAGCGCTCGGCGTAGCCGGAGAAGGTGTCGAAGTGGTGCAGGTCGGACAGCTTCTGCTTGAGCTTGCGCAGGTCTAGGTCGAAGCCGCCGAGATCCTTGGCGATGTCGAACGGGCGCTCGGCGATCATGTAGTGCTTGCGCACATCGCCGGCCGAGGTGCCGTTGCCGGAGATCCAGAGCAGGCGCACCAGGCTGACCACGCGGCCATCGCCGGCGCGGTATTCCAGCACCAGTGCGGTCCAGGTGGCGCCTTTGCGCAGGTACTGGGTGGCGATTTCGCCGGTGCCGCTGTCCTGCTGGTCAGCCCACGCGCCACGCACGTAGGACACCAGGTTGCGGTCGCGGCCGCTGCGCTCGGCTTCACGCGCAGCGGCGTTGAAGTCGACGATGGCCGGCGGCGTCAGCAGCGCGGACATGGCATCGAGCAGGGTCGACTTGCCCGAGCCGGAGCGGCCGACAAACAGGAAGCCGCGCTCGGCGATCGGCACTTCGGTCAGGCCGTTGAAGGTGCCCCAGTTGTGCACCTGCAGGCGGCGCATGCGGAACTGCTGCAGGCGCGGGTCCGGCAGGCCTTCGTTGAACAGTGCGGGAGTGTGCTTGGAGATAGCCATGCGATGGTCGGGTCTCTCAGGCCTCGGCGGCCGGGGTTTCGCGCAGCTGGCGGTACACCGCCGAAAGCTGGGACACGTCTTCGGCGGAGAACAGCAGCTTCAGCGCCGGCGAGACTTCGTGGCGGTCATCCTGGCCGCTGAGGCGGGTCAGGATGTGGTTGTCCTTCATCTTCTGCACCGCCGAGGCAACGCGGCGGTTGAAGCCGGCGCGGTCGGTGGACAGGTTCTTTTCATAGATGGCCAGCGCTTCGGCCATCTCGGCGTCGGCGACCACCGCGCGGTTGCCGCGTGCATCGGCCTCGGCCAGCTGCTGGCGCAGGTACAGCAGCAGCACCGAGTCGATGAAGGTCAGCGGCGAGGTGCGCAGCAGCACCGGCGCATCAACGTCTTCGGTATCGGCCTGGCGGGTGAACGCCACGCCGCTGTCGCGGTCGAGCACCAGTTCCAGGAACAGGTCCGCCAGCGATGAGCGGATGGCCGCTTCGCTGCGGATCAGCGCGGGCCACAGCTTGGCGTGGCGCAGCTGGTCGATGCTGGGGCCGATCAGCAGCTGGCACAGCGCGCGGCGCGCATCCAGCGGCAGGCGCCCGGTGTCGCCGAGGTAGTACACGTCGTTGCCACGGCGGGGCTGCGCCATGGTCGCCGCCGGCTCGGCCTCGTAGGCGTCTTCCGCCACGTCGGCCTGCGGTGCTTCGATGGGATCTTCATGCCAGCTCATGGCGTCTCTCCTGGGTGAACCAAACCAGCGGGATGCGGGCGCGGCGGATCTGGCCGTCGCCACCGCGCCATTGCGCAAGCTCCTGCTCGCCGGCGACCACGTTGCCGAAACGCGTGCCCAGCGACAGGTAGCCGATGACGCTGCCGAGGCCCTGCGGCGCTTCGCGCTGCGACAGGGCCTGGGCGATGCTGAGCCGCGGCTGTGCATCGAGCAGGTCGTGCAGGTCGCGGCGCAGGGTGCGGAAGTCGATTTCGGACGAAGCGACCAGATCGCCGACGCTTTCCAGACTGATCGCGGCCGCGTCGTTGTACTCGACGTTGCCATCGACCTGGGCACTGCGCGGATCGTGCAGCTTCCATTGCGACCACGAACGCAGGCGGCTGGTGGTCAGCTGCAGGTCGCGGCCGATGCCGCGTTGTGCGGGGAACTCGTCACGCAGGGCCAGCGCTTCGGACTGCGCCTGCTTGAGCAGCTGGTTGAGGCGGCGCTGCTCCAGATAGCCACGGCTCTGTACGAAGCCGCGCAGGCTGCGCGCGAAGTGCTGCAGCACGTCGTGCACCTGGCCACCGCGCTCGAGCATGGTGCTGGTGAAGCCGCGCAGGAAGTTGCGCTCGTTGCGGTCCAGGCGCCGGGCAAAGCCACGCGCCAGCACCGCTTCCAGCGCGGCATCGAGCTGGGCGCTCTGCTCGGCGTCATTGAGCAGACGCCAGAAGGCCTGGAAGCTGCGCCCTGCATCACTCTCGCCGATCACGTCCACGCCTTCGAACAGCTGCGACAGCACGTCGCCGCGCTCGCCTTCATCGTCGATGATGCGTTCGCGGAACTCGCGGTTGAGCTGCTCGAAGTCATCGCGCACGCGCCGGAAATCCTCGGTCAGCTCGTCGGCCAGGCCGATGATCTGGCGCGCACGTTCCAGGGCGCGCTTGCCATCCAGCGCGGTGACGCGGCCGGCGCCGACGCGGGCGATCTCGGCGTCGATGCGGTCGCGCTCGTCGCGCAGCGCCGAGAGGCGGGCATCGGGGTCGGACTCGGTCTGCGCGGCCAGCTGCGAGAGCTGTTCGATGACCAGTGCCAGGCGGCTCTCGGTGGCGGCCACGCGAGCCTGCTCGAGGCCGTCGGCGAAGCGGATCGCCTGTAGCGCTGCGGTCGACAGCTCGTACTGTTCCTGGTCGGCGCCTTCGGGCAGGCGGCGCTCCAACCAGCCTTGGGCCAGCCAGTGCGCGATGTAGGCCTGCGCGGTCCGCGGCAGCTCGCGCGAGAGTTCATCGCCGGCCAGCTGGTCCAGCGCGCGCTGCAGGCGCTCGTTGAGCACCGACGAAGGCAACGTGCGCTCGCCGTCCATCAGCAGGCCCTGCAACAGGCCGATGATTTCCGGGGCATGGTCGGCGGCAAGCAGCTTCCACTGGGGCTGTTCGCGCAGGTGACGGTAACGGGCAATGCGTTCGCGATGCTTCATGCAGCGAAAAGAGTCATGAGGTCTGGTGGGGACAAGCAGCCACCCACGGCGGCTGCGTGGGCAGCCGTGGGCATGCCGGCCACCAGGGGCCGGCGCGGTGCGGGCAAGCGGCTCAGCGCTTGCCGCCCACTTCGATGAAGCGCAGGAACTCGGCGCGGGTGCGCGCGTCGTCGCGGAAGCTGCCCAGCATCTTGGAGGTGACCATGCTGACGCCGCGCTTGTGGATGCCGCGGGTGGTCATGCACTCGTGGGCGCCTTCGACGACCACGCCGACGCCGATCGGCTGCAGCACGTCCTGGATGCACTGGGCGATCTGCGCGGTCATCTTCTCCTGCACCTGGAAACGGCGGGCGTAGGCTTCGACGACGCGGGCCAGCTTGCTGATGCCCACCACCTTGCCGGCCGGCAGGTAGCCGACATGCACGCGGCCGATGATCGGCGCCATGTGGTGTTCGCAGTGGCTTTCGTACTCGATGTCACGCAGGACGATCAGTTCGTCGTAGCCGGCCACTTCCTCGAAGGTCCGCTCCATGTAGGCGCGCGGGTCGTCGCGGTAACCGCTGAACCAGTCGCCATAGGCTTCGGCGACACGGCGGGGGGTATCCAGCAGGCCTTCACGGGACGGGTCCTCACCGGCCCAGCGCAGCAGGGTGCGCACGGCATCCTCGGCCTGGTCCTGGGTCACGTCGCCCTGCGGGGCGGCCTTTTCGTTGTTCTTGCTCATTGCGTACAGCGTCCCGAACGGGGGGCGAGCATCGTACCCGACCGGGGGGTGGGTCGTCCTGTTGGGACGGTTCATCGGGGGTCGTTGTTGGCGCGTCGTTGCTATCGATTTGGAGTGGGAGAGGGGGCTGCGCAGGACACGCCGTGAACCCCCCTCCGGGGTCCGGCCCAGCCGCTGGCGGCTGTGCGTTCGGGCGCTTGCGAGGCATGCCTCGCAGGCAAAGCGCCCTCACCCCTGGGGGCTCGGTGGCGCCATCCATGGCGCCAACGGTCCTGCGCAGCCCCCTCTCCCCCTCCTTGACAGTTTCCCGCGGGCGCGGCCGGACCGCCCGAAAGCGGGGTCAAAAGCAGGGGTTCATGGCTTCGGAAACGGCGCGCCGCTGCTTTGGCCACTGCCCTGGTGGGTGCGGACCGCTGGTCCGCACTGCTTCTGCTCTTGCTTCTAAGAGCCAACCCACCGCGCTCGCGGGGTGATGGGAAGGCAGCGGGGGCCGGGCGGGGCAGGACCGTCCGCGGCATGGATGCCGCGGCCGAGCCCCCAAGGGTGAGGGCGCTTTGCTTGCGAGGCATGCCTCGCAAGCGCCCGAACGCACAGCCGCCAGCGGCTGGGCCGGACCCCGGAGGGGGGTTCACGGCGTGTCCTGCACCGTCCGGCCCGCCCTGCCCCACCCGACACCAGGCAGGCGCAACGCTTTCCTCACTACACCCCCCATTCAGAAAAACCTATTGATAGGAATGAAATTAGTAGTATCCTATCTATCTCTTATGGACCGACCTCTCGACGAGCGCACCGTGCTGCAGATGCAGCTCAGCTCCGGCCTGCTGTACGCAGGGCGGCAGTGGCAGCGCCTGGCCGACAGTCGGCTCGGCAGCTACGGCATCTCCACCGCCTGCACCATGCCCCTGCTGATGATCGGCCGCTCCGGCGGTGGCATCCGCCAGGTGGCGCTGGCCCAGCAGCTGGGCATGGAGGGTCCTTCCCTGGTGCGCCTGCTGGACAAGCTGTGCGCCAGCGACCTGGTCCGCCGCGAGAGCGACGCCAGCGACCGCCGCGCCAACCTGCTGTGGCTGACCGACGCGGGCCATGCGCTGGTCAGCGAGCTGGAAGACCAGTTGATCGGCCTGCGCCAGGACGTGTTCGGCGAGCTTTCCATGGATGAACTGCACGCCGTGCTGAAGGCATGGCGCCTGCTGGCCGAGGCCGCCGACCGCATCACGTAAGAGCGCTGCCCCCGAACACCGCCGCTGCCGTGCACACGCCAGCGGCTTTTGCCCGTTGCCGTAGTTCTGTTGTCCCTCCCCTCCCCCACCTCGCCCCCGCCCCTTCCGATGCCCGGTGAATTCAGTCTCCATGGAGTGTTCGTCCCGACCCTGCTCGGGTTGATGTTGTTGGCCTACCTGGTCAACAGCGGCCTGCACGCGCTGCTGCAGCGTGCCGGCGCCTATCGCCATGTATGGCACCCGGCGCTGTTCAACCTGGCGCTGTACGGGATCGTGCTTGGCCTGCTGTTCCACCTCCTGCGTTGGATGCAATCGTGAACAAGATCGTGAAGAAGACCCTGCCCATACTGCTGACCAGCGCAGCCGTGATCGTCGCCCTGCTGGTGCTGCGCCAGCTGTGGGTCTATTACATGGATGAGCCGTGGACCCGCGACGCCCATGTCGGTGCCGACGTGGTGCAGGTGGCACCGGACGTGTCCGGGCTGGTGGAAACGGTGAACGTGGCCGACAACCAGGCGGTGAAGAAGGGCGACGTGCTGTTCGTGATCGACCGCGCGCGCTACCGCATCGCGCTGGAACAGGCCAAGGCCAGCTTGGCCGAGCGCCAGGCCTCGGTGGCGCAGCTGCGCCGCGAAATCGGCCGTGACCGCAGCCTGCAGGATCTGGTCGCCGCCGAGGACGCCGAAGTGCGCCGCGCCAAGCTGCAGGCTGCACAGGCTGCGCTGGGCACCGCACAGGCGGCGGTCGACCTGGCCGAGCTCAACCTGGGCCGCACCGAGGTGCGCGCACCGGCCGATGGCCGGGTCAACGACCGCACCATGCGCGTGGGCGACTACGTGGTGGCCGGCAAGCCGGTGCTGGCGCTGCTGGACACCGGCTCGTTCCGCATCGACGGCTACTTCGAGGAAACCCGCCTGCGCGGCGTGGCCCCGGGGCAGCGCGTGGACATCCGCCTGATGGGCGAATCGGCGCCGCTGCGCGGCCATGTCGAGAGCATCGCCGCCGGCATCGAGGATCGCTACCGCAGCAACGGCAGCACCCTGCTGCCGAACGTGACCCCGGCCTTCGACTGGGTGCGCCTGGCCCAGCGCATTCCGGTGCGCATCGCCATCGACGAGGTGCCCAAGGGCGTGGAACTGATTGCCGGCCGCACCGCGACGGTGACCGTGGACACCGGCCGTCACCCGCACAACGACAAGGTCGGCACCGCGCCGACACAGGCGGGCCTGTGAACGCCACCCTGCCCCGTCTCGGCCTGATCGTCGCGCTGGCCAGCCTGGCCGCGTGCAGGACCGTCGGCCCGGACTACGCGCTGCCGGAAGGCTCGGCGTTCAAGCGCCCGGAGGCCAATGCGGCCTTCATCGATACGCAGAACCCGCAGGTGGCCGCCAACCAGGCGCTGCCCGACCGCTGGTGGTCGCTGTACAACGACCCGGTGCTGGATGGCCTGATCACCCAGGCGCTGCGAGACAACGTCGAACTGAAGGCCGCCGATGCGCACCTGCGCCGTGCGGCGGCGGTATACCAACAGGCGCTGGACGCCGGTGGCTTCGAGTACGAAGCCGAGGCCGGGGTCAGCCGCGCGCAGCTGTCGGCCGAATCGTTCCTGCAGGAGCACGAGCTGCCGGTGATCAACCTGGCCGATGGCAAGTTCGCGGTCAGCTACCAGTTCGACCTGTTCGGCAAGCTCAAGCGCGGCGCCGAAGCGGCGCGTGCCGACGAGCAGTCGGTGGCGGCGGCACGCGATCTGGCCCAGGTCAGTGTGGTCGCCCAGGTGGCCGACAGCTACCTGGAAATCTGCCATGCCAACCACGAACTGCACGTGGCCGAGCATTCGCTGCAGCTGCAACAGCGCAGCCGCACCGTTACCGAGCGCCTGATCGCGGCCGGCCGTGGCACGCCGCCGGAGCTGGCCCGCGCCAATGCCCAGGTGGCGCTGCTGGAAGCCGCGCTGCCGCCGCTGCATGCGCAGCGCTCGGCGGCCGCCTATTCGCTGGCCGCCCTGCTCGGGCAGACCCCGGGCCAGCTGCCAGCTGGCGTGATCGACTGTGCACACGCCCCCGGCCTGGCGCAGCCCCTGCCGGTCGGTGATGGCCGTGCGCTGCTGCAGCGCCGCCCGGACGTGCGCCAGGCCGAACGCAAGCTGGCCTCGGCCACCGCGCGCATTGGCGTGGCCACCGCCGAACTGTATCCGGACATCCGCCTGGGGGCCTCGGTGGGTGCCGCCGGCCTGCTGGAAGACTTCGGCACGCCGATGACCCAGCAGTGGTCGATCGGCCCGCTGATCTCATGGACGCTGCCGTCGTCCGGCACGCACGCACGCATCCACGCTGCCGAAGCCGGTGCCGACGCGGCGCTGGCCGAGTTCGACCACACGGTCCTGCAGGCGCTGCGCGAGACCCAGACCGCGCTGGACCGCTATGCGCAGGACCTGCGCCGGCTGCAGTCGTTGCGCATCGCGCAGGAGCAGGCCGCGCTGGCTGCCGAGCAGAACCGCCGGCTGTACCAGGGCGGCCGCACGCCGTACCTGTCCAGCCTGGATGCCGACCGCAGCCTGGCCACCAGCGATGCCACGCTGGCGGCCGCCGAAGCGCAGGTCTCGCGCGACCAGATCCATCTGTTCCTGGTGCTGGGCGGTGGCTGGCAGGCAAGCGCCACCGCGCCCAACGCCTCGACCGCAGCGAAGTAAGCCATGAACGCGCTGACCGACCGCCAGGCCTGGCTGTTCTCGATCAAGACCTACCTGGCCGCAGTGGCCGCGCTGTACATCGCCATGGCCGGCAACCTGTCGCGCCCGTACTGGGCGATGGGCACGGTGTACATCGTCAGCCAGCCGCTGCTGGGCCCGACCCGGGCCAAGGGCGTGTACCGCATCGTCGGCACCCTGGTGGCCGGCCTGGCCACCCTGCTGGTGCTGCCGGCACTGGTGGAAACGCCGCTGGTCCTGAGCGCGGCCATGTCGATCTGGCTGGCCGGCTGCCTGTTCATGGCCCTGCTCAACCGCGGCCCGCGCGGCTACGCGTTCCTGCTGGCCGGCTACACCACCGCCTTCATCGGCTTCCCCGCAGTGACCTCGCCGGAAACCATCTTCGACACGGTGGTGGCGCGCAGCGAGGAGATCATCCTCGGCACGGTGGTGGCGGTGCTGTTCGCCTCGCTGCTGTTCCCGGCCTCGGTGCGGCCGATGCTGCGCGCCCGCATCGGCAACTGGATGGAGGACGCCGCGCAGTGGTGCCGGCAGATCCTGGAACGTGGCCGTGCACACGTGCCACGCAACCGGTTGGCCGCCGACCTGGTGCAGTTCGAGGCATTGATCGAGTTCCTGCGCCGCGACGACCCGCGCCATGCCGGTTCGGCAGTGTCGATGGAGCGGCTGCGCGAACGCATGCTGCTGCTGTTGCCGGTGCTGTCCTCGATTGCTGACCGCCTGAGCGCGCTGCGCACCGATGGCCAGGCCCTGCCTGAAGGTTTGCCGGCGCTGGTCGATGACATCCACGACTGGCTGGACGGCCCGACCAACGCCAGTGAGTACGCGCGGCTGCGCGCGCGCATCAGCGCGCTGAAGCCGCAGGTGGACCGCGACCTGCAGCACCTGCAGCTGGCCAGCCTGCTGCTGCGCCTGGAGGAGCTGGTGGACCTGTGGCAGGACTGCCGCACCCTGCAGCACGCGATCGATCAGGGCACCGCGCCGCTGGACCGCGCGCACTATCGCATCCGCACCGAACGGGTGGCCGCCGACAGGCACGTCGACTACGGCATGGCACTGTTCTCCGCGCTCAGTGCCGGCGTGGCACTGATGAGCTACTGCGTACTGTGGATCGCGCTCGGTTGGGAGGGCGGTGGCAACGGCGCGATGATGGCGGCGGTGACTGCCGCATTCTTCGCCGCACAGGACGATCCGGCCCCCAGCATGGTGCAGTTCCTGGTGTGGGCGATGGTCGCCTCGGTGGTGGCCGGCGTGTACCTGTTCGGCGTGTTCCCGGCCGTGCACGACTTCGGCCTGCTGGCGCTGGTGCTGGCGGTGGCGTTCCTGCCGCTGGGGCTGATGCTGCACCACCCCAAGAGCGCGTTGTTCGCGCTGCCGCTGACAGTGAACCTGGCCGCGCTGCTGAGCCTGCAGAACACCTACAGCGCCAACATCCAGACCTTCCTCAACTCGTCGATCGCGATGTTCATCGGCATTGGCTTTGCAGTGGTGATGACCCGCCTGTTCCGTTCGGTAGGTGCCGAGTGGACCGCACGCCGGCTGGTGCGGCAGGGCTGGACCACGCTGGCCGAAGCCGCCGAAGGACGCGGCCAGCAGGATCGGCAGCGCTTCGCCGCACGCATGCTCGACCTGCTGGGCCTGCTCGCCCCGCGCCTGGCGGCGACGCCCGAGGGCAGTGACATCGCCTCGGTGGACATGCTCAACGAGGCGCGCATCGGCCTGAACATCCTGCAGCTGCGCCGTGCACGGCTGGAACTGCCCGAGCGCAGCCGTGAGGCGGTCGAGCACATTCTTGAAGAGATCGCCGTGCACTACCGCCGGCAGATCGCTGCGCGCAAACCGATTGTGGCGGCCGACGCATTGCGCGAGCGGTTGGATACCTCGCTGGGACGGGTCGGCAACGTGGCCGCCTGCAAGGCGCGCGACGAGGCGCTGATGGGCCTGATCGGGCTGCGCTTTGCGTTGTTCCCGGAGGCGAAGGCGTTGGCGCCGGGATGGGTAGGCGCCGAATCGCCGTCCGTGTAATGCGATCCGCCAGGCGCGGCCCGGCGCTACCATCGTGGCCCGGTAGCGCCGGGCCATGCCCGGCGGCCACTCGCAATCCCCACAGGACGGTTCAATGAGTTACGACATGATGGTGTTCGAGGCCAGCGCGGCCCCGCGCGAAGCGGCGGCCTTCATCGCCTGGTTCGAGAAGCAGACGCAGTGGAACGAGCGCCACGAGTACGACGACCCGGCGGTCAGCAGCCCGGCGCTGCAAGTGTGGTTCGCGGAGATGGCGCAGGACTTCCCGCCGTTGAACGGCCCGTTGAGCAACGACGATGACGATCGTGCCGAAGTGACCGAGTACAGCATCGGCCGGCAGGTGATCTACGGCGCGTTCGCCTACTCGGTGGCCGAGCGCGCGCATGGCCGCGTTCAGGACCTGGCCGAGAAGCACGGCGTGGGCTTCTTCGATGTGAGTGCCGATGAAGCGGCGATCGTGTTCCCGGATGGGTTGGTGCTGATCGCGGAATGACGGGGGCGGCAGGGCTGCGCCCTGCACCTGCCGAGGCAACGTCAACGTCAAAAGCGGGTGTTCCTTGGGATGGCGGGGTGGGTCCGGTTGAGGGGGACGCCGTAAACCCATCCTGAAGTGACCCCCGAGACTTGGACAGGGGTCAGGCGGCCGATTGGGCCTGTTGGGCCTGCTCCCGGTACTGTACCGGGCTCAGGCCCTTCAATTTCAATTTGATGCGCTCCTGGTTGTAGTACTGGATGTATTCCACCA
>NZ_JCAFVJ010000023.1:0-16770 GCF_059372295.1 Stenotrophomonas sp. YJH_SMC_33
CGAGCACACCAGGATCGCGCCGTCCATCTGGGCGGCACCGGTGATCATGTTCTTGACGTAGTCAGCGTGGCCCGGGCAGTCAACGTGGGCGTAGTGACGGATCGGGGATTCGTATTCGACGTGCGCGGTCGAGATCGTGATACCACGTGCCTTTTCTTCCGGAGCAGCGTCGATCGAGGAGTAATCCTTGAACTCGCCACCGAAGCGCTCGGCACCGATCTTGGTCAGTGCAGCGGTCAGCGTGGTCTTGCCGTGGTCGACGTGACCGATGGTGCCGACGTTGACGTGCGGCTTGGTGCGCTCGAACTTACCCTTTGCCATTGTTCTATACCTTGATTGTTCGTAAATGGTTTCAAGAGAGGCTGAGCGAGGCTCAGCCCTTCTTCATGACGGCTTCGGCGATGTTGGTCGGAGCCGGCTCGTAGTGATCGAATTCCATGGTGAAGGTGGCGCGGCCCTGGGTCTGCGAACGCAGCGCAGTGGCGTAGCCGAACATTTCACCCAGCGGGATCATCGCGTTGATGATGCTGGCCGAACCGTCACCGGTGGTGTCGGAACCCTGCAGCACGCCGCGACGACGGCTGACGTCGCCCATCACGTCACCCTGGTAATCCTCCGGGGTCACGATCTCGACCTTCATGATCGGCTCCAGCAGCACCGGCTTGGCCTTGGCGAAGCCCTGCTTGAAGGCCATCGACGAAGCCAGCTTGAACGCCATTTCCGAGGAGTCGACGTCGTGGTACGAACCGAACACCAGCTTCACCTTGACGTCCACGACCGGGAAGCCAGCCAGCGGGCCGCTGGTGATGGTTTCGCGCAGGCCCTTTTCAACCGACGGAATGAATTCCTTCGGGATCACGCCGCCGGTGATGTCGTTGATGAACAGGAAATCGTCCTTGATCATCGGAGCGATCTTCGGATCGGCACGATCTTCAGCGGTGATCGGCGACAGCTCGATCACGACGTGACCGTACTGACCCTTACCACCGGACTGCTTGGCGTGCTTGTAGTCCGACTTGACGTCAGCCAGGGTGATGGTTTCGCGGTAGGCCACCTGCGGCGCGCCGACGTTGGCTTCAACGTTGAACTCGCGCTTCAGGCGGTCGACGATGATGTCCAGGTGCAGCTCGCCCATGCCCGAGATGATGGTCTGGCCGGATTCTTCGTCGGTCTTGACGCGGAACGACGGATCTTCCTGCGCCAGGCGACCCAGCGCCAGACCCATCTTTTCCTGGTCCGACTTGGTCTTCGGCTCGACGGCCATGGAGATCACCGGCTCCGGGAACGTCATGCGCTCCAGGATGATCGGGGCATCCACGGCGCACAGGGTGTCACCGGTGGTGGTGTCCTTCAGGCCCACGGCAGCAGCGATGTCACCAGCCAGAACTTCCTTGATTTCCTCGCGGTTGTTCGAGTGCATCTGCAGGATGCGGCCGATGCGCTCCTTCTTGCCCTTCACCGAGTTCAGCACGGTGTCGCCACCGTTCAGGGTGCCCGAGTAGACACGGAAGAAGGTCAGCGCGCCGACGAACGGGTCGGTGATGATCTTGAAGGCCAGCGACGAGAACGGCGCCTTGTCGTCCGACTTGCGGGTCATTTCGACGGTGTCGTCGTCAACGTCCACGCCCTTCACGTCCGGCACGTCGACCGGCGACGGCAGCAGCTGGATCACGCCGTCCAGCATGGCCTGCACGCCCTTGTTCTTGAAGGCCGAGCCGCAGTACATCGGCACGATCTCGGTGGCCAGGGTACGGGTACGCAGCGCGTTGATGATTTCGGCCTCGGCCAGCTCTTCGCCGCCCAGGTACTTTTCCATCAGCTCTTCGCTGGCTTCAGCAGCGGTCTCGACCATGAACTGGCGAGCTTCTTCCGCAGCCGCCTGCAGATCGGCCGGGATGTCGCTGTACTCGAACTTCATGCCCTGCGAGGCTTCATCCCAGTGGATGGCCTTCATCTTCAGCAGGTCGACAACGCCCTTGAAGTTGTCTTCAGCGCCGATCGGCAGCTGCATCGGCACGGCAACCGCGCCCAGCTTGGCCTTCAGCTGGCCGACGACCTTCTGGAAGTTGGCACCGGTGCGGTCCATCTTGTTGACGAACGCGATGCGCGGCACGTGGTACTTGTTGGCCTGGCGCCACACGGTTTCCGACTGCGGCTGCACGCCACCGACGGCGCACAGGACGAAGACGGCACCGTCGAGCACGCGCAGCGAGCGCTCAACTTCGATGGTGAAGTCGACGTGCCCCGGGGTGTCGATGATGTTGAAGCGGTGCTCCGGCAGGGACTTGTCCATGCCCTTCCAGAACGCGGTGGTGGCAGCGGACTGGATCGTGATGCCACGCTCCTGCTCCTGCTCCATCCAGTCCATGGTGGCGGCGCCGTCGTGCACTTCACCGATCTTGTGGCTCTTGCCGGTGTAGAACAGGATGCGCTCGGACGTGGTGGTCTTGCCGGCATCGATGTGAGCCATGATGCCGAAGTTACGGTAACGCTCGATGGGAGTGGAACGGGCCACGGGAGCCTCTCAGATTTCTTGGATTTCGGATGGCCGAACGCCGCCTTTCGGCGGCCTTCGGATTGGCGCAGTCTTTCTGGGACCGCGAGGCAGCACGCACCGAAGTGGTGCTGCCCTGCCTGTTTTACAAGGCCGTCAAACTCACCAGCGGTAGTGGGCGAATGCCTTGTTGGCTTCGGCCATGCGGTGGGTTTCTTCGCGCTTCTTGATGGCGCCGCCACGGTTTTCCGAGGCGTCGATCAGTTCAGCAGCCAGCTTCTTCGGCATGGTGTTCTCGCCGCGCTTGCGCGCGGAGTCGATCAGCCAGCGCATGGCCAGGGCCATCTTGCGCGACGAACGCACTTCGACCGGCACCTGGTAGGTGGCACCACCGACGCGGCGCGACTTGACTTCGACCGCCGGAGCGACGTTGTCCAGAGCCTTCTGCACCAGTTCAATGGCGTTGGCGCTGCTGTTCTTCTCGGTGATCACGTCCATGGCGCCGTACACGATCTTCTCGGCGACGGACTTCTTGCCGCTCTGCATGACCATGTTGATGAAACGGGCGATGGTTTCGCTTCCGTGCTTCGGATCGGGCAGGACGGAACGCTGCGGAGTATTACCCTTACGCGACATTGTGCTCTCTCCTTATGCCTTCGGACGCTTGGCGCCGTACTTGGAACGGGCCTGGCGACGCTTGGCAACGCCGGCGGCGTCGAGCGAGCCACGAACGGTGTGGTAACGCACACCCGGCAGGTCCTTGACGCGACCGCCGCGGATCAGGACCACGGAGTGCTCCTGCAGGTTGTGGCCTTCACCACCGATGTAGGAAATCACTTCTTCCTGGTTGGTCAGGCGGACCTTGGCAACCTTGCGCAGAGCCGAGTTCGGCTTCTTCGGAGTGGTGGTGTAGACACGGGTGCAGACGCCACGGCGCTGCGGGCACTTGTCGAGCGCCGGCGAGGCACTCTTGTAGGTGGTCGCTTGCCGCGGCTTGCGGACCAGCTGGTTGATCGTCGCCATCAGTAGGTTCTTCTGATTGGTGGCCGGAAAATCCGGCCAGAGATGCGGAAATGTTAAAGCAGGCCAAAATTCTGGCCTGCTGAGACAGACGATTGTAGCAACCTGCCAGGAAAGCAGTCAAACGCCTCCTGTCAAGCCCGCTCCTGATCCCGGAACGTTACTGGGGGGCCTCCATGTACCCCGTTCAGGTTGGCGGGGTGAACCACGAGGTCCACCCTGCCCTGCGCCGGTAGAGTCGACTGTTAGCCGACTCTCGATGGCAGTCGACCAACAGTCGACTCTACCGCCCGGGTGGTCCGGCTTTGCGGCCGGACCGGATGCATCATTCTTCGCCCGAGGCCTGTTCAGCTTCGGCTTCAACCACCGCTGCCTCGACCGCAGCCGGAGTGCCGGCCAGGGTCTGCATTTCCGACTCGGTAAGGCCGGAGGCGCCGCGGCGGCGGTTGCTGTGGTACGCCAGGCCGGTACCGGCCGGAATCAGGCGACCCACGATGACGTTTTCCTTCAGGCCGCGCAGGTTGTCCGAGGTGCCGCGGACGGCCGCCTCGGTCAACACACGGGTGGTTTCCTGGAACGACGCGGCCGAGATGAACGATTCAGTCGCCAGCGAGGCCTTGGTGATACCCAGCAGCACCGGATCGAAACGAGCCGGCAGCTCGTTGCGGGCCGCGAGGCGCGCATTCTCCTCGATAACGCGCTGGCGCTCCACCTGTTCGCCGTTCAGGAACTTGCTGCTGCCCTGGTCGGTGATCTCGACCTTGCGCAGCATCTGGCGGGTGATCACCTCGATGTGCTTGTCGTTGATCTTCACGCCCTGCAGGCGATACACGTCCTGGATTTCCTTCACCAGGTAGGCAGCCAGCGGTTCGACACCCAGCAGGCGCAGGATGTCCTGCGGGCTCGGCTCGCCGTCCACGATGGTTTCACCCTTGGTGACATGCTCGCCTTCGAACACGATGACCTGGCGGTACTTCGGGATCAGCTCTTCGTGCTCCGAACCATCGGTGTCCTTGATGATCAGGCGCTGCTTGCCCTTGGTGTCCTTGCCGAAGCTGATGATGCCCGAACGCTCGGCCAGCACCGCCGGATCCTTCGGCTTGCGGGCTTCGAACAGATCGGCCACGCGCGGCAGACCACCGGTGATGTCGCGGGTCTTCGACGCTTCCTGCGGAATCTTGGCGACCACGTCACCCACGCCGACGGCAGCGCCGTCCTGCAGGTTGACGATCGAGCGCGGCGGCAGCAGGTACTGCGCCGGCAGGTCGGTGCCCGGAATCGACAGGTCGTTGCCCTTGGCGTCGACGATGCGCACGATCGGGCGCAGATCCTTGGCCTGGGTACCACGACGCTTCGGATCGGTGATTTCGCGCGAAGCAAGGCCGGTCAGCTCGTCGGTCTTCTCGATGACGGTGATGCCGTCGACGAAGTCGATGAAGCGGATGAAGCCGGCCACTTCCGACACGATCGGGTGGTTATGCGGATCCCAGTTGGCCACGGTCTGGCCCGCCTTGATCGCATCACCGTCCTTGGACGTGATGGTCGCACCGTACGGCAACTTGTAACGCTCACGCTCACGGCCGTGGGCATCGAGCACCGAGATTTCGCCCGAGCGCGACACTGCCACCAGCGAGCCGTTGGCATGCTCGACCGACTTGAGGTTGCTGAACTTGACCGAGCCGGTGGTCTTGACGGTGATGTTGTCGACCGCAGCAGCTCGCGACGCCGCACCACCGATGTGGAACGTACGCATGGTCAGCTGGGTACCCGGCTCACCGATGGACTGGGCGGCGATGACGCCGACCGCTTCACCGATGTTGACCAGGTGGCCGCGGGCCAGATCGCGGCCGTAGCAGCGCGAGCAGACACCGAAGGCCGATTCGCAGGAGATGGTCGAGCGAACCTTGATGGTCTGCACGCCGGCATCTTCCAGCTTGGCAACCCAGGCTTCGTCCAGCAGGGTGTTGCGGGTGACGATCGGATCTTCATCGTTGCCCGGCAGGAACACGTCCTCGGCCACCACGCGACCCAGCACGCGGTCCTTCAGCGGCTCGACCACGTCGCCGCCTTCCACGATCGGGGTCATGATCAGGCCTTCGGTGGTACCGCAATCCACCTCGGTGATCACCACGTCCTGCGCGACGTCGACCAGACGACGGGTCAGGTAACCCGAGTTCGCGGTCTTCAGCGCGGTATCGGCCAGACCCTTACGGGCACCGTGGGTGGAGTTGAAGTACTCCTGCACGTTCAGGCCTTCGCGGAAGTTCGCCTTGATGGGCGTCTCGATGATCGAGCCGTCCGGGCGGGCCATCAGGCCGCGCATGCCGGCCAGCTGACGGATCTGCGCCTGCGAACCACGCGCACCGGAGTCGGCCATGATGTACAGCGAGTTCATCGACTTCTGGTCGATGGTCTCACCCTTGGCATTGACCACCTTCTCGGTACCGATGGTGTCCATCATCGCCTTGGCGATGCGCTCGTTGGTGCGCGACCAGATGTCGACCACCTTGTTGTAGCGCTCGCCGGCGGTGACCAGGCCCGACTGGTACTGCTCCTGGATTTCCAGCACTTCGGCTTCGGCCTCGGTGAGGATGCCCTTCTTCTCGTCCGGGATCAGCATGTCGTCGATGCCGATCGAGACGCCGGCACGGGTCGCGTAGGCGAAGCCGGTGTACATCAGCTTGTCAGCGAACACGACCGTGTCCTTCAGGCCCAGCTGGCGGTAGCTGGAGTTGATCAGGCGGCTGATGTTCTTCTTGGTCAGTTCGACATTGGCCAGTGCGAACGGCAGGCCTTCCGGCAGGATTTCAGCCAGCAGGGCGCGACCGATCGTGGTGTCCACGATCGAGGTCTTGTTCTGCTTGTTGCCATCTTCGTCGGTCACCACCTCGGTGATGCGGACCTTGACCTTGGCGTGCAGTTCCACCACGCGGTTGTCGTAGGCGCGCTTGACTTCGGCGATGTTGGCGAAGGCCATGCCCTCGCCCTTCTTGTTCTCCAGCGAGCGGGTCATGTAGTACAGACCCAGCACGACGTCCTGCGACGGTACGATGATCGGCTCGCCGTTGGCCGGCGACAGGATGTTGTTGGTCGACATCATCAGCGCACGCGCTTCCAGCTGGGCTTCCAGCGAGAGCGGCACGTGGACGGCCATCTGGTCACCGTCGAAGTCGGCGTTGAACGCGGTGCAGACCAGCGGGTGCAGCTGGATGGCCTTGCCTTCGATCAGCACCGGCTCGAACGCCTGGATACCCAGACGGTGCAGGGTCGGCGCACGGTTCAGCATCACCGGATGCTCGCGGATGACCTCTTCCAGGATGTCCCAGACTTCGGCTTCTTCGCGCTCGACCAGCTTCTTGGCGGCCTTGATGGTGGTGGCCAGGCCACGACGCTGCAGCTTGGCGAAGACGAACGGCTTGAACAGCTCGAGCGCCATCTTCTTCGGCAGGCCGCACTGGTGCAGGCGCAGGTACGGGCCGACCACGATGACCGAACGGCCCGAGTAGTCGACGCGCTTGCCGAGCAGGTTCTGGCGGAAGCGACCCTGCTTGCCCTTGATCATGTCGGCCAGCGACTTCAGCGGGCGCTTGTTGGTGCCGGTGATGGCACGGCCACGACGGCCGTTGTCCAGCAGCGCATCGACCGACTCCTGCAGCATGCGCTTTTCATTGCGCACGATGATGTCCGGCGCGCTCAGTTCGAGCAGGCGGCGCAGGCGGTTGTTGCGGTTGATGACGCGGCGGTACAGGTCGTTCAGGTCGGAGGTCGCGAAGCGGCCGCCATCCAGCGGGACCAGCGGACGCAGGTCCGGCGGCAGCACCGGCAGCACGGTCATGACCATCCATTCCGGACGGTTGCCCGATTCCAGGAAGGCTTCGATCAGCTTGATGCGCTTGGTGAGGCGCTTGAGCTTGGTTTCCGAACCGGTAGCGGCGATTTCCTCGCGCAGGCGGGTCATTTCCGACTGCAGGTCGATCGTGCGCAGCAGTTCGTACACGGCCTCGGCGCCCATCGCGGCGTCGAAGTCGTCACCGTGCTCCTGGCGGGCCTGCAGGTACTGTTCCTCGGTCAGCAGCTGGCGGCGTTCCAGGGCGGTCAGGCCCGGCTCGGTCACCACGTAGGCTTCGAAATACAGCACGCGCTCGATGTCGCGCAGGGTCATGTCCAGCATCAGGCCGATGCGCGACGGCAGCGACTTCAGGAACCAGATGTGGGCGACCGGCGAGGCCAGGTCGATGTGGCCCATGCGCTCGCGGCGCACCTTGGCCAGGGTCACTTCGGTGCCGCACTTTTCGCAGACCACGCCGCGGTGCTTCATGCGCTTGTACTTGCCGCACAGGCACTCGTAGTCCTTCACCGGTCCGAAGATGGCGGCGCAGAACAGGCCGTCGCGTTCCGGCTTGAAGGTGCGGTAGTTGATGGTTTCCGGCTTCTTCACTTCGCCGAAGGACCACGAACGGATCAGGTCCGGCGAGGCCAGCGCGATCTTGATCGCGTCGAAGTCCAGCGTCTGGCGCTGCTGGTTGAAGAGGTTGAGCAGGTCTTTCATGGTGTTCTCCAGAAGGAGGAATGCTGTGTCGATGGGCTTTCAGTTCACTGCCAGCGGCGCGGCGGTGGAGGCCGCCGCGCCGGCATGGATCAGTTGTCTTCCAGTTCCATGTTGATGGCCAGCGAGCGGATTTCCTTCACGAGCACGTTGAAGGATTCCGGCATGCCCGCGACCATCTCGTGCTCACCGTCGACGATGTTCTTGTACATCTGGTTGCGGCCCTGCACGTCGTCGGACTTCACCGTCAGCATTTCCTGCAGGGTGTAGGCCGCGCCGTAGGCTTCCAGCGCCCAGACTTCCATTTCACCGAAGCGCTGGCCGCCGAACTGCGCCTTGCCGCCCAGCGGCTGCTGGGTGACGAGCGAGTACGGGCCGGTCGAACGGGCGTGCATCTTGTCGTCGACCAGGTGGTTCAGCTTCAGGTAGTGCATGTAGCCAACCGTGGTGTGGCGATCGAATGCTTCACCGGTGCGGCCGTCGTACAGCTGGGTCTGGCCACTGCTCGGCAGGTCGGCCAGTTCCAGCATGCGCTTGATTTCCGCTTCGGTGGCGCCGTCGAACACCGGGGTGGCCATCGGCACGCCGTCGGTCAGGTTGCGGGCCAGGCGCAGCAGTTCCTCGTCGCTGAACTGCGACAGGTCGACACGGTTGGCCACGTTGGTATCGTCGTGGTTGTAGATGTCGTCCAGGAACTTGCGCAGGTCGGCCACCGCCGCCTGGGCTTCCAGCATCGCCTGGATCTTGCGACCCAGGCCCTTGGCGGCCCAGCCCAGGTGCACTTCCAGGATCTGGCCGATGTTCATGCGCGACGGCACGCCCAGCGGGTTCAGCACGATATCCACGGTTTCGCCCGAGGCCATGTACGGCATGTCCTCGACCGGCACCACGTTGGAGACCACACCCTTGTTGCCGTGGCGGCCGGCCATCTTGTCGCCCGGCTGGATGCGGCGCTTCACGGCCAGGAACACCTTGACCATCTTCAGCACGCCCGGGGCGAGGTCGTCACCGGCGGTGATCTTGCCGCGCTTGTCGGCGAAGCGACGCTCGAATTCCTTCTCGTGCGCCTGGATCTGCTTCTGTGCGCGCTCGATGGCTTCCGAAGCGTCTTCGTCCTTCATGCGCAGGGCGAACCAGTCAGCCTTCTTCAGGCCGTCCAGGAAGGCGTCGGTGATCACGTCACCCTTCTTCAGGCCAGCGCCACCGTTGACCACCTTGCCCACGATCTGCGAACGCAGACGCATGTAGATGGCGGCCTCCAGGATGCGGAACTGGTCGTCGAAGTCCTTCTTGACGCGCTTGATTTCAGACTCTTCGATCTGGCGGGCGCGCTTGTCCTTCTCGATGCCGTCGCGGGTGAAGACCTGCACGTCGATGACGGTGCCGTCCATGCCCGGCGGAACGCGCAGCGAGCTGTCCTTCACGTCCGAAGCCTTCTCGCCGAAGATCGCGCGCAGCAGCTTCTCTTCCGGAGTCAGCTGGCTTTCGCCCTTCGGGGTGACCTTGCCGACCAGGATGTCGCCGGCACGGACTTCCGCACCGATGTACACCACGCCGCTCTCGTCCAGGCGGTTCAGCGCCTGCTCGGAGACGTTCGGGATGTCGGCGGAGATTTCCTCCGGCCCCAGCTTGGTGTCACGCGCGACGCAGGTCAGCTCTTCGATGTGGATCGTGGTGTAACGATCTTCTTCCACCACGCGCTCGGACAGCAGGATGGAGTCTTCGAAGTTGTAGCCGTTCCACGGCATGAACGCGATCAGCATGTTCTGGCCCAGGGCCAGTTCGCCGATGTCGGTGGACGGACCGTCGGCCAGCACGTCACCGCGGGCGATGACGTCACCCACCTGGACCAGCGGACGCTGGTTGATGCAGGTGTTCTGGTTCGAACGGGTGTACTTGACCAGGTTGTAGATGTCCACGCCCGCGTCGGTGGCGCCAACGATCTCTTCCTCGTTGACCTTGACCACGATGCGGGCTGCGTCGATCTGCACGATCTCGCCACCACGGCGGGCGTTCACGGTCACGCCGGAGTCACGCGCCACGGCGCGCTCGATGCCGGTACCCACCAGCGGCTTCTGCGCACGCAGGGTCGGCACGGCCTGACGCTGCATGTTGGCGCCCATCAGTGCGCGGTTGGCGTCATCGTGCTCCAGGAACGGAACCAGCGCGGCCGCGATCGACACGGTCTGCATCGGCGAGACGTCCATGAAGTGCACTTCCGCCGGCGGCTTCAGCAGCGATTCGCCCTGGAAGCGGCACGGCACGAACTGCTCGGTCAGGGTGCCCTTGGCGTCGGTCAGCGCGTTGGCCTGCGCAATGACGTACTCGTTTTCTTCGATCGCCGACAGGAACTCGACTTCGTCATAGACCTTGCCGTCCACGACCTTTCGGTACGGGGTCTCGAGGAAACCGTACTGGTTGGTGCGGGCGTACACGGCCAGCGAGTTGATCAGGCCGATGTTCGGGCCTTCCGGGGTTTCGATGGTGCAGACGCGGCCGTAATGGGTCGGGTGCACGTCGCGCACTTCGAAGCCGGCGCGCTCGCGGGTCAGGCCGCCCGGGCCCAGGGCCGAGACGCGACGCTTGTGCGTCACTTCCGACAGCGGGTTGTTCTGATCCATGAACTGCGACAGCTGCGAGGAACCGAAGAACTCCTTGATGGCAGCGGCGACCGGCTTGGCGTTGATCAGCTCCTGAGGGGTCAGGCCTTCCGACTCGGCCATCGACAGGCGCTCCTTGACCGCGCGCTCGACGCGGACCAGGCCCACGCGGAACACGTTCTCGGCCATTTCACCGACCGAGCGCACGCGACGGTTGCCCAGGTGATCGATGTCGTCGACCACGCCGCGACCGTTGCGGATCTCGGTCAGGACCTTGATCACGTCGAGGATGTCGGAGCTGTCGCCGTGGGCGGCGACCAGGCGCTTGGACTCTTCGTCGTTGCGCTCACCGAAGTACTTGCTGTCGTACAGCACGGCTTCGCCGGTGGTTTCCTTGCGGCCCACGCGACGGTTGAACTTCATGCGGCCGACCGCGGACAGGTCGTAGCGCTCGAAGGTGAAGAACAGGTTGTGGAACAGGTTCTGCGCGGCATCCTTGGTCGGCGGCTCGCCCGGACGCATCATGCGGTAGATCTCGACCAGCGCTTCCAGCTGGGTCTTGGTCGGGTCGATGCGCAGGGTGTTGGACAGGTACGGACCACGATCCAGGTCGTTCACCCACAGGGTGCCGACCGCGTCCACGCCGGCCTTGCGGAAGGCCTGCAGCTGTTCGTCGGTGATCTCGTCGTTGGCCTGGGCCAGCAGTTCGCCGGTCGAGGCATCGACCACGTCGTGCGACAGGATGCGGCCGACGATGTAGTCGTCCGGCACGGCCAGGGCGGCGATGCCCGAGGCTTCCAGCTGCTTGATGTGGCGCGCGGTGATGCGCTTGCCGGCTTCCACGATGACCTTGTCGCCGTCGGCGAGGTCGAAGCCCAGGGTTTCGCCACGCAGGCGCTCGGGCACCAGCTCCAGCTGGACGCCTTCATCCGGGTTGATGTGGAAGGTGTTGATCTCGAAGAACTCGGCCAGCATCTCTTCGTTGCTGTAACCAAGCGCGCGCAGCAGGATCGACACCGGCAGCTTGCGGCGGCGGTCGATACGGGTGAACAGCGCATCCTTCGGGTCGAACTCGAAGTCCAGCCAGGAACCGCGGTAAGGAATGATGCGGGCGCTGTACAGCAGCTTGCCCGAGCTGTGGGTCTTGCCGCGGTCGTGGTCGAAGAACACGCCCGGCGAGCGGTGCAGCTGCGAGACGATGACGCGCTCGGTACCGTTGACGATGAAGGTGCCGTTCTCGGTCATCAGCGGGATTTCGCCCAGATAGACCTCCTGCTCCTTCACGTACTTGATGGCCTTGGTCGACGACTCACGGTCGTAGATCACCAGGCGCACGGTGACGCGCAGCGGGGCGCCGTAGCTCATGCCGCGCTGGCGGCACTCACGCTCGTCGAAGACCGGTTCGCCCAGCTTGTAGCCGACGTATTCCAGGGCAGCATTGCCGCTGTAGCTGGCGATCGGGAAGACCGACTTCAGCGCAGCATGCAGGCCGTGGTCCGTGCGCTTGGCCGGATCGACGTTTTCCTGCAGGAATTCACGATAGGAATCCACCTGGATGGCGAGCAGGAACGGCACTTCGAGAATCGAGCGCTGCTTGCCGAAATCCTTGCGGATACGCTTTTTTTCGGTGAACGAATAGGACGTCATGAGGTCTTCCACCTTGTTGTGCGGGCCGTGCGTCCACGACCCTGAAGGGAACTTGAAATTGTCAGTTGGAAGTCGCTGGTATTGCCGGCACCAGCACGCCTTCTCCCGCTACTTCCAACTGCCAACTCGTCTGCTACCACGCCCCCGCTGCCGCGCCGTGCGCTGGCCTGCCGGGGTTTGACTGCAGCCCGTGTTGGGCTTTTTCCTGCTTTTGAAACGGTAGAGTCGACTGTTGGTCGACTTCCTTCACAGCAGTCGACCAACAGTCGACTCTACACCACCGCAACAACGACCAAAGGCCGGGGGCTTACGCCCCCAGCCTTGGCTGCATCGCCGCGAATCGATGACGATGCAAGGTAACTGCTTACTTGACTTCGACAGTCGCGCCAGCAGCTTCCAGGTCCTTCTTCATCTTCTCGGCGTCTTCCTTCGAAGCGCCTTCCTTCAGGACGCCACCGGCTTCGGCCAGGTCCTTCGCTTCCTTCAGGCCCAGGCCGGTGATGGCGCGGACGGCCTTGATGACTTCGACCTTCTTGTCGCCGGCCGACTTCAGGGTGACGGTGAACTCGGTCTGCTCTTCAACAGCAGCGGCCGGGCCAGCGGCGGCAGCCACGGCAACCGGAGCAGCGGCGGAGACGCCGAACTTCTCTTCGATGGCCTTGACCAGCTCCATCACTTCCATCAGGGACTTCTCGGCGATGGCGTCGACGATCTGTTCGTTGGTAAGGGACATGATTAATACCTTTGGATGATTTTCTGGGTTGAGGTTCCGTCAGGAACCACGATAAGTCGAAACTCAGGCGGTCTCGGCGGCCGGCTCGGCAGCGTCGGCAGCGACGTCGCCACCACCCTGCTTCTCGCCAACGGCCTTGATGGCGCGGGCAAACATCGTGACCGGCTCGGTCAGGACGCGGGCCAGCATGGCCAGGGCCTGGTCGCGGGTCGGCAGCGAGGCCAGCACTTCGACGTGGCTTGCCGGGAACACTTCGCCACCGATGGCGACGACCTTAGCCTTCAGCTTGTCGTTGCCCTTGGCGGCTTCCTTGATCAGGCGACCGGCAGCGCCGGGCTCCTCGAGCGAGAACGCGTACAGCAGCGGACCAACCATCTGGTCCTGGGCGACTGCGAACTCGGTGCCTTCAACGGCGCGCGAAGCCAGGGTGTTCTTGACAACCTTCAAGAAAACACCGGTTTCACGAGCCTGCTTGCGCATCGCGGTCATCTGGGCGACCGTGGTGCCAGCGTATTCGGCTGCGATCAAGGAGTGGGCCTTGGCGGCGACGTCTGCCAGCTCGGCGACTACTTCTTGCTTCTGGGACAGATTGAGAGCCATTGCACTCCTCCTATTGAACTCCGCTTACGGCTCCTGCCGTGTGCGGTCCTGTGCGGCATCCGTCCTGGACGCCGGGAACATCGGGATGATGTTCCGGGGGTGGGCCGTTCTAGACCTGGAGTGGGCCAACCTGGGGAAACCCAGACGTGCGTGAACCAGAAAAACTCCAGAAGGGCACCATCTACGCAGGGTGATTCCGGGGAATCGATTAAGCGTTCATGACTGCTCCGGCGGCGACTCCTTGCCAGGTCGAGCTTCCCTGCCCGTCGCCGGTATTGCCACGACCGCGCCTGCGGTCTTTGACGGCTACCGCGGGCGATGCACTGCCAGCGATGCCTTCAAATGTCACGGTCACGGCACCGAAGGTACCGTGACCGCTTGAAACAATTACTTCAGGGTCAGCGACGACTGGTCGACGGTGACGCCCGGGCCCATCGTCGAGCTGACCGAAACCTTCTGCAGGTAGGTGCCCTTGGAGGTGGCCGGCTTGGCCTTGATCAGGTCCAGCAGCAGCGCGGTCAGGTTCGACTTCAGCGCGTCTTCGGCGAAGTCGGCCTTGCCGATGGTGCAGTGGATGATGCCGGCCTTGTCGGTACGGTAACGGACCTGGCCCGACTTGGCGTTCTTCACGGCTTCACCCGGGTTCGGGGAAACGGTGCCGACCTTCGGGTTCGGCATCAGGCCACGCGGGCCCAGCACGGTGCCCAGCTTGCCGACGACGCGCATGGCGTCCGGGGTCGCGATGACGACGTCGTAGTTCAGATCGCCGGCCTGCATCTTCTCGGCCAGATCATCCATGCCGACGGCTTCGGCGCCAGCGGCCAGGGCTTCGTCAGCCTTGGCACCGGCCGGAGCGAACACGGCGACGCGGACCGACTTGCCGGTACCGGCCGGCAGCACGGTGGAGCCACGGACCTGCTGGTCGGACTTCTTCGCATCGACGCCCAGGCGCACAGCGACGTCGATCGACTCGACGAACTTGGCCTTGGTGGCGGTCTTCAGGATGTTGATCGCGTCCTCGAAGGCGTATGCCTTGCCCGGGACGACGGCGGCCTTGATGGCCTTCTCACGCTTGGTCTGTGCCATCTTATTAACCCTCCACCACGAGGCCCATGGAACGGGCAGAGCCAGCGATGGTACGCACGGCGGCGTCCAGATCGGCGGCAGTCAGATCCGGTTCCTTCGCCTTGGCGATCTCTTCCAGCTGCTTACGGGTGACCTTGCCGACCTTCTCGGTGTTCGGGCGCTTGGAGCCCGACGAGATGCCAGCAGCCTTCTTCAGCAGGGTGGTGGCCGGGGTGCTCTTGGTGATGAAGGTGAACGTACGGTCCGAGTAGGCCGTGATGATCACCGGAACCGGCAGGCCCGGCTCGAGCTTCTGCGTGGCAGCGTTGAACGCCTTGCAGAATTCCATGATGTTCAGACCGCGCTGACCCAGCGCAGGGCCGACCGGCGGCGAGGGGTTGGCCTGACCGGCCTTCACCTGCAGCTTGATGTAACCGACAACTTTCTTTGCCATGTGAGTACTCTCCGGGTGCTAGCGCCTTTCGACAACAGGCTCCCCATCGGACCGGGAATCACGCGTCCCGGCATCGCGTTTTGAAATCATGCTGAAGGCCGCCTTGCGGCGGCCTCATCCTGCTGGCTTCCCAGCGGGGAGCCGCGCACTATATCAGGTTTTTTCTTCACATGCCTGAAGTGGCACATAAACGAGAGAAACCGGGCCAAGCCCGGTTTCTGTTCAGGAGCCGAGCATGGCTCGACTCTGCAGTTGGATCAGACGGCTTTTTCGACCTGGCCGAACTCGAGTTCGACCGGAGTAGCGCGACCGAAGATCAGCACGGAAACGCGCAGACGGCTCTTCTCGTAGTTGACTTCTTCGACGACGCCATTGAAATCGTTGAACGGGCCATCAGTGACGCGGACCATCTGGCCCGGCTCGAACAGCACCTTCGGACGCGGCTTCTCGACACCTTCCTGAACGCGGTTCAGGATGGCCTCGGCCTCGGAATCGGCGATCGGCAGCGGACGGTCGGCGGTGCCGCCGATGAAGCCCATGACGCGCGGGGTTTCCTTGACCAGATGCCAGCTTTCGTTGTCGATGCGCGGAATGCCGGCTTCTTCGTGGGTCTCGATCTGGACCAGCACATAACCCGGGAAGAACTTGCGCTCGGAGCGGCGCTTCTGGCCAGCGCGCATCTCGACCACTTCTTCGGTCGGGACCAGGACATCGCCGAAGCGCTCTTCCATGCCGTCACGGACGATGCGATCGCGCAGGGCCTGCGCCACCGACTTCTCGAAGCCCGAATAGGCGTGAACGACGTACCAACGCTTCATGCAATTCTCCTTAGCGGCTCAGGAACAACTGAACCAGCCACTGAATGACGTAATCGAACCCACCCAGCAACAGACTGAGAATGGTCACCACCACCATCACGACCCAGGTCATGCGGATGGCTTCCTGGCGCGTCGGCCAGACCACCTTGCGCAGTTCGAAGCGCGACTCGGAGAGGAATTCGCGGGTGTCGCGCCCCTTGCCGGTCAGCATGAACACGCCGATACCGCCAACCAGACCGACCACAACCGCCAACGCACGCAGCTGACCCGCCCACGCACCCAGCTGGGTGGCGCGACCGGAATCGGCGGAGAACCAGAACCAGACGAACAGACCGGCCAGCACCAGCAGCGATGCGGCGACGTACTTGACGATATCCCCGCCATTGGCGGAGTTGTCCTTGGAGTGTTCGATCTTGCTATTCATCCGGCTGTGTCTGCTTTAGCGGCCCAGGCCGCTGGATAAGGTGGGCAGATGGCACGCCAGGAGGGACTCGAACCCCCAACCTGCGGTTTTGGAGACCGCTGCTCTGCCAATTGAGCTACTGGCGTACGTGTTGAAACTTGCCTTCCCTTAGACGGCGAAGGCGGACCGAGGTTCCCGGCCCGCCATTCGCGTAACCGGCGGCGCTATGCAACCACCGGTACTGCAGGCTTACTCGATGATCTTCGAGACCACGCCGGCGCCGACGGTGCGGCCGCCTTCGCGGATGGCGAAGCGCAGGCCTTCGTCCATCGCCACCGGGTTGATCAGGGTGACGACCATCTTGACGTTGTCACCCGGCATCACCATTTC
>NZ_JCAFVJ010000024.1:0-16311 GCF_059372295.1 Stenotrophomonas sp. YJH_SMC_33
CTGTGGCGACGAGCAACGGCTTTGACTGATGTGGAGGTCTTGCAGGCCTCTTTGGCGACCTGCAGTTTGAAACGAGCGTCGTATCTGTGCATGTATTCCTCGGGGTTGGATCTGGCGTCCAACTCCCGGGGGTCACTTCACTCTGCGGGGCTTGCTGTTTCTGGCGTCCGCGCACGCCCTGCCCCACGCAGACATCGCTACGCAACAAAGGACTTCCGCATGATCGCCGCCGCACCTCCCACCCCCGCCCCCGCCGCAACGCCCTGGTTCCACTCGCTCGACTGGGAACGCCTGCTGGAAACCTACGGCGTACCGTTGCTGGCCGCGATCGTGGTGCTGCTTGTGGGCCTGTGGGTGGCACGACGCCTGTCCAACGCCATGCCGCGCGCCACTGCGCGCATGGGCGTGGACCCGATGCTGGGCAGCTTCCTGCGCAACGTGGTCTATGCCACCTCACTCGTGATCGTGGCGCTGCTGGCCATCGACACGCTCGGCGTGAAGATCACCCCGCTGCTGGCCGTGCTCGGCACCGCTGGCCTGGCGGTCGGTCTTGCGTTGAAGGATTCGCTGTCCAACATCGCCTCGGGCGTGATGCTGGTGACGCTGCGACCGTTCCGCGTGGGCGATGTGGTGACCGTGGCCGGGCAGACCGGCACGGTGCGCGAAGTGCGCATCTTCCAGACCGTCATCACCGGTGCCGACAACCAGCACACCACCATTCCGAACACGCTGATCACCGCCGCGCCGATTATCAACCTGACCGCCGAGCCGACCCGCCGCGTCGAACTGGTAATCGGCATCGGCTACGAGGACAACATCCAGCTGGCACGCGACACCGCGCTGGCGCTGATGAAGGCGGACCCGCGCGTGCTGCAGACGCCGGCACCGGACGTGGTGGTGTACGAGTTGGGGGCGCATGCGATCAACCTCGGCATCCGCTGCTACGTGAAGTCGGCCGACTGGTTCGGCACCAAGGTCACGCTGCTGGAGCAGCTGAAGCTGGGCTATGACAAGGCCGGCATCAACATTCCGTATCCGCAGCAGGACATGCACCTGTACCTGCATGGAAAGGATGGCAGCGTGGTGGAGGCCGACGCGCTGGTGCGCGACAAGCCCTGATCCATCCCCGGGCTGCCGGCCAGCGGCCGGCACTACCCCCGCCGCCTGACTGAAATGCCGGCCAGCGGCCGGCACTACCCCCTCGCCGCCTGACTGGAATGCCGGCCAGCGGCCGGCACTATCCCTCGCCTCCCGGTAGTGCCGGCCGCTGGCCGGCAGCCTTCAGGATCAGGCCGCGACGCTCTCTTCCAACGTCGGGTAATCGGTGAAGCCGACCGCGCCACCGCCAAAGAACGTCGCGCGATCCGGCGGATTCAGCGCCGCACCGGTACGCAGTCGCTCCGGCAGATCCGGGTTGGCGATGAACGGCCGGCCGAAGCCGATCAGGTCAGCCCAGCCTTCCGCCAGTGCCTGCTCGGCGCGCTCGGCGGTGTACTTGCCGGCGTAGATCAGCGTACCCGGGTAGACCATGCGCAGCGCCTGCTTGAACGCCACCGGCATCAACGGTGCATCGTCCCAATCCGCTTCGGCAATGTGCAGGTAACCCACGCCCAGTTCACCCAGCAGATGCGCGGCCGCCAGATAGGTGGCCTGCGGCGTATCATCCACCGCGCCCTGCAGCGTGGTCAGCGGCGCCAGGCGCACGCCAACGCGATCACCACCGGCTACTGCGACCACCGCCTGCACGACCTCGCGCAGGAAGCGCAGCCGGTTCTGCAGCGAACCGCCATAGCCATCGGTACGCTGGTTGGCCTGCGAGTCGATGAACTGGTTGATCAGGTAGCCATTGGCGCCGTGCAGTTCGACGCCGTCGAAGCCCGCCTCCAGCGCATTGCGGGCGGCCTGCGCGTAATCGGCGACGATGCCCGGAATCTCGTCTTCGCGCAGCGCACGCGGCATCGAATGCTGGATCATCTCGCCGACGCCGGCTTCGGGACCTGCCCCTGTCGGGTCGACGAACACTTTCACGCCATCGGCCAGCAATGCCGAGGAAGACACCGGCGCTGCGCCATCGGGCTGCAGGGCCACATGCGAGACGCGGCCGACGTGCCACAACTGCGCGTAGATGCGGCCACCGGCGGCGTGCACCGCATCGGTCACCTGCCGCCAGCCCTTTACCTGTTCGGGGCTGTGGATGCCCGGCGTCCAGGCATAGCCCTGGCCCTGCGGGCTGATCTGGGTGCCTTCGCTGACAATCAGGCCGGCACCGGCACGCTGCGCGTAGTAGGTCGCCATCTCGGCGGTAGCAACATTGCCGGCAGCCGCACGCGAGCGGGTCATCGGCGGCATCACGATGCGGTTGGGCAGGGTCAGCGGGCCCAGACGGTGGGAGGTGAACAACATGGCGGACATCTCTTGCGGGGGGAGTGCCGCAAAGAATGGGGATGGCGCCCGCCAGGCAACAGGCACGCACTGGCAAAACAGTTGTTCCCCCACGGCAAGGATCACCCGGTACGAGGGCTCATCCACGCATGGCGTGGATCTACTCCACCCTTGGCTCGATCTTTACCGCACCGTGTGCCACGCGGTCATAGCAGGTGCGCACCACATCTTCCCCGTACTTCAACTCCAGCCGGCGCACGATGAAGTGACCACGCGCCATGTCCTGGTAGTAGTCGGTGAACATGGTGTTCAGCGCTGCACCCGCGGCGGCACCAACGACCGGCACCGCCTGCGCGGCGAACTTCTCGGTAACGACCACGCCAAAGCGCGCCGCCACCTTCTCCACCATCTTCGCCAGCAGCTTGCCGGCTTCCTTCGGCGCCACGCCCAGGGTCAGGTCGCGGCCGGTCACCACCCGCCCGGCCAGCTCGGCCGACAGATGGCGCATCACATCGGTGGTGAAACCTCGAGCCAGGTAATAGCCCGTCTCGCTGGCGTCATCGCGTGGCGAGTTGCCGCCCAGCGCGAACACCTCCAGGCACGCCTGGCGGGTGCTGAAGTCGGACAGGTCAAACCCCTCGCTGCGGGCCACGTCGGCCACCGCACGCATCATGATCGTGGTCGACACCGGCAACTCGATGAGCAAGGCGGCAAAGCCGAAGGCGCCGCCGACCGCACCGGAGGTGGCTGCCGCCAGTTTGTGCCAGCGGGTCGACGCTCCCTTGCCGGGCGAGTTGTCCATGCTCCACAGGGCTGCCTGCGCCGACTTGGACAGCGCCGCCTGCACCGCACCGTGGATGCGGTTGGAGACCGAGCTGGGCAGCGCCTTCACCGCGAACTCCAGCGGCGTACCGACCAGGTTGGCCATGCGCGCGGTCAGGGTCGGCGCTTCCAGCAGGGCCACCGCGCGCTGCAGGTCGGACCAGTCGCGGGCGTCATGGGCGATGTCGCGGGGGAGCAGGATCGGCTCGTTCATGGCGCCGATCTTAGCGCCCGGAAGTTGAACGGTTCGTCGCGGGGTACGACAGAGGGGGCAGAGCCCTTTCCGCAGCAAAGGGATCCGACCTCCGCGCCTTGCCGGCCAGCGGCCGACACTACCCGCTGGTGTGTCACCCGGTAGCGCCGGGCCATGCCCGACGGCGTCGTTCAGGCAGCCGGCAGGCCCGACAGCGCGCCCATGAACTGGCGGTAGTGACGCAGCTCGGCGATTGAATCGTGTACATCGCTCAGCGCGGTATGGTTGCTGTTCTTGCCGACGCCGGCGGCCACGCTCGGCGCCCAGCGCTTGGCCAGCTCCTTCACCGTGGACACGTCCAGGTTGCGGTAGTGGAAGTACTTCTCCAGGCGCGGCATCTGGCGGTGCAGGAAGCGGCGGTCCTGGCAGATCGAGTTGCCGCACATCGGCGAAAGGCCGGCCGGGATCCACTGCGCCAGGAAGTTCACCGTCTGCGCCTCGGCCTGGCCCAGGGTGGTGGTGCTGTCCACCACGCGCTGCCACAGGCCCGAGCGGCGGTGCTGGTTGCGGTTCCACTCATCCATCGCTTCCAGCGTTTCCAGCGGATGGTGGATGGCGAATTCCGGCCCTTCGGCCAGCACGTTCAGCTGGGCATCGGTGACCACGGTGGCGATCTCGATGATCGAATCGTTGTCGGTATCCAACCCGGTCATTTCCAGGTCGATCCAGATCAGTCGCTCGTTGGCCGCGCCGTTGTCCGCCATGTGTCGCCTCGTTGCTGGGCAGGCGCGGGGCCTACCGGTGAAGGAAAGAGGCGCCCATCATACCCGTTCGCCCCTCAGCCCTCGCCGGCGTGGTCTTCCAGCAGCAACGGCGGCTTGCCACGTTTGGCGCGGAAATAATTGGTCAGGCGTGTACTGGCTTCCTTGGCCAGCACCCCGCCGTGAATCTCGACGCGATGGTTGTGGCGGGCGTCGCCAATGAGGTCGAACACGCTGCCGCAGGCGCCCGTCTTGGGGTCACTGGCGCCGTAGACCAGACGGGCGACGCGTGCGTGCACGATCGCCATCGCGCACATCGCGCACGGCTCCAGGGTCACATACAGCGTGCTGCCGAGCAGGCGGTGGTTCGCCAGCAGCTTTCCGCCGGCCCGCATCGCCACGATCTCGGCGTGCGCGCTGGGGTCGTGCGAGGCGATGTTGAGGTTCCAGCCCTCGCCCAGCAGCTGGCCATCGGCACCCACCAGTACCGCACCAACGGGGATCTCGTCGTACTCGCGCTGCGCACGCTCGGCCAGCGCCAGCGCGTGGCGCATCCAGTGTTCATCGGTGTCGTGCACCGGCACGCCCAGGGCGTCGGTCATGGCGGTTCTCGCGTGTGTGCAGGGCCAGGATGGCCGCCGGGGCCGCATTGTACGCCCCGGGCCGTACAGGCGCCGCTAGCGCGCGTCGAAGCGCTCGCGGGCCGCATCCAGCGCCGGGAAATTGTGCTCGGCCCAACGGTCCAACGCGGTCAAGGTGTCTACCAGGCTGCGTGCAACCTCGGTCAACCGGTACTCGACATGCAGCGGCTTGCTCCCCAGATCACACCTCTCGACCAGGCCATTGCGCTCCAGCTGCCGCAGGGTCTGGGTCAACACCTTCTGCGAGATGCCTTCGATCTTCCGCAGCAGTGCACCGTTGCGTTGCGGGCCATGCGCCAACGCCGGCAACAGCAGCATCACCCACTTGCCCGAGATCAGCGCCAGCGCATCGCGCGCCGAGCAGTCGGCGGCATAGACATCTCCGGGAAAGGCCATGGTTACCTCAAGGTGCGTAATTGCCGGGGCATACCGGCGCCGCGAGGATGGTCGCACACTCCTCGAACACCTCGCCCCATGCGCGCCCTGATCCTGCTTGCCCATCCCGAACCCCGCTCCTTCAACGCCCACCTGGCCGCGCAGGCCGCGGAGCAGCTGCGCCATGACGCGCTGCAGGTGGACGTGGTCGACCTGTATGCAGAGGGCTTCGATCCGCTCGAAGCGGCCCACCATCATTCAAGTCGCCTGCAGCCCGGCCGCTTCGATGCCCAGCGCGAACAGCGCTACGGCGCCGAACAGGGTCGACTACCCGCCGATGTGCAGCGCCATCTGCAGCTGCTGCAGGCCGCGGATCGGGTCATCCTCCAGTTTCCGCTGTGGTGGTTCGCGGCACCGGCGATCCTCAAGGGCTGGCTGGACCGCGTGCTGGTCTACGGGCCGATGTACAATAGCCGCCTGCGCCACGAACACGGCGCGATGCGCGGCAAGCGTGCCCTGCTCAGCGTCACCACCGGCTCTTCGGCACGGGCCTGCGCGGTGGATGGCCGCGAGGGTGATACCCGTCTGTTGCTGTGGCCGTTGATGTACTGCCTACGCTACGTCGGCTTCGACGTACTGGAACCGCATGTGGTGCACGGTGTGCGTTCCGGGCTGGCACCGGAGCGCGTGCAGGCACACGACGAGGCATTGGCTGCAGCAACCTATTACTACCGCGAACGCCTGGCGCACTGGACGCAGTGGCCCACCGTGCCCTTCAACGACAGCGACGATTTCGAGGATGGCGTGGTGCTGCGCGCGGAGGCCACTGCCTACAGCCCCTTCATCCGCCATCGCACCACCGGATGAATCCACGCCTGCGCGCTGGATCGGGACGCGCGATACTACGTGCTCATTGAAAGCACCTTGGTGAACCCATGACCACCCTGCGCCCCTCGCGTGCCGACGACGGCGTCGCCCTCATCGATGTCTGGCGCCGCGCCGTCGACGCCACCCATGACTTTCTCAGCGCCGAAGACCGCCAGGCCATCGATGCCGAAGTCGCCAGCTTCCTGCCGCAGGCGCCGATGACCGTTGCGGTCGATGCACAGGATCGGCCACTGGGCTTCATGCTGATCGACGGCACGCACATGGAAGCGCTGTTCATCGATCCGGACGTGCGCGGCACTGGTATCGGCCGGCAACTGCTGCAGCACGCGCTGGCCCGGCATCCGCAGCTGACTACCGACGTCAATGAGCAGAACGCACAGGCCGTTGGCTTCTACCTGCGCATGGGCTTCGTCGAAACCGGCCGCTCACCGCTCGATTCGCAGGGCCGTCCGTATCCCCTGATCCATCTCCGGCACAACGGCTGACGGATGTTCGAGGCCCGCCCCCGATCATCAGGCCGTGGCTTCGAATGCCGGTGAGTACTGCACCTCTCCCTGCGCCATCGGTGGCCGCAGGCACAGTGCCTGGAAGTACTCTGGCGGCACACCCGGCAGCACCAGGCCCGGCTCGGCGCGGAATCCGAATCGACCGTAATACGCGGGTTCTCCCAGCAATACGCAGCCCTGCGCCCCCTGCTCACGCAATGCACCAAGCGCCGCGTGCATCAGCGCCGCGCCGACACCCTGCCCCTGCCATCCGGGCAGCACCGAGATTGGTCCCAGGCCAAACCAGCCCGTACTGCCATCGCTGATCGTCACCGGCGACAAGGCAACATGCCCGACGACCTGCCCGTCCTTCTCGGCGACCAGCGACAGACTCAGCTCTCCACGCGAACGCAGTGCATCCACAATGAACTGCTCGGTGTGGCTGCTGTGCGGGGCTTCGCGGAAGGCTGCCTCGGTGAGTGCGTGGATGACAGCGCGGTCTTCGCGGATTTCAGGGCGGATCGTGCAGTTCAAGGAGGGCGCCTTCAATGAAGTGATGGACATGTGAATGATTGATTTCAGTCACGGATTCAGCAGCAGACCTGCCTCCGGCAGCAATGCCAACGTGACGATCGCGAGCCTTGTGCGGCAAGCAATCCGCCCGGGCGATGCTTCCCCGGGCGTCAAAAATCCGTCTCCGAGGGTGGCACAGCGCTCCCGGCACGTTCCATAATCGAGAAACCTGCCACCCAGGAAGGATAGATGGACATGGACGCACGATGCAGGATCGCGCCATGGGTGTAGCTCGCCCCGAACCCAGGGGACGGCCGCTGCTGGCATTTCTCGCCCTCGTCCCGCTGGCGGCATGTTCGCCCTACGCCGATGCCGAGCGTGACGTCGCCGCGGGTGGACGCGGCTTGGCCAAGCTCAACCCGGCGCCGAAGCAGGCCTACGAACTGGTGCTGACACTGAAGGACGCGCCGGGCCCGTTCGCGATCGTGGAGGGCGTGGCCCAGTACGACGTCAGCAACTACGAAGACTGCGGGCGGATACTGCCTGCCACAGGCACTGCGAGCCGCATGACCAGCCAAGAGCCCGTCACCCTGCACAAGGCCAGCGAGAACGAGTACCGCGGTACGTTTTATCTGGACCGCATGCTGGATGAGGACTACTACGGGCGTGGCGTCTGCCATTGGACGCTGACGGGTGTCGGTGCGATGTTACGCGCCACGACCAGCAAGGCGGATACGCGATTCCTGACGTTCATCGACAAGAAGCGCATGGACACGGGGAGCCAATTGACGCGGTACTACCCACGCGCCGACTACCCGCGGATCGAAGAGATCACCGGATACGGAGCTAGCGGCAAGGAAGATCCTTCCAGCTACCGCGCCGATCTGCGCAATGCGCTGTTCTCAACCACCACCACTGTGCAGAAGCTCGTGCCATGAGCCGCCAGTGCCACATTCACCCTTACACACCAGGAGGCCGACATTGCGCCACAAGATGATTCCGTGCCTTGCTCTGCTTCTGTTGACCGCCTGCCATCCGGAGACCGCCATGAACCAGGAACGTGCCGCTGCTGAAGCCGATGTCGCCCAGGGTGGGCGCGGCCTCGCCAAGCTCAACCCCAGCCCGCGCAAGGCCTATGAACTGGTGCTGCGCCTGAAGGACGCCCCGGGCGATTTCGCGGTGGTCGAAGGTGTCGCGCAGTACGACGTCACCAACGAAGACCAGTGTGGCTATATCGAGCCGGCCACCGGCACGGCTGCACGGATTACCAGCCAGGAACCGGTGGAACTGCGCAAGGTCGCTGATGGTGAGTACCGCGGCACGCTGTATGTGGATCGCATGCTGGATGAAGACTACTACGGCCGCGGCGTGTGCCATTGGGAGTTCACTGGCGCTGGGGCGATGTTGAAGGCAACGGGCGCTGAAGAAGAGACCCGCTTCCTGACCTTCGTCAAGGCCGATCCACTGACCGACGGTAAGACCCACACGCTTTACTATCCGGACGCGGCCTATCCGCGCGCACCGCTTGCTGCCAACTACCCAGCCACCGGCAAGGCGGATCCGGCTGACTACGTTGCTGAACTTCAGGGCAAGTTGTTCACGATGAGTCTCAGCGCCAGCGAGGTCACCCAATGACCATCAGCACGCAGGATTATGCGGCGCTTTCCGACGATGCCTACAAGGATCGCGCTGTCGGTCGGAGGCGTCCGGGGGAAGAAGAGCTCGTCACGATCAATGGGCATGAATACAAGATTCTCGATCACGTCAATAATCGGCTCAATGGTTACCAAGGCACGGTTTATCAGCGAGCCGACACCAATGAGATCGTGGTCGCTCATCGCGGGACCGAGCAGATAGCTCGTGATGCCATCCTGACCGACGGCGGCATGGTCGTCGCCCGCACCAATGTGCAGGCCCCCGATGCCATCGCTTTGACCAAGAGCGCGCTGGACTACGCAAAGCAGGAAGCTGCATTTGGAGGCCGTGCACCTGAAGTCACCGTCACCGGCCACTCTCTCGGTGGCGCGCTGGCCCAGATCACCTCGCACCACTTCAACGTCAAGGGCGAGACCTTCAACGCCTATGGCGCGGTCAGCCTCAGCTACCGCATCCCGGAAGGTGGCAACACCATGATCAACCATGTCATGGCCTCCGATCCGGTCAGCGCGGCGTCGCCGCACTTCGGCCAGGTGCGCATCTACGCCAGGCCGAATGAAATCAGCACGCTCGCCGCGAACGGTTTCAGCAATCACTCGTTGCGCGCCCTTATCCCCGACCGGCCGATCATCGCCGCAGGCAGCTCGTTCGGCGCGCACAAGCTGGGCAACTTCCTCGGTGACGGCTCGGTGCTGCAGCACCCGGAAACGCAGAAGCTGGCAAAAGACAACGCCAGGATGATCGAGGAGTACCGCGACGACGTTGAATCACTGCGCCGTGGTGTCACCCGCGCGGCGCGGGGCATTCCAGGCGGCGCCGTCGACCTGTACGACCACATCCGCGGCCCGCTGCAGCCCGGTGAGCCGGCACGCCGCGAAGCGGAGAAGAACGGCCATCACACCAGCATGCTGCGAATGGACGATGCCAACCATGTGGGCAACCCACTGTTCAACGACGCGATCCGTGGCGTGCACGCGCAGGATGTCCGCGTCGGCCGGGTACCAGACGTGATGAGCACGCAACTGGCAGGCAGTCTGGCCGCCGAAATGCACGCAGCAGGCGGCAAGCGCATCGACGAAGTGGTCATGAATGCCGATGCCTCGCGCAGCTTCGCCGTGCAGGGCCAGGGCGGTGACCCCGCCCACCTTCGTGTGTCGGTGGATACGGCAGTGGCGATGAACACCCCGCTGGAACAGAGCAGCCAGCGCATCGACCAGCAGGCCGCCGACCAGCGCGTTGCGCTGGAGCGCGACCAGCAGCTGGAACAGCAGCGGAACCAGACCCGCAGCCTGCAGGCCTGATGCAGCGCGGGAGCCGGTCAGCCCGGCTCCCGCATCACTTCGAGACTCCGGCTCAGGGGCTGGACGCTGCCATTGGCACGGATGCTGCGGCCGTCACGAACAGATCGGGCCCGGAATCCGGGAATCCGCCACAGGCGCGATCGCCGGGTGCCACCGGGTCACAGGGCCACTGCGCGCGCGCGACCTTCTCGCGCAGCTCGAAGCGATCACCGGTCCAGACCACGAACGCGATGTGCTCACGGTTCCAGTCACTGTAGGCGCGCGGCCCCCCCTTCTGCACCGTCTCCGGGTACTGCACGAACCAGCGCATCGCCGGGCCATACTGCAGTTTGCTGTGGTCCAGGCTGATCTGTCCCTCACGCGACAGCTGCCGCGCACGATCCGCTTCCGTCTGCTGCGGCATGATCGGCATGGCATCAGCGGTCACATCCCGCGGCGCCGCATCGCCGCGGACCTGGTACACACGCTGGGCCACATAAGCCTCGCGGCAATCACCTGCGGGTACGCGGACCGGCTCCGCGCCGTACTCATCACGGTTGGCGACCTGGTCGCTGCAGGTGAACGGCGCCGACACCAGATAGAACGTGCTGTCGGCGTCGCGCCCTTCCAGCGAACGCACCCAGATGTCGCCCATCCGCACGACGAAGTCCGGGCGCTGGCCATAGCCCGGCACCGCCTTGAACCATGCCTTCTGCCGCACCTCGCGCTCGCGCCAGCTGCGCGGCAGGTGGATGTCCTGCACGGGCAGCGCGACCAGCAACGCGGCCAGATGCGCCGGCATGGTGCCCTGGCAGGCGCCAATCAGCAGGTCGCCCTGGGTCGCCAGCCGCCCGGCCAGATCCACCGGGCAGCGGGCACCGAGCGCCCGCTCGGTCGCCTGCTCTGGCGGCAACGGCACGATGGCCAAGGCGGGTGGCGCGGGAGCTAGCGCCGGGACGGCTGGCTCGACGACGGCAGGCGGTGCAGCCACAGGCGCCGCCGCTGCGGGCGCAACGGGCGCAGGCGCCGGGTCCGCAGCCGGCGCCGGCTGCGCGTCCACCACGGGTGCCGCAGGGGGTGTCACAGCAACCGGTACTTCGGGAGCCGGCGTCACGACAACGGCGTCGGCCACCGCGGGCGCTGTAACGGGCGCCGCCCCTGCAGGCGCCTCAACGATTGCATCTGCAGCGGGGGGCGTCTCCACGAGGGGCGCCGCTGCCTCCTGAGCCTGTGCCGACGCTGCGGCAAGTCCAAGTGACAGCAGCCAGAGCGGCGGCAGGCGGCGCACGGATGCATTGCAGCGGGCCGCGGCGTGCCGGACATTCGGGGGAACGATTCGCATGTGGTGTCCTTACGGGTGGGTTTCCATGTCGGCGCCACAAGGCGCCACGCGTCGTACGTAAAGCGCCAGCGGGCACCCTGCCCGCCGGCATCGGTGTTACAGGGATCGAGAACGCTGCTCCTGCTCGCGGGCGAGCGCGGCCGCCGGGTCCTGCTGGGCGACATTGGCAGCCAACTGCTGGCTGCTCTGCGCCAGCGGCTGCTGCGCCGCTTGTTCGCGATCAACCGATGCGCGCAGCATGGCCGGGTCACCCAGCGCGCCCTGCACGGCAAACAACGTGCGGCCGTCGTTGCCGGCCAGTAGATGATCGATGCGCGACATCCCCGCCTTCTGCGCGCTCAGCGCCAGTGCGCCGGCAGCATTGTCCAGTTCCTGCACGCTGCGCAGACCGCTTTGCGGCCCCATCTGCTGCAGGTGCTGGCGCGCTCCCGAGAACAGCGTGTATCCCGGCTCGCCCGGTTGCGACATGTCGCGTCCCGTTGCCTGCTGGGCCGGCGCCCCGACTTCGCCCCGCTCCAGCCGCGCCATCACATCTGGCGTCAGCTTCTGCTGCCACACCTCGAATCGCTGCTGGCGGGCCTCGATGCCGTTCAGGCCACCATTGATCGCGCGCGTCGCTTCGCGCACGTCCTCGCGCGCCGCTTCCGGCACCCGCGTCTGCCACTGCCACACGGCAATGCGGCCTGCGTGCTCGGGCTGCGCGGCCAGTTCCGGGTGATTCACCAGGTCCAGATCCAGCGCTTTGCCGGCACGCTCGTAATTCTCCTTGCCGACCAACGGCAGATAGCCGCGGCCGTGGTACTTCAATGCGTCGCCGGGCACATCATTGCCCATGCGTCCGCCGTACATCAGCTCAGCCAGGTTTTCCGGGCGGCCACGCAGCGCTTCCTGGCGGGCGCTCTCCAACGCAGCCTTGCCATTGCGCCACGCAGCTTCCACCGGGATCTGCGAGATGCCCCGGGTGAAGTTGAAACTCTCGTTGAGACGGCTCAAGCCACGGGATTCATGCCCGGCCTGCGCCATGAAGTTGGCCAGTTCCCGGGACGAAGTCATGCCGGCCTCCGTGGCCTGCCGCAACAGCAACGACTCCCTATCCTGCGACACGGTGAAACTCCTGCTCGATCATCGTTGGATACTCCCGCCTCCTCACCGGCATGGCACTCAGGGCAAGCTCACGTCGGCGACGACGGAAGGGTCGAAATCCTCGAATCGCACCCGGCCAAGCTCGGCCGCGGAGAAATCGCGCGTGTGGGTCGCTTCGGTTTCGGTGTCCACCACCTTGCGCTGCACGCCATGCACCCAGCACGCCTGCTCGGCAGGTGCATACCGGAAGGTGTAGACGCTGCTCCAGCGTTCGCGGCTGCCGCCGTTGGTGATCACGCTGAACGCGCCGTCTTCAATCGTCACGTAGGCGAAGGGGTCACCGGCCATGCCACCGCGCGTTGAGCACGGCACCAGCTTGTCGTTGCGTGCCGCCAGCTGCCAGCGGCCCGTGGCATCGCCCAGCAGCAACAGCAGGACCCGGTTCGGTCCGTGCTCGCCGGGCAACAAGCCCTCCGGAGGAGGTTGGTCGATCACCAGGAGCTGGTCCTGGAAACCATTGCCGGTCAGATCGCCGCGTACAGCTTCCAGCAGGTTCGCGCCGGACGGAACGAACGCCAGGGCATTGTCCATGTGCGTGCCACTCCCCTTCTCCATCCCCTGCAACTCCTTCAATCCCGTCTTGCCAGTTCCCGAGCGGAGGCCGGAAACGGGGCGATGCCCCGCACGTGCCCGGCGGCCGCCATGGCGGATGATAGCCCCGAGCCCACGGCAACCGCGATGGTGGCAAGCGTCACCCGCACCGCGGGGGGACACAGTCCTCATGGACGGAAAAGCTCCTGCGTTCGATGGCACCGGCGCGTCGGGATTTTGACGCGCACGCAGCTTACTTCGAGGAGGCAGCGCTCGTCGAAGGGGGCTTGGGGTGAAAAGCGCACTTGATCACAGAATGAGTGCGGTTAACGTGAATGGATGCCTACTTGGAGATGACGGCAGCGCTGATCAGGCACTTAACACTCGTGCAGACGCAAGCGGAACGGGTGCAGCGAACACGGATCAGGTGAACGAACCCACCCGAATACAAGCACCATTGCGGCGCTCGGGATCCGTCATTCGCAATGAGAATTTCCAAAAAATTGAAAACACTACGGCCGGTCCAACGAAACAACCGGGGCGCTAGCCCGGCGCTATCCTCGCTTCACTTCCGCACATACTCAGGAGCTGAGCACGCGGTGTACACGACGTGGCATCCCTGCCCCCCATCCCTTATACAAAGACGAGTTGCCAATTGAATTGCTTCATCGACAGTCGCCTTTCCACCAAAGCTGGTGCCGCCGGAACCCGAACTGGGGACCACCGCAGCAACGCACTGATTCTCGTAGGAAAAAGAAGTTCGACAGGCACGACCACCTGAGTGCCGGCATTGCATCACAGCCTCTGCCTCTGCCTCAGACTTACTACGCTTCCCGATAGACACTCCGGACGCGCCCTCAGGAGAAACAGAGATCGCGCCCCACGTTTCGATCCACTTCCCTTCGGGTTGCGGCGTCTTGAGCGAGCCGTCACCCGCCCCAGGGATCGGAGCGCATCCTTGGACACCTTGCCCGCCAATAGGATACTGCCCCGGAGGGCACCCGCCCTCCGCGAACGCTGCCGACTGGAAGACTGCGGCCAACAAAAGGCCCAGGATCACCCGCCAACTACGTAGAAGCGTAAACCTCCAAGACATCGCGCCTCCTGCCTGTATTCGACTGCACTGCTACCCATCTGCAAATATGCCATGAAGCTGCCCAAGGCGCCCTAGACGAACATGGCCGCCATTGGCGACAGTCAGATAGTGTTCGCTAGGATCGAGCCCATGTCGCGCTACTGCTGCCCGGACCTACTCAGATGTGAGCGCAGCACCCGCCACGTCAATTGCTGGGGCCAAATTTGTCGCTGCTGAACGCCTGATCATACCGAGAATCTCCCAACATCAAGAGTAGAGTTCTTCTTAGTTGATGGGCGCAAAAAAAACAGCCCGCTCAACGGCGGGCCATTCTATCGCCGCATCACGAGAAAAATGCGGGCAATTACTCAAAACTTCTCAAACTCCGGCTCGGTGCAATTGGACATGACAACTTCACATGTCTCTTTGGACGCAGCACGACATTGCGCCAAGGATAGGCCTTCCGCCTCCTCCTTTGTGGCTGCAGCAGAGTAGAAAGTCCCCCCGGTTCCCGCATTCGAGACAGCCGCCGTCGCGCATTGATTCTTATAGGTGAACTTCACTCGGCAATCCCGACCGCCTGCATCAGAGCAGGATCTCACCGCCGCGCTTCCCGCATCCGCCTTCTTCCTCCACCCACTTGCCGCTCCTGCGATTCCGGAAGGCGCGGCGGCAAATGCTCCCCAAGTCTTGATCCACCGTCCCGTTGGACGCGGGCTTTCCGCTCCTGATCCACCAGCAGGAATCGGCGCACATCCGCCGGCACCCCGCCCGCCAATCGGATACTGGCCTGGAGGACACCTTCCTTCCGCCCAAGCCAGGTCGGACGTAAGTGCTAGAACTACCGCTAGACTCGCCGCGAACCTATACATGACCTTCGAACCCCTGATGACGTTCGAAATCCCCCAACATCCGAAGGAAAGCTTTTCACCTGTCATCCAGAGCCAAATCCCGAAGAATCCACTATCAGCTAGCCATTCGCAGCCGGTACAGTCACCCGTGCTCCGCCAATCCGCAGAACGCAGGAAACTACGAAAGAGTGGCCACGATTGACAATGCGCAAGAATCTAAATCAACGCATCAACATCAAGCCAACTCTCTGAATTTCCGGCCCATTTACGCAAGCCCTGGATGCACCTTCAAGCTCCAGGCGACTCCGACGCAACCAATCAATCGACTTAAGAGAATCGACGAACTTGCATCGCTAGAACTTACGGAAAACAGGTTCAGAACAGTCTGCGTAAAAGACCCTGCACTTCTTTCCACTGGGATCTACGCAACCTTTACCCGCCAAGGAGATCGCTTGCCTTTTCTTTGGAGCCTTACCAACTGCGGATTTAGCCCCCGAGCCACCTGAAGAAGGAATCAACCACGCGACGCACTGATTTGAGTAAGAGACAGTAACCTTGCAGTCCGTGGCTCCTCCACCACCACAGCGCCTCACAGCCTCGGCAGCGGCGGCTTCTGCGGAATTCATTCCGGAGGCCATTCCTACCTCAGAAGTAGCTTCGGACGCAGCGATTGCTCCCCACGTACTTAACCATTCCCCCGTCGGCGTTGGAGGAAGTAGCGGCAGCTGATCCGAGCCACCGCTGTCGCCACCAGGAATCGGAGCACAGCCTCTGGCCCCTTGCCCTCCTATCGGGTAGAACCCTGGCGGACAACTACCGCCTTCGGCAAGTGCGGACACAGGAGCCAGCAGCACCCCAAAGAAAAGGAGCAAAGAAAGCAGCTTCATCGTTTTCACCTCTTGCATCCAGTACCCTACCCATTCAGCAACTGCCGTGACATAGCTCACCGAACTGCGGCGTTACCAAGCGACCCCGGCGTATGTAGCGAGTTGCTAGTACCCGGCGCGATTTTCGGGATCGTAAGGCTCTGGCTACTCACGGATTCCTCTGAATTGGTTGGAGCTGCCGGCTTGTAACTACCCGGCGGCTGTCCGCTCGGTCCCGGCGCCTGTGCCACCGGGCTGCCACCTATCTGAGAATATGCCATGAAGCTGCCCAAGGTGCCCTGGAAGAACATGGCCGCCATTGGGGGCGCAGTCAGAATCAAGGTCGTCAGAATCAGGCCCATGCCGCCCTGCTGCATCGCCTGACTGGTCATACCGTCGCTGGAAGCCCCGTCAAGCAGGAACCTGTTCACCAGCGCCGTCGCCCAGAACGAGGAAGACACGCGGATCACCATATCCAATGCAATGGACACCATTGCCGACAGCACC
>NZ_JCAFVJ010000025.1:0-13559 GCF_059372295.1 Stenotrophomonas sp. YJH_SMC_33
GTTAAGGTGCGGGATGGGGATCGCTCGGCTCGTCTGTCGGCTGCTATCCGCAGATATCATGTTGACGGTCCCTCCACCCTGGCTCCTACATACCGCGTAGGAGCCGGGAGGAACATACAAGCCATGCTCGGCTGCTCTTCGACGTGATGACTGAAACCCCGCGCTGCGCGCGTCAGCCGAGCGTGGGCTCGGCTCTACAGGGTGCGGGGTGCGGTCACAGCAGCTGGCGAAGCATCGCCTTCAGCCTGCGGCCTTCCAGCTGGAAGTAGTCGCGCTGCTCGCGCCAGGCGGGGAAGCGTTGTTCCACTTCGTGCCAGAACGCAGGCGAGTGATTGGGCTGGATCAGGTGGCAGAGCTCGTGCACCAGCACATACTCGAACGCTTCCGGACGACCGAGCACCAGGGCCAGGTCCAGTGCCATGCTGCCGTCGGGGGCCAGCGAGCCCCATTGCGAGGACATCACCTTCAGGCGCAGGCGGCTGGGGGCACGCGGCAGGGTGGGCAGGTACTTCGGCAGCCAGCGGCCGACGTCGGCGCGGGTCTGGGCTTCGTAGAATTCGCGCAGCAGACGGCGCAGGGTGGCGTCGCCGCCGCGGGTCGGCCACTGCACGCAGGCGCCGTGCGCGTCGATCTCCAGGCGCGCGTAGCGGCCTTCCTGCCAGCGCAGCGGCAGCAGTTCGCCGCGCAGGGGCAGCACACCGTCTTCGCCCGGCTGCAACGGTGGCGGCAGGCCCTGGCCCTGGTACTGCCGCAGCTGCAGCGCCAACCAGTCGCGGTGCTGTTCCAGGAAGCGTTCACCCATCACCAGGCTTGCGCGCGGCGGCAGGGTCAGGCGTGCGCCGCGTTCGTCCACGCTCAGCTTGATGCGCCGCGCACGCGGATCACGCACGCGCAGGACCTCGATCTCGGCATCCTCCAGGCGCAGGCGAACGGTGTCGCGCTGTACGGTGGCGGGCGGGGTCGGGCTGATCAGGCGGCGCAGCAGACGGCTCATGCGCCCAGCATAGCGCCGCTTCGGGCCGCCGGATGACCGGCGGCCGTCGCGCTGCCTGTTCAGTCAGCCTTGCTGAGCTTGAAGGCTTCTTCCAGCAACAGGAACAGGCGGCGGATCTCGGCGCTCTGCAGGGCAAAGCGGGCGTCGAACTCGGCGCGGCGTCCGTCTTCGTCGGCATGCTCCAGCTGGTCCAGGGCGCCGTCGAGGAACTTCAGCTTGCGCACGATCAGGTCGTCGCCGATGACGAAGGACAGGTTGTCCTCGAAGATCAGCGCCAGCTTGGTCACCTGCTTGCCGGCGTCCAGGTGCTTGTCGATCTCGTCGCAGCGCAGTTCCTGGTGCTGGCACTTGACCACCGCGCCGCCTTCCACCGGGTCCTTCATCTCGCACTCTTCGCCCAGGCTCAGTCCGGTCGGCAGCGGCTCGCCGGCGATCCAGCCGGTCAGGATCGAGCGCGGCGCGACTTCTGCGTTCAGCGGCATCGCCGGGAAGCTGCCGAGCAGGCCGCGGATGTCGGACATGAAGTACTCGCCGGTCTTGCGGCTGGAGGTATCCACCGCCACATAGCCGTGCTGCAGGTCGATGAAGGCGTCGTTGCGCGAGGACTTCACGAAGGCGCGCGGCAGCAGTTCATGCAGCAGGTCGTCCTTCATGCGCTTGCGCTCGCGGCCACCTGGGCGGCGGCCTTCCTTCTCCTCGATCTCCTCCAGCTTGCGCTCGAGCAGGTCGTTGACCACCGCTGCCGGCAGGATCTTGTCCTCGCCGCCCACGGTCAGCCACAGGTGTTCGGCGATGCGGTGGGAGAGCTGCTCCTTTTCCTCGCGGCCGAACGGCGAGATGAAGCCGCGCGAGTTCATTTCCAGCGCGCCAACAGGCTTGAGCACGGCGTGCGGCAGCAGGGTATCGACTTCGGAAAAATCGGTGGCGGTCGGAAAACGGAAGAACGTCAGGTTGCGAAAGAACATGGAATTCCGGATGGCAAAGAGGAAGGGCGACCGACCTTAAACGGTGGGCGTCTCGGGATCTGCGTCGGCATCGGCCGGGGAACCGGCCAGCCAGGCATGGGCATCGGGCAGCGGCGCGTCGTCGCGACGGCCCAGCGCCATGAAGTCGAACAGGGTAGTGTCGGCCAGCTGCGAGGGCCGGACGTCGCCCATGGCGCGCGCGATCTGCTCGATGCGGCCGGGATGGTCCTTTTCCCACTGCTTCAGCATCAGGCCGACCTGGCGGCGCTGCAGGTTCTCCTGGCTGCCGCACAGGTTGCAGGGAATGATCGGGAACCGGCGTGCCTGCGCGTAGTCGACGATGTCGCTTTCGCGCACGTAGGCCAACGGCCGGATCACCACGTGCCTGCCGTCATCGCTGCGCAGTTTCGGCGGCATCCCCGCCAGCTTGGCGTGGTGGAACAGGTTCATGAAGAAGGTGGCCACCATGTCGTCGCGGTGATGGCCCAGCGCGATCTTGGTGAAACCGTGGGTTTCGGCGTAGTTGTAAAGCGCGCCACGACGCAGCCGCGAGCACAGCGAACACATGGTCTTGCCTTCCGGGATGACCCGGCTGACCACCGAATAGGTGTCCTGCTCGATGACGTGGTACGGCACGCCCAGCCCAGCCAGGTACTCCGGCAGGATGTGCTCAGGGAAGCCCGGCTGTTTCTGGTCCAGGTTCACCGCCACCAGCTCGAACGGCACCGGTGCCTTCTTCTGCAGCTGCAGCAGCACGTCCAGCAGGGTGTAGCTGTCCTTGCCGCCGGACAGGCAGACCATGACCTTGTCGCCGGCCTCGATCATGCCGAAGTCGGCGATCGCCTCGCCGACCTGGCGGCGCAGGCGCTTGGCCAGCTTGTGCTGCTCGCGCTCGGCCACGCGTGGATCGCGGGCGGCGCGCGGCTGGGGATCGGGAAGGGAAATCACGGCACTCATGGGCTCCATTCTAACGGCTCGGAGCGGCCCCGGCCGGGGGTCGGTATTCCCCTCTCCCGGCGGTCATCATCGCTGTGTATGCTCGGGACCTGTGGACACCTACGACCCCGCCGAGATCGTCGAACGCCTCGCCGCCCTGCGCGCCGAGCACCGCCTGCTGGATGAACAGATCACCCGCATGGCGGCCAACGGCGAGGACGAACTGGAAGCCAAGCGCCTGAAGCGGCGCAAGCTGCAGTTGAAGGATTGCATCGCCAGGCTGGAGAGCCTGCAGATTCCCGACGAGCCGGCCTGAGCCGGGTTCAGGTGGGTGCCAACCCGGGTTGGCCTCCTGCTCCGGTACGTGCCAACCCTGGTCGGCACGACGGGAAGGTGTGCGGACCAAGGTCCACACCCACCGCAGGATTCAGTTCAATCCTGCGGTGCCGGCTCGTCCGGGCGCGCCGCTTCCGGGCTGACCCGCTCGATGGTGTGGCGCAGCTCGCGGCCGAGGATGAACTTGGCATCCTTGGCCCAGGCATCCAGGCGCTCGTCGAACAGCAGCTTGCTGTTCTCGTCCGGCCACACCAGGCGCAGCTCGCGCAGCTTCTGGATGAAGCCACGGAACAGGGCCTTGTCGAAGAACTCCGGCGCCGCCGGCGCATAGAGCAGGCTCAGGCGCTGCGCGGCCTGCTGGCACAGGCTTTCCAGTTCGGCGGCGCCAAGCACGCCGGGGCCGTTCTTCACCAGCACCGAAATGGCGATGTAGTAGCGCTCGAACGCCTGCTGCAGCGAGTGCCCGATGGCGCGCAGGCGGAACACCTCGTCGGTCTGCCCGGTGTTGCGCGCCAGAATGCCGCCGTCGTCGTCATTGACGTTCTGCAGCAACCCCTCACGCACGAACACGTTGATGGTCTGGTCGATGCGCTGGGCGAACTCGTCCTCGCTCCACGGCAGGAACAGCTCGGCCTGCAGGAACGGGTACACCGTACGGCCCAGCTGGACCAGGCCGGCGCGGCTCATGCGGCGGTTGTTCTGGAAGCAGCAGGCCACCCACGACGAGGCGGTGAACAGGTGCAGCACATTGTTGCGGAAGTAGCTCAGCAGCACCGCGGTATCGCCACTGACGCTGAGCACATCGCCCAGCGGGTGCTTGATGCGGGTGAGGACGTTGATTTCCTCGGCGTGGGCGATGATCCGCTCCGGCGAGTGCGGGGTCACCGTCACCCGGTCCGAATATGGCATCTCGACCAGCAGGGTCTTGCACAGCTCGATCTGCGCGATCAGGTCGGCCTCGCCCATCGCGTGCTTCGGCGTGGACAGCAGCGCCAGCGCCAGCAGGTTGATCGGGTTGACGTCGGCGGCGCCGTTGATGCGCACCTGGATGCGTTCGGCCAGCGTATCCACCGTGGTCGACAGCCAGGCCGGCTTCTCGTCCTCGGACACCGCCTCGCCCTTCCACTCCGGCGCCTTCTCGGCCAGCACGTCGTTCAGTGCGATCGGTTCGCCAAAGTTCACCACCACCTGGCCGTAGTTCTGCTTGAGCACCTTGGGGATGCCCCACAGCAGCGACCAGATCGATTCCTTTTCCTTCGGCCGGCCGGACAGTTCGTCCAGATAGCTGCCGCCTTCCATCAGTTTCTCGTAGCCGATGTAGACGGGCTGGAACAGCACCGGCTTGCGCGGCTGGCGCAGGAACGCACGCAGCGTCATCGAGATCATGCCGCCCTTGGGCTGCAGCAGGCGGCCGGTGCGCGACCGGCCACCCTCAACGAAATACTCCAGCGAATAGCCACCGGCCACCAGCTGCGCGACGTACTCGCTGAGCACCGCCGAGTACAGCGCGTTGCCGCGGATCGAGCGGCGGATGAAGAACGCACCGCCCTTGCGCAGCAGGGTACCCACCACCGGCAGGTTCAGGTTGATGCCGGCCACGATGTGCGGTGGCACGATGCCGCGGTCGTACAGCAGGTAGGACAGCAGCAGGTAGTCCATGTGGCTGCGGTGGCTGGGCACGTACACCACTTCGTGGCCCGGCGCGGCAGCCTTGAACTTGTCCAGGTGGTGCACCAGCACGCCCGCATAGATGCGGTTCCACACGTGGCTGAGCATGAAGCTGGCCGAGCGCACGACCGGGCTGGAATAGTCCGCGGCGATTTCCCAGGCGTAGGCGTGTGCCTTCTTCCAGGCATCGGCCGGCTTCGAATTGTCGCGCTTGGCCTGTGCGGCGATCGCCTCGCGCACCGGTTCGGCAGCCAATACCTGGTCCACCAGCAGGCGCCGCGTCGACAGGTCCGGGCCGATCACCGATTCACGGATGCGCCGGAAGTGCGTACGCAGCACGCGCTGCAGCTTGCGCACCGTGCGCTCCGGCTCCAGGCCTTCGTCCACGGTGCTGCGCAGCGAGATCGGCGGGGCGAAGCGCACGATGGTATTGCGACCGTTCAGCAGCAGGCCCAGCAGGCGGCGGAAGCGACCGACCAGCGCCCAGTTTTCCGAGAACAGCACCGCGAACCAGCCGCTCTGCTTGTCCGGCGCGCGGCCGACGAAGATAGACACCGGCACCAGGTGCACATCCAGGTCGTCGCGCACGCGGTGCGCCTGCAGGACCTTGGCCAGCGAATCGGAGTGGGTCTTGGCGCCGCGCTGCTCGGGAATCAGCGAGTTGCTGGAGCTGCGCCGCGACAGCGCCAGGTAGGCGCGCTTGCGCCCGGTCGGGTCACCGGCCAGCGGCACCAGCGGCGAGGGCAGCCCGGCCTGGCGGCAGGCCTTGTCCAGGATCAGCGCGTTGGACAGGCCGTAGTCTTCCAGCACGTACACGACCGGACGGCCATCGTTGTACTGGCCTGGGTCCTCCGGCTCGATCTTCAGCGACAGCCACGGCTCGACCAGGCGGCCCAGCAGGCGAGCCCACAGCGGGCGGCGGCCGGCCGGACGCGCGTGCACGGGCGGCGGTACCGGGTTCGGGCCGGTGCCGGTCGAGGGGGACGCCGGCACCGTATCGGCGGGCGTCGACTGGGATTCTTCGCCGGGAAACGGCAGCGGGTTCTGTTTCGACATCGGCGCCATTATGGCTTAGGCGGCGGCGTTGCTGCTTCCCCACCCCCAGCAGGGGCTTCAGCCGGTGATGGCGAGGCCGCAGCGCGGGCCGCGTCGGCCTTGCGCAGCAGCGCATCGGTGTCGGCCAGGGTGCGGGTCAGGTACCAGTGGCCCTCGCGGCGGCTCAGCGGCAGCTGCAGGATCATTTCGCGGCCAGCCAGGTCGTAGTGCAGGCGTACCAGCGCATTGTCACCCTCCACCGAGAGCAGCTCACCGCGCACGCTGCGCAGCGCCTCGTCCACGCCCAGTCCGTAGCTGCCCAGCACGGCCTTGAGGGTGTGGATGAACGGCGCCAGCTGCTGCAGGCTGCCTTCCATGCCGGCGGCCTGCAGGCCGGCCTCATCATCGAACCCAACCTTGCCGGCCGCGCCAACCAGTGCGGCGATGGTGCTGCGCGCGCGGGCGCGGTCACTGATCGGTGCGCCCTGCGCCCAGCTGGCGAGGGTTTCCACCAGGGCGATGTAGTGCGCCTGTTGGCCGGGCGTATAGCCCTTCTGGTGGCGCAGATACTGCACGCCGAAGTTGCCCATCGACTGCGCGGCCTGGCGAACGGCGCCGGCCTGTCCGGCCAGCTGGCGATCGAAGCTGCGCTGCAGTTCGGCGCTGGCGTTGGGCTTGCGCAGCGCGGCCAGCATCGGCAGCAGCTGGTCACCCAGCGGCAGTTCGGTCAGCGGCCACTGGCTGTGGCCTTCGGTCCAGGCCTGTTGCAGGCGCTGGTACTGGCTGGGCGGTACCGACAGCTTCGCGTAGCCGACCAGATCGTCCTCGGCCAGGCGCAGGGCCATCGCCTGCACCGCCGCGACCGGTTCGGCTGCCGGCTTGGCTGGATCATCGGCTGATTCGCGGCACGCGGCCACCGCCAGCAGCAGCATGGCTGCCAGCCCCCATCCACGCGCAGACCTTCCTCGCACCGCCACGCTCATGCAATCGGACTCCCCGGACCGGTCCGCATCTTGCGGCCTGCGACGTGACAGCGGCAAGCCGGGACGTCACGGTTTCCGCTGTTGCCTGTGCAAGTCACTGACGGGAATAAAAAAAGAGCCGGGATCACGGGGATCACAGGCTCTTCAAACCGGCGCAGGGCCGGTGGACAGTGTTGTGGCACATGTCCGGTCCGAGGACCGGATGGCGGCGATCCTACGCTGCCGCTCAAGTTAAGGCAACACTTCACGTAGTGCGCCTTAAACTATTGATTTTATTGATTCACCTGATGATGGGGGTGGACGCAATGAAATCTACGGCAGGTTTTGCGGCGATTCGGGCACAACCGCTCGGTAGACAGATGCAAAAACGCCATCCCGCGCGGGCCGGGATGGCGTTCGGGCCTGCAGCCTTCGCAACGGAACCTCAGCGCGCACCCAGTGCCGACGCGATTTCCTGCTGGATGGCCCGGGCCGCGGCCTGCGGATCGGTGGCCAGGCGGATCGGACGGCCAACCACGATGGCATCGGCGCCATCGGCAAAGGCCTGGGCCACGCCAACGGTACGCTTCTGGTCATCGCCGACCGGGCCACCGGGGCGGATGCCCGGGCAGACGATCGAGAACCCGGCGCCGGTCGCGGCGCGAATCGGGCCGGCCTCCTGGCCCGAGGCGATCACGCCATCGATGCCGGCCGCCTGCGCGGCCAGCGCGCGTTCGACCACCACCTCCACCGGTTCACGGTCGATGCCCATCTGCGCCAGGTCCGGGCGGCCCATCGAGGTCAGCACGGTCACCGCCAGCAGGCGCATGTCGCTGCTGTTGGCGGCGGCGCAGGCTTCCATCATCGCCGGGTGCCAACCGTGGATGGTGGCGTAGCTGACCGGCCACTGCGAAAGGCGCTTGATCACCGCCGCGGCGGTGGCCGGGATATCGAAGAACTTCAGGTCGACGAACACGCGCTTGTCGCGGCGGGCCAGCTCGTCCAGCACCTGGAAGTACTCGCCCGACGCCAGCAGTTCCATGCCGATCTTGTAGAACGCCACGCTGTCGCCGAGGCGGTCGACCCACTCCAGCGCCTGCGCGCGATCAGGCACGTCCAGCGCGAAGATCAGGCGCTCGTCGTCGCGCAGCGGCAGTGGCGCGCGGCTCATGGTGCGTAGTCCAGGGCAGCGCGCTTGGCGTCGTGGCGGGCCTGGCGCGACTGGCTGTAATCGTTGTTGAACTGCGCCGGCTCGAAGCCACCGTAGGTCGGGTTGGGCAGCATCCACCAGCGCTCGCCGAACCAGTCGTGGTACTGCTGCAGCAGTGCGTCACGGCCTTCGTTGGTGTTGGCGGTCACTTCCACGAAATCGCCCAGCTGGTCGCCGAACTGCATCAGCACGCGGTACTTCTGCCCGGCCAGGCGGCGGCGGCAGTTCTTCTCGCTACCGGCCTGCTCGCAGCCTTCGACCACGGTGCCCAGGCCCAGGAACACGCTGTCATCGGCCACCGGCAGGCCCTGCTCGCGCAGGTTGGCCAGGGTCGCGTCCTTCAGGTGCACGGCGCGGTTGGAGATGTACAGCAGGGTCACGCCCTTGGCGTTGGCAGCCTTGGCGAAATCCACCACGCCCGGGATGGCCTTGGCCTTCTTTTCGGCCACCCACTGGTCCCAGCTCAACTCATCGTATTCCTTGCCGTCGCGCACCAGGCGCGCCTGGTAGGGCGAGTTGTCCAGCACGGTCTCATCCACGTCCAGCACCACGGCCGGCTTCAGGCCCTTGGCCTCGTTGCCGCGTTCCTCCGGCACCAGCGCATCCCAGTGCGCTTCCTTCAGCGCGGCGTCCAGGTGGTCGGCGGCGGCACGGTAGGTCTGCTCGGTGATGGCCTTGTACTCCTGCGCGCGCTGCATCCACAGCACTGCGTTGAGATTGTCGTTGGCGGTCGCATCAAGCGCGCCATCAGCCTTGGCAGCGGCGGCCGGGGCCTCCGGAGCAACGGCTTCGGCAGCAGGCGCATCCACGCGCTTGCAGGCGGACAGGCCCAGCGCCGCAGTGGCGAGCAGGGTCAGGGACAGGGAAACGGGACGACGCATGGATTCACCGGCAATCAGATATACCGGCGCATTTTACCGGCAAAGGCGGCCCCGGGACGGCTATGCTTGGCGGTTGACCCGTTGCCCTTCCGGAGGCTGCCATGACCGATTCCACCCAGACCCCCGACGTCCCCCTGCTCGACGCCGTGCAGGCACGCCTGCTGGGCTGCCTGGTGGAAAAGGAGGCGACCACACCGGACACCTACCCGCTGACGGTCAACGCCGCCCAATCGGCCGCCAACCAGAAGACCGCGCGCGAGCCGGTGATGAACGTCGATGCCGGCAGCGTGCAGCACGCGCTGCGCCAGCTGGAAACGATGGGCCTGGCCCGCCAGCACTTCTCCTCGCGCGCGGACCGCTACGAGCACCGCCTGCAGGCCGCGCTGGACCTGACCCGGCAGCAGACCGTGCTGCTGGCGCTGCTGCTGCTGCGTGGGCCGCAAACCCTGGGCGAGCTGGTGTCGCGCAGCGAGCGTCTGTACCGTTTTGCCGACACCGACGAAGCCCGCCACGCCATCGAGCGCCTGCAGCAGCGCGCGCTGCTGGTGGTGCTGCCGCGCGCCAGCGGCCAGCGCGAAGACCGCTACATGCACCTGCTGTGCGGAGAAGTGGACGGCGCGGCACTGGCAGCGAAGTACGCCAGCGGCGGCGGTGGCAGCAGCGATGCGGCCGATCCGGGCCTGGCCGAGCGCGTGGCCCGGCTGGAAGCGGCCGTGGCCGAGCTGCAGGCGCAGCTGGACGAACTGCGCGGCTGAGGGGGTGGGTGCCGACCGTTGGTCGGCACTGCATCTGAATCGTGCCGACCAACATCAGGGGTCAGACCTGCGCCGCACCCGGCGTGGCATACAACCGGCTCGGGCTGTCCACGCCCGGCAACTGGATCACCCCGCGCGTCTGCATACCCAGGCCCTGCAGGATCTTCCCGGACACCACGTTGTCCAGATCGGTGATGCCATACAGATCGTGCAGGCCCAGCGCTCCACGCGCATGCGCGAACACCGCGCGTGCCGCCTCACCGGCATAGCCCTGCCCGGCGAATTCCGACAGCACCGCATAGCCGATGTCCGGCCCCGGCAGGCCATCCCGCCGCACCAGCCCGGCGTTGCCCAGCCAGGCACCATCGGACAACCGCTCGATGGCATACATGCCGAAGCCATTCAACGCATAGCTGTGCAGCACCCGCAGCGCAATGTACTCGCGTGCCTGTTCTTCGTCGCGCACGTTGCGGTCACCGATGAAACGCACGAAGCCCGGATCGTTGAGCAGGGCCAGCATCGGTGCCGCATCACGGTCAGGTTCAATGGCCCGCAGCCGCAGGCGCTCACTCTCGATCGGTTGCACAGGCAGACCTCCAGCCGAAACCCCGATTCTGCCTCAACCGCCGGCTGTTGCTTTTGATTTCCTCTGCATTGCCGTGGAAGGAAGCGCCCGGAATCTGTCAGAGGCCGGTCGAGGTGGGTTCGCGGGGGTATCCGCGCCATGGATGGCGCGGCTAAGCCCCCAAGGACGGGTTCACGGCGTCCCCCGCGAACCCACCCCGACCGGCCACACTGCGGAACCAACGCGTGCTCCACCACGGAGGGGCGGCGCCGTTGGAGCGCCCTAGTCGAACAACGCCTCGATCGCCGCCAACCCCGCACTCGCCCGTTCCTTCTTGCGCGCCGCATCGGCCACCGGATCGGCGCCATCGCGCTGGATCTCCTCGGCCGGAATCTCCTCGAAGAACCGGCTCGGCTTCAACCGCACATGTTCGCCAAACTTGCGCGTCAGCTTGCTGTAGCTCATCCACAGCTGGATCTTGGCGCGGGTGATGCCCACGTACAGCAGGCGCCGTTCTTCCTGCAGGTTGCCCTCGTCCAGGCTGACCTGGTGCGGCAGCACGCCGTCCTCGCAGCCGACGATGAACACGTACGGGAATTCCAGGCCCTTGGAAGCGTGCAGGGTCATCATGCGCACCTGGTTGCCGCCCTCGTCCTTGTCGCTGCGCGACAGCAGCGCCAGCTGGCCGGCCAGGTCGGCGGCGGTGGCACCGCGCGGGCCGCCCTCGAACCACTGCGCCAGTTCCTCGATGTTGTTCGCCCGGCGCTGGTAGCTGGCCTCTTCCTTGGCCTGCTGGCGCAGCTCGCTCAGCAACCCCGATTCCTTGGCCACCTTGCGGATCATGTCGCCGGACGTCACCTGGCGCATCTGCGCCCGCAGGTCGCGCAGGATGTCGGTGAAGCGCGCCAGGCTGTTGGCCGCGCGCGGCGGCAACTGCTGCAGGGCGCCGATGGTCTCGGCCACATGCGCCATCGGCATGTCCTTTTCCTGGGCCAGCTCGGCCAGCCTGGCCAGCGTACCGGCACCCACATCGCGCTTGGGCGACTGCACCGCCCGCATGAACGCGGTGTCGTCGTCCGGGTTCACCAGCAGGCGCAGCCAGGCCAGCGTGTCCTTCACTTCCTGGCGTTCCAGGAACATGGTGCCGCCGGTCAGGTGGTAGGGAATGCGCAGCAGCTGCATCGCCTTTTCCAGCGGGCGCGACTGGAAGTTGCCACGGAACAGGATGCAGAAATCACTCCACGGCACGTTGCGCGACTGCGCCACGAAGGCGATCTCGGCGGCGACCTTTTCCGCTTCGTGTTCGCTGTTGCGGCATTCCCACACGCGGATGCGTTCGCCGTCGGCCTGGTCGCTCCACAGCTTCTTCAGGTGTTCGTGCGGGTTGTTGGCGATCAGCGCGTTGGCGGCGCGCAGCACGCGGTTGGAGCAGCGGTAGTTCTGCTCCAGCTTGATGATTTCCAGCATGGGGTAATCGCGCCCCATCTGCTGCAGGTTTTCGGGATTGGCGCCACGCCAGGCGTAGATCGACTGGTCATCGTCGCCGACGCAGGTGAAGTTGCCCTTCTCGCCGGCCAGCTGCTTGAGCAGGCGGTACTGCGCGTCGTTGGTGTCCTGGCATTCGTCCACCAGCAGGTAGCCGATGCGCTCGCGCCAGGCCAGGGCGATGTCCGGATTCTCTTCCAGGATCTGCACCGGCAGACGGATCAGGTCATCGAAGTCGACCGCATTGAACGCGGTCAGCCTCAGCTGGTATCGCTCGTAGACGCTGGCCGCTTCCTTCTCGCGGTTGCTGCGTGCGGCGGCCATCGCCTGTTCGGGCGACAGGCCGGCGTTCTTCGCGCGCGACACCAGGTTCTTCATGTCCTCGATGTCGTCGGGCTTGGCCCCGTGCATCAGGTCCTTGATCTGCGCAGCGGCATCGTCGGCGTCGAAGATCGAGAATCCACGCTTCAGGCCCACCGCCGCGTGCTCGATCTGCAGGAACTTCAGGCCCAGCGCATGGAAGGTGCAGATCGTCACCTCGTCGGCATCCTGCTCGCGCAGGCGCTTGGCCACACGCTCGCGCATTTCCTTGGCCGACTTGTTGGTGAAGGTGATCGCCGCGATGCGGCGTGCCGGGTAGCGGCCACAGCTGATCAGGTGGGCGATCTTTTCCACGATCACGCGCGTCTTGCCGCTGCCCGCGCCGGCGAGCACCAGCAGCGGACCTTCGATGTGCAGGACGGCGGCGGCTTGGGGGGGATTGAGACCGTGCATGGGATGGGGATTGTAGCGGGGCGGGGTGACGACCACAGCGGCCTGCCGGCGGGGTTGCTGAACGGCTTCGGCGAAGCGGGGCCGCGGCGTACAATCCGTCGATGGCCAAGCTCTACTTCTACTATTCGGCGATGAACGCCGGCAAGACCACCACCCTGCTGCAGAGCGCCCACAACTACCGCGAGCGCGGCATGCGGGTGGCGATCCTGACCCCGCGCCTGGACGATCGTGCCGGCGCCGGCGTGGTTGCCTCGCGGATCGGCCTGCGCGCCGAGGGCATGGCCTTCGACCGTGATACCGACCTGCAGCGCTGGGTAGAGCAGGACCTGGCGGCGAACGGTCCGATGGGCTGCGTGCTGGTGGACGAAGCCCAGTTCCTCACCCGCGCCCAGGTCTGGCAGCTCAGCGAGGTGGTCGACCAGCTGCGCATTCCGGTGCTGTGCTACGGGCTGCGCACCGACTTCCGCGGCGAACTGTTCGAGGGCAGCCAGTACCTGCTGGCCTGGGCCGACGAGATGCAGGAGATCAAGACCATCTGCCACAGCGGCAAGAAGGCAACGATGACGGTACGCGTGGATGAGCATGGCCACGCAGTACAGGACGGCCCGCAGGTGGAGATCGGCGGCAACGACCGCTACGTGTCGGTCAGCCGCGCCGAGTTCAAGAAGATCACCCGCGGTGAAGGGCGTATCGATCCGGCGCAGGCCCCGCTGCCGCTGTAAGGGGTGTTCTTTTGCAGGGCTTGCAGCCCTGCACCTGCTCAACGCAACGGCAACGGCAACGGCCAAAGCCAAAGCGGCACCGCGGGATGGCGGGGCGGTGTGGGTGGGCAGGACACGCCGTAAACCCGTCCCTGAAGTGACCCCCGAGACTTGGACAGGGGTCAGGCGGCCGATTGGGCCTGTTGGGCCTGCTCCCGGTACTGTACCGGGCTCAGGCCCTTCAATTTCAATTTGATGCGCTCCTGGTTGTAGTACTGGATGTATTCCACCA
>NZ_JCAFVJ010000026.1:0-8045 GCF_059372295.1 Stenotrophomonas sp. YJH_SMC_33
TTCAACATCCTGGCCAGAAAGCTGGCCAGGATCGCTTGGGGCGTCTTCAAGAGCGGCCGGGACTTTGACCCGGCCATGCTGAAAGTGGGTCAAGCCTGCTTCCAGCAGGCTTGACCACGAACATAGGATCTCGGCTCTACAATCGCGCCGATCCGGGACTGGACCTGAACGTTGTCCACGTCTGTCGCGATCGTCCATTGAATGACTGCGCAAACGGTGGCGATGCTGCCGGATCGCTCGCTGCCGGTCACCCGCATGTCCCCTCCCGAACGTTCCCACAATGCGGCCATTGACGGCCTGCGCGCATTGGCGGTGCTGGCCGTCATCCTGTTCCACACCAATGCGGCATGGCTGCCCGGCGGCTTCACCGGTGTGGACCTGTTCTTCGTGGTGTCCGGCTTCGTGATCAGCCAGTCGCTGGCGTCGCGTGCCAACGCATCACTGGGCGCACTGCTGCTCGACTTCTACCGTCGACGCGTGCTGCGCCTGTTGCCGGCGCTGCTGGTAATGCTGATGGCCACCTTCGTGCTGTCGGCGCTGTTCATTCCCCGCGCGTGGCGCAACGAGCAGTTCGACCAGACCGGCTGGGCCGCGCTGGTCGGCTTCAGCAACATCGTGCTGGCTGGGCAGCAGGACGACTATTTCTCACCCGGCGCCGAACTCAACCCGTTCCTGCACACGTGGACGCTGGGTGTGGAGGAGCAGTTCTACCTGGTCTTCCCGCTGCTGTTCTTCGTCTGGCTGCGCGGGCGTGAGCGCTGGCCGTGGTCGCGTTGGCTGTTGCCGGTGCTCACCGCGCTGTCGCTGGCGTGGGCAGGTTGGCAGGCGCAATCGGCACCGGCGGCAGCGTTCTATCTGCTGCCTGCGCGGTTCTGGGAGCTGGCCGCAGGCGCGCTGCTGTACCAATGGATGCGCACGCGCACGCCGGGCCAGAACGCTGACATGGTCGCAGTGGTCGGTCTGGCGCTGCTGGCCGCAGGTGCGCTGATCGCACCGCAGCTGGCGATGCCGGTGCCGGGCGTGCTGGCCACCGTGGCCGGTACCCTGCTGCTGTTGGCGAGCGTGTCGACAGCGGGGTCATCGCGCATCGCCCGCGCGCTGGGCTGCGCACCGCTCGCCTACCTGGGGCGCTTGTCCTATTCGCTGTACCTGTGGCATTGGCCGTTGCTGGTGCTGCTGCGCTGGACCTACGGTCTGCAGGGAGCGGCACTGTGGCTGTACCCGGTGCTGCTGCTGGCGGTATCCGCCGCGTCCTACCACTTCATCGAACGTCCGCTGCGCCGTGCAGGGCTGGCACCGGCCAAGGTGCTGGCGATGGCGTTGCCGGTGGTGGCGCTGTGTGGCGCGGGTGCCTGGGCCACCGTGGAGTACCACGAGCAGGTCTCGCTGAGCGTTACCCGTGACGGCTATGCATGGCAGGCGCGGCGCTACCCGGCATGGCGTCCGCTGGAGCCGGTGAGCGGGCCGGCGCTCGAAGGGCGGCGGCTGTTCGTGGTGGGGGATTCGCATGCGGCGGCCTATCGCACGATGACCAGCATGGTTGCGCGCCAGACCGGCATGGAGGTGCGTCAGGATGATCGTGGCGGCTGCAGCTTCGTCAATCTGCTGCGGGCCAGCCCGTCCGACTGCCAGGCATTCATCGAGCACGCGCTGTCGACCATCGAGCGCGAGGCGCGCCCCGGTGACTTCGTGCTGCTGGCGGCATTGCGCATGCCGGAGCTGCGTGGATTCGACTGGCAGCGGCAGGATGCACAGGAAATCTATCGTCAACTGCTTGCCGAGCGCACCCCGACCAATGCGCAGGCCGCGCGTGATGAGGCTGATCGTGTTCTTGGACGTCTGCAGAAGCTGGGCGTGCATGTGGTTTTGGATGCACCACTGCCGTTGTTCAAGGCCGGTGCGTACCGCTGTTCGGACTGGTTCAACCGCCGCAACCCGGCTTGTGCCGGGGGCCTGAGCATGCCGCGCGCTGATCTGGAGAGGCTGCGAGCGCCGCAGATGGCGTTGCTGTCCGAACTGGCAGCGCGCTATCCATCGCTGACGGTGTGGGATCCACTGCCGCTGCTGTGTGGGCCGCAGACCTGTTCGGCCGTGGAAGAGGGCGGACCGTTGTTCTTCGACAACGATCATCTGAGTGGGCACGGTAATCGCGTGCTGCTGCCCAGTTTCCGGCAGACCCTGATCGATATTGCGAACGACAAGCCTTTGTAGAGCCGAGCCCACGCTCGGCTGCTCTTCGTTCCGCAGGCGGGAAGTCCGCGCTGCGCGCGGTGAGCCGGGCATGGCTCACCGCTACAGGAGTGCGCGCGGTCTACACCGGCGGCAGCACCTTGCCCGGGTTGAGAATCCCATCCGGGTCCAGCGCGGCCTTGATCGCACGCATCGTCACCAAGGTAGCCGGGGTGAAGGCCTGCGCCATGAAATCGCGCTTGGCCAGGCCGATGCCGTGCTCGCCCGACAGCGTGCCGCCCAGTGCCAGGGTCAGCTCGAAGATCTTCGGCAGCGCGGCATGCGCGCGCGCGTTTTCGTCGGCATCCTCCGGATGGTAGAGGATGTTGACGTGCAGGTTGCCGTTGCCGGCATGGCCGAAGGTGACGATGGTGAGTCTGTAGTCACGCGCCAATGCCTGCACGCCAGCCACAAGCTCTGGAATGCGCGACACCGGCACCACCACGTCTTCATTGATCTTGCCGGGCGCGACGGTGCGCAGTGCCGGCGACAGTGCCTTGCGCGCGGCCCACAGCTGGTCGCGTGCACGGCCTTCCATCGCCACGTCCAGTTCGATCATGCCGTCGCCTTCAGCGGCGCTGGCCAGTGCCTGCAGCAGATAGGGCAGGGTGTCGTGGTCACCATCGGCTTCGACCAGCAGCATCGCGCCGGCCTCGGGTACTTCAGCACCGTTGAGGCGCAGCAGCTCCAGGCTGCGGGCGTCCATGAATTCCAGGCGCGTGGGTACCACCGGCTGCGACATCAGCCGTGACACTGCGGCGGCGGCCGCATCGGCGTCGCGGTACAGCACGCGCAGTCCGGCCTGGCTGACCGGCAGCGGGGTGAGCTTGAGGGTGGCTTCCACGATCAGCGCCAGCGTGCCTTCGCTGCCCACCAGCAGGTGGGTGAGGTCGTAGCCGGTGGAATCCTTGGTGTAGGCACCACCGCAGCGGATCACCTCGCCGGTGCCGGTCACCGCCACCAGACCCAGCACGTTGTCGCGGCTGGTGCCGTACTTCACCGCGCGTGGGCCACCGGCATTGCAGGCCAGGTTGCCACCCACGCTGCAGATCTCCGCGCTGGACGGGTCCGGCGCCCAGAACAGGCCATGCGGGGCCAGCGCCTGCTGCAGGGTTCCATTGAGCACGCCCGGCTGCACCACCGCGCAGCGATCACCGGCGCGGATCTCCACGATGCGGTCCATGCGGGTGAACGACAGCACGATGCTGCCCGGCAACGGCACGGCCGCGCCGGTGGTGCCGGTGCCCGCGCCGCGCGCGACCAGTGCCACGCCATGCGCACGGCAGGCACGCACCAGCGCCTGCACCTGTTCGATGCTGGCGGGCAGCGCGACGGCGGCAGGGCGCTGGTGGCGCCACGAGTTGTCCTGTGCGTTCGCCTCCAGCGCGTTGTCATCCATGCGCCAGCCATCGGCACCCAGCAGGGCGGACAGTTCGGCAACCAACGCGGCGGGCAGGACAGTACTCATGATGGATCTCGCGGGACAGCAGGGGCGGGTTGGATCAGTTTCCATGCAACAACGGCGCCGGCCAGCGGCAGCCACACCCAGCGCAGTTCAGAGAGCAGGGTGGCGATGCCGCGCGCGCTGAAGAACTGGGGCGCGAACGGTGACACGCGGATGGGGCGCCACGGCGCGAAGAAGCGGTGTTCACTCCACGGCCAAGCCAGCGCGACGCCGAGGCCGCCGGAGGTCATCGCATCCAGCAGCGGATGGCTGGCGGCGCAGACGAAGACGAATACAGCGGCTTGTACGGTAGATGCCAACCTTGGTTGGCACACATCCGCCGACCAAGGCCGGCGACTACCAAAGAACGCCCACACCGCGGCCAGCACCGCCAACACCCCGGCAAACAACAACGAATGGCTGGCACCGCGATGGCCGAACGCATCGGCATAGGGAATGTGCAGGGCAAAGGCCAGTACATCGGCATCGGGCAGCATCGCCGCGACCACACCCGCAGCGAGCAACCACGCAGGAATGCGGCCACGATCCGCGGCGCACCACAGCGCCAACGGCACAGCGGCATGGGTGATGATCGAAGGCATCAGTCACGTACCATGGTAGTGCCGGCCGTGGGCCGGCTGCAGGTCCGACGGGTAGTGCCGGCCGCTGGCCGGCAAAGAGTAGCCATCAGGAGTCATCCAATCGGAACGCATCGCGCAGCCAGTGCAGCTGCGGCGGCTCGCCGGTGGCTTCCACCACATCGAAACGGCACGGCGCATCGGCCAGCGCGGGATTGTCCTGCAGGTACAACAATGCGGCATGTGCCAGGCGCCGACACTTGCGCACATCCACCGAGGCCGCGCCGCCACCGAAATCGGATCGCGCGCGATAGCGCACTTCCACGAACACCACGGTGCCGGCATCGTCCATCACCAGGTCCAGTTCACCGCCGCGATAACGCACGTTGCGCGCACGCGGCCGCAGTCCGGCCTGTTGCAGATGCTGCTCGGCGGCGGCTTCCACCGCCGAGCCACGTTGGCTGCGCTCAGCGACCACCGACGATCGGCATCGGCCGGCCGCCATTGAAGGTCGACCAGGCCGGCTGGCGCAGGATGTTGCCATTGCTGTCCAGGAACAGGGTGCCGGTGGCACCGTCCAGGCCGCCTTCGTTGGACAGCTTGTCCAGGTAGGCGGTGATCTTCCAGGCATCGGCGCCGAAGGCGAACAGGCGGCCGGCCGCACCGCGTGCGCTGGGCAGGGTGCTGGCGACCTGGCTGGCCGAGGGCAGGCCGGACACGCTGCGCACGTTCCAGGCTTCGTTCGGGTAGACGATGCCGTCCAGCGCCACGTCTTCTTCCACCTTGCCGCTGCCGACGGTCAGCTGCGAAGTGCCAACGCGGGTGGCGCCACCGGCACCGGCCAGCGCCAGCTGCGGCGCCAGCAGGCGGGCCTGCGGCGCGCGCACGGCGAGGAACACGGCATCGACCTGGCCGGCATTGCGCACCTGCGCACCGACATCGCCAACCGCGTCGCTGACGCCGACGGTAGCCACCACCTGGCCACCACGCTGGGCGAAGCGCTGGGCGAAGGCGGCGGCGGCACGGCGGCCGGTATCGTCGGCGCTGTTGATCACCAACGCCTTGCCGCGCTCGCGGCCGCGCAGATATTCGGCAGCGACGATGCCGTCGTCTTCCGGTGCCAGCGAGAAGCCGGCGCTGCCGGCCGGCGGCGCGTCCTTGCCACGGTTCAGGGCCAGCACCGGCACCTGCAGCTGCTGGCGGCCATAGACCGCATCCACTTCGTCGCGGCCCAGCGGGCCGACCACGAAGTCGGCGCCGGAGGCGACGGCCTTGTCATAGGCGGCCAGCGCACCGGCCGGGGTACCGGCGGTGTCGATGAAGTTGATGTCCGGGCGGCGGCGGGTCTCGCCGTAGTACGCGGCCAGCAGGCCATCACGCACCGGCTGCGCGGCGGTGGCCAGGCGGCCGCTGAGCGGCAGCAGCACGGCCAGCTTGGCCGGCGGGCGGTAACCGTCGCTCATCGCCGGCGGGCGCTTGCTGGTGTCGAACTGGGCGGCGCCATCGCGGTCGAACGGGCGCGGCAGCGGCAGGCCGCGCGCGATCAGTGCGCGGCCGGCGAAGTTGTACAGCGGGTCGTTGGCCGGCAGGGCAGCGGCACGGCTGCGCAGGGTGGCATCGTCAAGCGTACCGAGCAGACCGGCGATGGCGGCCTGGTTCTCGCTGCGCGCGCTGCCGGTCAGGCTGGCGTGGGCGCGGGCGCGCTCGGTGGCGGCACCGAAGGCATCGCCGGTGCCCTGCAGCGCGTTGGCGCGGGCTACGTGCCAGCGCGTGCGCAGCGCGGGGAAGACGTTGTCGCCCTGTTCCTTCAGCAGGGCCAGGGCCTGCGCCGGCTGCTTGTCGGCCAGTGCCAGCTCGGCGCCGGTCAGCTGGTAGCGCTGCAGGCTGGCGCCGGACAGCTGGCGGGCGGTGAGCTGGCCAAGCAGGCTGCGCGCGCGGGCACTGTCGCCGGCCAGGTGCCAGGCCCAGGCGGCATCGGCCAGGGCGTTGCTGCGGGCGCCACCTTTCAGGGTTGCGGCCAGCGCTTCCAGCTGCAGGGCGGCGTCGCGCGGTTTGCCTTGTTCGATCAGCGCCAGCGCCTGGCTCTGGGCCGGCGATTCGGGCGCGCTGGTCAGGCTGGTGGTGGCACAGCCGGCCAGCAGCATCAGCGACAACGACAGGGCGGAGATCCGTGCGGCGGGCTTGTTCATGATCGGGTCCATGCGATGAGGGCAGCGGCCTTGGCCGGGTACACGCTACGATTCTACCCTTGCCCCGTGAGTACCGCTGAAATGAGTGTGCCAACCCTGTACGTCGTCGCCACCCCGATCGGCAACCTGGCCGATCTGAGCCCGCGCGCGCAGGAGGTGCTGCGTTCGGTGGCGGCCATCTGTGCCGAAGACACCCGCCGCAGCGGCCAGCTGCTGTCCCATTTCGGCATCCAGCAACCGTTGGTGGCCCTGCACGAACACAATGAAGAGGCCCTGGCGCAGCGCCTGGTTTCGCGATTGCAGGCCGGCGAGTCGCTGGCGCTGGTCAGCGATGCCGGTACCCCGCTGGTCAGCGACCCCGGTTTCCGCCTGGTGCGTGCCGCGCGCGCGGCGGGTATCAAGGTCAGCCCGGTGCCCGGTGCCTGCGCCGCCATCGCCGCGCTGAGCGTGGCCGGCCTGCCCAGCGACCGTTTCAGCTTCGAGGGTTTCCTGCCGGCCAAGGCCAGCGGCCGCCGCGACCGCCTGCAGGCGCTGGCCGGCGAAGTGCGCACGATGGTGTTCTACGAATCCTCGCACCGTATCGCCGAGTCGCTGGCCGACATGGCGGCGATCTTCGGCGGCGAGCGCCCGGCGGTGCTGGCCCGCGAGCTGACCAAGCTGTTCGAGACCGTGCTCGACGGTGACCTGGCCGGCCTGTTGGCGAAGGTGGAAGCTGACGAGAACCAGCGCAAGGGCGAGTTCGTGGTGATGGTGCAGGGCGCCGGCGACGATGAGGAAGCGCAGCTGGCGCATGGCCGCCGCGTCTACGCCAAGCTGAGCGAGCATCTGCCGCCGTCGACCGCTGCAAAGCTGGCCGCGGAACTGACCGGCGCACCGCGCAAGGCGTTGTACGGCAGTTGATGGATCGTGCGGACCAAGGTCCGCACCCACCAGAGCGGAATCCGCACCCACCAGAGCGGAATCCGCACCCACCAGGGCAGCGGCATCGGTAGATCCACGCCACGCGTGCATGGATGAACCGGACGCCGCGACCGGCACGGCAGGAAGGGCGTGCGTACGCTAGAATACGCGCTGGCGGAGTCGGCCAGACAGTCGCGTCATCCCTTCGGGGTGCCGAGGAAAGTCCGGGCTCCATAGGGCAAGGTGCCAGGTAACGCCTGGGCGGCGCAAGCCGACGGAAAGTGCAACAGAAAGATACCGCCTACGTCTTCTTCGGAAGGCCGGTAAGGGTGAAATGGTGCGGTAAGAGCGCACCGCGAGTCTGGCAACAGACCGGCACGGCAAACCCCACCTGGAGCAAGACCAAATAGGGATCCTTTGGCGCGGCCCGCGTTGGATCCGGGTAGGTTGCTTGAGCGTTGCGGTGACGTAACGCCTAGAGGAATGACTGTCCACGACAGAACCCGGCTTATCGGCCGGCTCCGCCTCTTTCTTACGGTAGGCCGAGCATGGCTCGGCTCTACAGTAGAGCCGAGATCCTATGTTCGTGGTCAAGCCTGCTGGAAGCAGGCTTGACCCACTTTCAGCATGGCCGGGTCAAAGTCCCGGCCGCTCTTGAAGACGCCCCAAGCGATCCTGGCCAGCTTTCTGGCCAGGATGTTGAAA
>NZ_JCAFVJ010000027.1:0-7861 GCF_059372295.1 Stenotrophomonas sp. YJH_SMC_33
CGAGCACACCAGGATCGCGCCGTCCATCTGGGCGGCACCGGTGATCATGTTCTTGACGTAGTCAGCGTGGCCCGGGCAGTCAACGTGGGCGTAGTGACGGATCGGGGATTCGTATTCGACGTGCGCGGTCGAGATCGTGATGCCACGCGCCTTTTCTTCCGGAGCGGCGTCGATCGAGGAGTAGTCCTTGAACTCGCCACCGAAGCGCTCGGCACCGATCTTGGTCAGTGCGGCTGTCAGCGTGGTCTTGCCGTGGTCGACGTGACCGATGGTGCCGACATTGACGTGCGGCTTGGTGCGCTCGAACTTACCCTTGGCCATGGCTGCTTATCTCGAATTCGTCTGAGAGGTGATGCTTGAGATGGTGCTCACGAAAGGAATCGAACCTTCGACCTCTTCCTTACCAAGGAAGTGCTCTACCGACTGAGCTACGTGAGCCGAGTTTTGCATTATGACATGAACTCGATAATATTCAAAGTTCATTCAATGGAGCGGGAGACGGGAATCGAACCCGCACCATCAGCTTGGAAGGCTGAGGTTCTACCATTGAACTACTCCCGCGCCGGGAATGTCACAACGTGAAACTGGTGGAGGGAGGTGGATTCGAACCACCGAAGGCGTAAGCCAGCAGATTTACAGTCTGCCCCCGTTGGCCGCTTGGGTATCCCTCCTTACCACCCCAACCCGTTGCCGCCGAAGCGTTGCGGTGTGTGGTGGTGAGCCGCTTATTCTGCTGATGGGACGGGGGGCTGTCAACGCTTTTTTCCATTTTTTTCACACGCTGTCGCAAACCCATTGATACGCAAGGTTATTGCCCGGGAACCGGCAGGGTCTCGTTGGCGAAAATTGCGACATGAGGGACGCCGTCGCCGCCGATCCAGCCCCGATACATGCCCTGGGTGTTGAACGGCGTGGCCATTTTTCCGTCTGCGCCGAGCACGATCGCACCGCCGTCGCCGCCCATCTGCGGAATCGTCTCGTTGATCACGCCCTTGCCGGCCTGCTCCGGGCTCTGCCCCTGGTAGCGCATGCGCGCACAGATCTCGTGCGCGGCCGCAGTGCGGATGTAGTACTCGCCCCACCCGGTGCCGGACACCGCGCAGCGTGCGTCGGCCCAGGTGCCGGCACCGATGATCGGCGAGTCACCGACCCGGCCGTAGCGCTTGTTGGTCATGCCCCCGGTGGAGGTGCCGGCGGCCAGATGCCCCTGCGCGTCCAATGCGACCGCACCAACGGTACCGAAGTGCTTTGCAGTCTCCAGGTCGGCATGTGCCTGGCCACTGGCCTCTTCCTTGAGGGCGCGCTGCAGCTGTTGCCAACGCTTCTCTGTACGGAAGTAGGAGGGATCGACCAGAGGAATGCCCTGCTCGGCGGCGAAGGCTTCGGCGCCCTGCCCGACCATCATCACGTGGCGGGATTTCTGCATCACGGTCTGCGCCAGCAGGATCGGGTTGCGCACCCGCTGCACGCCCGCCACCGCGCCCGCCGCCTGGTTCGCGCCATCCATGACCGCCGCATCCAGCTCGTTGCGGCCGTCGTGGGTGAACACTGCGCCCTTGCCGGCGTTGAAGGTGGGATCGTCCTCCAGCACGGTGATCGCCGCAGTGACCGCTGCGAGCGCAGGGCGACCGGCCACCAGTTCCGCATGACCCTTCAGCAGTGCTGCCCGCAGCGCGTCACGTGCGGCCTTTTCCTCGGCCGGCGACAGGTCCTTGCGCTCGACGCCGGCGCCGCCGTGGATGACCAGCAGCGGTGAAGCGGCCGGTGCGGCCTGGGCAAGCATGGGCAGGGACAGCAGCATAGACAGCGCCAGGCGCAGTTTCATCGGATACGTCTCCAGCAGGTGGGCAAGGGAGGCATCATCGTAGAGCCGAGCCCATGCTCGGCTGATGCCTCGATTGAAGAGCAGCCGAGCGCGGGCTCGGCTCTACAGCATCCCATGCGTGGCCACAGGATCGCCGGGTCACTGGCGGATGATTTCGATCTCGCCATCGCTGACGTCGGCCACGGCCTGGTAGTCGGCCTCGGCCTGGAAGTCATCCAGGCGCATGCGGCTGCCGCTGGCGACCACCGTTACCGGCACCGCGTGGAAGCGCAGCGGCTCACCTTCGACCAGGCGGTCGGCATCGCGGCCGGGGCTGACCACCCAGACCTTGCCCTCGCCGTCAGCACTGTAGACCTGCGCCTGGCCATCGGGCTCCACGCACAGGGCGGTGTCCTCGTCGACGCCGATGCCGACGATGCCGGGGTCGCCACTGTCCTGGGCGGCGCGCGCCACGAACACGATCAGGCGACCGAGCCGGTCGCGCTTGTCGAAGTGGGTGTCGGTGACCACGCGCTGCAGGTAGGGCATCTGCAGGAAGCCACTGTCCATGGTCACCGCACTGCCCATCGGGTCGGCCAGCGCACCGGCGGAGGTGATGCTGCCGCCGTCCATCGCGCCGTAGGCATAGCCACCGAGGATGGCGAGCCCCGCACTGGTACCGGCAATCGGCTTGCCAGCGCGCACATGGGCATTCAGCGCGCGGTTGAGCGCAGTGCCCTTCCAGAAGCGGATGTAGCGCGACTGGTCACCACCGGCAATGAAGATGGCATCGGCGGCGGCAACCACGCGCAGCACGGCCGGATCGTCGGCGCCGCGGCGGCTGTCGAAGACCAGCGTCTGCACTGCGGTGGTACCGCCGATCTCGCGGTACAGGCGGTCCTGCAGCTCATCACTGCCAGAAGCGCGCAGGATCAGCACGCGGCCATTGCCAGCCTGCTTCAGCCACCAGTGGAAGGCCTCCGGCACCCATTCGCCACCGCCCATCAGCATCATGGCCGGTGCGCGCGGACCGGGCCGGGGCGCGTCGAGATCGCCGGCTTCGTAGTAGGCGAAGCCCGGGCCCTGCAGGTCCTGCGCAAGGGCGACCAACGGCACGGCCAAGACCAACAGCGCCAGCCAGGCGAAGGGGGCACGCACGGTCCGATGGAGGCGTCGCATCTTGATCTCCCTGAACAAAATCGACTTGCAAGCGTTTCCACTCTTTGCCAGATAGGGACCCAGTAGTCAAGGACATGAAAAAGGCGTTAAATGCGCGCGCCCGTTCCGGAAATCTGAATGGGGGACAGGGCCCCTCCTCTGCGGGCCGGCTTCATTTCCGAGAATTCCTCATGCGTAGACAGGCGATGGCGTGGTCGATCCAGCTGGCGTTGATGGGCGTGGCTGCTTCCGCGGCGGCCCAGGCACCGGCTTCCTCTTCGGTGCAACAACTGGACGCGGTGCAGGTCACCGGCTCGCGCATTCCGCGCGCCCAGGTGGAAGGCCCCGCCCCGATCACGGTGATCAACGCCGAACAGATCCGCTCCAGCGGCTTCACCAGCGTGCCGGACGTGCTGCGTGCAATGACCCAGAACGGCGGTGAGACGCAGAGCCAGCAGTCTTCCAGCGGCGCCGACTTCTCGCCCGGCGCCCAGCAGGTGGACCTGCGCGGCCTCGGCCCGAACCACACGCTGGTGCTGGTCAATGGCCGCCGCATCGCCGACTTCCCGATGCCGTTCAAGGGCCGCAGCAACTTCACCGACGTCTCCAACATCCCGCTGGGGATGATCGAGCGCATCGAAGTGCTGACCGGCAGTGCCTCGGCCATCTACGGCTCGGACGCGATCGCAGGCGTGGTCAACTTCATCCTGAAGAAAAAGGCCGACGGCACCACGATCGACATGCGCATGGGCACCACCAGCGAAGGCGGTGGCGAGTCGTTCGACATGAGCCTGGCCAGCGGCTTCAGCCGCGGCAACTTCAACGCCGTGTACAGCGTCGAGCTGCAGTCGCAGACCCCGCTGTGGGCCTATGAGCGCGACATCCAGGATTCGACCCAGGATGCGCCGACTGAGCGTGCGCGTGCCGCTCGTCGCGCCTATCTGCGTACGGACGGTGACGACGCCTACCTGGATCCGGGAACGACCACCTGTGAAGCGCTGGCCGGGCAGAACCAGGGCAGCACCTATCACGCCTACCGTCCACGCTCAGGCTGGTACTGCGGCAGTGACACGTCGATCGGCTACGGCACCATCCTCAGCAAGCGCCGTGGCGCCAACGGGTACGCTTCGCTCAGCTACGACTTCGACAACGGCCAGCAGTGGTTTGCCGATGTGCAGCTGGGCTATCACACGATGTCGCTGATGCGCGACGTCACCAACTGGGGCCACATGGGCGCCGACGGCAATGAGGCGGGCTATTTCAGAAACATTGCCAGCACGGAGGCCGATCAACAGATCGAAGCCTGGAACCGCCAGTTTTCGCCGGAGGAAATGGGCGGCCTGCGCAACGGCATGGTGCGCAGCACGCAGAAGACCTTCAGCGTGACCACTGGCTTCAAGGGCAATCTGACCGGCAACTGGGACTACGAGGCCGCACTGAGCCACTCGCAATACCAGTCGCGGATCAGCTGGGCGAAGATCATCGCCGCGAGGGCCAATGACCTGTTCCTGGGCCCGCAGCTGGGCGATTACACCGATGACGAAGGCAACGTATTCCCGATTTTCAATGCCGACCCGTCGCGGCTGTACCGGCCGCTGACCCGCGCCGAGTACGATTCGATTGCCGCACGCACTACCTATTCGCCGAAGTCGCGCACCGAGACGGCTGCATTCACGCTGACCAATTCCGCGCTGTTCGGCCTGCCGGGCGGTGATGCCGGGTTCGCCGCGACCGTGGAAGTGGGCCAGCAGGCCTATGCGCTGAATCCCGATCCGCTGGCCACCCAGTACTACTACTACAGCTGGAAGGATTCGGACGGCCAGGGCTCGCGCAACCGCTGGGCGACCGCCGCCGAGCTGCGCATGCCGCTGCACGACACGGTCAACCTGAGCGTGGCCGGCCGCTACGACCAGTACCGCTATTCCGGCCACACCATCGGCAAGGCGACCTGGAGCGGCGGTCTGGAATGGCGCCCGATCGACACGCTGCTGGTGCGCGGTTCGTATGGCACCGCGTTCCGCGCGCCGGACCTGCACTACGTGTTCGCCGGACCGGGCAACGACGAGACCACCGCCGAAGACCTGTACAGCTGCCGCGCCGATGGCGCTAGCGACTGTTCCGACTACGAGCGCAACCTGATCCGCAGCCGCACCGGCAACCGCCAGCTCGACCCGGAAACCAGCACCTCGTGGAGTGCAGGCTTCGTCTGGTCGCCGGCGATCGGCCTGGACCTGTCCGTGGACTGGTTTGACATCGACATGCGCAAGCAGGTGCAGGACATGGACGTTCGCACGCTCCTGGCCAACGAAGCCAACTGCCGCCTGGGTACTGCCGACATCAACTCGCCGACCTGCGTGGACGCGCTCGACCGCATCACCCGCACCGGTGATGGCCGCCTATACGGCGTGCGCGTCGCTCCGATCAACGTCGCCCGCGAATCGACCTCCGGTATCGACGTCGGCCTGCGCTACCGCATGCAGACCGGCATCGGCGATTTCATCCTCAACGGCACCCACACCTGGGTGAAGAAGCACGATTTCCAGCGCTACCCCGGTGACCCGACCCTGGACCAGTTCGCGGTCAACAGCGGATTCGACATCCCGCGTACCAAGACCAGCCTGAGCGTGACCTGGGAGAAGGACGCGTGGTCGGCGACGGTCTATGGCTCGCGCCTGGGCAAGCTGCCAACTTCGGACAGCTACGACCAGTCGTTCGACTGGGACAGCGGCGACAGCCCGTACGTGAAGGCGACCTACCGCTACAACGCCTCGGTGCAGTACCGCTTCGACGACCACTCGCGCCTGTCGCTGTCGGTGGTCAATGTGTTCAACAAGATGCCGCCGAAGGACACCACGTATACCGCGTACCCGTACTACGACGTGTCCTGGTTCGACAGCGTCGGCCGCACCATCAACCTGCAGTACACCCACAAGTTTGGCGGCACCGCGCTGTAAGGCGCGCCGCCTTGCAGGACGTGGACGACAAGGCCCGCCATTGGCGGGCCTTGTCATTTGCGCTCTGGTAGATGCCCACCTTGGCGGGCACTGTCTCGCCGCGCGCCCACCAAGGTGGGCGGCTATCAGTGGGCCACCGGGGTTTTCCACACAATGCGTGGAGAGTGATGGGAACTTGATGTGGACAAGTGGGTTCGAGCGTTGCGATGCAGGCATTTCCGGGCGTGGTTATTTTTTATCCACGCCTCCCGTTGTTTTCCACACCACGCGTGGAAAGCGATGGGAACTTGGTGTGGACAAGTGGGTGCGAGCATTGCAGCGCAGGCGTTTCGAAGCGTGGTGAAAATCTGTCCAGGTCGCGCGGGCGAGCCCCTTGTAGAGCCGAGCCCACGCTCGGCTCCGGCTGGCATCAGCCGAGCATGGGCTCGGCTCTACATCGGCTTCGCCGGTTTTCCACATGCGGCGTGGAAAGCGATGGGAACTTGGTGTGGACAAGTGGGTGCGAGCATTGCAGCGCAGGCGTTTCGAAGCGTGGTGATTTTTTATCCATATTCAGAAACGCGAACGCCCCGCACGAGGCGGGGCGTCCGGGGTTGATCCGATGCCGCTGGATCAGACGTTGAAGCGGAAGTGCAGGATGTCGCCTTCCTGCACGCGGTATTCCTTGCCTTCCAGGCGCAGGCGACCGGCTTCCTTGGCGCCGGCTTCGCCCTTGTACTTGATGAAGTCGTCATACGCGATGGTTTCGGCGCGGATGAAGCCCTTCTCGAAGTCTGTGTGGATGACCGCGGCAGCCTGCGGGGCGGTGGCACCCTTGCGCACCGTCCACGCGCGGACTTCCTTCACGCCTGCGGTGAAGTAGGTCTGCAGGCCCAGCAGGCTGTAGGCCGCGTTGATCACGCGGTTCAGGCCCGGCTCGCTCAGGCCCAGGTCGGCCAGGAAGGTATCGCGGTCTTCGTCGTCGAGCTGGGACAGCTCTTCCTCGATCGCGGCCGACACCGGCACCACCTGCGCGCCTTCTGCGGCGGCATGCGCGCGCACAGCTTCCAGGTGCGGGTTGTTCTCGAAACCGTCTTCCAGCACGTTGGCGATGTACATCACCGGCTTCAGGGTCAGCAGGAACAGGTCGCGTACCAGCGCCTTTTCTTCATCATCCAGGCCGACCGAACGACCAGCCTTGCCGTCGGACAGTGCCGCCTGCAGCTTGGCCAGCACCGGCTTGCGCGCCGCTGCGTCCTTGTCGCCGCCCTTGGCTGCACGCTCGGCACGGTTCAGCGCCTTCTCGACGCTGTCCAGGTCGGCCAGCGCCAGCTCGGTATCGATGGTTTCGATGTCCGAGATCGGGTCGACCTTGCCGGCGACGTGCACGATGTCACCGTGCTCGAAGCAGCGCACCACGTGGGTGATGGCATCGACTTCGCGGATGTGCGCCAGGAACTTGTTGCCCAGGCCTTCACCGCTGGCGGCACCGGCGACCAGGCCGGCGATGTCGACGAACTCGACCGCGGTCGGGATGACCTTCTGCGGGTTGATGATGCCCGCCAGCTCGTTCAGGCGCGGGTCCGGCACCGGCACGATGCCGACGTTCGGCTCGATGGTGCAGAACGGGAAGTTCGCCGCGGCGATGCCCGCCTTGGTCAGCGCATTGAACAGGGTCGACTTGCCGACGTTGGGCAGGCCGACGATGCCGCATTTGATACCCATGGGTGACAGCTCTCTGGGGTGAAAGTGATTGGGGAAACAGCGACATGGGCGCTGCTTTTCCAATCATTCTCCGTACCGACCAACGGTCGGTACCTACCGACCTGGTTGACTCCGTACCGACCAACGGTCGGTACCTACCGGCCTGGTTGACTCCGTACCGACCAACGGTCGGTACCTACCGGCCTGGTTGACTCCGTACCGACCAACGGTCGGTACCTACCGGCCTGGTTGACTCCGTACC
>NZ_JCAFVJ010000028.1:0-5804 GCF_059372295.1 Stenotrophomonas sp. YJH_SMC_33
CTAGATCCTTTATCGACGTTAAGGTGCGGGATGGGGATCGCTCGGCTCGTCTGTCGGCTGCTATCCGCAGATATCATGTTGACGGTCCCTCCACCCTGGCTCCTACATACCGCGTAGGAGCCGGGAGGAACATACAAGCCTATGCTCGGCTGCCGTTCCCCGCGGCCAGAAGCAGCCGAGCATAGGCTCGGCTCTACAGTGGCATGTCGATTATCCCGCGTACGCGGTCAGCCGGCCTTCCTGCTCGCATACCGTGATCGCGCCACCGAACACCGCCGACAGCGGTTCGTTGCGCAGCAGCTCGGCGCGGGTACCGTCAGCCAGTACGCGGCCGTCACGCAGCAGCACCACGCGTTCGATCTCGGGAATGATCTCTTCGATGTGGTGGGTCACCAGCACCAGGGTGATGCCCTGCTGGGCCAGCACGCGCATGGTCGCCACCAGCTGCTCGCGGGCGACCAGGTCCAGCCCGGTGGAGGGTTCGTCCAGCAGCAGCGCCTGCGGCCGGTTGACCAGCGCGCGCGCGATCAGCACGCGGCGGGTTTCGCCGGCCGACAGCTCGGCGTAGGCACGTTCACGCAGGGACAGCGCGCCGGTCATCGCCAGTGTCTCGCCGACACGTGCGCGCATGTCGGCGGTCACCTCGCGGAAGCCGGGCACCACGTAGCTGGCGAAGAAGCCGGACAGCACCGCCTGTTCCACGGTCAGCCCCGGCATGTCGGCCAGGTTGCTGCTGAGGTCGCCGGTGACGATGCCCAGCTGCGAGCGCAGCCGGTCCACCTGCCAGCGGTTCTGGCCCAGCACCCTCACCGCGACGGAGCCGTCGACCTGCGCCAGCGGGTACAGCTCGCGGGTGATCAGCTTGATGAAGGTCGATTTGCCACAGCCGTTGGGGCCGAGCAGGGCGGTGTGCTGGCCCTGCGCGATGCGCAGGCTGAGCCCATGAAGCACCTTCACCTGGCCACGCACCACGGTGGCGCGGTCCAGTTCGATCAAGGGGGGCAGCTCCGCGACGGGCGGGGCGGCGGAAATGCGGCTGGCGCGTGGATCAAGGCTCGACAACTCAGGTCCCCAACTGTGAACGGTGCCACGGATGGCGATGCCAAGCACCGCCGCAGGGATGCAGTTTGCAACGCAAGCGCCCATCATGTCTGCCATCCCCGCGTGGATCCGGAGAGCTGCCATGCCTGATGCCCTGATGTCCCTGTTGACCGGTGGTGTTCTCGGCCTGGGGTGGTGGGCCATGCTGGCCGTGCTGCTGGTCTTCACCCAGATCACCATCTTCTCGGTGACCCTGTACCTGCATCGCAGCCAGGCCCATCGCGGGGTCGACTTCCACCCGGCGCTGGCCCACCTGTTCCGCTTCTGGCTGTGGTTGACCACCTCGATGATCACCCGGGAATGGGTGGCCATCCACCGCAAGCACCACGCCAAGGTCGAGACCGAGGACGATCCGCACAGCCCGGTCACCCGCGGCATCGGCAGGGTGTTCTGGCACGGCGTGGAGCTGTATCGGGAAGCGCGTGGTATGCGCGCGGACATTGAGCAGTACGGGCGCGGCACCCCGGACGATGCGATCGAGCGCCACCTGTACACACCGCACGCCACGCTGGGCCCGGTGCTGCTGCTGGCAATCAACAGCGTGCTGTTCGGCCTGCCCGGCGTGGCCCTGTGGGCGATCCAGATGGCGTGGATCCCGTTCTGGGCAGCCGGCGTGGTCAATGGCCTGGGCCACTGGTGGGGCTACCGCAACTACGAGTCCGCCGATACCTCCACGAACCTGACGCCGTGGGGGTTCTGGATCGGTGGCGAGGAGCTGCACAACAACCACCATGCCTTCCCCAGCTCGGCGCGCTTTGCGATGCGGCGCTGGGAATTCGACATCGGCTGGAGTGCGATCCGCCTGCTGCAGGCGCTGCGCCTGGCCAAGGTGCTGCGGGTGGCACCGGCCATGGACGTACGCCCGAACATCGCCGTGCCCGATGCCGAGACCCTTAAGGCGCTGCTGTCGCACCGCTTCCAGGCGATGACCGACTACCAGCGCAACGTGTTCATGCCGGCCCTGCGCGAGGAAGCGGCACAGGCCGGGGCCAAGCTGCGCCGCCTGCTGCCGCGCCGGCTGCGCCGTGGCCTGGTCAACGACGGTCGCTGGTTGAAGCCGGACAGTCGTGCCCAGCTCAGCGCCTGGGTGGCACAGCGCCCGCGCATCCGCACCCTGGTCGAGTACCGGGGGCGCCTGGCCGCGCTGCTGGAAGCGCGCGGCCACGATGCGGCCGAGCGCCTGCATCAGCTGCAGGCCTGGTGCCGCGAGGCCGAGGAAAGTGGCATTGCCGCGCTGCAGGCCTACGCCGCGCGATTGAAGGGCTACAGCCTGGTGGGCGCGTGAGGGCAAGGTACCGACTACTGCTGGCGGCGCTGCTGCCGGGTGCGGCGCTGGCCCAGGTCACCGATACCGCCAGCTATCTGCAGCGGATGGACAGCGATGGCGACGGCCGGGTGAGTGAATCCGAGTACGTGCAGTGGATGCTGTATGCCTTCGACCGCATGGACCGCAACGGTGATGGTGTGCTGACGGCCGAGGAGCTGCCCGGTGGCAAGGGCAGGGCGATCAGCCGCGAGCAGCAGCGGCAGGTGATCGTGCAGCGCTTCCACAAGCAGGATGCCAACGGTGATGGCTTCCTCGACGCCCGTGAGCTGTCCGCGCCGCCGCGTTGAGCGGGCGTAGAATCACCCCATGCCCGAACTGCCCGAAGTAGAAACCACCCGCCGCGGCCTGGCGCCGCACCTGCAGGGTCGTCGCGTGCATGGCGTGATCCTGCGCCGCGCCGACCTGCGCTGGCCGATTCCGCCGGAAGTGGCCGAGCTGCTGCCGGGCCAGCGCATCGAGGAGATCCGTCGCCGCGCCAAGTACCTGCTGCTGGACACCGCCGTCGGCAGCGCGGTGCTGCACCTGGGCATGTCCGGCAGCCTGCGCGTGCTGCCTGGCGATACCCCGCTGCGCGCCCACGACCACGTCGACATCAGCCTGGACAACGGCCGCCTGCTGCGCTTCAACGACCCGCGCCGCTTCGGCAGCCTGCTCTGGCAGCCGGCCGGCGAAGTCCACCCGCTGCTGCAGGGGCTGGGCCCGGAACCGCTGGACGACGTGTTTGACGGCGACTACCTGTTCGCCCGCAGCCGGGGCCGCAGTGCGCCGGTGAAGACCTTCCTGATGGACCAGGCGGTGGTGGTGGGCGTCGGCAACATCTATGCCGCCGAGAGCCTGTTCAAGGCCGGCATCAGCCCGCTGCGCGAGGCGGGCAAGATCTCGCGCGAACGCTACCAGCGGCTGGCCGGGGCGGTGAAGGAAATCCTCGGCTATGCGATCACCCGGGGCGGCACCACGCTGCGCGATTTCATCAGCCCTGACGGCGCACCGGGCTACTTCGAGCAGGAACTGCTGGTGTACGGCCGCGACGGCCTGCCATGCCCGAACTGTGGCCGCGCGCTGAAGCACGCCACCATCGGCCAGCGCGCCAGCGTCTGGTGCAACCACTGCCAGCGCTGAGCCGGGCGGCCAGCGGCAGCTGAACGGGCAGGAGACGTCTCCGCTGCCCGTTAACGTTTGTCTGCCTATCATGGCCGACCTTCCCTTCGTACCTGACGCGCCTGCATGCAACGACGCGACTTCATCCGCAATGCCTCCCTCGCCCTGGCAGCATTCGGCCTGCCGTCCCTGCCCGCGTGCGCGGCCAGCAGGAGCGGCCAGATGGGCCTGCGCCGCCTCGGCCAGCCGCAGCCGTTCGACTTCGCTACCCTCAAGGGCCAGGCGCGCGCGCTGGCACAGGCGCCCTACAAGAGCCACAAGCGGGTGCTGCCGGGCCGCCTGGAAGGCTTGGACTGGGACCAGTACCAGTCGATCGGTTACCGCCAGGACCATGCGCTGTGGGCTGACCAGCCAGGCAAGTTCCAGGCCAAGTTCTTCCATCTGGGCCTGTACTTCCATTCGCCGGTGCGCATGTTCGACGTGGTCGACGGCAAGGCGCAGGAGCTGGCCTATGACGGCGCGGCATTCAACTACGGCAAGAGCGGCATCAAGGACGGCGAGCTGCCGGCCGACCTGGGGTTCGCCGGTTTCCGCTTGAACACCCGCAAGGACACCGACCGCGATTTCGCCGCCTTCCTCGGCGCCAGTTACTTCCGCGCGGTCGGCAAGGAGGGTCAGTACGGCCAGTCCGCGCGTGGCCTGGCGATCGATACCGGCATGGGCAAGCCGGAGGAATTCCCGGATTTCATCGCCTACTACCTGGAACAGCCGTCGGCTGATTCGGACACGATCGTGGTCTACGGCCTGCTGGATTCGCCCAGCGTGGCCGGTGCCTATCGCTTCGCGATCACCAACGGTGACGTGCTGCTGATGGACATCGACAGCGCGCTGTACCCGCGCAAGGCGATCGAGCGGTTGGGCATCGCGCCGTGCACCAGCATGTACCAGGTGGGCGAGAACGACCGCCGCATGGGCTGGGACTGGCGCCCGGAGATCCACGATACCGACGGCCTGTCGCTGTGGACCGGTGCCGGCGAATGGATCTGGCGCCCGCTGCTGAACCCGCGCAACCTGCGCTTCAACATGTTCGTGGACCGCAACCCGCGCGGTTTCGGCCTGCTGCAGCGCGACCGCAACTTCGACCACTATCAGGATGACGGCGTGTTCTACGAGAAGCGGCCGTGCCTGTGGGTGGAGCCGAAGGGCGAATGGGGCGAGGGCTCGGTGCAGCTGGTGGAGATCCCCACCGTGGACGAGACCTTCGACAACATCGTGGCGTTCTGGAATCCCAAGGAAAAGCCGCAGCCGGGCCAGGAGCTGCTGGTCGGTTACCGCCTGTACTGGGGCGCCGAGCCGCCGGCACGGCCGCCGATGGCGCACTGCGTGGCCAGCCGCACCGGCCTGGGCGGTGTGGTCGGCAAGAAGCGCGAGTACTTCAGCTGGCGCTTCGCGGTGGACTTCGAAGGTGGCGAACTGGCCAGGCTGATCGACAAGGGCGAGGTCGAGGCGGTGGTGGAAGCCAGCCGGGGCCGGGTCGAGATCGTGTCGGCGCGGCCGCTGCGCGAGATCAACGGCTACCGCGCGATGTTCGACCTGGTGCCGCCGGAAGGCAGTACCGAGCAGATCGACATCCGCCTGTTCCTGCGCAGTGGTGGCAAGACCCTCACCGAGACCTGGCTGTACCAGTACACCCCGCCGCCGGCCGGAGCGCCGGAGCGCACGCTGTACTGAGTGGTTTGGGATTGCAGGGCTTGCAGCCCTGCACCTGCAGAGGCCAGAGCCGAAGCAATGGCAGAAGCTGGTTTCCTGTGGGGAGGCGCGGTGGGTCCGGTTGAGGGGGACGGCGTAAATACGTCCATGTAGCCTCGGTCGCGCCATCCATGGCGCTCACGCCCCCTCAACCGGACCCACCCCGCCTTCGACAGATCGCCGCGATCTGTCGGAGCACGGGGTCGGATCCCGTTGCTGCGCAACGGGCTCTGACCCCAGATGAATTTCGATAGATGAACTTCGATATCTGACAGATGTGCCGACCAACGGTCGGCACCCACCAACAGCCGCGTGAAATTGTCAGAGGTGGGGCGGTGTGGGTGGGCAGGACCGTTGGCGCCATGGATGGCGCCATCGAGCCCCCAGGGTGAAGTGACCCCCGGGAGTTGGACGCCAGATCCAACCCCGAGGAATACATGCACAGATACGACGCTCGTTTCAAACTGCAGGTCGCCAAAGAGGCCTGCAAGACCTCCACATCAGTCAAAGCCGTTGCTCGTCGCCACAG